>NZ_CP081295.1:2145000-2825489 GCF_019711375.1 Qipengyuania aurantiaca
ATGCTCAGCGAAATTGAATTCTCCGTGAAGATGCGGAGTACCCGCGGTTAGACGGAAAGACCCCGTGCACCTTTACTGCAGCTTCAGAGTGGCATTAGGAAAGAGTTGTGTAGCATAGGTGGGAGGCTTTGAAGCGAGAGCGCCAGTTCTCGTGGAGCCATAGGTGAAATACCACCCTGCTGTTTTCTGATGTCTAACCAGCTACCGTTATCCGGTAGTGGGACCCTCTGTGGCGGGTAGTTTGACTGGGGCGGTCGCCTCCTAAAGAGTAACGGAGGCGCGCGATGGTAGGCTCAGGACGGTTGGAAACCGTCTGCAAGAGTGCAATGGCATAAGCCTGCCTGACTGCGAGACTGACGAGTCGAGCAGAGACGAAAGTCGGTCATAGTGATCCGGTGGTCCCTCGTGGAAGGGCCATCGCTCAACGGATAAAAGGTACGCCGGGGATAACAGGCTGATGATTCCCAAGAGCTCATATCGACGGAATCGTTTGGCACCTCGATGTCGGCTCATCACATCCTGGGGCTGGAGCAGGTCCCAAGGGTTTGGCTGTTCGCCAATTAAAGTGGTACGTGAGCTGGGTTCAGAACGTCGCGAGACAGTTTGGTCCCTATCTGCCGTGGGCGTCGATACTTGAAAGGAGTTGCCCCTAGTACGAGAGGACCGGGGTGAACGTACCTCTGGTGTACCTGTCATCCTGCCAAGGGTGCCGCAGGGTAGCTATGTACGGACGGGATAACCGCTGAAAGCATCTAAGCGGGAAGCCTCCCTTAAGATAAGGTATCTTCGAACCGTCGTAGACCACGACGTTGATAGGCCGGGTGTGGAAGCGCAGTAATGTGTGGAGCTAACCGGTCCTAATAGTTCTTTTCGCGCTTGTAGGATCCATACCATCAACGACAGCTCTGATGCTGTCCGCGAGGTGGAGGAAACTCTAGCCGGATAAGCCCAACAAAGCTCAAAGCATCGATTTAAACCCATGTCCGCCAGCTCTATTGCTTGGTGACCTTAGCGTCTGTGACCCACCCGATCCCATCTCGAACTCGGCCGTGAAACCGGACAGCGCCGATGGTACTAGTGCTCAAGCACTGGAAGAGTAGGTCGTCGCCAGGCATTAAAGCCGGCGGGCATGCGGGAAACAAACCCATTCACAGTTTCAAAAAAGCCGCTGCCGGGCAAACCCGAGCGGCGGCTTTTTCGTCTCTGGCCTCTCCAAGCCGGTGACGAAGGCGCCATCGAAGTGCGCAGCACTTCGCAAGGCCGACCGGCCGTCCGCAGCGACGCGACCTTCAGGTCGCATGAGCGAGGATAGCCAAGCCGACGGAGGTCGGCGCCGGCGCTTGAGGCGAAACAAAAAATTACCGCGGGGTGGAGCAGTCCGGTAGCTCGTCAGGCTCATAACCTGAAGGTCGTTGGTTCAAATCCAACCCCCGCAACCACCATTACAGAACACTCCCTCCGGACAGCCCAGTCGGCGTCATTCAGCGAAGCCGCGTAGGTCGCCAAATCGACCACATTTGCGGAAATCTCTCCCTCGGGCGCCTCGCCTGGATAAATCGTGACGCTCTGAATGAGCGCTCCGACGACCTCCACGGCCTGCAATCGAATGGTCTCATCTTCCAACGCCGCGCGAAGGTTCTTCACCTTTGCCTTGAACCGCTGGACAAGGACCGGGTGAGGAAGGACTTTCATTTTGGGACTGGCGGTGGGCTTTGCTGTTTCGAGTGCATTCTTTTCGCGCTCAAGATCGGCGAGCATCTTGTGCAAGGTTGGGCTCGCTGAGCTAACAAGCATATTGTTGGCGAGTGTCGCGATCTGTCCTTCGAGCTCCTTCAACCGCGCCGCGTTTCGGATGTCACTGGCGTCCGCGCTGCGGCTCTGAAGCTCGATTTGCCTGTGGACCTTGGCAACGAAGAGCTCGACAAGCTTCGGATCCAGGAGATGGTTCTCGATACAGGAAAGCGCTGCCTCCTCGATATCGCGACGCCGGATCGACAGTGAGTTGTGGCAGGTACCCCGCTCCCTGTTCCCCGGACAACGGTAGTAATCTTTGCGAGCAATCGTAAACTTCGAGCCGCACGATGCGCGCTTTGCAGCAATGCTCGCTTGGGTTGATCAAGATCGCGGCCTCTATCTCATCCCAGACGAGGACGCCGACGAATGGGGAGAGATCTCCTTCAAGTTCGATCGCGGACTCCGAAAGGTCGATCAGCCTTGGGCTGATGAGGCCGACCGGCAGCGCGGTCTCGCCGAAGCGATGGCCCTGCTCCTGGCTGAAGGGTTCGAGCGCCGGGCCAGCTGACCCCGGAATGAAGTGAAGTCTCGGCGTGTAGGCCGAGTGAGTTATGAAAATAGATGAGGGAGGTCGAGCTCGGCCAGAGCGGCCTCCCTCGAAGGAATAATACAATGAATGCAATTTCTTTGCACCGCCCTCTCGAGGGCGAGCCCATGCTGCGGCCTATCACCCATCGCACGGGTAGCCGCTTCGCCTCACTGCTGATCTCTTGCGGCCTCGTCACCGTCGAGACAGTTCGCTTCGACGAACGCATCAGGGGCGGCTTCTTCGAGAGCGAAGATGCCGGAGTGCTGGTCACAGCTACCAGCTGCGATCGACCGCTTTTCTGTCACGAGTGTGAGGTTTTGGCGCACTTTGCGCACAAGGATCTTGTCCTGATGCGCTTCGATCCGCTCGAAGGCGCCTCCTTTGACGTCCTGCTCGAAGGTAGCCAGGCCTGGCAGTGCAACTATCTCGCGTGGGGGCGCGAAGGTGAAGATCTCTGGCTCATTCCCGCACACACCGAAGGACCCTTCTTCCGGCTGAGCGAGAAGGGGCTCGAGACTTTTCAGGGGGCTCCTTACGAAAGCGGCTATCAGCGCTACGCCGGCATTATCCGCGCAACCGAAACTCCCTCGTTCGATGGGAGGTTCTAATCATGGCTCAGGTCACATTACAGACTGGCTTGGATAGCGGATGCGAAGAGGATGCACCACGCAACAAGATGAGCGTCTTCGTTCATGGCATGTGCGACGCGCATCCCGATTTCGCCTTCTCCCGGTATTGGTACAAACAGCAGGAGAACAGGGAGGGCGTGCGCTCCTGGCTCGACAAGAAGATGTTCCCCGGAAAAGACCCCAACTTCGGCTACGCAGCCAAGTACGATGTCCTGCTCCCGCTCACGGCTCCCGGCGATCTTGTCAGGGCCGGGGCGCTTGTCGACCGGTTCGACGATACCCTTCCGCCTTACGAGCATCATGCGATGATCCAGGTGAAGATCATGCTCGACCCCGAAGAGGCTTGGCACCTCGGCTTCGAGCGGGTTCGCAGCTATGCGCGGGCGCATTTCGCTCCACGCCTTGCCACGATCTTGATCGCCCATATCCCCGCGATGGGAGGCCTAAAGGGGCAGGGCAATCACGTTCATTGCGGTGTTCTCTCGCGCGAGTTGAACATCAACGGTTTCGGTGGCGCGTGCACCACCCTGTGTAGCGACCAGGGTTATCAAGCTGCCTTGGCTGCCTGGCGCGAACACAAGGAACAGTGGGAGCCGGGCGCATGAGCAAGTCACAGCGGGCCACCGCATCCGATCCTCTCGCCCGGCATTGGGCCCGGAAGGGCTCAGACGAACTCGATATGATCGAGGCTACTCTCGACCTCGCTCGCCAGCTTCTGGCGAGCGAGGAGGTCCAGCCATACGCGGGAGGGGAAAACCCGTTCGAGCTTGCTCCCTACCCGTGGGAAACCGCGGAGACGACTGCCGAAGATAAGCGTCGTATTTTCCTTGGGACCGTGAGTGAAATGGCCACTGGCCAAGGTCACACGGCTTGGTTCGCGGCTGGTCTCGCCAGGGATGAGAATGAGTTCCGCAGGAAGCTTGCTGCTCATATCGGACATGTTCTGGCCAATGGCGCAGAGGTCAGTGCGGGCTTGGGGGACTTCCCCTTGTCGCGGACCTTCATCTCGGCGCCGCTGCGACGGACTTTGGAGAGATTCGACAACAGCAAGGATGCGCCAGCAAGTTTCTTTTTCACCAGCCAATGGCACGAAAATCGTTCGTAAATCTGAAGCAACTGCCGCTCACTGCTAAGTTATAGCAGGGGCGGCCGCTTTGCGCCCATATTCGCCATTCCAACGATCGTTGCGATTGCCCGAAAGCCGACGTTCGCATGGTCGGCAATCTGCCATGTTTGGATTCTTTCCACTACCGAATGCGGCCGTTTGGTTATGCTATTCGAATAGCTAAACCGCCGAGCTGAATACTCGGCCTTGCGGCTGCCGATAGCGATCGAAGATTGCCGCGACGGTTCGCGCATAGGGCAAGCCTTCGGGCAGGATATCGAGCCATTGCCGGTCGACCGAAGCAAGCCCGCGATCAAGGAATGGCCGCAGTGCCTCGCTCGCCTCCCGCATCAGGCAGGCACCGAGTTGCGCGCGGCCCTGGCACAGCAGTTGCTCGATAACGGCCGCTCTATAGCGGTCGTCGGCGGTGCGCCTGATGCCTCGATTGGCTGCGAGTTGATCCTGCGAGGCGATCATCCGGTAGCGGCCGCTGTTCTTTTCGTTCTGCGCAAGCAGGTGCGGGAAACTGCTGATGGCCGATGCGCCGAGACCGATCAATATGTCGCTCGGATCGTCGGTAAAACCCTGGAAATTGCGGCGCAGCTTGCCCTCGAATGCCGCCCTCGCCAGCGGATCGCCTCCGGGCTTGGCAAAATGGTCGAACCCGATCGGCACATAGCCGTGAGTGGCGAAGTAAGTATAACCAAGCTCGGCCATGGCGAAGCGCTGGCGCTGGTCAGGAAGGTTGCTGTCGTCGATAGCCCTTTGCCGCGGCACGATATGCGGGACATGCGCGTAACCGAACAGAGCCACGCGGTCGGCGCCAAGCACACGAGTACGCTGGAGGCTGTCCTCCAGATCGCGCATCAATTGGCCGGGAAGTCCGTACATGAGGTCGAAATTGAGCGAGGTAACGCCCGCATCGCGCAGCCAGTCGACCGTCTGGACGATACAGTCTTCCGATTGGACGCGGCCAATGCCCTCTTGGCAATGGGTCGCGAAAGTTTGAACACCCAAGCTGGCACGTTCGATGCCGACACGCTCGATCGCCGCAGCCCACTCGCGAGTCATCGTTCGCGGGTCGAGTTCGATGGAAATGGTCGGATCGGGCGCGGCAAAGTTGAAGAACAGCGCATCGACCACGCGCTGGAAGTCGTCCGGGGCGAGGGCATTGGGGCTCCCGCCGCCAAACGAGATGCGCCTTATGCGGGTCGATGGCGGGAGCAGCGATGCGACGTGGACGATCTCATGATGGAGAGCATCGAGGTAGGATTCCAGCCGCTGACGCCGTCCCGCAGCTGCCGTGTTGCAGCCGCAGTAGAAGCAGATTTTCTCGCAGAACGGGATATGAATGTAGAGCGAGACGTCGCCATCTGCGTGGCGCAGGGCCTGCCGGTAATGGTCGGGATCGAGCTCACCGAATTCTGCAGCGGTGGGGTAGCTCGTATAGCGGGGAACGGGCTTTGCGAGTAGGTCTGGGTAATAGGTCCACATGGCGACCCTAATGGGCCGGCGATGAAGATCGGTCATTGAGCCAGATCAAATCTTTTGCGGCACGATCCGGCATGGCAAGCTTTTGCAGAACAAGGCGGATCGGGAGGCGACTTGCGCTTGATCGGGATTTCCACAAATCCGCCGCCGCATAGCTTGGCGGTGATTTTTGTGTCGGCAGCAGGCAGTGGTCCCAGCGCCAACGGCAAGAGGGCGCACAGTGCGGCAAGCGATGCGAGGCTCATCGCTCGTCTTCTTCGTCGTCGATCAGGATGCGCCGGGCGGCACCGTCCAGATCCTCGAACTGGCCCTTGCGCATGGCCCAGAAGAACGCCGCCAGACCCAGCAATCCTAGCCCCAGTGCGATAGGGATCAGGAAGGCCAGCCCACTCATTGCGCGGCCTTTGCGAGCCGGAGCGAATTGCCGACGACCACCAGCGAACTCAGTGACATAGCGACGGCGGCAATAAGCGGAGTGACCATGCCTGCCAGCGCCAAGGGTACCGCAAAGACGTTGTAGATTATCGCGAATGCGAAGTTCTGGCGCACGATTACCATGGTCTTGCGGGCAACCCGCACGGCTAGCGCGACCGGCATGAGCGCCCGGCCAAGAAAAACGGCGTCGGCTGCCTGCTGGCTCGCATCGCTGGCGCTTCCAGGCGCGATCGATGCGTGCGCGGCGGCCAGAGCGGGGCCGTCGTTCATTCCGTCACCGACCATCAGCGGCTTGTGCCCGTCGGACTTCAGGCCTTCAAGCAAACGCAGCTTGCCATCGGGAAGCAGTCCGGCCTGGGCGGCAATGCCGAGCTTCCTTGCTATCGCTTCAACCGGTCCGGGCCGGTCGCCCGATATGATCGAGGACCCTACGCCTTCGCGATTCAATGCTGCAAGCGCTTCTCCGGCATCTTCGCGGGGCGGGTCCGTAAAGGCGATCTCGATCGCCTCATCGCCAATCTTGAGACTGGTCGCGATGCGGTCGCCGGCATTCTGCGGGCGAACGAGCGCGACCGGCGTATCGCCGCTGCGCGCCAAGATACCGAGGCCGCTTTCTTCGCGCAGCCCGGACAAGGTGGCAGGCGCGATCCCTTCCGCTTCGAGCATCTTCGCTATTCCCTTGCTCAGCGGATGCCTGCTGCTGCGCGCCAAGGCGAGCGCGACCGAAGCCTGATATGTGGTGAGGTGGCCGAGTTGTGGTACCGGCTCGCCCAGCGTCAGCGTGCCCGTCTTGTCGAACAGGGCGACATCGACTTCAGCCAGCCGCTCGAGAGCGCTGCCGTCCTTGACCAGCAATCCGCGTTTCGCGAGAGCGCCCGAAGCCACCACCTGCGCGGCTGGTACGGCAAGTCCCATGGCGCATGGACAGGTAATGATCAGCACGGCGATCGCAATGATCACCGACTGGTGCCAGCCAGCCCCGGCGATCATCCACCCTGCAAAAGCCAACAGGGCAAGCGAATGGACGGCCGGAGCATAGAGACGGGACGCACGGTCAGCGATGCGGACATAGCTGCTCCGTGACTGCCCTGCTTCGTCCATCAGCCGGGCGATTTCCGCGAGCGCCGTGTCGGAAGCTGCCGCAGTTACCCGCACCTGCACGGGATTGCCGAGGTTGATGGCGCCCGCATGGACGAGATCGCCCTGCCGCACCCCCTCGGGTGTGCTCTCTCCGGTCAGCATGGCGTTGTCGAGCGTGGTCGAGCCCTCTTCGATGACACCGTCTGCCGCCAGCGCCTCTCCGGCCGCCACCAGCATCAGCATAGCGGGTTCAAGATCTTCCGCGGCCAGCCTCCGGTGCGCGCCGTTGCCTTCCAGGACCGTCGCGCTTTTTCCCATCCGCGAGAGCAAGGCACCGATGCCCGCACGCGTCTTGTTGCGCATCACCGCATCGAGCGCCCGACCGGCAAGCAGGAAGAACAGCAGCATCACTGCGCCGTCGAAATAGGCATGCTCCCCTCCGGTCATCGTCTCGGAAATGCTTAGGCCCGTTGCCAGCAGGACGCCGATAGAGATCGGCACGTCCATGTTGGTGCGGCGGTGGCGCAGGGCCATGGCAGCGCTTTCGAAGAATGGGCGACCGGAATAGGCGACGACAGGCACGGCGATCAGCGCGGACAGCCAGTGAAAGAGCTCGCGAGTCACACCGCCCGCGCCAGACCAAACACTGACCGACAGGAGCATGATGTTCATCATGCCGAAGCCCGCCACGGCCAGAGCACGCATCAGCGCTTTGCTCTCCCGGTCGTCCGTTGCCAGCGGGTTGTCGGCAACCTTCTGGGCTTCGAACCCGATCTTCTCGATTGCCTCGACCAAGTTCTGTTCTGTCAGACCCTTATTGTGTCGGACCGCGACCCGCTTGGATGAAAAATTGACTCGCGCCGCTTCGACACCGTCGATTTCCGCCAGTCCGCGTTCGATCTTCGCGATGCAGCCGGCACAGCGCATGCCCGGAACCGTAAAGCGGCTGTCCGTGAGCCGTGCGCCATCGATCGGCCCTCGGGCGAACGGAGCGTTCATTGCAGCTCCGTTTCTTCGACCCAGCGCGTGTCGCCATGCTCGATTGCGAGGCGTGCGATCCAGCGGCCGGACGGCAAGGTCTCGGCCGAGGTATAAGTCTCGTCAGCGAGCCTCTCGAAAGTCATCGCACGGTCCTCAGGCTGGCCAAGCGGCCTGCGCAGACTGGCCGACAGCTTTGCGTACCCCGGAACGCCCGTGGTGGTCACGATCAGCCGCCCATCCTCGGCGCGGGACAGCTTCGCCGAATAGCCCAGTTCTCCGGCAGCCCGCGCGTCCTCCAGCCAACCGTTGAACTTCTGGCTCGCGACGTATGAGTTTTCGACCACGACGCCCCCGAACCCACCGACAGCCAGCGATGCCATGTAAAAATTGACAGCGATCACGATCGCGAAACCGCCGACCAGTATCATAGCCATGTGTTTTCCGGTGAAGGGGCGCTGCATCATTCTTCCTCCGGCGCATCGAAGCGGGTCTGGACGGTATCGGTCTCGCGCTGCGCGTCGAGCGAGGTGACTCGGAAGGTAAACTGCTGGGATTCCGCACCCTCTGGGACAGCGACATAGGCGCGCACCTGCCGCACCAGGTCGGCGGGAACCGTTACCCTTTGGACGGATGATGCCTCGTCGCGCCCGATCGTGTCGGTCCACATCACGCCGCCGGCCAGGCCCTCGACCGCAATCTCCATCTCTCGCGGCCGGCTTTCCATATTGCGCAGCTTGAGCGTGTAGGAATTACGCACCGAACCATCCGACAACAGCATGAAGGGCGGGTTGCGATCGGGCGCGACGGTGAGTTCGGTGTGGCTGCGGTTGCCCAGCGCAAACAGTAACGCGCCGCCGATGCCTGCCCAGATCATGAAATAGGCGATGGTGCGAGGACGCATGAGCGTGCGCAGCGGTGACTTCGGCTCACCTCCCGCCGCCTCGCGCTCGCAGTCTTCCAGCGTCGCATAATCGATAAGTCCGCGCGGGCGGCCGATGTCCTTCATGACCTTGTCGCAAGCGTCGATACACAGCGCACATGTAATGCACCCGATCTGCGGGCCCTCGCGGATATCGATGCCGGTGGGGCAGACCTGCACGCATTGCGTACAATCGATGCAATCGCCGAACTGACCCGGATTCTTCTGCGCTTTCTTGACGCTGCCGCGCGGTTCGCCCCGCCAGTCCTTGTAGGTGACGATCAGCGATTTCTCGTCGAGCATGGCGGTCTGGATGCGCGGCCAGGGGCACATGTAGATGCAGACCTGCTCGCGCATGAAGCCGCCCAGGGTGACGGTAGTCAGCGTGAGGATGGCGACGGTGATATAGGCGACAGGCGCTGCTTCGCCGCGCCAGAAATCATGCACGAGGGTGGGCGCGTCGGCGAAATACATTATCCAAGCGCCACCGGTCCAGAAACCAATTACAAGGTATATCGACCATTTGAATGCCCGGCGCATGACCTTGCCCCAGGTCCAAGGTGCCGCATCGAGACGCACGCGCGCGTTGCGGTCCCCGTCGACGAAGCGGTCGACATGCTGGAACAGGTCGGTCCACACCGTCTGCGGGCAGGCATAGCCACACCACGCGCGGCCAACCGCGCTGGTGACGAGGAAAAGCCCGATCCCCGCCATTATCAGCAATCCGGCGACGAAATAGAATTCGTGTGGCCAGATCTCGATGCTGAACATGTAGAAGCGCCGGTTGGCGAGATCGACCAGCACCGCCTGGTCGGGCGCATAGGGGCCGCGGTCCCAGCGCAGCCACGGGGTCACGTAGTAAATCCCCAGCGTGACCAGCATCACCAGCCATTTGAAACGCCGGAAAGGCCCGTCGATGCGCTTGTTGTGGACCGCCTTGCGCGGTTCGTAGAGCCGTTCGGGCAGGTGCTCACGAGAAGGCTCGTGAGGCTCGTGGCGGCGCGTGGCCGCCTCGGGCTCGGCAACCGCACTGGAAACAGGCTCGTTGGTCTTGGCGACGCCGTCTTCGACGACCACCGACCAGTCGCGCCCGCCTCCCGGCTTGGGGTCGTCAGGGTTGCTCATCGACCTCTACCTCGGGATCCTTGGCGACTTCGATGAAGTCTTCGCCTCCCCCGAGCGAATGGACATAGGCGGCCAGCATCTTGACCGTGACAGGATCGAGACGCCCCTCCCACTTCGGCATCATGCCCATGCGCGGGTCGAGGATCTGTCGCTTGATCGCCTCGCGGCTGCTACCGCGCAGCCAGATGGCATCGTTGAGCCGTGGAGCGCCCAGTTCGCGGTTACCGCCACCACTGGCACCATGGCAGGCTACGCAGTTGTCAGCGTAGAGCTGCGCGCCAGCCCTGCTGCTTTCCGCCTTTCCGCTGAGCGAGAGGACATGGTCCACGAGCTGGTCGAGCTGCGCGTTGTCGAATGCTCCGGCGAAGGGCGGCATCTGGCTGGTGCGCGTCTCGTCGTCGCCAGGCTGCCGGATGCCGTGCGTCAGCGTGTAATGAATTGCCTTGAGATCGCCGCCCCACAGCCAGTCGTCATCGTTGAGATTGGGATAGCCGAGCTCCTGGCTGCCCGCCGCACCGGAGCCATGGCACTGGACGCAATTTACGCGGAAAGCTGCCGCGCCGCCGGCAACGGCCTGTTGCATCAGCTCGCTGTCTTCACCCAGCCTTTCGATCGGCGTGCGAGCCAGTTGTTCGCGCATTGTGGCGCGCGCCTGGTCGGCGGCGGTCATTTCCTTGGCCAGCTGGCCGCGGCTGGTCCAGCCGAGCACGCCTTGTGTCGCCTTGTCGATCATCGGCCAGGCCGGATAGGCAATGACATATCCGATCGCGAAGACGACCGTGAGATAGAAGGTCCACAGCCACCAGCGCGGCAGCGGCGTATCCAGCTCCTCGATACCGTCCCATTCGTGGCCGACAGTCCGCGTGCCGGTCGGTTCATCGATGCGCTTATTCGCCATCGTCTTGTCCTTCGAAGATCAGGGTTGCAGCCTCGTGGTTGCGGTCTTTTGCACCCGGGCGGAACGGCCAAGCGCACAGGCCGACGAAGAGCAGCAGCATCACGACAAGTGCGTAGCTGTCCGCAAAATGGCGCAGTGTTTCGTAAAAGCTCACCGGCCCTTCTCCTCGGCAAGTTCCTCCAGCCCCGCGGCGCTTTCGAAATCGACCAGCGTGCCCAGCATCTGGAGATAAGCGATGAGCGCATCCATCTCGGTCAGGCGATCGGGATCGCCATCGAAATCGCGGATTTGCGCCTTGGGATAGCGCTCTGCGAGATTACCCGAATCGGCGTCGGGATCGGCCTGTGCGAGCATGTCCGCCCGAGCATTTGCGAGGTCTTCCTCGCGATAGGGAACGCCCACGCGCATCAGCGCAACCATGGTCGCTTCGGGATCGCCGATCTCGAGATCAGTTTCCTTGAGGAAGCCGTATTGCGGCATCACGCTTTCGGGCACCACGCTCTGCGGATCGGTGAGGTGCTGCACATGCCACTCGTCCGAATAGCGTCCACCTACACGCGCCAAGTCTGGCCCTGTGCGCTTCGACCCCCACTGAAAGGGGTGATCGTACATGCTTTCCGCTGCAAGACTGTAATGGCCGTATCGTTCGACCTCGTCCCGGAACGGGCGGACCATCTGGCTGTGGCAGACATAGCAGCCCTCGCGAACATAAATGTCACGGCCAGCCTGCTCGAGTGGAGTGTAGGGTCGTACGCCTTCCACCTGCTCGATCGTGTTTTCGAGATAGAACAGCGGCACCAGCTGCACGAGACCGCCAATGGCGACGGTCACGAAGGTACCGATGGCAAGCAGGGTGATATTGCGTTCGAGCCGCTTGTGGCCCGTGACGGTCTCTTCGACGATGGGATCGGTCATGATTGCTGGATCCTATTCGGCCGGAACGGCACTGGGCTGGTTGACGATGGGACGGTCTGCCTGCGGGTCGTAGGCCGCGTCGCGCAGGGGCGCTTCGTCCCGCAGCTTGCCGGCCAGCGTCATCCAGATGTTGTAAGACATGATCAGTGCACCGCCGAGGTACATGAGCCCGCCGACTGCGCGCATAACGTACATTGGGAACATCGCGGCGACGCTGTCGGCGAACGACCAGACGAGATAGCCGTCGGGGCCGTATTCGCGCCACATGAGACCCTGCATGATGCCGGCGACCCACATGCTGGCGGCGTAGAAAACGATGCCGATCGTCGCGAGCCAGAAGTGCCAGTTGATCATGCGCAGCGAGAACATCCGTTCGCGCTTCCACAGGCGCGGCACGAGGAAATAGACGCAGGCGAAGGTGATCATCCCGTTCCATCCCAGCGCGCCTGAATGGACGTGGCCGATGGTCCAGTCGGTGTAGTGCGACAGCGAGTTCACGCTCTTGATCGACAGCATCGGACCTTCGAAGGTGCTCATGCCGTAGAAGGCGAGCGCCATCACCATCATGCGGATAATCGGGTCGGTGCGGACCTTGTCCCAGGCACCGTTCAGGGTCATCAGCCCGTTTATCATCCCGCCCCAGCTCGGCATCCACAGCATGATCGAAAAGACCATGCCCAGCGTCTGCGCCCAGTCCGGCAGTGCGGTGTAATGGAGGTGGTGCGGACCCGCCCAGATGTAGAGGAAGATCAGCGACCAGAAATGGATGATCGACAGGCGGTAAGAATAGACCGGGCGCTCGGCCTGCTTCGGGACGAAGTAGTACATCATCGCCAGGAAGCCCGCGGTCAGGAAGAAGCCGACCGCGTTATGGCCGTACCACCACTGGGTCAGCGCATCCTGCACGCCCGACCACACGACATAGCTTTTTGCGCCGAGCAGGCTGACGGGCATGGCCAGGTTGTTTACGATGTGAAGCATCGCCACGGTCACGATGAATGCGAGGTAGAACCAGTTCGCGACGTAGATGTGCGGCTCTTTGCGTTTGGCGAGCGTGCCCACGAACACGATAAAATAGGCTACCCAGACGATGGTCAGCCACAGATCGACATACCACTCAGGCTCGGCATATTCCTTGGATTGGGTAACGCCCAGCAGGTAGCCGGTGGCCGCCAGCACGATGAACAGTTGGTAGCCCCAGAACACGAAGCGGGCGAGACCCGGAAAGGCGAGCTGGGTTCGGCAGGTGCGCTGGACGACATAGAAGCTGGTCGCCAGCAGGGCATTCCCGCCGAAGGCGAAGATCACCGCGCTGGTATGGAGCGGGCGCAGGCGGCCGAAATTCAGGTAGGGCTCGAAATTGAGCCACGGGAAGGCGAGCTGCGAGGCAATGAATACACCTGCCAGAAGGCCTGCCAGCCCCCAGAACATCGTGGCTATGACGCCCCAACGGACCGGGTCGTCGTCATAGCGCGACGGACCTTCGGGCATGTTGAAAAAGCCCTGCGCCTTGCCCATGGGGTCGAACCGCGATGCGCTTAGCCAGATCATCACGAAGCCCAGCAGGGCGATGATCCAGGCATGCGCGGCAAAGCCGCTATCGGCTGCACCAAGGGCCGCCGCCATCGCGGCAAGCATCACCAGGAACCACAGGCCCACCCGACCCAGCGCAGTTTCCGCTCGCATAAAATTCTCCGTCCTTTTGCCGGGGGTTAGGCTGCAGGGCCGCGATGGGCATTGACCCAGATCAAATTTGGAAAAGAAATCACGCCGCCTCGCGCATAAACCCCGCACGACCCCGCAGGAGCGAGGGTTTGAGGAGGACGATGCCGGAGCGCCCGAGGGTTTCGATGACCCGCTCGTCCCTCAGCTTGGTGAGCTGCCGGCTGACCGTTTCGATCGTCAGGCCGAGGCTCTCGGCAATGTCGCGGCGGGACATTGGCAGGTCGAGCCCGACGCGGCCGTCCTGCTCGACACCGATCCTCTCGGCCATCGCGAGAAGGAATACGGCAAGCCTTTCGCGTGCGTTCTTGCGTCCGAGCGCGATGGTCTTCTCGCGGCAACGCCGCAGCGAAAGCGTCGTGTTCTCGAGCAAATACTGCAACACGCCCGCCTCGCCTGCTGCCAGCGCAAGGAAATCCGTGGATGCGAAGGTCAGGATATCGCTATCGCGCAGCGCGCTGACCGAGTAGGAATAGTTATCGGGTTCGGGGACGGTGAAGACATCTCCGGCGAAATGGAACGCCACGATCTGGTCGCGCGATTGCGAGGCATGGGCGACCAGCTTCGTCGCTCCCCGCGCGACGTAAACGATCTGCTGCCCGTCCTCCCCGATCTCGAGCGACGCATCATGCACAAGCTGGCGCAGGATCGCGAGCGAGCGAAATCGCAGGTGGGCCGCGTCGGTCAGGCTGGCGGGAAGGACCTGGCAGGCGAACAGCTCGAAGGCCTGTGCGAAGGTAATCATGCAGGCTGATTGCTGCGAAACCGGTCGCAACGCCTTGATCCAGATCAATGCCGGGCGATTTGCTCACCCCTAATCCAGCACCCGACGCCGCAAGAACCCTGGGTCGCATCGTGCGACCACTGCGGCGCTAAGGATATGATGATGAAAAAGTTGCTCGCGGCTGCACTCACCGGTGCGGCGATGCTCGCAACCCCTGCGATGGCGCAGGCCGACGAAGGCAAGATCCAGTTCAAGCTTCTCGGCACCTATGTGATGCCCGACGGCGAAATTACTTCGGTCAATACCGACATCGTCGGCCTTCCCGCCGGCACGCAAACCACAGCCAGCGACAATTTCGTGCCCACGCTGGCGATCGAGTATTTCGTCAGCCCTGAATTCTCGATCGAGACGATCTGCTGCATGACGCAGCACGATGTCGATGCGGTCTCCGGCCTGACCGGCGCCGAACTCGTTTCGGATGGCAAGCTCATCCCGGCTACTTTCACCGCCAAATACCACCTGAACGCGGGCGATGTGAAACCTTATGTCGGAGCAGGCGCGACCTACTTCTGGTGGGTCGATGCCGAGCCCGGCGCGGATACGATCCCACTCGGTGTGACGCGTACGACGCTTTCCGACGAGTTTGGCTTTGTCGTGCAGGCAGGTGTCGACATCGCGCTCGGAGACGGCGGCATGGGCGTCGCGCTGGACGCCAAGCGCTATTTCGTGGGCACGACCGCACGATGGTACGCTGGCGATACGCTGGCCATCGAGACCGAGCACGATCTCGATCCTTGGGTCCTGAGCGCGGGCGTCAGCTACCGCTTCTGACCACAATCCAAAAGGACCGTCCTTCGGGGGAGTGGGCGGCCCGCCAGACCCCCGGCACTTCCTCCCGCCGGGGGTCATTCATTCAGCGAAGGACAAGACCATGTCGCACACGACTTTCAAGGACTGGCCCGCAATGGGAGCCGGGCTGATCCCCGCGATCAAGGAACTCCACAAGGGTGCGCCCGGAGTAATGAAAGCCTTTCGCGAGATGGGCAGCGCGGCGCACGAAGGCGGCGCGCTCGATCCCAAGACCAAGGAATTGCTCGCGGTTGCGATCTCGGTCGCAGTGCGCTGCGATCCCTGCATCACCTATCACGTCGAGGGAGCGCGCAAGCACGGCGCGACGCGCGAGGAGATAGCTGAAACACTCGGCCTGGCGATCTATATGGGCGCCGGACCCAGCGCGATGTATGCAGCGCAAGCCCTCGAGGCCTACGACCAATATACCGATCAGGCATGAGGCAAGCGGCTGTGAAGATATGCCGGTCTCGCTCAAAAGGTCCTAGCAGCGATAAGGATCGAGCAAATTTTGCCTGACGGCAGCTAAACCGATAGGAAGCTCCGAAAGCTGACCGTCGGCTACCGGCCCATATGCGGCCATTTTCGGAATATTTCTCCGCACCAACAAGTTCACCGCCGTACGACCGCGTGGTTCGTAAGGCGAAAGCGAGTTCTGCAAAGGTCAAATCGAGCCCCCGCAACCAAATCAATAAGCCCGCCATCCCAGGCGGGCTTTTTTGTGCCCGAAAGGCACTTACGCCTCGTCTTTGCCGTGTTTCGAAAACGATATGCAGGCAAGTTTGGTTTGCGAACATTCGCAGTCTACGAAGCAACCGCATTGGACGAATTCATTGCAATAAAGCGCCGTACCAAGCCGCTGATCGGGGCTCGTTGCCTCGCAGTATCTGACTTATTGCCTCCGTCACTACTGTCGATCGCGTCTGGCATTGGTTCACTGTAGGCTTTCGATACAGCGTGAAGCCTGCGGCGCGGCTCTCGACGGCATTTGTCTTCGCTAGGTAAGCCAAGCGTTAACCATTTTTACCTAGGCCTGTTAGCGAAGGGGCGTGGACGGGTCCGCCCCCTGTGAGGGGTCTTTTAAGAATGACACATGGCTTGGTGTCCGCACAGCGGGCGTTAGGTGCCGCGCCGGTCCAGGTGGGCGGCACGGTTGCGCAAGGTTTCGAACCGGTGGTGCAAGCGTTTACCGCGGCCCTGGAGGCCCGCACGGCGCTTGGCGCGGCCTGCACGATCTATCACCGCGGCGAGAAGGTCGTCGATCTGCAGGGCGGATGGAAGACCACCGATCGCACCCGTGCATGGGATAGCGATACCGCGACGCTGGTCTATTCGCTGACCAAGGGTCTGACCGGTATCGCCGCAGCCGTGGCGGTCTCGCGCGGGCTGTTCTCCTATGAGGAACGGGTCGCCGACATCTGGCCGGAATTCGCCGCGCACGGTAAGGACCGGATGAGCGTGGGCGAGGCGCTGAGCGAGCAGGGCGGGCTTGCGGCCATCGATTTCAAGCTCACGCTCGACAATCTCGCCGACGAGGACGCGATTGCAGCGGCCATCGCGGCGCAAAAGCCCAACTGGACGCCGGGCGAACACGCCGGCAACCACGCCTACACGCTTGGCTGGATCGCCAGCGAACTCATCCGCCGCCGCGATCCGCAAGGCCGTAACCTCGGGCGTTTCTTCGCCGAGGAAGTCGCCGCTCCGCTGGGCGCAGACGTCTGGATCGGCCTGCCCGAAAGCGTGGATCGCGACCGGCTGGCGCGGATCAAGGGCTTCAAACTGCAGGACCTCTTCATCCACCACACCACCATGCCTTGGGCGCTCACCTTCGAGATGTGCCTGCCCGGCACGCTCGCCTTCCGCACGCTCAACAACCCGCTGATCATGCAAGGCCCCGGCGCGCTCGATTGCGAGCAGTTCTGGCAGAGCGGGCAGGGCGGGGCAGGCGGCATCGCGTCTGCCGATGGGCTTGCGAAGGTCTACCAGGCCTTCACCGCAGGCGGCGCGGCGCTAGGCATTACGCCTGAGGTCATGCGCCACCTCACAGAGGGACATAAGCGCCCCTCAAAGGGACTGAAGGACAAGGTGCTGAGCGCCGAAATGTATTACTCGCTCGGTTTCGAAAAGCCGTTCGAGCAATGGGAATACGCCCGCACCCGCAGCGCCTTCGGCAGCTTCGCGGTGGGCGGTTCGCTGGCCTATGCCGACCCGCAGGACGAGGTCGCCTACGCCTGGATCACCAACACCCTCGGCACCGGGAAATGGGACGACCCGCGCGAAAAGATCGTGCGCGAGGCCTTCTATTCCTGCCTGGAGAATATCGCATGAGCATCGCCCATATCGTCCTGTCGGACCTCCACCTCGGCGCGCGTGACAGCCTGCTGACCCATGTCAACGGCGCGGACGAGATTGCCGACGGGCCTTCCGAGGTTCTGGCGAGCTTCGCCAACGCGCTGCGTGAGACGCTGAAGGAGGGCGAGAAGCCGCAACTGGTGCTGCTCGGCGATGCGCTGGATCTCGGCCTCTCGCCCTTTGGCGATGTGTCCAAGAGCTTTCTCCAGCTGATCGACGCCTTCTTCCCGGCCGATGGCGGGGAAATATTCAGCCGCGAAATCATCTACGTCGCGGGCAATCACGATCACCACCTCTGGCGCATGGCGCAGGACCACCGGTTCGTGCGCTCGGTGATGAAGGGCGAAATTCCGGGCGATCTCGAACACGTCACGACCATCACCGGCACGCCGACGCATCGCTGCCGCATGATGGAATCGCTGATCGCGCATCGACCGCACATGGCGGGCGCGCATGTCCACATCGCCTATCCCAACTGGGGCGTCGCCGACCGAAGCCGCAACCGCGCAGTCGTGATGCACCATGGGCATTACATCGATTCCATGTACCGTGCCCTGTCGAACTTCCGCAGCTTCCTCGAAGGGGGCGAAGCGCGGCCGGCGACCATGCACGAGCTGGAAGAACAGAACGGCCCGTGGATCGACTTCCTGTGGTCCGACCTTGGCAGCGCCGGCAAGATCGGCGGCGAGGCGGGCACGCTTTACGAAACCATGCTGAGCGCGGGCGCGAGCCATGACATGGCCGAAAGCATCGCGCGCCGCGTCACCGGCGGGCTGCACGCGAAGCTCGGCATCAATCCCAAGATGGAGCTGAAATACGGCATCACGCTCGATAACCTGATCCGTGCAGGCGTGGACCTGACGGCCGGACGCGGTGCGGAAAAGCAGCGCGAGGGCTATCGCCATGTGCTGGGCGAGGACGAGGTCGACGATATTGGCTGGTATCTCGGCACGCCCATGGCCGCGCAGCTGCGCGAGGAGCTGGGCGAGCTGCCGCAGGAGCTGCATTTCGTCTTCGGCCACACGCACAAGCCGTTCCAGGACGAGCTGATGGTGGAGGGTTACGACTTGCCTGTAGGCGTTTTCAACACCGGCGGCTGGGTGCTCGACGAGCCGGGCCTGATGCCGGTGCAGGGCTGCGCCGCCATGCTGGTGTCGGACGAGCTGGAAGTTGCTTCGCTGCGCCTGTTTAACGATCCGGTCGACGGCGTGATGCTGCCCGTCCGCGTCGAAGGCAGCGGGCGCGAGACGAAGCTGGTGGGCGAAGCCGCCGTCGCGGTTGAGGCCGCTGCCTCGCACTGGGCCGATTTCTCCCGCGCCGTCCACACGCGCATCGACGAGGAGGGCGCCAAGCGCGTGCGCCGCTTCCTCGACAAAACCGAACACATGCGGGAGGCCGCGGAATGACCACCATGCAGAAACGCATCGCCAAGCCGCTGTCGCAGGCGAAATCGCACTACACCGTCGTCGTCATCGGCTCTGGCTATGGCGCAGGTGTCGCCGCGAGCCGCCTTGCGCGTGCCGGACAGGATGTCTGCGTGCTCGAACGCGGCAAGGAGTTCCTGCCGGGCGAATATCCCGACAAGATCGCCGACGCCCAGGGCGCGATGCAGTTCAACGCCAAGGGTGGCCGCATCGGCGAACCTGATGCGCTGTTCGAAGTGCATGTGAACGACGACCAGTATGCGCTGGTCGGTTGCGGCCTCGGCGGTACCTCGCTGATCAACGCCAATGTCGCGCTCGAACTCGACAAGCGCCTGCTCGACGAAGCGCACTGGCCCACCGCCTTCCGCGAGAACCGCGAGGAGATCGACGCCTATTACGAGCGGGCGCGCGAGATGCTTTCGCCCAATCCTTATCCCGACAGCTACCCCGCGCTCGGCAAGCTGGAGGCGCTGGAGCATTCGGCCAAGGCGATGGGCAAGCGATTCTACAAGACGCCGATCAACGTCACTTTCGAGGACAAGACCAACCGCTTCGGCGTGCCGCAACCGGCCTGCACCAATTGCGGTGATTGCGTTTCGGGCTGCAATGTCGGCGCGAAGAACACTACGCTGATGAATTACCTGCCCGATGCGGCGAACCATGGTGCGGAAATCTTCACGCAGGCCAAGGTGCTCTGGATCGAGCGCGAAGGCGATATGTGGCGCGTTCATCTCGAAGCCAATGGCAAGGATGCAGGGCACGGACCTGCCACCATCACCGCCGAGCATGTCATGCTGGGTGCAGGCGCAATCGGTTCGACCGAAATCCTCCTGCGCTCGCGCGACAAGGGCTTGGAGCTGTCAAAGCGCCTTGGCCACGGTTTTTCGGGCAATGGCGACGCGCTGGGCTTTGCCTATGACAGCTATTTCAAGACCGAGAAGCAGGGCGATGTGCTCACCGCGCAGCCGATCCACGCCATCGGCGTGGGCGCGAACAACGTCGCCAAGGAAACCTATCCCGGCCCCTGCATTACCGGCGTGATCGATATTCGCGACACGAAGGACGTGACCAAGGGGCTGGTGATCGAGGAGGGCGTGGCCCCCGGCATCCTCGGCGCCGCGCTCGCGCCTGCTTTCTTCTTCGGCGAGGCGCTGGCCGA
The DNA here is from genome assembly GCF_019711375.1 of Qipengyuania aurantiaca. NCBI lineage: Bacteria > Pseudomonadati > Pseudomonadota > Alphaproteobacteria > Sphingomonadales > Erythrobacteraceae > Qipengyuania > Qipengyuania aurantiaca. Next base: position 2,165,132 of record NZ_CP081295.1, read on the forward strand.
CGGCTTCACCCGCTTCGGCATGGACCAGGTCAAGCCGCGCCTGCTCGACGCCAAGGCGATGGGCGAGGCGTTCCAGGCCGACCCGGCCAGCATCGGCGAATGGGCCTACAAGGGGCCGCTCTCGCGGATGCAGACCTATCTCGTGATGAGCGTCGACGATTCGCACGGCGAGCTTGCGCTCGAAGATGACCGCATCACCGTTCGCTGGTCCGATGCGGGCAAGCAGGACACCTTTACCCGCGACGACGATCTGATGCGCGAAGCCGCCGAAGCGATCCAGGCGCAATATTTCTCCGACCCGATATGGAACGCGCAGATGGGCCGCAAGCTCGTCACCGTCCACCCGATCGGCGGTTGCGGCATGGGCGATGATGCGGCGAGCGGCGTGGTGGACGATACCTGCCGCGTCTTCGCTGGCGAGGCGGGCACGGAGGTCCACGAGGGTCTCTACGTGTGCGATGGGGCGGCGCTTCCGGGCGCGGTCGGCGTCAATCCGCTGCTGACGATCACCGCCGTGGCCGAACGCGCGCTCGAGAAGATGGCGCAGCGCAACGGATGGTCCATCGACTACACGCTGGGCGCCGAAGGTCCGCTGCCGGAGCCGGTGGAGGACGATTGCGGCGTCGATGACGAACCGTTCAAGGTCAACTTCGGCGAAAAGCTCGAACTCTCGGTGGCAAAATGGGTCGCCGGACACGCCATCGATCCGGTCTCGCGCCAGATCGAGGCGGCAGCGCTCCATTTCGAGAACGACGCCATCGACGAGGGTAAGGCGGCGATCCGCAAGCTGGTGAAGGAGCATCCCGAGGCGATGAGCCCAGGGCTCGCCTTCACCGAGACTATGGCCGGACATATCAGCGCCAAGGGCCGCCACCATCGCCCCTGCGATCATGCCGAGCGTATTCGCGACGATTACGCCAACGGCGCGGCATGGGGGCGCTGCGAGGGAAGCGAATGTAGCTTCCTGCTAACGGTCACCACCGAAAACCTCCACCGCATGATCGAGGAGCGCGAGCATCGCTCGGCCATCACCGGCACGGTGCTGGTGAGCGCGATTTCGCCCGACCCGCTTCCCGTGCGCGCAGGCACGTTCCGCCTGCTGGTGGCCGATCCGGGCCAGCCGGAAAGCTGGAAAATGCTGTACGACATGGTGCTGGAAGGTCCCGAAGGGCCGATCCACTTCCACGGCTTCAAGACGCTGCAGCAGCGCGGCAAGTCCGATCCCTGGACCGATCTCACGACGCTGTTCGTCACCCTGCGCCACGGCGAGGACGAGACTGGCGAGTTGATCGGGCGCGGCGTGCTGAAGCTGGGCGTCAACGAATTCATGCGCCAGCTGACCACGATCGAGGTGCACGATTCCGACACGCTCGTCGGCCATGTCGTGAACCTCATCCCCAAGGCGAAGAAGGCCATCGAGACCGTCTTCGTCGCCAAATACGCGGGCTTCTTCGCGATGACCGTCTTCCGTGCCTATGGTGGGATGCTGGCGACGCTGAACAACTTCCCCAAGACCGATGCGGAAAGCTTCGTGGCCCGCGAGATGCGCCTGCCGCCCGCCGAAAGGCACGTGGTGCCGACGGGCGACGGGGTGAACATCGGCCTGACCCGCTATCGCGGCGGCACGCGCGGCCCGCTGGTGCTGGCCCCCGGCTTCTCGGTGCGTGCCTCCAGCTTTGCGACGCCCACGGTGGACGAGAACCTCACCGAGAGCCTCGTCGCCAAGGGCTACGACGTGTGGCTGTTCGACTACCGCGCCAGCAACGACGCGGGCAACGACGTCGAGCGCCCGCCCGAATTCACCATCGACGATATCGCCCGCTACGACTGGCCCGCCGCGGTCGGTGAAATCCGCAAGGTCACCGGCGCGGACAGCGTCCAGGCGCTGGCGCATTGCGTGGGGTCCATGAGCCTCCTGATGGGCATCGGCGCAGGCCATGTCTCGGGCGTGCGTTCGCTCATCAGTTCGCAGCTGACGCTGCATCCGGTCACCGACTGGCTGAACTACCTCAAGGCCGATCTCGGCGTGGCAGGCGCGCTGTCGCAGATCTCGCTGCTCGACGGGCATCTCGATTTTGTCAGCCAGGGGACCGAGACCGATTACGAGATCGACGCGGTCGCCTACCAGATCCCCATGCCGGACGGGCAGGCCTGCAAGAACCCGACCTGCCGCCGCGTGTTCGGCGTGTTCGGCCCGAGCTGGGATCATGCGCAGCTGGGACACGATACGCATAACGCGCTGGGCAGCATGTTCAGCCGCGTGTCGCTCAAGCCCTTCGAACAGCTCGGCACGATCATGCACGAGGGACTCGCGGTCGATGCAGACGGGCAGGCGGTTTACACCAGCGCCGATGCCGCGCGACGGCTGGCGCTGCCGATCAGCTTCCTGTCGGGCGCGACCAACCGCATCTTCTATCCGGAGAGCGGGCAGCGCACGCGGATGTGGCTGGCCGAGCGCAACGGCGGCGATCTCTACCAGCAGCGCGTCGTGCCGAACTACGGGCACATGGACCTGTTCATCGGCTACAACGCCCATCGCGACGTGACGCCGGTGATCCTCGAGCAGCTCGAATGGCTTGACGCGCAGGCCGAGGCGAGAGGAGAACGCCGCACGGCGTGACATGCTCTCTTGCGGGGCGGCGGGAGCGGGACTAGTCACGCGCCATGACCGAAAAAGCCACAATGACCGGCCGCCCCGTAATCTCCGCAACCGGCCTCTTCACCCCGTCCGAAAGCATTACGAACGAGGAGCTGGTCGCCAGCTTCAACGAATACGTGCGGCGCCACAATGCGGCGAACGCCGAGGCGATCGAGGCGGGCGAAGTGGAGGCTCTCAGCGAAAGCTCGGTCGAATTCATCGAGAAGGCGAGCGGCATCAAGGCCCGCCACGTGATGGCAAAAGAGCCGGTGCTCGATCCGGAAATCATGGCCCCGCGCTGGCCGCAACGGTCGAACGACGAGCTGTCGATCCTCGCCGAAATCGGCGTGAAAGCGGCGACACAGGCGCTGGAGCGCGCCGGGCGCAAGCCGGAGGATGTCGACGCGGTCCTGTGCGCGGCCTCCAACATGGAGCGCCCCTATCCGGCGATGGCGATCGAGATCCAGCAGGCGCTGGGGATCGACGGCTTTGGCTTCGACATGAACGTCGCGTGCTCGTCTGCCACCTTCGGCATCCAGACCGCGGCGGATTATATCCGTGCAGGCAATGCGAAGAGCGTGCTGGTCGTCAGCCCGGAGATTACCAGCGGACACCTCAACTGGCGCGACCGCGACAGCCACTTCATTTTCGGCGACGTGGCGACCGCCGTGCTGGTGGAAGACGCTGCCATCGCCCCTGCGGAGCATTGGGACATCCTCGGCACCAAGCTGAAGACGGTTTTCTCCAACAACATCCGCAACAATTTCGGCTTCCTCAACCGCGCCTATCCCGAGGATGCGGGCGGGCCGGACAAGCTGTTCGTCCAGGAAGGGCGCAAGGTTTTCAAGGAAGTCGTGCCCATGGTCGCGCAGATGATCGTGGACGAAGCCGAGCGGCTCGATCTCGATCCGCAGGGCCTGCGCCGCCTATGGCTGCACCAGGCAAACACCGGCATGAACCGCCTGATCGCGCACCGCGTGCTGGGTCACGAGGCGAATGAGGACGAAAGCCCGACGGTGCTCGACACCTATGGCAACACCTCGAGCGCAGGCTCGATCATCGCCTTCCACCTGCACAGCGAGGACCTGAAGGCCGGCGACACCGGTCTCATCTGCAGCTTCGGCGCGGGTTATTCGGCGGGTACGGTGTTCGTCCGCAAGTCGGCCTGACCGCCGGGGACCGGCACGCGGTCCCACGCCTTGAAGACGAGCTCGGCGAATTTCCAGATCAGCCACACGGCGACGAGGCTGACGAGCCCGTCGAGTGCGTAGTGATAGGCAAGGTGGACCGATCCGATCCAGATCACCACCATGAACCAGAAGAAGAACCGTCCGGCCTTCACCGAGGTTTCGCGAGCGGCCAGCCAGAACAGCACGCACACGGCGATGTGCATGGAAGGCATGGCGCTGATCCCGCGGCCAAGGCTGTTGTCGGAATTCTGGTAGCCTTCGAGCAGCATGTCCTGCACCGGCACGGTCATCACCGGCACCTGCTCGTTGGCCCATCGCAGATAGTCCATCTGCGGGGCGAAATCGGGGATGCCTAGGATCGGCTCGGCGAACACCGGCCCGACCGAGGCAAGCCAGGTCGCCATGAGACCGCCGACGATGGACCAGGCCATCGCGTAGCTCAGGAAGAACTTGCGCCGCACATCGGCGTTAATCGCCGGAGAGATCGCGACCACCGCGACGCCGAAATAAAGGAGAAGGATCCACAGATGATAGAGAACGGCGATGAGCGCCGTCACGATCGGATATCCAAAAACTGGCTGCAGCACTTCCCACGCGTCGTACCCGAACAGCAGCGCGCGCTCCCACGCGATGAATGTCGCGTCCCAGTCGAAATCGGTGAAGAGCGGGATCATCGCCTTCAGGCTGGAAAAGACCGGGATCAGGATAGCGCAGATGAGGAGGACCGGCACACTTGCCACGAGCCGCAGGAGCGCCGAGCGGGTGAAATAGCGCTCCTTCGCCCACGAAAGCGGGCGGGCGGGTCTGTCGCGGTAAAGGCGCCACAATATGTCGACGAAGAACCAACCGATCGCGCCGGTGTAGATGAGCTGGATGCTCATGTTCGAATTCGCATTGTCATACGGAATGTCGAACCGCGCCCACAGGTAGAACACCACCGCCGCGCAGGCGAGGGCGTAGACATAGACCGGAAATTCCCCCCACCAGCGGCGGGCAACCTGGGCAAGCGTTTTCATAAGGCGGCGTTTACCATCGTTGGGTGAAGGAATCTCTAAGCCGGTGATGCACCCGCGTTGCAAGCTTGTGGGCCACGCTTTCCCCGCGTAGTGGACAGCTATGGCAGGAGACCTCCAAGACAATCAGGGGCGGGGCGATACGGTTTCGGCCCTGCCGCGCATCCATCCCGAAGGTCGCAAGTTCGGACTTGCCGCGCTGGGCCTGTCGCTAATTTTCGCGTGGTTTGCGTGGGAAACGCTGGCATGGCCGATGGCTTTCCTCTCGCTCGGCTTTTTCGCTTTCTTCCGCGATCCGGAACGCGTCGTGCCGCAGGACGACCGCTTCATCATTTCGCCCTCCGATGGCCGCGTCCTTAAGATCGAGGAAGTCGCGCCGCCGCGTGAGCTGGTGGTCGACGATGGCAGCGGGACCGAAGGGCTGGCCAACGTGCCCGTCACCCGCGTCTCGATCCACCTGTCCCTGTTCGATGTCCATGTGAACCGCACGCCGATCGCCGGCATGGTGCGGCGCCTGATCTACATTCCGGGCAAATTCCTCAACGCCGATCTCGACAAGGCAAGCGAGGACAACGAACGCCAGCACATCCTGATCGAGCGGTCGGACGGGTTGAAGGTCGGCTTCACCCAGATCGCCGGCATCGTCGCGCGGCGAATTGTTTCCTTTGCGAAACCGGGAGATACGCTGGGCGTTGGTCAGCGGGTGGGCATGATCCGCTTCGGCAGCCGGGTGGACATCTACCTGCCGGCTGGCACGGGGTCCTACGTCATGGTCGGCCAGAAGGTGGTTGCGGGGGAAACCGTGATCGCCGCCGTGGGCAGCCAGCCCCTGCTTGAAGGAGTTACGCAATGAGCCTGCTGTCCGATCCCACGCCGCGCCCCGAGCCGGAAGAGCGCGCGCGGCTCGGCCCCAAGGCGGCCGAGGACGAACAGCCGGTCATGGGCAAGTCGCGCGGCCTGTCGCTGCGCGCCATGGCGCCCAACGCGATTACGGCGGCGGCGCTGTGTTCGGGGCTGACCGGCATCCGCTTTGCCATTTCCGAACAGTGGGCGGCGGCCGCCGTGGCGATCATCGTGGCCGGCATCCTCGACGGGATGGACGGGCGCATCGCGCGCCTCCTGAAGGCACAATCGCGCTTCGGGGCAGAGCTCGACAGCCTTGCCGATTCGCTGAGCTTCGGCACCGCGCCCGCGATCATCATCTACCTGTGGTCGCTTTCGGCGGAGCCGCGCTGGGGCTGGTTCGCCGCTCTGGCGCTGGCGATCTGTTGCGCCCTGCGTCTTGCGCGCTTCAACGCGCAGATCGACATGGAAGAGCAGCCGCACAAATCGCTCGGCTTCCTGACCGGCGTTCCGGCACCCATGGGAGCGGGGCTCGCCTTCATGCCGTTCTACCTGTGGTCGGCAACGGGCTTCGACGTATTTCGCGAGCCGATCTTCGTGGCGCCCTGGCTGCTTGCGACCGCTCTGCTGATGATTTCGAGCATGGCGACGCCGAGCTGGACGTCGCTTCGCCCGCGACGAGGCATTCGTCTCTGGGTACTTGCGTTCGTGGGATTGCTCTTCGCGGCACTGCTGGTCGAGCCCTGGTGGACGCTGAGTGCGATCGGGATCGGTTATTTGGCGCTGCTGCCGTTCACGCTGATGCGCTACGCACGGATCAAGCGGCGCGCTGCGTCACCTGCCGGATGACCGGATAGGCGCGGACCTGACGCCCGAAGCCATTTGCACTGCCTGTAATGATCGATGGGCGAGGGCCGACGCCCGCGCTCGCATACCCCTGTTTCATGCGCTGCCGCAGCGTGCCGAAAGCGGACCACCAACGCAGTCCGCTATCGGCGAGTACGAGCACCGTCGCCACACTGGCGAGGGCGAAAGCGGCAATGAGAACAGTTGCGAACATATCGGCCATCTCCTCCCCGCCCGCCTGTGCACAAAGCTGTTGACAGCCGGGGTAAATTTACGGGAAAACCCCTAAATCCCGCCGGGTGTTCCGGCGATGAGAACAATGTTCCTGTTTTGTTCTCCTTAGTCAAGCGCTTTTTGCGCCCAAGCTGTCTTTTTTTGGGACAAAATGAGTCTGGATTTCGCTTTGGAATCCCGCTAGACGCGCGCCGTTCGCCCCGGATTCGGCCAATTCGGGCCATTCAAAGGGCGGACAAATCCACATGGAAGGCACACATACCGGTGCCCGGCGCGGGACACTCCGCACCACGGGTTCCAGCCTTCCAGAGGTACAACCGGAAAGGAAATGATCATGGCGGCTCCTACCGTCACCATGCAGCAACTGATCGAGGCCGGCGCACACTTCGGCCACCAGACCCACCGTTGGAACCCGCGCATGAAGCCGTACATCTTCGGCGCGCGCAACGGCATCCACATCATCGACCTGTCGCAGTCCGTGCCGCTTTTCGCGCGCGCTCTCGACTTCATCGGCCAGACCGCGCGTTCGGGCGGTAAGGTCCTGTTCGTCGGCACCAAGCGCCAGGCGCAGGACCCGATCCGCGAAGCCGCGCTCGCTTCGGGGCAGCACTTCGTCAACCACCGCTGGCTGGGCGGCATGCTCACCAACTGGAAGACGATCTCGGGCTCCATCAAGGAACTCAAAACGCTGGAAGAAACGCTCTCGGGCGACACCAGCGGCCTGACCAAGAAGGAAGTGCTGAACCTCACGCGCAAGCGCGACAAGCTCGAGCTTTCGCTCGGCGGCATCCGCAACATGGGCGGCATTCCGGACGTGATGTTCGTGATCGACGCCAACAAGGAAGACCTCGCCATCAAGGAAGCCAACGTGCTTGGCATCCCCGTGGTCGCCGTGCTCGACACCAATGTCGATCCGAACGGCATCGCCTTCCCGATCCCGGGCAACGACGACGCTGCCCGCGCCATCAAGCTCTATTGCGACGCGGTTGCCGAAGCAGCTCGTTCGGGCAAGGGCGAAGGCGTGACCGATTCGGGTGCCGACGTCGGCGCGATGGAAAATCCGCCGGAAGAAGCTGCGGCCTGAGGCCATTCCCGTGGGGCGGCTGCGTAGCGTGGCCGTCACACAAGCGAACTATGCGCCGGGCCGCTGATACCAGCTGGCCCGGTGCTGCACGCATCCAAGACTACCCAAGAAGGAATTTACCATGGCTGCATTCACTGCCGCTGACGTGAAGGCCCTGCGCGAGAAGACCGGCGCGGGCATGATGGACGCCAAGAAGGCTCTCGAAGCTGCGAACGGCGATATCGAAGCCGCTGTCGACGCCCTGCGCGCCAAGGGGCTCGCCACCGCCCAGAAGAAGTCGAGCCGTACCGCGGCCGAAGGTCTCGTCGGCATCGCCGTCGAGGCTACCCGTGGCGTTGCCGTCGAAGTGAACTCGGAAACCGACTTCGTTGCGAAGAACGACCAGTTCCAGGACTTCGTTCGCAAGACCACTCAGGTCGCGCTCACCACCGACGGTGACGATGTCGAAGCCCTCAAGGCTGCCGGCTATCCCGACGGCGGTTCGGTCGCCGAAAAGCTGACCAACAATGTCGCCACCATCGGCGAGAACCAGCAGATCCGCCGCATCAAGACCGTTTCGGTCACCAACGGCGTGATCGTGCCCTACATGCACAACGCGGTCGCCCCCGACCTCGGCAAGATCGGCGTCCTCGTCGCTCTCGAAAGCGAAGGCGACAAGGCCAAGCTGGAAGAGCTGGGCAAGAAGCTCGGCATGCACATCGCCGCCGCTTTCCCCCAGGCCCTGACCGCTGACGGCCTCGACGCCGACGTGATCGAGCGTGAACGCGCGATCGCCAAGGAAAAGGCTGCCGAAAGCGGCAAGCCCGAAAACGTCCAGGAAAAGATGGTCGAAGGCGCGGTCAACAAATACGCCAAGGAAAACGCCCTCCTCAGCCAGGTTTATGTCATCGACAACAAGACCCCGATCGCACAGGTCGTGGAACAGGCTGCCAAGGACGTCGGCGCCAAGGTCGAACTGGTGGACTATGTCCGCTTCCAGCTCGGCGAAGGCATCGAGAAGGAAGAGAGCGACTTCGCAGCCGAAGTCGCCGCTGCCGTCGGCGGCTAAGCGAAAGCTTGCTTCGTGAAGAATTGGGCCGCCGGAGTTCGCTCCGGCGGCCTTTTTTCTTTCAGGCCATACGCGGATGAAGGTAGCCGACCAATTGCTGGTGTCTGTCACGCAGAGAAAACGGAGCTATTGCACTTTATTTAATGTGCATCCACGCCGAGAGCGCTGGGATGAGCGGGCCTCCGGTCATAAACCAGACGGAAGCCAACATTGCTCGCTCCCATCGCCGGGTCCCGTCCACTACGCGATGCAGGTCGATAACGTTGGCAGTAATTTGGCGCACACAAATAACTGCCCCCCTTAATTACCCTAGAGGGAAATTTCGGATTTACCGGATCATAAGCCAGGGTTTCGCTTGGTCCTTGGGGATTGTCCCGGTCGTTAGGATCGTGTCCCGCGCGATAGAGATCTGCGGTCATTTCCCACACATTGCCGACCGTGTCGTAAAGGCCGTTCGAGTTGGGCTTGTAGCATCCAACGGGTGCGATGCCTTCAAATCCATCTATCTTTTCATTGGCTACGGGAAAGACCCCCTGCCAGCTGTTCGCTTCAGCGGGCTGTTCACGGCTTGGTTTGGCGTCTGCTTTTGCGGCGTATTCCCATTCGGCTTCGGTGGGAATGCGTCCTCCAGCCCATTTTGCGAAGGCTTCCATGTCCTGGTAGGCGAGATGAACTGCCGGTTCATTCGCGCTGTAGTCTCGCCCCTTTGGGCCAAAGGGTTTTTTCCAGTTTGCACCGGGCAGGTAAATCCACCAATCGCGATAGTGGCTGGACGCCTTCGAAGGCGGAGTGAAAACTGCAGATCCCGGACTAAGCATGTGTGCTGGAATTTGGCTCCGAGGCACATCGAAAAGGGCAGGGTCGACGGGCTTTTCCGCGATGGTCACATAGCCTGTCTCCTCCACGAAGCGCGCGAACCTCTCGTTCGTAACCTCGGTCGTATCGATCCAGAAACCGTTCACGCGGGTTCTGCGCACAGGCCCTTCCTCGCTATAGATACCTTCCTGACCCATCAGGAACTCCCCGGATTCGAGGCGCACAAAGCTCTTCTGAGGTAAGGAGCATTTTCGCTGGGCCGATATCTCCGCTTGGGAATCTACGCTAGATTCCTTTTTTGGTGAGCAAGCGCTTAGGGTGATCATGCAAACAACCGCGACCATTCTATGCATGAATCATGCAACCTTTCGTTTTCGGCCGTGAACTTGGCTCATATGGATTTTTTAGTGGCTGGAGTATGGTTGGTTGACATATTTGGTCTCAGACCTTGGTTGGAGTCCGAACGATCTTATGATCCCGAAGCGACCTTACAGGGTTCTTTGGCGCTCGTCACATCCACAATCTTACGAACAGTTGGGGTCGTGGATCTCACTTTCCGCTAGCAGGGGTTGCCTATTGGGAAAATTCAAATCGATTATTAGGATAAGTCTGCTGAACGGTTGACTTGAGAGAAATTGAAAACCAAGGTCAAGCAAAGTTCGATTGGGGCGGAATTCCATGAAGTTTAAGTTTGTGCTGGCCTTGGCCGGTTGCCTCGCCGCGTGCGGTGGGGAAGGCGGATCACAACCGGCACCCGTCGCGACGTCCTCGCCGACGCCGACACCGACATTGACACCGTCACCGGTTTCCGAACAGCCCAACGTGATCGTCATTCTCGCCGACGATCTCAATGATTATGTCGAGCCGCTACAAGGCCATCCACAGGCATATACGCCTAACTTCTCACGGTTGGCGCGGCTTGGCGTCACGTTTTCCAATGCCCATGCAAATTCACCCGTCTGCTCCCCTTCAAGGGCGAGTTTCATGTCCGGTTATCTTCCGTCCACCAGCGGAAAATACCATTCGACATATCATTTTCGCGATCATGCGGTCCTCAGTGATGCAAAACTTCTTCCAGAGCATTTTCGGGACAACGGATATGCGGTCTACAATGCGGGAAAACTTTTCCATGAGCAGCAGTATGACAACACCGTTTTTGGTAATTTTGAGGAGGAGACACAGGCAACCGGCCGAAATGATCGGTCGGGGGGTTATTTTGGCCCCATGTCTGAATTTGGTCCTTATCCGTGGGACGGGGTTTCGATAGCTGAGGGCAAACCTACTCGTTTCATTCCTTACGGGGTAGAAGGTGCTGACTGGAGTCGGCTGAGGTGGGGTAAGGCGGAATTGTTGCCGGGTGGGCGCTGGAACAGCAATCCGGACTTGCCGGCTGCCATACAATCATGGTCATGGGGCTATGGCAGGATTTCCCAGCCGCCAACGTTTACGTCCGACATGAACAGCTCCTATCCGGCGGGGCATAGCTATAGTGGTTTCGCGGGTCCGTCGGGCGAATTCCGCTATGTCAGCGATAGCGATCGTTCGCTTCTGACCGATGAGCGTATTGCTCGCTGGGCCTCGGAAGTGCTGCGCAAACAAACCCCGAGCGAGCATAAATTTGCAGAAACTGCGCCATTAACCAGCCAGCAATTTATGATGATGCTTGGGCTAACGAAAACGCATAGCGCCAGATACATCCCGGACGCCTATTTCGACGAGTTTATCGCTGCACGAGGCCTACAGTCGATCGACGATGTTCAATTCCCCGAATTATTCGAAGGAAGTCTACACAATAGCGACCTCGCGGACGTTCCGAATTCCGCACTCTATGGCCATGGCCGCAAAAATTTCGACCAGCTAATTGAAGCTGGAAGCTCAGGTGGATTCATCCCAGATCTGGTAAATCCTGGCTCGTTCATACCGAACACCCAAGAGAATCTCCTCCGAAGTCAAATTCTCAGCTACCTCGTGTCGGTGTATGTGGTCGATCAACAGCTTGGACAGATTCTCGATGCAATCGAAGCTGATCCGACGATGAGGAGAAATTCGATCGTTATCGTAACGTCCGATCACGGTTGGGCGACTGGCCAGAAAATGATGTGGGGAAAGATGTCACTTTTCAGCGAAAGCACGCGGATACCGTTGATTATCGCGGATCTGAGAGGGCGCTTCGATAACTCGCGCGGAACAGTGTCGGACATTCCGGTATCGCTGATTGATATTTATCCGACGCTGATCGAACTCGCGGACATACAGGAGGTGTTAGTGCCTGACGGCCGTCCGCAATTAGATGGGCAGTCGCTCGTTCCCGCTATGATGAATCCAGGGCGACCTGCGATGAGCAGAACGCCATACGCCATAACGTCTAACTTTGGTGGTTACTCTGATTCAATTTCGACCGCGGTTCCCAGCTTTCGCAACCATACCATCCGTGGCGGTCGTTGGCGCTTCACCCTTTCACGCGGGAGCGCAGAGGAACTTTACGATCATAAGGCTGATCCCAACGAGTTTCATAATATCCATGATCGCGCTTACTGGATCGATCTTAAACGAAAGCTCGATACCGAGTTGCGGTCGCAAATCGGTATGTAGTATCTGGCGGGGGTCGCCCTCGAGTTGCAGCTCGGCGAAGGCATCATTCCGGTTTTCGCGGGACAACGAGCGCCGCCAAATTTGGGTGCTGCCCCTGTGATGCTCTAATCCTTTCTCTTTGCGCCGTGCACCCTTCCTAGCTAAGGACCCCCAAACCCCAGAAATAGAGACTGCCTCCATGACCCTCCCCAAGATGAACCGCGTCCTCCTCAAGCTTTCGGGCGAGGTGTTGATGGGGGACCAGCAGTTCGGGATCGACCCGGCCTTCGTGCTGGAGCTTGCCAAGGAAGTGAAGGCGGCCAAGGATACCGGCCTTGAAATCTGCCTCGTCATCGGCGGGGGCAATATCTTCCGCGGCATGGCGGGTGCGGCGCAGGGCATGGACCGCGCGCAGGCCGATTACATGGGTATGCTCGCCACCGTGATGAACGCGCTTGCGATGCAGAGCGCGCTCGAGCAGTTGGGCGTGGAAACCCGCGTGCAGAGCGCGGTACAGATGGACCAGGTGTGCGAACCGGTGATCCGCCGCCGCGCCGAGCGTCACCTCGAAAAGGGCCGCATCGTGATCTTCGCCGCCGGCGTCGGCGCGCCCTATTTCACCACCGACAGCGGCGCTGCCCTGCGCGCTGCCGAGATGAAGTGCGACGCGCTGCTGAAGGGCACCAGCGTCGATGGCATCTACGACAGCGATCCCAAGAAGAACGCCGATGCCAAGCGTTACGAAACCGTGAGTTACTCCAAGGTGCTCGCAGACGATCTCAAGGTCATGGACGCCAGCGCCGTGGCCCTTTGCCGCGACAACGAGATTCCCATCGTGGTGTTCTCGATCCGCGAGAAGGGCAATGTCGTGAAGGTTCTTTCGGGCGAGGGCACGCAGACCATCGTCACCGACCACACCGCTTGATACGAAACGAGAAAGACAAGAGGAAGCCGATCATGGCCAAGTACGGAGCTTATAATGAAGTATGATAGGGCCGATATCGAACGCCGCATGAAGGGCGCGATCGAAAGCCTGAAGGGCGATCTTTCGGGCCTGCGCACGGGCCGCGCCAACACCAGCCTGCTCGATCCCGTGGTGGTCGAAGTCTATGGCTCGATGATGCCGCTGAATCAGGTTGCCACCGTCTCGGCGCCCGAACCGCGCATGCTCAGCGTGCAGGTGTGGGACAAGGCCAATGTCACCGCGGTCGAGAAGGGTATCGCCAAGGCCAATCTCGGCCTCAACCCGATGATCGACGGCCAGAACGTGCGCCTGCCGATGCCCGATCTGACCGAGGAACGCCGCAAGGATCTCGCCAAGCTTGCCGGCCAGTATGCCGAACAGTCCAAGATTGCGATCCGCAACGTCCGCCGCGACGGCATGGAAGCCTTGAAGGAAGACGAGAAGAAGAAGGAAATCTCCGAAGACGACCGCAAGCGGTCCGAGGACGAGGTCCAGAAGCTGACCGACAAATACGTCGCCGAAGCCGACCAGGCCGCATCGGCCAAGGAAAAGGAAATCATGACGCAGTGATTATGCGTTTTTTCCAGTTTTCCGTTCGGGCTGAGCTTGTCGAAGCCCCGTCCTTCCTTCAGGAGCTGCACTAGAAGAAAAGTGCGGCCCTTCGACAAGCTCAGGGCGAACGGATTTGGGTATGGAGCCTGACAATAAGATCGCCCGCCATGTCGCCATCATCATGGACGGCAACGGGCGCTGGGCCAAGCGAAAGCACCTGCCGCGCGCCATGGGTCACCGCAAGGGCGTGGAGGCGGTGCGCGAACTGGTGCGCAGTCTCAAGCACACCGAAATCGAGTGCCTGACGCTCTACGCCTTCAGCAGCGAGAACTGGAAGCGCCCGGAGGACGAGGTCGACGACCTGATGAATCTCATGCGCAAGTTCATCAAGTCGGACTTGCCCGAATTCATCGCCAACGACGTGAAGCTGCATATCCTCGGCGACTGGCGCGGGCTGGCGCCCGACATCGTCGCCATGTTGGAGGATGCGCTGGAGCAGACCTCGGGCGGGTCGCGCACGTTGGCCGTGGCGCTCAATTACGGGGCGCAGGCGGAAATCGCCGCGGCCGCGCGGTCTGCGGCCGAGCAGGGCTCGATCACCGAAGAGGCGATCGAGGCCAATCTCTACACCGCCGGCTTGCCGCCGCTCGATCTTCTGATCCGCACCAGCGGCGAAGTGCGCCTGTCCAATTTCCTCTTGTGGCAGGCCGCCTATGCGGAAATGATCTTCACGGAAGTTTTGTGGCCCGACTTCACGTTCGCGCATCTGCAGGATGCGCTGGACCAGTTTGCGGGCAGGGAGAGACGTTTTGGCGGCAGGTGAGAGCGGAGCGGTTTCGTCGGGGGCGAAATCGAAGAATGCGGACCTGCCGATACGGCTGCTGTCCGCCGCCGTGATGATGTCTATCGCCGTGGCCGCCGTGGTGGCGGGCGACCCTTGGCTCGACGGGTTCATCGTCCTCGTCTCGCTGGCGACCTTCGTCGAGTTCGTGCTGCTGATTGTCAAGGTGACGCGGAACGTGCCCTTCCGGCTGGCCGCTATCCTCGCAGGCGCGGTTTATATCGGGCTCGCCGGGTTCGTCCTTTCGCGGCTGCCGGTCCCGATGATCGTGGGCGTGATCGGCGCGGTGATCTTCGTCGACACCTTCGCCTATGGTTTCGGGCGCACGCTGGGCGGGCCGAAGATTGCGCCAAAGATCAGCCCGTCCAAAACCTGGGCCGGGCTACTCGGCGGGATCGTGGGCGCCAGCACCTGGCTTGCGCTGTTTGTCTATGTCGCGGCGCGGCAGGTCAGCGGGGCCAACACACTCGGCTTCGAAATCGCCGAAATCGGCACGCTGGTCGCCATGGGTGCAGCGATTGCGGTTGCCGCGCAAAGCGGCGATTTCTTCGAGAGCTGGCTCAAGCGCAAGGCCGGGGTCAAGGACAGCTCCAACCTCATTCCGGGCCATGGCGGCTTCTTCGACCGGACCGACGGAATCATCCCTGTGGTGCTGCTTGCCGGACTGCTGCTAAGCTCCGCGCCATGACACGGTCGCTTACAGTCCTTGGCGCCACCGGATCGGTGGGCGCATCCACGCTCGACCTCGTCCGGCGCAATCCGGACGCGTGGCGGGTGGAGGCGCTGACCGCCCATTCCAATGTTGCCGACCTCGCCGCGCTGGCGAAAGAATTCGGGGCCAAAATCGCCGTGATCGCGGACGATACCCGCCTTGGTGAACTGCGCGAGGCGCTGGCGGGATCGGACGTCGAAGCCGCCGCCGGACGCGCGGCGCTGTGCGAGGCTGCGGCGCGCCCGGCCGATATCGTGATGGCGGCCAT
Organism: Qipengyuania aurantiaca; assembly: GCF_019711375.1. Lineage (NCBI taxonomy): Bacteria > Pseudomonadati > Pseudomonadota > Alphaproteobacteria > Sphingomonadales > Erythrobacteraceae > Qipengyuania > Qipengyuania aurantiaca. The sequence goes on from NZ_CP081295.1 coordinate 2,180,752, forward strand.
CGTCGGCTGCGCCGGGCTTGGCCCGGTGATGGCCGCGATCGAGCAGGGCCGCACCGTCGCGCTCGCCAACAAGGAGGCGCTGGTCTCGGCGGGCGAGGTCATGACCGCCGCGGTCGAAAAACACGGCGCCACGCTGCTTCCCGTCGACAGCGAACACAACGCGATTTTCCAGTGTCTGCAGGGCGGCAAGCTCGACGAGGTACGCAGCATCACGCTCACCGCCAGCGGCGGCCCGTTGCGGCTGGTCGAGGATCTCGAAGCGGTCACGCCCGAACAGGCGATTGCGCATCCGAACTGGGATATGGGCGCCAAGATCAGCGTCGACAGCGCGACCATGTTCAACAAGGGCCTCGAACTGATCGAGGCGCATCATCTCTTCCCCGTCGGCCTCGACCGCATCCGGATCGTGGTCCATCCGCAGAGCGTCATCCATTCGATGGTCGAATACCGCGACGGGTCGACGCTGGCGCAGCTCGGCCCTTCGGACATGCGCGTGCCCATCGCTTCTTGCCTCGCCTACCCTGCGCGCATGGACACGCCGATGGCCCCGCTTGACCTCGCCGTCATCGGCGAACTCAGCTTCTTCCAGCCCGACGAGACGCGCTTTCCGGCCACGAAACTGGCGCGGCAGGCGGCCGAGGCGGGCGGGGCGGCCCCGGCCACGCTCAACGCCGCCAACGAGGTCGCCGTGGCGGCTTTTCTCGCCGGTCAGATAAAGTTCAGCCGCATTGCTGCATTGGTGGAGGACACACTCAATGCCGGAAACCTGCCGCCCGCGCCGCGTTCGCTCGATGACGTTCTCGTGTTAGACGAGGCCGCGCGCAAGGCCGCCACGGCCCGAATGGAGACTGCCTGACCTTGGACGGATCGATCCCCTTCTGGATGTATATCCTCGGCTTCCCGCTTTTGCTGGGGCCGCTCGTTACCCTGCACGAACTCGGCCACTACCTCGTAGGGCGCTGGTTCGGCGTGAAGGCGGAAGCCTTCTCGGTCGGCTTCGGCAAGGAACTGTGGGGCTGGACCGACAAGCCCGGCACGCGCTGGAAACTCTCGGCGATCCCGCTGGGCGGCTATGTCCAGTTCAAGGGCGATATGGACCCGGCCAGCATTCCGCACCCCGATAAGATCGACGAAGCGAGCGCGGAAGAACGCGATGGCAGTTTCCAGCATGCCTCGCTCGGCAAGCGCGCGCTGATCGTCTTTGCCGGACCGGCGATGAATATCATTATCACGCTGGCCATCTTCGCGAGCTTCTTTGCGATCTACGGGAAGCCCGTGGCGGCAGATCCTACAGAGACGACCGTCATTACCCGCTTCGCCGACGAAAGCGCCGCGCGCGACGCTGGGCTAGAGATCGGCGACCGCATGATTGCCATCGACGGCGAGCCGGTAGCGGAATTCCAGGACGTGGCCGACCGGGTGCTGATGTATCCGGGGCGCACCATCGACATGGAGATCGAGCGCGGTGGCGAGCGCCTGACGCTACCGGTCGAGATCGCCGACATCACCGAGACCGACCGTTTCGGCAACGAGAGCCGCATAGGCCGCATCGGGGTCTATTCCTCCGAGCTTGCGGTGGAGGACGTCGGAATCGGCGAATCCATCTCTCTCGCCTTCGTTCAGACCGGCAAGCTGGTCGATATGATGGTGACGGGGATCAAGCAGATCGTCGTCGGCGATCGCTCGGTCAAGGAGCTGGGCGGGCCGGTCACGATCGGCAAGTTTGCAGGCGAGCAATTGAGCATGGGGCCGCTCGCCTTCATCAACTTCGCCGCGCTGATTTCGCTTAACTTGGCATTCATCAACCTCCTGCCAATCCCGGCGCTCGACGGCGGACACCTGGCTTTCTACGCGGCTGAAGCGATCCGCCGGAAACCGCTGGGGCCGAAGTCTACGGAGGTGGCCTACCGGGCCGGCGTGGCACTGGTGCTCGCCCTGATGGTATTTGTCACCTTCATCGATATCGCCAAACTTCCCGTCTTCGGGAATTAGGCGGGGAAAGGCCGAGCCGGATACGCCTAGCGAGGCGTCACACGGCTTGATCGTGGGGCCTGCATCGGGCAGGGGGCCAATCGGCCGCCTGCGCCTTGCAGGCGAGGAATGATTTCAAGGACGGGAACTCCCTTGTCGATGACTGGATTTGCGAACGCCGCGACGACTTCGAAAACGCGGACCACGCGCCTTGTGGCGGGCCTGATGGCAGGCACGATCATGGGCACGATCCCCTCGATCGCGCTGGCTCAGGAAAGCGGTGAAGAGGGTGCCGGCGAAACCGCCGCAACCGTGCAGCAGCAGGACACGGTCCGCTCTATCGCGGTCGCCGGCGCGCAGCGTCTCGAGCCGCAGACGATCCTTTCCTACATCCGCCTGCGTCCGGGCGACACTTACACGCAGGCCGCGGGTGACCAGGTCCTCAAGGACCTTTACGCGACCGAGCTGTTCTCCAACGTCAGCGTCGTCAACAACGATGGCAATGTCGTCATCACGGTGGCCGAAAACCCGGTCATCAACCGCATCCTGATCGAGGGCAACGACCGTCTCAAGGCGGACAAGATCATCCCCGAAATCCGGCTCGCGCCGCGCCAGATCTTTACCCGTTCCAAAGTGCGCGCCGACGTTGCCCGCATCATCGAACTCTACAAGCGCCAGGGCCGCTTTGCCGCCACGGTCGAGCCGCAGCTCGTCCAGTTGGCGCAGAACCGCGTCGACATCGTGTTCGAGATCGAGGAGGGCCCCAAGTCGAAGGTCCGCCAAATCAACATCATCGGCAACGAGCAGTTCTCCGACGGCAAGCTCAAGGGCGAGATGGTTACCGAGGAGACGGGCAAGCTGCTGAGCTTCCTGAGCTCCAACAACAGCTACGACCCCGACCGCCTCGCGTTCGACCAGCAGAACCTGCGCACCTTCTACCTGACGCAGGGCTACGCCGATTTCCGCGTCGTTTCGGCCGTCGCCGAGCTGACGCCGGACAAGGAAGACTTCATCATCACCTATGTGGTGGAAGAGGGCGAGCGCTACAAATTCGGCGATGTCGAGGTACAGAGCGAACTGCGCGATTTCGACAGCGACCTGATGACGCGCCAGCTGCCGATGAAGACCGGCGAATGGTACGATGCCAAGCGCGTCGAGGACACGGTCGAACAGCTGACCGACCTTGCCGGCACCTTCGGCTATGCCTTTGCCGACATCCGTCCCGAATTCCGCCGCAATCCCGAAGACCTGACGATGGACGTCACCTTCGTGCTGCGCGAGGCCCCGCGCGTCTACGTCGAGCGCATCGATGTAAACGGCAACACGCTGACGCAGGACAAGGTCGTACGCCGCGAATTCCGCGTTGCGGAAGGCGATGCATTCAACAGCCTCGCGATCAAGCGTTCCGAAGCGCGTATCCGTTCGCTGGGCTACTTCCAGGAACAGTTCGAAGTCACGCAGGTCGAAGGCAGCGCGCCCGACCGCGTGATCCTCGAAGCGAATATCGAAGAGCAACCGACCGGCGAATTGCAGCTCTCGGCAGGCTTCTCGAGCCTCGAGCGCTTCGTGCTCGCCGGTTCGATCCGCCAGCGCAACTTCCGCGGCCGCGGGCAGACGGTGGGCCTCAGCGTGAACTATTCGCGCTATTCGAAGTCGGCGCAGGTGAGCTTCAGCGAGCCCTATCTGTTCGACCGCAATATCTCGATGGGCGCGGATATCTACCACCGCGAATACGACAACGACTTCTTCGCCAGCGAATTCAACCGCTATCGCCAGGCGACGACTGGCCTTTCGCTGCGCGCGGGTGTGCCGCTGACCGAATATATGTCGGCCATCGCCAGCTACACGCTTAACTTTGAAGATGTGACGATCGGCACGCAGTTCTTCGACGACATCGACGGCGACAACATCGACGAGTGCATCGGCTCGCGCTTCATCTGTGAGGCGGTCGGCAAGCGGACGAGCTCGATCCTCGGCCTTACGGTCAATTACAACTCGCTCAACAGCAGCCTTCGCCCCACCAGTGGCGAAACGATCTCCTTCTCGACCGAATTCGCCGGTGTCGGCGGCAATGTCGATTACCTGCGCATGCGCACCCGCATGGCAAAGTATTTCAACGTGGGTTCGGGTTTCATTTTCTCGCTCCAGGCCGAAGGCGGCTGGATCGAAGCGCTCAAGAGCAACGCCGAACCCGGCTTTGACGATGTGCGTCTGACCGACCGCTTCTTCCTCGGCGAACCGCAGTTCCGCGGCTTCGATATCCGCGGCGTGGGTCCGCGTATCGTCCAGCTCGCCTATCTCGACGACGATGCTGATCCCGATACGCCGCGCGTCCTGCAGACGCTCGAAGCGTTGCGCGAGAACGACAACAATCGCAGCATCGATTATTCGCTCGGCGGCCGCGCCTATTACCTGGGCCGCGCCGAACTCGATATCCCGCTGGGAAGCGGCGCGACCGAGATGGGTATCCGCCCGTCGATCTGGGTCGACGTAGGCTCGCTCTTCGCGGTGGATCGTCCGATCCTGCGGGATAACCCCAACGGCGTGCAGTCGACCATCAACGGCCAGCTGGTCTACCTTGGTCCGCTGTACGATCAGGACGGCAATCCGGTCCTTCGCGACCCGAACAACACGCCTGACGATCCGACCGACGACGTCCCCGCTATCGGCCAGACGCTCGACCAGTTCGACGCCGACGGGAACGCCAACGATCCGTTCATCCCGCCGTCCACCTTCTACAAGGAAGTGCTGCTGGGCGACAGCATCTCGCCGCGCATTACCGCCGGCGTCGGGGTGAACTGGAACTCGCCCTTCGGTCCGTTCAGGATCGATATCTCTCACGTCATTAAAAAGCAGCGTGGTGACGACACCAAGACGATCTCTTTCAACGTAGGAACGCAATTCTAATGAAGATTCTCAAGCAGACCATCGCCGCAGCGAGCCTGGCTGTCGCCGGCATCGCCGCAACGCCGCTCGCAGCGCAGGTCAGCGGCAACATCGCCGTGGTCAATCCGCCTGCCACGATCGCCGGTTCGAGCGCGCTGAGCACCGCGTACCAGCAGATCAACACGACCTACGCGGCACAGATCACGCAGGCACAGCAGAAGCAGCAGCAGGCGCAGGCGCTCCTCCAGCAGCTTGATACCAACAACGACGGCAATCTCGACCAGGCCGAGCAGCAGGCGGCGCAGACCGCTCCGCAGGCTCAGCAGATTCAGACGCTTGAGCGCGAGATCGCCCAGCTGCAGAATCAGGTCGATGCTGCGCGCGTCTATGCGATCGAGCAAATCCTCCAGCAGTACGGCGCCGCCCTGCAGACGGTCGTTTCGGCCGACAACATCCAGGTCGTCCTGTCGCCCGAAGCGGTTGCCTGGTCGAACCCGGCCACCAATATCAACCAGAAGGTCGTGAACGCGCTCAACACCCGCGTGCCCTCGGTCCAGATCACCCCGCCGCAGGGCTGGCAGCCGAGCCAGCAGGCCGTCGGTGTGTTCCAGCAGGTCCAGCAAATCCTGATGGTTGCCGCCGCCCGCCAGCAGGCCGCTGCCGCGCAGCAGCCGGCTGCCCAGGCGACCGGTCGCTAAGAAAACGCAAGGAGCAGGGGATATGAGCGAGACCGGTTTCGACGTCGTCGAGGTGCTCAAGCGCCTTCCGCACCGCTATCCCCTGCTCCTCGTCGACCGCGTGGCCGAACTCGTCCCGGACGAGCGCATCCACGCGATCAAGGCAGTCAGCTTCAACGAAGACTTTTTCCAGGGGCACTTCCCCGGCGCGCCGATCATGCCCGGCGTGCTCCAGATCGAGGCGTTGGCGCAGGCCGCCGGCGTGCTCGCGGTGGAAAGCCTCGGCCTCGCCGGCTCGGGCAAGCTCGTCTATTTCATGGCGATCGAGAACGCGAAGTTCCGCGCACCCGTCACGCCGGGTGTGCTGCTCGATCTAAAGGCGGAATTTGTCCAGAAGCGCGCCCGCGTCTGCAAGTTCGCAGGCGAGGCTTCGGTCGATGGGATGGTGACCTGCGAAGTCAGCTTCACCGCCATGATCGCCGACGCGCCCGAATAACCTTGCGAATCTCGGGCCGCGCCGCTAAGGGCGCAGCCTTTCCCAACACAGCTGGATCGGTCGGAACCGCTCCGAAGCTAAAAGGACGTATATCATGAAGGCCGAAGGTCACCCCGATTACCACATGATCACGGTCAAGATGACCGATGGCACCGAATTCCAGACGCGCTCGACCTGGGGCAGCGAAGGCGACACGCTGACGCTCGACATCGACCCCACCAGTCACCCGGCATGGACCGGCGGCAAGCAGCAGCTTCAGGAAGGCGGCCGCGTTGCAGCCTTCAACAAGCGCTTCGGCGGTCTCACGCTCAAGAAGTAAGCTTCTTCGGCGACGAAATCTTAAGGGCGGTCCTTCGGGGCCGCCCTTTTCGTTTGCGGATCAGGGCTTGGTCGGCTCGAACCGCAACACGCCGGTATATTCATAGGCGTTGCCATCACCTGGATGGCGCTGGCCGTTGAACACCGGGACTTGCGCCAATTCATAGATCGACATGCCGTCCACGCAGGCGAGGTTGACCCCGTAGTGATCGGGCTCGGAGCGCAGCTGGTGGAAGGTGTGGATGCCGCAGCGCGAACAGAAGCGGTGCTTCGCCTGCCCGCTCCCGAAGGTGTAGAGCGTGAGCGCGTCCTCGCCCCGCGTGATCTCCAGCGAGGCCATCGGCACATCCAGCATCACCACGCCCTTCATCGCGCAGATGGTGCAATTGCAGCGCCGGATGATCGCGCCTTCGGGCACCGTGAAGCGGAACCGGACCGCCCCACAATGGCAGCCGCCTTCGCGCGTTTCCCCGCCCGCGATCACCAGCCCCACTCCTTCTCGCGGTACCATTTCGTGATCACGTATTTGACGCCCTTCCTGACCTTCATCCCGTGGTGGATGGTGTTGGGGTTCTCGCGCCCGTCGGGCCGCATATTGTTCCAGCACACCAGCTTGCCCGTCTCGGGCTGGAACGTCTTGCCCACCGCCTTGAAGCGAGTCGCCCCGCCGGCCTCCACTGCGTTGAGATAGACCATGAAGGTCCAGGTCCGCTGTCCGGCGACCGAGCAGTATTTCTCCCAGTCCTGACCTCCGCGGTTGAAATAGTCGCAATGCGGCTTGAACTCCTGCCCCACGTCATAGCGCTGGCCCTGCAGCGGCTCGCCGTACTTGGGATCGATACCGTTGAGCGCGGCAAGCAGGGCCTCGAGCTCGCGCACCACCGGCTCATCCGGGTCGAGATCGCAGGTCTCGCTGGTGCGGAAGTAATGGTCGTCGCCCGCGTCGGCGAGGGTGGAGGGACGGCGGTCCTTCTCGATCAGCGCGACAAGCTGATCGCACATCGCAGGCGAGGCGAAATCGCGCAGCTGGAAGAGCTCCGCCTTGGGCGTCGGCACGCGCTGCATCCCCGGACGGGACAGCAGGAGCTCGCTTGAAGATTCGCCGGGATTGGTCATCGCGTGCCACGTTATCGGTCGGGGAGCGCGCCGCAAGCAAAGAAAGAAAATTGCGCGTGGCAGCGTGTAATCGCTTTTTCGCTTCCCATAGGGGCCATGTTGTGCAACAGGCGCACGCCGTTACGCAAGGCGGGTTGACGGCCCGTTATCCGCGTATATGTGCCGCCTTCCCGGCAGCGTTCCGGGGGCATGTGGCGATCGTAGCTCAGTTGGTTAGAGCGCCGGTTTGTGGTACCGGAGGTCGCGGGTTCGAACCCCGTCGATCGCCCCATTTTCTCCTTTCGCGTGCTGGTTTGAGAGACACCTTATTCCAAGGGGCGAGAGGCCGATGACAGCGTTCTGGACCGAAGCGGATTACGACGACCACGAACTGGTCGAGGTCGTGCGCGACCCAAAGAGCGGCCTTACCGCGATCATCGCACTGCACTCCACCCATCTCGGCCCCGGCGCGGGCGGCACGCGCTTCTGGCACTATGCCAATCCCGAAGACGCGATGCGCGACGCGCTGCGCCTGTCGCGCGGCATGAGCTACAAGAACGCCATGGCGGGCCTTCCCATGGGCGGCGGCAAGGCCGTTATCCTCGCCGATGAGGACAAGACCAAGACGCCCGAAATGCTGGCGGCCTTCGCCGATGCGGTCGAAGGGCTGGGCGGCAAATACGTCACCGCCGAAGACGTCGGCATTTCCGAAGCCGACATGGCCGCCGTGGCCGAGCGTACGCAATATGTCTCGGGTCTGCCGGTGAGCGGCGAGGACGCCGCCGGCGGCGACCCGGGCCCGTTCACCGCGCTCGGCATCTTCCTCGGCATCAAGGCCGCGGTGAAGCATAAACTCGGCAAGGACAGCATGGACGGCGTCCATGTCGCGATCCAGGGCACGGGCAGCGTCGGCGGCGGTGTCGCCCGCCTGCTCGCCAAAGAAGGCGCCAAGCTGACCCTGTCGGACATCCACATGGACCGCTGCAAGGCCCTGGCCGCAGAGCTCGACGCCGAATGCGTCGGCCCCGATGCGATCATGGCGGTTGCGTGCGACGTGTTCAGCCCGAACGCACTCGGCGCTATCCTCGACGACGAAGGCATCGCCAAGCTTGATTGCAAAGTCGTTGCAGGAGGGGCGAACAACCAGTTGAAGCGCCCCGAACACGGCCCGATGCTGGCCAAGCGCGGAATTCTCTACGCTCCCGACTACGTGATCAACGCGGGCGGCATCATCTCGGTCACGCTCGAATATTTGTGCCGCAACGACAAGGCACCCTGCGATATCAACGAGGTGCGCAAGCGCATCGCGCTGATCCCGGGCCGTCTGGAGCAGATCTGGCAGGAAAGCGACAAGAGCGGCGTTTCGCCCGACCAGGTCGCCGACAAGATGGCGCAGGAGCTCATCGGGCGCTAATCCGCCTTGCGAGCAGGGGCGGGGGCTGCAATAGGCTGACCCACGGCTTTCACCATGCACGGCTTCGCTAATCCCAAACGGTTTCTCGCGCTGGCGAGCTGGCTCACGCCGCTCCTGCTGGTGTCTGGGCTTGTGCTAACCGCCGCGGCGCTCTTCTGGGGTTTCACGCAGGTTCCGCCCGACCGGCTGATGGGCGAGACCGTGCGCATCCTCTTCATCCATGTGCCGACCGCGTGGCTGGGGATGGGCGGATGGACCGCCATCGCCGTTTCGAGCCTCGTCTTCCTCGTCTGGCGCCACCCGCTTGCGGCCATTGCGGCGCGCGGGGCAGCGGTTCCGGGGCTGGTCTTCACGCTGATCTGCCTCGCCACCGGCTCGATCTGGGGCCGGCCCACATGGGGGACCTGGTGGGTGTGGGACGGACGGCTGACCTCCATGCTGGTCCTCGCCTTCCTCTACGTTGCCTATATCGCGCTCGCGCAGGCGGCGGAGCGCGAGGGCATTTCGGCCCGCATCCCGGCCATCTTCGGCCTGCTGGGCGCGATCAATATTCCCATCATCAACCGCAGCGTGGTGTGGTGGAATTCGCTCCACCAGCCGCCCAGCATCACCATGGGCAAGAGTGCGATCGACGGTATCTTCCTCGGTCCGCTGCTGGTCGCGGTGATCGGCTTCTCGCTGATCTTCGGCGGCGTAGTGCTGGCCCGCATGCGCGCCCTGCTGGCCGACATACAGGCCGAGGCGCGCCTGCGCCGCCGGGCGATGGAGGCCGACTGATGCGCGAGGCTCTCGACCAATGGACCTTCGTCTACGCGGCCTATGCCATCGGCGTCGGCGGCACTCTGGCGATGATCGCATGGAGCTGGATCGCGATGAAGCGCGCCGAGGCCCGCCGCGAGAAAGCGCGTAAACGATGAAAGCCAAGCACCAGCGCCTCGTCCTTGTCATCCTCGCGCTCGTCGCGCTCGTCGGCGCAGGCCTGCTCGCCGCCTATGCGCTGCGCAACCAGGCGAGCTATTTCTACCTTCCCGAGCAGATGCAGGCCGACCCGCCCGAAGTCGGGCAGGCCGTACGCCTCGGCGGAATGGTCGCGCCGGGCTCGCTCGCCACGCAGGCGGACGGGATCACGGTGACCTTCACCGTGACCGGCCGCGAGAACTCGGCCGTTCCGGTCCGCTACGCCGGTATCCTGCCCGATCTCTTCGTCGAGGGGTCGGGCGTGGTCGCGGAAGGGCGGCTCGCTGCCGATGGCACCTTCGTTGCCGACAACCTCCTTGCAAAGCATGACGAGAATTACGTCCCGCGCGAACTGGAAGGCATGAGCGAGCACCAGGCGGCCGAAATGGCCGAAGAGACGACGGTCGGCCTCGAATGATCGCGGAAATCGGTCTGGCAGCGCTGTGGCTGGCCGCGGCCCTCGCCGTGCTGCAACTCGTCGGCGGCGCTCTGGCGCTGCGCGGCGGGACCGAGAGCGAGCTTGCCGCGCTGACCCGTCCGGCCGCCGTCTTGCAGGGCGGGCTGGTGGCGCTGTCCTTCGCCATGCTGCTGTGGGTCTTCGCGATCACCGACCTCTCGGTGAAGCTGGTGGCGATGAATTCGCACAGCGCCAAGCCGCTGATCTTCAAGCTGTCGGGCGCGTGGGGCAATCACGAAGGCTCGATGCTGCTCTGGGTCACCGTCATGGCGCTGGCAGGCGCGCTGATCGCCGGGATCGAGCGACGCTTGCCCGAACGCACGATGCAGGCGACGCTGGCCGCGCAGGGCTTCGTCGCGCTTGGCTTCTACGCCTTCCTGCTGCTGAGTTCGAACCCCTTCGAGCGTTTGCCGCAGCCGGCTGCCGAGGGGCTGGGCCTCAACCCGCTGCTGCAGGACATCGGCCTCGCCTTCCATCCGCCCACGCTTTACATCGGCTATGTCGGCCTCTCGGTCGCGTTCAGCTTCGCTGTCGGCGCGCTCATCACCCGCGAGGTAACACCCGCCTTCGCCCGCGCCATGCGCCCATGGATCCTCGGCGCCTGGGTGTTCCTGACGCTCGGCCTCGTCGCGGGCAGCTATTGGGCCTATTACGAGCTGGGCTGGGGCGGCTACTGGTTCTGGGACCCGGTCGAGAACGCCGCATTGATGCCATGGCTCGCCGCGACGGCCCTCCTGCATTCCGCGGGCGTCCTCGCCAGCCGCGACGCGCTGCGCGTGTGGACGATCATGCTGGGCGTGGTCGCCTTTTCCATGTCGATGCTCGGCACCTTCCTCGTGCGCTCGGGCGTGCTCACCAGCGTTCACGCCTTTGCTGTCGACCCGGAGCGGGGCAGCTTCATCCTCCTCCTTCTGGCGCTCTATATCGGCGGGGCGCTGCTGCTTTTCGCCCTGCGGGCAGGCGCGATCAGCGAGGGCGAGCGTTTCTCCGTCGCCAGTCGCGAGGGCGCGCTGGTGGTCAACAACGTCATGCTGAGCGCGATCCTCGCCGTGGTTCTGCTGGGCACGCTCTATCCCTTGCTGACCGAGGCTTTCGACGTGCGCGTTTCCGTCGGTCCGCCCTATTTCAACCCGGTCGGCGCGATCTTCGCCTTCCCGATGCTGGCGGTGATGGCGGTCGGTCCGCTGCTACGCTGGCGCAGAGACAGCTGGGGGCGGATATCGAAGGAACTGGCGCTCGTGGCCGCCTTGTTGCTGGCCGGGATCGTCCTCTTCGCCGTTCTGGGCGAGATGGCGCTTTTGCCGCTGCTCGGCCTCGCTTTCGCAATCGCACTGGCCGTGGCGAGCCTCCTGCCGCTGAAGGGCCGCCGCCTCAAGCGCGTACCGATCGCGACCTGGGGCATGATCACGGCGCATTTGGGCATTGCGGTGATGCTCTTCGGCATGGCGAGCGAAGGCGCTTTTTCGCAGGAGCGGCTCGCTGCGCTGGAAGAGGGCGGGACGACCAGTGTGGGCCCGTGGGCCGTGCGCCTCGAAGCGGTCGAGCCGGTCGCCGGGCCCAACTGGACTGCGCTCGCCGGGCGGCTTACGGTGCGCCACCGCGACGGCGAACCGCAGACAATTGCCCCGCAATCGCGCAATTTCTGGGCCCCGCCGCAGCAGACGACCGAGAGCGTGCTCGTCACCCGCTGGAACGGCCAGCTCTACGCCGTTATGGGCGGTTCCAGCACCGACGGGCGCTGGCAGGTGCGGCTGTGGTGGAAACCCTTCGTCACGCTGATCTGGTATGGTGGCCTGCTGATCGCGCTTGGCGGTGTCCTCGCGCTGGTGGGTCGGATCCGCAGCGATCTCAAGCACCGTTACATAAGCCGCCGCATAACCGAGCGGCGCGAAGAAAGAGAGAACGCCTAGATGAGCTGGCGCCTGTGGTTACCCTTCCTGCTGTTTTTTGGCTTTGCCGGGCTGGCCGCCTACCAGCTGAGCCAGCCGAAGGACGATACCGTCAAGAGCACGATGGTGGGCAAGGAACTGCCCTATTTCACGCTGCCGCCCGCCAGTCTCGAGCGGCCCGGCGTCGACAGCCGCTATTTCTACGAGGGCGAGCCCAAGCTGCTCAACATCTGGGCCAGCTGGTGCCTGCCCTGCATCGCCGAAGCTTCGCAGCTCGAGCAGCTGAAGGAAGAGGGCGTCGAGATCGTCGGCGTCGCCATCCGTGACGAGCCGACCGATGTGATGCGGTTCCTCACCGAACACGGCAATCCCTACAGCCGCATCGGGCGCGACGACCTGTCCGAAGTGCAGCTAGCTATCGGGTCCTCGGGCGTGCCCGAGACCTTCGTGATCGATGGCAAGGGCGTGATCACCTACCAGCACGTCGGCGACATACGGCCCGAGCATGTGCCGATGCTGCTCGAAGAACTGCGCAAGGCTGGGCGGTGAAGGGACTTCTCGCCATTTTGGCAATGGTGCTGGCGATGCCGCTGGCCGCGCAAGGCAGCGCGCCGCCTGCGCCCTATGCCTATCGCCAGCTCGACGATCCGGCGCAGGAGGCTGCCGCGCGTGAGCTCATGCACACGCTGCGCTGCATCAAGTGCCAGTCGCAGTCGATCGCCGATAGCGATGCCCCCATGGCGGGCGACATGCGACACCAGGTCCGCATCCGCATCGCCGCAGGGGAAGAGCCCGAGGCGGTGCGCCGCTGGCTGATGGATCGCTATGGCGATTATGTCAGCTACGAACCGGTAATGAGCGCCACCACGTGGCCGCTCTTCGCCATTCCCCCGATCCTGGCGCTGCTGGCGGGGCTGATCGTCTGGCGGCGGCTGCGGAGGCGCGCGTGAGCTGGCTACCCGTCATTGCGCTTGCGGCCATCGCTTTTGCCGCGGCGGTCGTCCTGCTGCGAGTCGGGCGCAAGGGGTGGAGCCTCCTGGGCGCGACCCTGCTTTTCGGGCTGACCGGATACGCCTTGCAGGGCTCGCCCGACCAACCCTCGTCGCCCGGCAAGGCGCAGGTCGAGCAGGCGGCCAGCGGCGAACTGCTGGTCGAAGCACGGCGCGAGTTCTTCGACACCTCGCAATTCCCGGCACGCTGGGTGGTCACAGGCGACAGTTACCTGCGGCGCGGCAGCTATGCCGAGGCGGCCAATTTCTATCGCAACGCGATCGAGGAGAACCCGGCCGACGGGGAGGCATGGATTGGTCTGGGTATCGCACTGGTGGAGCACGCAGAGGGCAATCTCACCCCCGCCGCACTCACCGCTTTTCAGCGCGCGCAGATGCTCGACGAGAAAAACGGCGGTGCGCGTTACTTCCTGGGCCTCGCGTGGCTGCGCGCGGGACAGGCCGAGCGTACACGCGAGCTGTGGCGCGAGGCGGTGATCGAAGCTCCCGAAGACGCGCCATGGCGCAATTCGCTCGCGCTTCGCGCCATGCGGCTCGAGCAGATGATGGACGCGGCAAGCGCGCCGCCGCCTGCCGAGCAGGGACAGGGCCAATAGGCTCGAACCCGCAAGATGTTGCCCCGTTCCCGTCACGGTGCTAAGCGCCGCGACCTTGCACGGGGCGTGACCCCGAAAAGCCAAGGTTTTGACGCAATGCGGCAGGTAACACCCACTTTATGACCGAGGCCACCGCGCCGAATTCGCAGCCGGAATCCGGCGGCGGGAACGCTCATGGTCATGGCCATGGCGCCTCCAAGGCTGCGCTGGCCGTGGGCGCTATCGGCATCGTCTTCGGCGATATCGGCACCAGCCCGCTTTATGCGTTTCGCGAAACCTTTGCCGGCGCGGTCAATATCGCGATCGACCGGATGCACGTTCTGGGCGTCGTCAGCCTGATCTTCTGGTCGATGGTGATCGTGGTGGCGCTGCAATACGTCACCATCCTCATGCGCGCGGACAACAAGGGGCAGGGCGGCAGCCTTGCGCTGATCGCCCTCATCAGCCGCCACATCGGGACGACGAAATACGCCTGGCTAGTAGTCCTGCTCGGGGTGTTTGCTACGTCGCTATTCTACGGCGACAGCATGATTACACCCGCAATCTCGGTTCTTTCCGCAGTTGAGGGCCTGACGGTGGTCGACCCGGGGCTTGAGACCTTCGTCATACCGATCGCGGTAATTCTGCTAATCTGCCTGTTCGTCCTCCAGCAGCGTGGGACGGCCAAGGTCGGAGCTCTGTTTGCGCCAGTCATGATCGTCTGGTTCACGACTCTTGCCGGGCTCGGGCTCAACCAGATCATCCAGAACCCCGACATCCTCTACGCGCTTAACCCCTATTACGCCGTGATGTTCTTCATCACCGACAAGTTCGTCGCCTTCCTCGCCATGGGCGCGGTGGTGCTGGCGGTGACGGGGTCCGAGGCGCTCTATTCCGACATGGGCCATTTCGGCCGCGGCCCGATGCGCCTCTCGTGGTTCGGCTTCGTCATGCCGTGCCTGCTGCTGAACTATTTCGGCCAAGGCGCAATGATCGCCGGCCTGCCGCCCGAACAGGCCGCCGAAGTCGTGAAGAACCCCTTCTTCCTGCTCGCGGGCGAAGAATACCGCCTGCCGCTGGTGATCCTGGCGACGGTTGCGACTTTCATCGCCAGTCAGGCGGTCATCTCCGGGGCGTTCAGCATCACGCATCAGGCGATGCAGCTGGGCTTCATGCCGCGCCTCTCGATCCGCCATACGAGCGAAACCGAGGCCGGCCAGATATACATTCCGGTGGTCAACTGGGCGCTGATGGTCGCGGTTATCCTGCTGGTGCTGACCTTCCAGAGCTCGTCGGCCCTTGCCAGTGCCTACGGGATCGCGGTGACCGGCGCCGTCACCATCGACACGCTGCTGATGGGTGTGCTGTTCGTGGGCGTGTGGAAGTGGAAGTGGTGGGTTGCGGCGCCCGTGGTGATCTTCTTCCTGATCATCGACGGGGCCTATTTCGCGGCGAACCTGTTCAAGGTGCCCGACGGCGGCTGGTTCCCGCTGGTCGTGGGACTCATCGCCTTCACGCTGCTCACAACCTGGGCGCGCGGCCGCAAGCTGATGCGCGAGCGTATGCACGAGACCGCGCTGCCCATCGAAATTTTCGCCAAGAGCGCCAAGAATTCCGCCACCCGCGTCCCCGGCACCGCCATCTTCATGGCCAGCCAGACCGCCGGTGTGCCCTCGGCGCTGCTCCACAACATCAAGCACAACAAGGTGCTGCACGAGCGCGTGGTCATCCTGACCGTGCTGATCGCCGACAGCCCCTATGTCGATCCCGAGGAGCGGTGCGAATACCATGACCTCGGCGATGGCTTCTATCGCGCCATCCTGCACTATGGCTTCATGGAAGAGACGGACGTGCCGCAGGGGCTGAAGAAGATGACCCGTTGCGGCGGCGATTTCGACATGATGCACACCAGCTTCTTCCTCAGCCGCCAGACGCTGCTGCCGAGCGAGAAGCCGGGAATGCCGATCTGGCGCGAGAAGATCTTCGCCTGGATGCTGCGCAACGCCGCGACCGCGATGGACTTTTTCCGCCTGCCGACCAACCGCGTGGTCGAACTGGGAAGCCAGGTCGAGATCTAGGCCGTCGCCAGCGTCTTGCTGAGATAGTGCGAGGCGTGGCCTTTCGGCCTTCCTTCGAGGGTTGCCGTCAGGGTGTAGCCGTTTTTCTCATAGAAGGGCTTCGCCTGCCAGCTGGTGGTCTCGACCAGCGCTTTCTCGCAGCCGCTTTGAACCGCGAAGGTTTCGGCGGCCTCGATGATTTGGCGCCCGATGCCCGTTCCCCGCGCTTCGTCGGCGAGCCATAGCAGTTCGATGTGTAGCGTGTTCCAGTAGCAGGCGCCGCGCAGGCCGCCGATCACCTGACCCTCGTCATCGGTTGCGACGACGTGGAAGCGCAACTCGGCCTCGTTCGGCTCCAGATCGTGCACGGCGGCGCGGTTGAAGTCGACGATGCCCTGGCTGAGAAGCTTCGCGGTCTCGGGAGGACAATTAAGTTCAATTCGTACCGGCACACCTGTCTCCCCTCGTGGCTCGGCATCTGACCGATTCCCTTAGTCGAGCGGCTTTTCCATCTCGGCCCGCTCGAAGCTCTGATCGCCGATATAGACGACCTGCTCCTCGGTGACAGAAAAACCCATGCTGGCGAAGGCGGGCTGCGCCATCAGGCTGGCGTGGACCCACAGCCGGCGCTCGCCCTTCGCGCGTGCCTTGGCTTCGATAGCTTCGTACAGGTTGCGGAAGAGGCCGCGGCCCTGCGCATGGGGGCGGATATAGGCAAAATCGATATAGCCACCTGCATCGAGGCTCATGAAGCCCAATGTCGGGCCATCGGGCACGCGGGCCATCACGATATCCTGACGGGCAAGCCGCTTGTCCCACGATGCGCCGCTGCGACGCTCGGGCACCCAGGCCTCACGCTGCTCTTCCGTGTAGCGGGTAGGGCCATGCCGGACGGCATCGTACATGATGTCGGCAAGGATATCGTGGTGCTTGTCGCTGGCCCAGACAAGTTCGATCGTGTCGTGCATCGGCGGCGCTATTAGCGCGGCGCTCTACAAATTCAAGGGCGCCAAAATCGCTGGCTACGAACCCGTCGGCGGCTCGTCCTTCAGCACCTCGTCCGTGTCCTCCAGCGAGAGGCCGTGCTTGAGCAGCATCGGGATCTGGCTGAAGGTGAACAGGAAGGTGAGGGGCAGGAAGACCCAGATCTTGGCCCAGAGCCAGCTCTCGAACGTCATCATGCGGACCAGCACTTCGTTGAGGCCTGCCAGCGCGAAGAAGAAAAAGCCCCAGTTGCGCGACAGCTTGAGCCAGCCTTCGTGCGTCACGCCTTCGAAGGCGGCTTCCAGCAGAACTTGCAGCCAGGCGCGATCCCGCAGCCAGCCTATAATCAGGACCGTACCGAAGAGCGCGTAGATCGCGGTCGGCTTGAACTGGATGAAGCGTTCGTCGCGCAGCCAGATGGTGAGCGCGCCGAAGCCGACGATCAGCGTGGTCGAGAGGATCAGCATCGGGCTGACCTTGCCGAATTTCCACTTGCTGGAGACCAGCGCGACGACGGCGGCCACCATGAAGGCAATCGTGCCGTAGATCACCGCGGCGATCTCGCCGAAGGTCGAGGTCTCCGGCGGCTGGTAGAACTTGTAGACGCCGAGAAAGACGAGCAGCGGCCCGTAATCGACGAGCGTATGCAGCCAGCCGGTTGGTTTTTTCTTACCCTCACCACCCGTTCGTGCTGAGCTTGTCGAAGCACCGTCCTTTTGTTCGGGTGCTGCGCTTGAAGAGAAGTGCGGCCCTTCGACAGGCTCAGGGCGAACGGAATGGGGGTCGTCGATAGACATCAGGCAATTCCCGCAATGACGCGCGCGACGAGAGCGGGATCGAAGGGGCGCAAATCGTCGATCTTCTCGCCCACGCCGATGGCATGGATGGGCAGGCCGTATTTCTCCGCCGCCTGCACCAGCACGCCGCCGCGCGCGGTGCCGTCGAGCTTGGTCATGACGAGGCCTGTGACGCCGGCGACTTCCTTGAACACATCGATCTGTGAAAGCGCGTTCTGGCCGTTGGTGGCATCGAGCACGAGCACCACGTCATGCGGCGCTTCGGGGTTGAGGCGGCCAAGGACTTTGCGGATCTTGGCCAGTTCGTCCATCAGCTCGCGCTTGTTCTGGAGACGGCCGGCGGTGTCGACGATCAGCACGTCGGTGCCGATTTCGGTACCCTCCTTGACCGCGTCGAACACGATGCTTGCCGGATCGCCGCCTTCGGGACCGCGCACAATTGGCACGCCCACACGGTCGGCCCAGGTCTGCAGCTGGCCGATGGCCGCCGCGCGGAAAGTATCGCCTGCCGCCAGCATGACGTTGTAATCGTCTTCCACGAAGAGATGCGCCAGCTTGGCGATGGTGGTGGTCTTGCCGCTGCCGTTCACGCCGATGACCAGCAACACCTGAGGGCGCGGGAAGGCGGTGATCTCGAGCGGCTTGGCGACCGGACGCAGGATGGCGGCGATTTCGTCTGCGACCGCCTGTTTCAGCTCGTCGGCGCTGATTTCGAGGCCGAAGCGCTTTTCCTTCAGCCTTTCGCGGATGCGGGCAGCGGCGCTGGGTCCCAGATCGGACATGATCAGCGCGTCCTCGACATCGTCGAGCGTGGCATCGTCGAGCTTGGCCTTGGTCACCGCCTCGGCGAGGTTTTCGGACAGGCGCTCGGATGTTTTCTTGAAGCCGCCGAACAGGCGCTCGGTCCAGCTGGGTTTGCTCATGACAGGAGATTGTCCTCGAGTGTCTTGGGCGTCACGGTGACGATGGAGCCGCGCGGTGTGCCTTCCGGCAGTTTCACGCGGGCGAATTGGGGCGAATAGCCGGTCCCGTCGGCTTCGGCGAGGACCGAGTGCGGCTTATCGACGAGCGTCGCCAGCCACTCTGCACGCAACGCAGCTACCTTGGCGCGCAGTTCGGCGGCGCGGCGCTTGATCGTGGGGCGCTCCACTTGCGGCATGCGCGCGGCGGGCGTGCCGGGGCGCGGCGAGTAAGGGAAGATGTGCCCGTGGACGATTTCGAGCTCGCGAATGATCGAGAGATTGGCCGCGTGGTACTCCTCCGTCTCGGTCGGAAAACCGGCGATCAGGTCCGCGCCGACGACGAGGTCGGGACGGCGGTCCTTCAGCCGCGCGACGAGGGCGACCGCATCGGCGCGCAGGTGGCGGCGCTTCATGCGCTTGAGGATGAGGTCGTGCCCATGCTGCAGCGAAAGGTGGATGTGGGGCATCACGCGCTGTTCCCCAGCGAAAAGCTCGAAAAGCTCCTCGTCCACCTCGATCCCGTCGATGGAGGACATGCGGATGCGGGTGAGGGCGGGGAAGGCCTCCAGCACCGCGCGGACCAGAGTGCCCAGCTTGGGGCTGCCGGGCAGGTCATGGCCCCATGAGGTCACGTCGACGCCGGTCAGCACGACTTCGCTAGCGCCGGTATCGAGATGGCTTTCGACCTCGCGAAGCACTTCGGCGACGGTGAGCGAACGGCTTTTCCCGCGGCCCTGCGGGATGACACAGAAGGTGCAGGCGTGGTCGCAGCCGTTCTGCACCGCCACGAAGGCCCGCGTGTGCAGGGCAGGGACGGGCGGGGCGCTGGGGGGCACGTTCCATGCGCGCGGATCGAGCTTGGCCTCGTTGGCGATCAAGCCGTCGACCTCGGGCATGGCGACGAGCTGGTCGCGCTCGATTTCGGCCGCGCAGCCGGTCACCAGCAGGCGGGCTTCGGGATTGGCCTTGCGCGCCTGCCGGATCGCTTGCCGCGTCTGGCGCACCGCCTCGCTCGTCACCGCGCAGCTGTTGACGACGACGAGATTGTCCTCGCCCGCCAGCATGGCACGGATGCGCTCGCTCTCGGAGAGATTGAGGCGGCAGCCAAGGGATACGACCTGCGGGGCGTTCACGCGTAATCGTCCCACTCGAAACTGCCGCGGAAGCTTTCGGTGGCAGGACCGGTCATCTGGATTGTGCCGCCCGGCTCCCATGCAATCTCGAGATCGCCGCCGGGCAGGGCGACGATGACCGGACTGTCGACAAGCTTGCGACGCATGGCGTGGACTGCGGTGGCGCAGGCACCCGTTCCGCAGGCGCGGGTGAGGCCCGCGCCACGCTCCCATACGCGCAGCCGGATGCGGCTGCGGCTTTCGATGGTGGCGAGGTTGACGTTAACGCGCTCGGGGAAGAGCGGATCGTTCTCGATGTCGGGCCCGATCCGGTCCAGCGGAACGGCATCCGTATCCTCGACGAAGAAGATCACATGCGGGTTGCCCACGTTTACCGCACCGGGGTCCTCCAGCATTTCCCAGCCGACCGGCATGGAGAGCGTGTCCATCGGATAGGCAAGGGGGATCGCGTCCCAGTCGAAGCGCGGCGCTCCCATGTCCACGCTTGCCCCGCCGTCGGAGGGGGATGCCGAAAGCAGCCCGCCGGCGGTCTCGATCCGTGCCTCTTCGCCGTGAAGCAGCGCAACGGCGCGCGTGGCGTTGCCGCAGGCGCCCACTTCGCTGCCGTCCTGATTGAAGATGCGCATCCGGAAATCGGCGCTCTTGCTCGGTTCGAGCAGGATCAGCTGGTCGCAGCCGATGCCTTCGTGGCGATCGGCAATGGCAGCGGCGCGGCTCGTGTCGAGCGCAGGCAGGGCGTTTTCGCGCGCGTCGAGCACGACGAAATCATTGCCGAGGCCGTGCATCTTGATGAAAGGGACGCGCATAGCCCAGCGCATCTAGGGTGTGGGGCGCTGAGCGTCCAGTGTCAGCCGGCGCGGCTGCCGCCGTCGGCTTTCTTGTCGTCCGAATTGGCCACCGGGTTGAGCGGCAGCGCTGTGGCCTCGCTTGCCGCATCGTTGGCAAGGCGCCCCGCCTCGGCAAGGCGCTCCAACACGCGCTGCGCGGGTTCCGGGCGGCCGTAATGATAGCCTTGGCCTTTCAGCTTCCCCCAACGACCGAGCGCGTCGAGAATATCGGCGTTCTCAATGCCTTCCGCCGTGATCGGCAGCTTGAGCCCGTCGCTCATCGAAATGATCGCATCGACCAGCTTGTCGTTGCTGTCCTGCTTGTTGAGATCGCGGATGAAGCTGCGGTCGATCTTGAGGCGGTCGAAGGGCAGGCTGCGCAGCTGCGAGAGGCTGGCATAACCCGTGCCGAAATCGTCGAGGCTGACCTTCACGCCCTGGTTGCGCAGCGAGGTGATCATCGAGCGGACCATGCCGATATTCTCGTGCAGGCAGGTCTCGGTGATCTCGATCTCGAGGCGGTGGGCGGGGAAGCGGTGCTTGACCAGCAGCTTGAGGATTTTCTGGGCGAACCAGGGGTCGCGCATCTGGACCGGCGAGATGTTTACCGACAGCGTCAGCTCCGGATCCCACTGGCTGGCGTCGGCGAAAGCGGCTTCGATCAGCTGCTCCGACATTTGAGCGATCACGCCGATTTCCTCGGCAATAGGGATGAAGATCTCGGGCGTGACCATGCCGAGTTCCGGCGAATCCCAGCGCGCGAGCATTTCGAAGCCGACCAGCCTTCCGCTGTCGAGGTCGATCTGCTGTTCGTAATAGGGAACGAACTCGCCCGCCTGCACGCCGCGGCGGATGCCGGCTTCCAGCTCGTTGCGGAAGCGCAGCTCGTTTTCCATCGGCGGTTCGAACCAGTAGAAGCGGTTCTTCCCCTTCTTCTTGGCGTGATACATGGCGATATCCGCCTTGTGCATCAGGTCCTGCGCGGGAGTTTCCTTGCTTTCCGGATCGATCTGGAGCGAGCTGGCGCTGCCGATCGAGATGGTGACCTCGATGGCGCTGCCCTGATGCACGACTGGACGTGAAATCTGTTCGATGATCCGCGTAGCGAGCAGGTCGATGCGGTCGCTGGCGTCGGTGTTGTAGGGCACGACGCAGAGGAATTCGTCCCCGCCGAGCCGGGCGATCATCGCTTCTTCGGGCAGCAGGTCGATAATGCGCTTGGCGGTGGTGCTCAGCACGGCATCGCCCATGGCATGGCCGTTGAGGTCATTGACCTGCTTGAAATTGTCGAGATCGATGGCAATCGCGGCGACGGCGCGCTTGCGGCCGGTCCTTTCCTGCAGCATCGCGTCGAGCAGCTGCGCGAGGCTCCGGCGGTTGAGGCACCCGGTCAGGTCGTCGTAATCGGCCAGCCTGCGGGCCTCTTCTTCCAGGCGGCGGTGCTGCGCAATCTCGCCGGTCAGCGCCTTGTAGCGATTCCAGCCCAGCAGGATCAGCGCGATGTTGAGGAGGAGGGCTGCGGTCAGCAGCAGGTTGGGCGACGAATCGCCGTTCGCTGCGGTGGCGGCTGCATCGAGCAGGGCGTTGCTGGCGGTGGCCACGAACAGCGCAATGGCCGCAAGGACCACGCCCAGAGTGACGAGATCCTGCCCCTTGCGCCCGCGCAGGACGCGCGGCAACGCCCCCTTGGCGAGGTCGCGCTTTTCCAGGTCAGGTACTGGTTCTTGCGGCAAATGTGCCCCCACATGCTGATCTGCACTCGCTCGAATATCCACATGAGGCTAAAATCGGGTTAATTTTTCGCTACCGCTACCTCCTCGCTGGCCAGTGCGGGGATGGCTCGCTAGGCAGGCGCCAGTATTCCATCCCATACCCTAGGAGAGCCTCCGCATGGCCCGTTACTGGCTGATGAAATCCGAACCCTTCAAGTACAGCTGGGACGATCTCGTCGCCGAAAAGGAAGGCACGTGGGACGGGGTGCGCAACCACCGCGCGAAGAACAATCTCGCCGCGATGGAAGTGGGCGACCAGGCGTTTTTCTATCACTCGCGCGAAGGGCTGGAGATCGTCGGCATCTGCGAAGTGAGCGTGGCGGGGATCACCGACCCGACCGACCCCGAAGGCAAGTGGGCGGCGGTAAAGATCGTCCCCAAGACCAAGCTTCCTTCGCCTGTCTCGCTCAAGCAGATCAAGGCGGAGCCGCAGCTCGCCGATTGCGAATTGGTCAAGCTGTCGCGCCTGTCGGTGGCCGAGATCAAGCCGGAAGAATGGTCCATCATTCTCGAGATGGCGGGCATCTGACGCGGCGAAGCGAAGGAACGGCGCGGGGCTCTCGCCGGTTCGCTTAGGGAACCCACCCTTTGCGAACGGAGAGCCCGATGGCCCGATTTACCAACAAGCGTTTCCTTATCACCGGCGGCACCAGCGGCTTCGGCCTCGAAGCGGCGAAGATGATCGTGGCCGAAGGCGGCCATGTCGCGGTGACGGGTATGAGCGAAGGGCACCTGGACGAAGCGCGCGAGGCGCTGCCGGATGATGCACTGGTCCTCAAGAACGACGCTTCCGATCCCGAGGCGGCGAAACAGCTGGCGGCCAGCGTACGCGACCGGTTCGAGCAATTGGACGGCGTCTGGCTCAACGCAGGCTACGGCAAATTCGGCCCCAATGACGAGAACGACGCCACATTCTTCGACACAATGATGAACACCAACGTCCGCGGGCCGGTGCTGCAGATGGCTGCTATGATGGCGGACATTGCCGATGGCGGTTCGGTGCTGCTGACTTCCTCGGTCGCGCCCTATCTTGGGCAGGCGCAGGGCGCGGTCTATGCGGCGACGAAGGCGGCGTGCCTGGCGCTCGCGCGCAGCTGGTCGAGCGCCCTGGCACCGCGCAAGATCCGCGTGAACTCGGTCGCGCCGGGACCGATCGATACCAATTTCATGGAAGGCATGGGCCTGTCGGACGAGCAGAAGGAACTGTTCGTGTCGCAGATCAAGGATCAGGTGCCGCTGGGTCGATTAGGCGAAGCGCGCGAGGTGGCCGAGGTCGCGCTCTTCCTGCTTTCGGAGCAGTCAAGTTACGTCACAGGCAGCGAATATTTCGTCGATGGCGGCATGACGAAGCGCTGACGCGGCCTGCCGCATTCGGGTTTCGGGTGGTCGCAATCAAGCGGAACGGGATGCACCCTCGCCCCGTTATCTCCCTGTAAGCGCGCCGTTTTTGGCGTAACAAAACAAAAGGAGAGGCCCCATGGGCGAACTGACCGAAAAGATCAAAGGCAACACCAACGAAGCCATCGGCAATGTGAAGCAGCAGTCGGGTGATCCCGAAACGCGCGCCGAAGGCCGCCAGCAGGAACAGAAGGGCGAAGCCCAGCAGTTCAAGGGCGAAATCGAGGGCAAATTCGGCAACGACATTTGACGCCGACGCTTCACGCTGAGTTTCAGCGAGGAAGGGCCGTCTCCTTACCGGGAGGCGGCCCTTTCGCTTGAGTCACTTGTTCCTGAGGCCCGACACGGTTGCTCCGCTGGCCGCGAGCTGTTCGATCTCGATGTGGCAGTGGATCAGACGCAGGCCGCTGCGGCCTTCTGCGGCAACGAGCGCGTCCTTGAATTCCTGCGTGGTCCGTGCAGTCGCCGACCAGCCGCCGAAGGCTGTGGCCAGCGCGGCAAAATCGGGATTGGCGAGGCGGGTGCCGCTGATCCTCTCTTCGCCCGGGAATTCGCGCTCCTGATGCATGCGGATGGTGCCGTAGGCGGAGTTGTCGACCACGATGACGATTAGGTTTGCGCCGTGCTGGACGGCGGTCGCCAATTCCTGCCCGTTCATGAGGAAATCGCCGTCACCCGCCACGGCGACCACGGTGCGGTCCGAGTGGCGCAGAGAGGCGGCGACGGCGGCTGGCACGCCATATCCCATGGCGCCGCAGGTCGGGGCGAGCTGCGTCGGATAGCCCTCATAGCGCCAGTAACGATGCCACCAGCCGGCGAAATTGCCCGCTCCGTTGCAGATGATCGTGTCGGCAGGGAGCGTGTCGCGCATGAACTGGACGCACTGGCCCATGTCGAGCGCGAAATCGGGCGAAGGGTGCGCAGTCGCCCAGGCCTGCCATTCGGCATGCGCCTCGGCCCCGGCGTCGAAGTCGAGCACCTCGCCTTCGTCCCACAGAGCCGCGCTTTCGGCGAATTCGTCCATCTCGGCGCAAATCGCGAGATCGGCCGGGTAGACGCTGTTGAGTTCGTTCGGGTCGGGATGGATGTGGACCAGCTTGCGGTCCCCATCGACCAGCGGCGGGACGGCGTAGCCATCGGTCGTCGCCTCGCCCAATCGCGCGCCCACGGCGAGGACGAGGTCGGCATTCTTCACCCGCTCGACCAGCTTGGGATTGGGCCCGTAACCGAGGTTGCCCGCATAGACGCGGCTTGAGGGCGAGATCGCGTCCTGCCGCCGGAAGGCCGTCGCCACCGGGATGCCGAGCCGTTCGGCGAAGAGCTGGAAGTATTCGCGCGCCTTGGCGTTCCATCCCGCACCGCCGATCACCGCGATGGGTGAGGCGGCGTCGGCAAGCAGGGCCATCATCGCCTGCATCGCGTCGGGGCAGGGGGCCTGCGCCGGACGCTCGACGCGGGGGCGCGGCTTTGCCCCGGTGTCGCGGCTCAGCATGTCTTCGGGCAGGGCCAATACGACGGGTCCGGGGCGGCCTGAAATGGCGGTGGCGTAAGCGCGTGCGACATACTCGGGAATGCGATCGGCCGAATCGATCCGCGCGGCCCATTTGGCGATGGGGCCGAAGAAGGCTGCAAAGTCGACTTCCTGAAAGCCCTCGCGGTCACGCATCTCGCTGTCGACGTCACCGACAAACAGGATCATCGGCTGCGAATCCTGCATC
Organism: Qipengyuania aurantiaca; assembly: GCF_019711375.1. Classification (NCBI taxonomy): domain Bacteria; kingdom Pseudomonadati; phylum Pseudomonadota; class Alphaproteobacteria; order Sphingomonadales; family Erythrobacteraceae; genus Qipengyuania; species Qipengyuania aurantiaca. The sequence goes on from NZ_CP081295.1 coordinate 2,206,145, forward strand.
GCGACATGGACGCCTATACTGGCGTTGGTCGCGCCCGGACCGCGGGTGACGAAGGCGACACCCGGCCTCTGCGTCATCGCGCCATCGGCGCAGGCCATCATCGCCACCCCGCCTTCCTGCCGGCAGGTGACGAGGTCGATCGCGTCTTGCTGCCCCAGCGCGTCGAGCACCTGGAGAAAGCTCTCGCCGGGGACGGTGAAGATCCGCTCGCACCCCTGTTCGATCAGGCAGTCGACGAGCAGCTTGGCGGCGGCGGGGGTAGGTCGCGTGGTCATGGCCACGCCGGTTAGCGAGGCGTGCGGTCTCGCGCAATCGAATGCATCGCGGTTCCCACTTATCCCCGTGATTTGGAAAAGCTGTCCCGAACTGGGGCAGGGCGGATTTGCGGGGAAACCGATAGTTAAAAAAACGTTAAACAGGCATCATGAGACGCGCACTTGTCCTCTCGAACGAAGCCGCCCGCCACTGGATGCGGGCCAGCTTGCCGACCCGCCGCCGCATGTTTGCGGACACGCCGCAAGGCACGCTGGTCGACTGGAAGCTGACGGCGAACGACGTGCGCGGTGTGGCGACGACCTATTTCGCGACTGTCGCTGCGGTTCTCGCCTTCATCATCTAAAAAGGGGCGAGGGCCAAGAGCCCTATTCTTCGTGCATCCCGGAGGCGCGCTCGGCCTCGAGTAGACGCTTGCCGAGCCATGCCGACACGAGGCACATGGCTGCGCTTATCAGCACCTGTTCCACGATCGGCACGCCCGCGGCGCTCATCGCCATGGCAAGAAGTGATCCGCCCACCATCGCGCCCGAATTGACGATATTGTTCGCCGCTATCGTGCGGGAGGCCTTGTCCGGCGCCACGCGCGTGGTGAGGAAAGCGTAGAGCGGTACGACGAACATACCGCCCGCGACCGCAATGCCGAGCAGGCACAGAAGGATGACCGAGGCCATCGGCCAGGCAAGGAAGCCCGCGACGTCGAGCAACTGGTCCGGCTTGTCCGCCTGCCACAGCTTGCACACGGCATAGAAGGCGACCACGAAGACGCCCATCGCGATCACCGATTGCGGGGCGTAGCGCGCCGAAACCTTGCCCTTCAGCAGCGCACCCACCGCGACCGAGCCGATGGCAACCCCGACCGAGAAGACCACGAGAAAGATGCTTGCCACTTCCTTGCTCGCCATGATCACGTTCTTGGCGAGCGGCGGGAACTGGATGAAGAGCACTGCGCCGATGGTCCAGAAGAAGCTTATGGCAAGGATAGCGTAGAAGACTTCCGCCTGGTGCATCGTGTCGCGCACCAGCTTCACCGAGGCGCGCAGGATGTGCCAATCGAGCTTTTCGACCGCGCCCTGCGGCGGAGCGTCCGGCACCTGCCGGGACACCAGATAGCCCACGACGGAGGTCAGGATAATGCCAACGGCAGCCACCTCGACCGGGATCCAGCCGGCAAGGATGGTGCCCGCCAGAATGGCGATATAGGTGCCCGCCTCGACGAGGCCGGTGCCCGCCAGCACTTCCTCCTTGCGCAAATGTTGCGGCAGGATCGCGTATTTGATCGGGCCGAGGAAGGTCGACTGGATGCCGGTCATGAACAGCGCCAGCAGCATCAGGAGGACCGGCACGCTGGTGTCGATGCCAAGGAGGTTCACCGGCATTTCGTACCCGCGCCAAGCAAGGAATAGGCCGGTCGCGCCGATCAGCATGAGCAGGATTTCGAAGGCCTTCACCCGGCGGATGATCGCGGCCTTGTCGCGCATGTCGGCCAGCTGCCCCGCCAGCGCCGAGAGGACGAAGAAGGGCAGGATGAACAGGCCCGAAGCCACGGCGGAGAACATCCCTTCCGCCTCTTCCGAATTGTAGATCTGATAGACGACGAACAGGACCATCGCGGTCTTGTAGAGATTGTCGTTGAAGGCGTTGAAAAGCTGCGTGACGAACAGCGGCAGGAACCGCCGCGTGCGCAGGAGATGCGTACTTGTGAACATGACCCCCCGGGAGGAAACCTTCCGTATAGGAACCCTTGGTAGAGACATCGCGGCGGCGGACAACCCCGCTTGGTATCTTTTGCGGCAGGGCGAATGCCGTTAGGGGAGCATTCCAGATGCTGAATTTGCCCAACATCCTGACCCTGTCGCGCATCGTGGCGATACCCGTGCTGGCTTTCCTGTTATGGTGGCCGGGCTGGGAGGCAGGCTATCTGATGGCGTTCGGCCTCTATGCGCTGATGGCGATTACCGACTATTTCGACGGCTATCTGGCGCGCACCAGCGGAACGGTGTCGAAGCTTGGCATCTTCCTCGATCCGATTGCGGACAAGATCATGGTGGCAGCCGTGATCCTGGTGCTGGCGGCGCAGGGCGTGCTGCGCGGGCCTTATGTGGGCGACGCGCACGTGATCGCGGGCCTCATCATCCTCGTGCGCGAGATTGCCGTGTCGGGCCTGCGCGAATTCCTGGGTGGCCTGCAGGTATCCGTGCCCGTCAGCCGGCTGGCGAAATGGAAGACGACCTTCCAGCTTCTTGCCCTCGGCTCACTCATCCTCGGGCAGGGCCTGCCGGAATGGAACGTCATGCTGGGCAGCGTGGAGGCCAACGTGCCGCACACGGTCGGCCTCGTGACGCTTTGGGCGGCCGCGGTGATGACTGTCATCACCGGCTGGGATTACCTGCGCGTCGGCCTCAAACACATGGATTAAGGCAAGCGCGGCCACATTGCTGCGACGAAACGGTTTGCGGCATAGATGCAACGCGCGTTGCATGGTGAACGATTTATCAACCAATCGCGTTCATACCATGAGACATGAGCGCAACCATTCATATGCTTCTCGCAGCACTGCTCAAGGTCGGTGCCGTCGCAATGATCTTCAACGAGGTCCGTGGTCTCGTACTGGCCGCACCCGTGCTTTACGGCATGTATACATCGGGTGGCACGGGTATGGCGATCTGGCTCGGTATCTGCGCGCTCGGCGGGATTGCGCTCAGCGTGATCGTGCCGCTCTTTGCCTATAAAAAGCTCGACAAGTTCGTGAAGAGCAAGGCGCAGGCGCAGCCCAAAGCCGCCTAACCGGCGCGCAATTCCTCAGCCAGCAATTCGAAATCGTCTCGGCGCGGTGAATTCTTGCGCCAGATGAGCGCGATCTCGCGGCTCGCCTGCCTGGATTTGAGCGGGCGCGCGACGACGTCCGTCCCTTTCAGGATCCCTGCGTCCACGGCCATTTCGGGCAGCATGGTGAGCCCGAGCCCGTTGTCGACCATCTGGACCAGCGTGTGCAGGCTGGTCCCGATCATCGTGGTCGAGCCACGTAGTTCGGGCCGGTTGCAGGCCGCCAGCGCGTGGTCCTTGAGGCAGTGGCCGTCTTCCAGCAACAGCAGGCGCCCGTCGTCGATCATGTCGGCCGTGACGGTCTCCGGCGGATCGCGGGGGTCGTCCTTGGGAAAGGCGACATAGATCGGATCGTCGGCGATATGCGCCTTGTCGACCTCGCCGGTGGCGAAGGGCAGGGCGAGAAGGACGCAGTCTACCCGGCCATGCTGGAGCGATTCGACAGCGTCGTGGCTGGTTTCCTCGCGCAGGAACAGCTCGAGATCGGGGCGTTCCTTGCGCAGGCGCGGCAGGAAACGCGGCAGCATGAAGGGCGCGATTGTGGGGATGACGCTCATCCGCAGCTGGCCCGCCAGCGGCTTGCCCGCCGCCTGGACCAGATCGGCCAGTTCCTCGGTTTCGCGCAGCACGCGGTGCGCCTTCTCGACCACCTGATTGCCAAGCGCAGTGAAGCGAACGACACGGCGGCTGCGTTCGACCAGTGTCACGCCAAGCAGCGATTCAAGCTCGCGAATGCCTGCCGACAGCGTCGACTGCGATACGAAGCTGGCGTCCGCCGCACGGCCGAAATGGCCATGTTCGTGCAACGCGACGAGGTATTGCAGCTGCTTGAGGGTAGGGAGGTAAGTGGACATGTCGTTTCGGCTCTATCCGTTTGCCCTGAGCTTGTCGAAGGGCCGTACTTCACTTCTGGTGACGCGCTAGAAGAAAAAGCGGTGCTTCGACAATCTCAGCACGAACGGAAACTCTACTCGCCCGTGATCACCTCGTCCTGCGCGGCTTCCATCATGCCGGCGTGCATATCGTCGACATGGGTCATCAAAAGGCGGCCATCCTTGACCGCGAAAGCAAGGCGGCCTTCGACCAGTTCGAGCGCGTCCTTGCCGAACACCTCGTAGCGCCAGCCTTGCAGGATAGGCAGTTTGCGCACACCCGCCGCCAGAGCTTCCATCTCGTCCGCGCGGGTCAGCAGGCGGGCGGCTACGTCGATCTCGCGGGCGCGGATCTTGAGGAGGAGCTTGAGCAGGTCCGCCACCAGCGCGCCTTCCTTGCCCAGCGGCGCGCCGCGCTTGGGCTTTTCGGGCATTTCGTCCTTGGGCAGCGGCTCGGCCTTGTCGATGACCTTCATCAGCCGCTTGCCGATGTCGTTGTCTTTCCACGCGTTCGATAGGCCGCGCACCTTGGTCAGGTCGCCCTGCTTCTTGGGCGGATGGCTGGCGATATCGGCCAGCGTTTCGTCACGCATGATGCGTCCGCGAGGAATGTTCTTATGCTGCGCTTCGCTCTCGCGCCAGGCCGCAAGCGCCTTGAGGCGGCCGAGTACGGTGGGATTGCGCCCCGGCGAGCGGATGCGTTTCCACGCCAGATCGGCATTGTTCGCGTAATTCGCCGGATCCGCGAGCTTGTCCATTTCCGCATCCAGCCAGACGCCGCGCCCGGTCTTGATCAGCTTGTTGAGGATCATCGGGAAGATCTTGGACAGGTGCGTCACGTCGCCGATGGCGTATTCGATCTGGCGATCGGTCAGTGGACGGCGGCTCCAGTCGGTAAAGCGCGCGCCCTTGTCGACCGTGATCCCCATCCAGCTTTCGACGAGATTGGCATAGCCGATCTGTTCGTTCTGGCTGATCGCCATCATCGCGATCTGCGTGTCGAAGATGGGGTGCGGTGTCTTGCCGGTGAAATTGTAGACGATCTCGACATCCTGCCCTCCGGCGTGGAAGACCTTGAGGACCTCCTCGTTGTCGCACAGCAGATCCCACAGCGGCGCAAGGTCGATCCCGTCGGCCAGCGGATCGATCGCCGCGGCCTCTTCCTCGTTGGCGATCTGCACCAGGCACAGTTCCGGCCAATAGGTGTTTTCGCGCATGAACTCGGTGTCGACAGTGACGAAGTCGCTCTTCGCCAAACGCTCGCACAGGGCGGCGAGGGTGTCGGTATCGGTAATCAGGTCGTGTATTTTCATCGTGTCTTTTCTTGTCTTGAGCGGAGTACCGCTCCCGGCCTGGACGGACTTGACAAAAAGTCGCCCTTGCCCTGTTAGCGCGCGCGATTCCTCGCTAGAGGGCTGCGCCACGCACCAAGTGATTCAGGCGCGCCCTTAGCGCCATACATCCCAAATTGGAAAGAATTCCAGATGCACGCCTATCGTACCCACACCTGCGCCCAGCTGACCAAGGACAATGTCGGCGAAACCGTTCGCCTGTCGGGCTGGGTGCATAACAAGCGCGACCATGGCGGCGTGCTCTTCGTCGACCTGCGCGATCACTACGGCATCACGCAGATCGTTGCCGACAGCGACAGCAGCGCGCTGCCGGTGCTGGAAAAGCTCAAGCTGGAATCGGTCGTCACTATCGATGGCACCGTGAAGGCGCGTGACGAAGTGGCGGTGAACAAGAACCTGCCCACCGGCGAGATCGAGGTTTTCGCCCGCGAGATCGAAATCCAGAGCCGCGCGGAAGACCTGCCGCTGATCGTGAACCAGGCGGAAGACTATCCGGAAGAAACGCGTCTCAAGTACCGGTTCGTCGACCTGCGCCGCGAGCGCGTTCATAAGAACATCATGCTGCGCAACCAGGTCATCACCAGCCTGCGCCGCCGCATGACCGACCAGGGCTTCAGCGAGTTCCAGACCCCGATCCTCGGCGCATCCTCGCCCGAAGGCGCGCGCGACTATCTCGTGCCCAGCCGCCTTCACCCGGGCCGTTTCTACGCCCTCCCGCAGGCGCCGCAGATGTTCAAGCAGCTGCTGATGGTCGCCGGTTTCGACCGTTACTTCCAGATCGCGCCCTGCTTCCGCGACGAAGACCTGCGCGCCGACCGCAGCCCCGAGTTCTACCAGCTCGACTTCGAGATGAGCTTCGTGACGCAGGAAGACGTCTTCCAGGCCATCGAACCGGTGCTGGCCGGCGTGTTCGAGGAATTTGCGGACGGCAAGACCGTGACGCCCGCCGGTGAGTTCCCGCGCATCCCCTATGCGGAATCGATGCTGAAATACGGCACCGACAAGCCCGATTTGCGCAACCCGCTGATCATTAGCGACGTCACCGACCACTTCACCACTTCGGGCTTCGGCCTGTTCGAGAAGATCGTCGGCACCGGCGGCCGCGTGCGCGTGGTCCCGGCCCCGAACACGCAGGACAAGAGCCGCAAGTTCTTCGACGAGATGAACGACTGGGCGCGCCGCGAAGGTTTCGCGGGCCTCGGCTACGTCACCCGCAAGGGCGGCGAATTCGGCGGCCCGATCGCCAAGAACCACGGCACCGAGGGTATGGAAAAGCTCTACGCCGAACTTGGCCTTGGCGAAAACGATGGCCTGTTCTTTGCCGCGGGCAAGGAAAAGGACGCGGCCAAGCTGGCAGGGGCTGCGCGCACCCGCGTGGCCGAGGAGCTGGGCCTCATCGAGGAAGGCTGCTTCAAGTTCTGCTGGATCGTCGACTTCCCGATGTTCGAATACGACGAAGACGCCAAGAAGGTCGATTTCAGCCACAACCCCTTCTCCATGCCGCAGGGCGAGATGGAAGCGCTGGAAACCAAGGACCCGCTCGATATCCTCGCCTGGCAGTACGACATCGTATGCAACGGCTACGAACTGTCCTCGGGCGCCATCCGTAACCACCGCCCGGACATCATGTATAAGGCGTTCGAAATCGCCGGTTATACGCAGGCCGACGTGGACGCGAACTTCTCGGGCATGATCGAAGCCTTCAAGCTGGGCGCCCCGCCGCACGGCGGTTCGGCCCCGGGCATCGACCGCATCGTGATGCTGCTCGCCGACGAGCCGAACATACGCGAAGTGATCGCATTCCCGCTCAACCAGAAGGCGCAGGACCTGATGATGGGCGCGCCCAGCGTGGTCGCCCCGAGCCAGCTGCGCGATGTGCATATCCGTCTTGGCGGTGCGGCGCTGGAAGCCCAGAAGGCGGCCAGCCCGGCGGAAAAGACGGACCTGAACTCCGAAGCCACGAAGCGCGACGCTCCGCCGGAGGGCTGACCGTCACCTCGGCCTACGGGTAGGTCCGGTTCACGATGAAGGCGTCGCCCCGGCACTTGCCGGGGTTGCGCGCCCACGTGATCATTTCGTCGATGGTGTTGTACCCGCCCTGGAAGCGCGCGACGGTGCCCAGATCAATGCGGGCGCCGCCGTTTTCGGACGGCAGGATGATAGTGTCTCCTGACAATCGTGTGCCGAGAGGCATGATGAGGTGCACGAGTGGCTGCCGCTGCCCGTCGAGAACCGGCTCGATGATCAGGCAGCGGTCGATGAGATCCACCTTGCCTTTGATCGTCGCGCCGAGGTCGATGCCGGCGTATCTGTAGCTGGGGAGCGGCGGCGGTGCTGTGACGCAGGCGGCAAGGGCCGCGGAAGCCAGCAGTAAGGGGAGTGGGGAGCGCATTTCCCCTCAACGCCCAACAAGCAAAAAGGGCGCGGAGATCAAACTCCGCGCCCTCTCTTTTACGACTGCTCGCTGGATCAGTCGTACTGCTGTTCGATCATGTCGCCGAAGCGTTCGCCTTCGCAGATTTCGTTGTAGCACTGCTCGACGATGGCGCGTTCCTGCGCTTCGAGCTGGTTGCTTTCGAGCGCTTCCTGGAACTTGCCCTTGATGTAGTCTTCGCCTTCCTCGACGCGTTCGGCAGCGGCTTCGTCGTCGCTCTCGAATGCGGAGGTAATGCTCTGCCACATCTGGTGCGCTTCACCGGTCATCGTGCCCTTGGTGACGAGTTCGTCGCCTTGGCGTTCGAGTTCCGCGTTCATCTGGCGCAGCGTGCCTTCACGCTGGCTGCAACGCTGCTGCAGGGCCTGCTTCAGCTGCGGGCTGTCGGCCTTTTCGCCGGCCTGGCGGTATCCTTCGACCGAATCGAAGGTGGTGTCGGTGAGGCTCTTGAATACGGTGGTAGCCATGATTTTGCTTCCCTTTTCAAAATGGTAACTGCCCAAGCAACGACCAAAACCGACAATGGGTTCGAATGACCGGACGAGTTGCCCTTGCGCTGCGCCGCGCCGTTCATTAGGGCGTGACGCAACGTAATAACCCCCAAGATGAGAGGGAATATAAATGAGCGATACTGCCGACCGCGTGCAGAAGATTGTCGTCGAGCATCTCGGCGTCGAAGCAGACAAGGTCACCCAGGAAGCCAGCTTCATCGATGACCTGGGCGCAGACAGCCTCGACATCGTCGAGCTGGTCATGGCCTTCGAAGAAGAATTCGGCGTGGAAATTCCCGACGATGCGGCTGAGAAGATCACCACCGTCGGCGATGCGACCAAGTACATCGAAGAGCACAAGGGCTAAGCCCAAAGTGCTTTTTGCACCCGCGTAACGCGGGACCGGACAGGCCCGACCCTGATAATGGGCCGGGCCTGTTGTCTTTTTTGCGGAGAATTTCATGCGTCGTGTGGTCGTTACCGGACTTGGCCTCGTCACCCCGCTGGGCGGCGACGTCGAAACCACCTGGTCAAACCTTATCGCCGGAAAGAGCGGGGCAGGGCAGATCACCCGCTTCGACACCACAGGCCAGAAGGCCACCATCGCCTGTGAAGTGAAGCCCAAGGACCATGAATACGGCTTCGACCCCGATAAGCGCGTCGACCATAAGGTCCAGCGCCAGGTCGACCCTTTCATTGTCTACGGCATCGACGCCGCGGGACAGGCGCTGGAAGACGCCGGTCTCACCGAGATGGACGATGCAACCAAGGAACGCGCCGGCGTCTCCATCGGTTCCGGCATCGGCGGCCTGCCGGGCATCGAGAGCGAATCGCTCGTGCTGGAAGAGCGCGGCCCCGGCCGGGTCAGCCCGCACTTCGTCCACGGACGCCTGATCAACCTCATCAGCGGGCAGGTCTCGATCAAATACGGCCTGATGGGCCCGAACCACGCGGTCGTCACCGCCTGTTCGACCGGCGCGCACTCGATCGGCGATGCGGCGCGTATGATCGCGCTGGACGATGCCGACATCATGCTGGCAGGCGGCGCAGAAAGCACTATCAACCCGCTCGGCGTGGCAGGCTTTGCGCAGGCGCGCGCGCTCAACACGAGCATGAACGACCGCCCCGAAGAGGCTAGCCGCCCCTACGACAAGAATCGTGACGGTTTCGTCATGGGCGAAGGCGCTGGGGTGGTAGTCCTCGAAGAATACGAACACGCCAAGGCACGCGGCGCGAAGATCTACGCCGAAGTCGTCGGCTATGGCCTGTCGGGCGATGCCTATCATGTCACGGCACCGCATCCCGAAGGCCGCGGTGCAGAACTGGCGATGAAGATGGCGCTGAAGAAGTCGGGCCTCGAACCCTGCGACATCGACTACGTAAACGCCCATGGCACCTCGACCATGGCGGACACGATCGAACTGGCCGCGGTGAAGCGCGTGCTGGGCGACGATCTGTGCGGCGCTTCGATGAGCAGCACCAAGTCGGCGATCGGCCACCTTCTCGGCGGTGCGGGCGCGGTGGAGGCGATCTTCTGCATCCTCGCCATCCGCGACCAGGTCGTGCCGCCCACGCTCAACCTCCACGATCCGGACGAAGGCACCGAAGGCGTCGATCTCGTGCCGCTGACCGCGAAGAAGCGTGAAGTGAAGGCCGCGCTCAACAACAGCTTCGGCTTCGGCGGGACCAACGCCTCGCTGATCGTCAAGAAGGTCGACTAAGGTGAAGAAGCTCGCCCTAGTCGGGGCGGTGCTGGCCTTGATCGCCGTGCTGGCCACGGGCTGGTTCGTCGCGCCCTACAACGCGGCGAGCAATCTCGAGGAAGACACGCCCTATGTCGTCAAGCAAGGCGCGACGCTGACCTCGATCGCCCGCGACCTCGAGACACAGGGCATCATCGACGATGCCGACGCCATGCTGCTGCGCGCCAAGGTTCTGGGCGGCGATGACCCGATCCAGGCGGGCGAATTCATGCTGCCTGCGGGCGCGAGCTTTTCCGCGATCGTCGACACGCTGCAGAGCGGGGACGTCATCCGCCGCTTCGTGACCGTGCCCGAGGGCCTGCCGTCCATCCTCGTCTACGAACGGCTGATGGCCGAAGACCTCCTGACCGGCAATATCGAGGTGCCGGAAGAAGGCTCGGTGCTTCCCGACACCTATGATTTCGAACGCGGCGAGAGCCGGGCAGCCGTTCTCGCGCGCATGCAGTCCGCGATGGACACCTATCTCGCCGAGGCGTGGGAAAGCCGCACTGCAAAGGCCGTGGTCAAGTCTCCGCAAGAAGCGCTCGTCCTCGCCTCCATCGTCGAGAAGGAAACCGCGCAGGCCGACGAGCGCCCGATGGTGGCGGGCGCGCTGTCCAACCGCGTGCGCATCGGCATGATGCTGGGCGCGGACGCGACGACGATCTACCCGATCACCAAGGGCAAGCCGCTTGGTCGGCGTATCCGGGTGTCGGAATTGCGCAGCACCAATCCCTACAACACGCGTGCCGTGGCAGGCCTGCCGCCCGGGCCGATCACGAATCCGGGCCGCGAGAGCATCGCTGCAGTGCTGGACCCGGCCGAAACCAAGGCGCTCTATTATGTCGCCGACGGCAGCGGCGGGCACGTCTTTGCCGAGACGCTGGAAGAGCATAACCGCAACGCCGCCGCCTGGCGCAAGCTGCGTCGCGAGCGCGGGGAAATGTGAGCGCAAGTGTGAGCGGCGAGGGCGCGCCCCTGATCCTGACGGCGGAGCTCCCGCCCGAATTGCATCGCCGTTACACCGATTTGCGCACGCAGCATTTCCCGCCCGAGCGCAATTATCTCGAGGCACACGTCACGCTTTTTCACGCCATCCCCGCGCAATGCGAGGAGGAGGCGCGCCGCTACCTCGCGCGGCTGGTGGGCGAGGTTCCGCCGATCAAGGGGCAGGTCGAGGGGTTGATGTCCCTAGGTGGGGGGACCGCAATCAAGCTGTCGAGCCCGGAGCTTCTCGCCCTGCGGGACGAAATTGCCGAGTATTTCCGCGGGATGCTGACCCAGCAGGACCAGCATCGCCCCCGGCTCCACGTGACGATCCAGAACAAGGTCACCTCGAAGGAGGCCAAGGCGCTGCAGGCCCAGCTTTCGGGCCTGATCGAGCCGCGCGAATTCGCCTTTCCGGGCCTCGCTCTCCACGCCTATCGCGGCGGTCCGTGGGAATTCCTGCGCCGCTTCGCATTTAGGGGCAAATGAGTGTTGACCGCATGGGCTTCGCGCCCTAAATGCGCCGCCTGCCGAGCGGGCCAACAGGCGCGCCGCATGGCCTTTCGGGGCGGAGTAGCTCAGGTGGTTAGAGCAGCGGAATCATAATCCGCGTGTCGGGGGTTCGAGTCCCTCCTCCGCTACCAAATTTCCCGCATGACGGATCGCAACGCTTCCCGCCGCCGGCGCGCGCGCGGCGCTGTTGCATTGCGCGTTACCGATCTCGCGTATAGCAAGGCTGCTCGCCCAATGCCGGGGAGGCTAGCTTGGCTGAAATCTTCATCTCCTACGCACGGTCCACGGCCGAGCAGGCGCAGGCGGCTGCACGCGGCTTGCGCGAGGAGGGGTATGAAGTCTGGATCGACGACGCCTTGCCCGCGCATCGCGAATTTTCGGTTGTCATCGAGGAGAAGCTGCGCGAGGTCGATGCGGTGCTCGTCGTGTGGTCGGACGACGCGCGGCGGTCGCGTTGGGTGCTGGCCGAGGCTGATTTGGCGCATGAGCAGGGCAAGCTGGTGCAGTTCAGCCTCGACGGGACGATTCCGCCTTTTCCGTTCAATCGCGTGCATTGCGAGCAGGGTATAGGCTGGTCGGGCGACATCACCGCGGCCCCCTGGCGCAAGATCGTCGCCTCCGTGGAGGACTTGGCGGGGACCGGCGCGGATACCTTGCCGGGCCTGGGTCAGGAGTTCGCTCGCCCGACATCGCGCGACCCGCTGCTGGCAGTAATGCCCTTCGACAATTTCAGCGCCGATGCCGAACTCGACTTTTTCTGCGATGGCATCTCGGAAGAAATTCAGCGCACCGTGGCGAGCGGCAGCAGCCTCAAGGTTGTCGCCCGCGCGTCCAGCTTCCAGTTTCGCGGTGCGGACAAGGACACAGCGCGCGTCGCCTCGGCGCTTGGCGCAACGCACCTCCTCGACGGGTCGGTCCGGCGGGCGCAGAACCGGGTGCGGATCAGCGCCGAACTGGTCGAATGCACCACGCGCAGCGCCATCTGGGCCGATCGGTTCGACGGCGAACTCGACGATGTCTTCGATCTCCAGGAACGCATAGCGGAGAAGGTGGCCGAAGCGCTGAAGGTGGCGCTAACCCCTGCGCACAAGGAGGAGGCGCTCGATCCCGCTTCCTACGAAGCCTACATGCGCGCTCGCGGCATCATGGCCGAAGGCGATCCCTTGTTCGACGATGCCTATCGCGAATCGATCCCGCTGCTGGAACGGGTGGTGGAGGCCGCGCCCAATTTCGCGCCGGCGTGGGAAAGCCTCGCCGAATGCCGCGCCTGGACGCTGCGATCGGGCCGCTACGACAAGGCCTATCACATCGGGCGTGACGGCGTGATCGAGGCGGCGAAGACCGCGCTCAGGCTCGATGCCAAGAGCGGGGGCGCCTATGTCGCGCTCGCCATGCTTGAACCCTGGGGCGCCTATGCGGAGCGCGAGGCGCTGCTGCTGAAGGCGCTGGAAGTCTCGCCGCGCGATACGGCGGCGCTGACCGATATGAGCACCTTCTGCTGGAGCGTCGGGCGGTTCCGCGACGGGCTGCGCTATGCCGAGAGGGCGTGCGAGCTCAATCCGCTCATGCCGTCCGCGCGGCTCAACGTGGCGCAGATGCGCGCCTACGTCGGCGATATCGACATCTGCGTGGCGATGCACGAACAGCTTCACCGGCAATGGCCCGACAACCCCGGGATCCTGATCTCGCTGGTCAACACCGCCGGCACGCTCGGCTATTGGGACGCCTTCGACAGGGCGGTCCCCGATGTCGGCCAGCTCAACGAATGGCAGAGCCGCGACATGCGCGCCGCGCTTGCCTTTGCGCAGGCGGTGCGCACCAAGGACCCCGAGCTAATTGACCGGCGGATGACGCGGTACCGCGAATATCTCGACAAGACCGGGCACCTGCCGCTCAATCTCGTGGTGTCGATCGGCGAATTCGGATTGCCTGACGAAGCGCTCGATATGGCCGAGCGCGCCTCCTACGATTTCGTTTTCAACCCCGATGGCGCGCGGCCGAGCGCCTACTTCCCCGGCACGATCATGGGGCCGTGGAGCAAGGTGCTGCAAAAGCCGCGTTTCGTGCATTTATGCACGCGGCTGGGCTTTTCGGAGTACTGGAAGAGCACCGGCAAATGGCCCGATTGCGAGGATTGGGTGGAGTATGATTTCCGCGCCGAGGTCGAAGCCTCGCTGGAAGCGGCTCAGGGAGAAAAAATGCCCGCACCATAGGTGTGCAGCGTTTCCAGCACCTCGAATTTGGCGTCCGACTGAAAGGCGAGGGCGAGAACCACGTCCTTGCGAATGATCGGCAGGTGCCAGTCGGTGGCCAGTTCCGAAGGCGTGGCATCAGCATCGGTGAAGGCGAAGTCTTCCTCGGCGGCGGAAGGTTCGTCGATATCGAAAAGCGTCTTTAGCTGCTCGCGCATCGTGTCTGACCAGGCGAAAGCCAGATCGACGTCCGAGCCCCGGAAATAGCGAAGTCCCTGCACGTTTTCATGCGTTGCGCGCGAGGCGATGATGGCGCGATAGGCGGCCACCCGCATATCGAACGCATCGCGGAATTGCTTGAGCGTATCGATATGCACGCCGTGGGCAGGCTTGTCCTTGTCGCCCCCAAGTCCCGGGATGGCGCTGCCCCATTCATCCAGCAATTGCCGGGCCTCGCCATGCGCGTCCGCATGAGCAATCATCGCGTCGTAATCGACCGCTTCGGTTCCGGGATCGAGATTGATGCGCAGCACGCCGATCGAGTGCGAGCGCGAGCGCGGCTTGAACTTTGTGAAGCCCTGTATGGCCACGTCGAGATGCAATTCGTCGGTCTTGTCGCCGGTCTCGAACCCGATGTCCGCCATCTGTTTCTCGCTGCCCCAGATCTCGCGGCTGGCGAACATGACGGTCGAATTGTCGACGAGGTAGAAGGGCTGGATCCAGACGAGGTCGGGTTCCTGCGAAGCAAGGTTGTCGCCATCGACCGCATAGCGATAGGCGGGAAACTGCCAGAACAGCTCGCGAAAGGCGACCGTGTCCCAGCCTTCGCGCTGGCCGCCCGCGCAGGAAAACTGCGGATGGTCCGTCACCATCAGGATGCCGTAGGTCGGCTTGCCGAGCGCCTCGTAGCGATAGGGCGAAGGATCGGGCCCCGGCGCGTTGAGGTGGCTGTCGAGATAGTCCTGCATGCAGTGGCGCGGCACTTCGAGGACGAAAGCCCAGTGCCGGCTGCGCAGTGTGCGCCAAGGCGGGATCAGCGACTGGTCGGAGAAGGAGGGGACGAAGTCGGTCATCGCTTGAACAGGCCTTCCAGCAGCCCCTTCATCGGCCGGAACCAGGCGGCGGCAAGGTCGCTGCGCGCTACGCGCGGCTGGATGCCGTCGATGCCATCGATGGGAAATTCGTGGATCACGCGCATCTGGTCGTAATCGATATCGGCGCAAAAGCGGAAGGCGGCGACCGGATGGGTGCTCATCGTGGCGCCGAGGCCGACCTTGGAGCTGGAAATCAGCGTCGAGATGATCTGGCGGAAGCTACCCTCGCTGTTGAAGCTGATGTCGACGTCCTGCTCGCTGTAGAACTCGATGGAGCGCAGGTTGGAGAAATAGGACCGGCAGGTCACCAGCGCTTGATACACGGCCTTGTCCGGGTGTTTCGCATCGCGATATTGCTTGAGTCCGACGGTGCGCATCACGGTGGGGATGGTGCCGAGGGAGGCGAAATTCACGAAGTTGGAGAGCTTCGACATGGTCTCGAAGAGCGAGGCCGCTTGCGGGGTGTCGAATAGCGAATAGAGCGATTGCTCGTCACCCTGCGGCGTGGCGCTCGGCATGGGCGCGCCGGTGGTGACGGTCACGAACTCGCGATAGGCCTGCACCTCGTGCGGCGCGCCGTCCTTCCAGCCGGGCAGGCGGACCTTGCCAAAAAAGCTCTCGGGCTCTTCGTTCTCGCCGAAGTCGATCTCGGCCAAGAGCTTGCCGAGCCCAAGCATTTCGCGCCCGCACACGCTCGACCACGGCTCGCTCACCACGATGACCGGGACAATCCATTCCACCGCCGCGCGGGTCATGGCGGTCAGCGGGTTGGTGCCATAGCGAATGACGGGAATGGCCACGAAGGCCTCGCGCTGGCTGGTGATCCCGCGGTCAGGATAAGGCGTCTCGCCGAAATCGTAAACGTCGCGCGCCGAGCTGATCATCTCGGGGTAATCGAGAAACATCAGCGTGGCGTAAGGCCAGGCGGCGAGGGGGCGATAATGGAAGCCCCGTTCGGCCGCAGTGCCGAGATTGAGGTAAGTGTCGCAATAGGCCTGCACCTTGGCCATGTCCGCCGGCCAGATGAAGGTGTTCACCCGCACATTGGGGAAGTGATAGGGCGGCGGCACGTCCTGGCTGATTGCCGACTGGACGTAGGGCACGAAAGGCCCGTCGCGGATCATGGCGCCGTCTCGGCAGGGGTAAGGCTCTCGAACACGCCCGCGCCGGCGTCGACGACCAACTGCGCCCCGAATGCGCTGGCAGGAGTCTGGAACCCGGCGGGAGCCTCGCCGTCGAGGACGCGGCGAACCACCTCGCCCGCGCACAGCACGCTGGCGGTGTAGCCGTCGAGCGTATGCAGCTTGAGCCGCCTTACGCGCCGCCACTTGTCGAGCGCTTCGACCACCATGGCAAAACGCGCCCTCTCGCGCGCTTCGGGCGACGGCGAGCGCGGCCAGGCCACCGATAGCTGGTCGGCAAATTCGCGCGCCTGCCGTTCTCCGGTCACACGCATACCGATGCCCGACATGCGATAGGCGGTGCGCTCGTGCCATTTCATCTCGGTGTAGACCTCGATATTGGCAACGCCGGTGGAGACGGGGGCGGTGACGACATCCGCCCAGCTCATCGCGACGCAGTCGCTGAGGCCGCTGCCGAAGTCGAACGGACGCTTCAGGCTTCCTGCCGGTACGCGCTCGAGCTTCGTGTCGCGGCAGATCATCGCATCGGCATCGAGCAAACGCGCAGCGGTCGAGACGCTCCCGCGCGAGATGACCTGCGCGCGCGAAATGCCGAGGCACAGGCGATCCGTATCGGGCCACAACTCCACCGCACGCTTCAGCAGGCAGTCGGTCGCGGCGACGGTGAGGCCTATGCCGGGGAGGATCATAACGCCCGCATCGCGCGCCTCGCGATCATGTGTCTTCAGTTGCTTGAAGACCGGCCATTCCCCACCAAGGTCGAGATAATGCGTCCCGTTCGCCGTGCAGGCGCGCACGAGGTGGCCGGCGGTCTCGTTGAAGGGCCCGGCGGCGTTGAGCATGGCCTTGGCCTCCCCGACGTGCCGCTCGGCGGCCTTGGTGTCGTCGAGATCGAAGGCGACCCAGGGCACGCCCAGTTCCTCGGCAATCGCACGGATCGCCTCCGGATTGCGTCCGGCAAGCTTGAGGTCGACCTTCCCGGCAAGATGGTGCGCCACTTCGAGGCCGGTGACGCCGTTGGCGCCGTAGAGGAGGACCGGACCGCTCATGGCCGGTCGAATACCCAGCTCGGCAGGATTTCGAGGAAGTCGAGCTCGGCGCTCGGCGGCAGGCCGTCATAGGCGGTGCGAAATTCCATCATCGCCACGCCCGCCATCGCATCGGCGACCTGCCGCGCGTGGCGGATGGAGCCGCGCTCCTCCATGAGGGCCGCGAGCCAATCGATCTCTTCCGCAGGCCGTTCGGCGCGCGGCAGGCCGAGCAGGTGTTCGAGCCGCGCCTTCTCCTCCGCCGAGCAGGCCCCGTGGACATGGATCAGCATCAGCGTGCGCTTGCCCTCGTAGAGGTCCCCGTTGCGCTCCTTGCCGTAGCCGGGGTTGTCGGTGAGATTGCGCAGATCGTCCTCGATCTGGAAGGCGAGGCCGAGGAAATGGCCGAAGCGCACCACCCGCGCCGGGTCGACGCGCCCGCGCGCGCCCATCAGCACGCCGAGCTGGGCAGGCCAGATCATGCCCATCCACGCGGTCTTCTTCAGTGCCATGCGCAGGTAGTCGGCTTCAGTCAGGTCGAGCACGTTCCGGTCACGCCAGCCCAGTTCCAGCGCCTGTCCCTCGGCGGTCTGCCGGGCCATCGCAATGGTGACATCGAGCACGCGCTTGCCGACGTCCGAGCCGAGCGGCCGAATGGCATCGAGCAGGGGCTGGAAGGCGGTGAAGAGCAGGGCGTCTCCGGCGTTGATCGCCAGCGAGACGCCGTGCTGGGCGTGCAGCGTAGGCAGGCCGCGGCGAAATTCGCTCTCGTCCTGCACATCGTCATGGATGAGCAGCGCGTTGTGGAGCAATTCGACCGCCGCCGCGCAGCGCGCCGCCTGCTTCAGCTCGCCGCCAAAGATCAGCGCATTGGCGATACAGATACCGGGGCGCAGCATCTTGCCACCGCGTTTCGGATATTCGGTCAGCAAAGCGTCGAGATAGGGCGCTTCGGTGTCGGGGGTGAGATAATGCTGGAGGTAAACGCGCGTCTCCTGCCCGAAGCGCTGCAAAAGGCTCGCGGCCTCGCTGTGCTGGCGGTCGAAGCCCTGATGCGCCTCGGCGTTCATGAGGCTGCGAGGACTTCGATGGTGAGCACGCCGAGCGGCACATCCTGCCCTTCAGCCATGATGAGGCCGTAGTAAAAGCCGGGCGGCTGGTCTGTCGGGATGCGTATGCTGACAGAGGGACGCTCGCCGACCGCGGCGGTGAAGGCGGTGCATTTGAGCGGTTCGGCCTTGATGCCTTGCGGCTCGAGTTTGGTCGGACGAATTTCTTCCGGGCGCGTCGGGCGCATGGGCTTCTTCATGCGGCTGGAATGGCTTACCGCCTTGCCGTGACCCGTGAAATGCGTCTCGAACTCGATTTCGTCGACATCGCGCGGCGCTTTGATCGAGCCTTCCGCGTGGTTGGCCCTTTGCGGCATGGTGCTGCGAAAGGGCGGGACCTGCGCGGCGACCTCGCCGGGCGGTGGCGGGGCGGCCGCGGCGCTCATCTGGGTGACCATCTGCTCGCACAGGTTGAGCGTCGAGGTGCTAAGTTGCCGCACGACTTCGATGGCTTTCAGCGAGATCGAGGCGATGTCGCCGGGCAGCGCGTCCATCGACATATCGCCCTTCTCCAGCCGGTCCATGCTGCTGCGGGTCTGGCGTACGGCCTCGTCGAGCACGTCGTAGCTGCTCTGCACCGCCTGGGCGACGGCTTCGTCCATGCTGGCAGCCGGATCGCCTGCGGGAGCGCGGGGTGCAGCGCGCGCACGGACATTAGCCCCGTTGCGGATGGGCCGCATGCGCTCGGCCTGCGGGGTTGTCTTGCGCGCGGAAGGATCACGGGTGGTCATAGGCGGTGATGTCCTCGAGCCTGGGTGAACCGGAAAGGGCGTGCGCGGCGAGCAGCCCCGACATTACCGCGCCCTCGACACAGCCGGAATGGAAGCCGCTGTCGGTCCAGTCTCCGGCGATGGTGAGATTGTCGTAAGTGCGATCCAGCGGCGAGATGCGGTAGCGGAAGCTGCCAGGCGTATGGATTACGTAGCGGTCGGAAGGGTTGACGTTGGCGCGCCAGTACTGGGTTGCGAACCGTCCTTCGTCGTTGAGCTTGCGGTTGCCGCCATATTCCTCGGCCACCGAGAGCAGGTTCCAGCGGAAATGGCCGTGCTCGTCATAGGCGCCGGGCCACACCTCGCGCACCGGCCCTTTCAGGAAGCCTTCCGCATTGGCGCGCACCTCCTCGGTTCGCAGCGAGAGATAGTCGGTGTCCTCGTCGCTCGGCGGGGTTTCGGGATCGGGCAGGACGGCGCAGAAATAGACCGAGGTAGCCGGCGGCGTCTTCCACGCCTCTTCCGGCACGACATGGGCCATGTCGCACCAGGTGTCGAAAGGCTTGGCGAAGGCGCCGGTGATATAGGCGGGGCCCGGCCATCCGAGGTCTTCGAGGCTCTCGTCCATCCAGATCTGGAAGGCCTGCGAGGCGACCGTCTTCACATGGACGCACATATCCGCCCAGCGCTGGTCGTGCGCGACGATCTCCGAAGCAACGTGCGGAATAGCGCCGACGCCGACGGTGAGCGCGACGAAGTCGAAATCCTCCGTCACGCGAAGGGTTTTGGTGCCCGCGCGGCGGCGGTCCCAATGGGATTCGAAATGCCAGCCTTCCGCTTGCGCTGTCTGGCCGTCCTTGAGCTGCGCGTAATCGGGCTTCGACGGCCAGCACGGCTTGCCCGCGACGTCCACGAGCGGCTGGTATTCGCCGCCGCCTTCGATTTCGGCCTGCACGTCGAAGGTCAGGCTGGCGACATGGCTGCCGTCTTCGGAAAGGCCGGTGTTGGTGAGGCGATGGAAGAATTCGAACTTGACCCCGCGGTCGCGCATGGTCGTGTAGAGCGGGGCGAAGACGACATCGCCCATGCCGGCGCGCATTCGCCACATGAAGGCGCCGCGATAGCCGAAGAAGGTGCGCAAGGTTCCGCGCAGGCCCTGACCGGCGGACAGCGCAGGCTTGCTCTCGTCGCCGTTCTCATAGCCCATCGACAGGTCGTAAAGGCCGCGCAGGAAGGGCGATTGCAGCGCCCTGATCGAAGCGCCGTTGATGCGCATCCATTCGCGGCATTCGTAATCGTCGATTGCGTCGAGCCCGCGCTCGTCGGTGAGGATGCCATAGCGGATCATGCCGGTGATCGTCGCCACCGTGAGATCGGCGACTTCCCACATGAAGCGATGCTGGTCGTCGGCGATCCATTGGTCCTCGACCCATTGCCGCAGCTGCGACAAGATGCCCTCGGACGCCTTGAGCAGCCCGTCCGAACTGGCTGGGGTCACCGATCGTAACAGCGCGGCCAGAACGCCGAGACCTTCGGTCAGCGCCGCCGCTCCCGCAAAGCGGCCGAGGCGCGCAAGATGGGCGAGGCGGTGCGAAATGTCGCCCGAGGCAGGATGCTCGAAATCGGTGACCGGCGTCTTGCCGTCGACCTTGGTGTCCAGCACCAGCGCCTGCAGCAGTTCGAAGGCCCGCGCCATGTAATGCGGAAGCGAGAAGCCGGTATCGGGCGGCAGCGGATCGCCGGGCAGGCCGGCGCGTGCAGGCATATGCACGCTCCAGCTGGTAAAGCCGCCGCGCTCGTCGGAGGAATGCAGGACGATGTCGTTTTCGGGCGTCCACGCATCCCGCCAGTCGCCGTAGATATGGCCCTTGCCGGCGGCTTCGAGCTCGGCATGGCACTCGCGCATCATGCGGAAGGAGTTGTCGTAGAAACCCAGCCAGATGTGGAGGCCATGCTCCTCGATCCGGCCCGAAACGCCGCGGCCCGACGCGCCCTTGCCGCCAAGACGCCAGCCTTCCTGGTAGACGGTGACCTCGTATTTCCCGTCATGTTCGGGGCGCGAGAGTTCCCAGGCCAGCGCCATCGCCGCGCAGCCGCCGCCGATGACGGCAACCCGTGTGGGCGAGCCGCTCAAGCGGTCATTTCCGGCATAGTCCGGCCATCGAATGTGCAGATATACCGCGCACGAGTCCTCGCCTCCCCAAGCGACCTCGGTCAAATACCTATAGAAAAACGCCCAATCTGGGAAGTCGCCATGCCGTAACGGCGCGCGTGGCCATGCGTCGCTTGCAGTTTAACCGATGTTTTGCGTAATCTGCGCCGATGTTCACCCTGGCGATATCGCTGGTTCTCGTCGCCGCGACCATTGCTGTGCACTACGAGACCTTGCGGTTCACCTCGCAGCGGCTGACGCATCTTCGCATAAGCCCGCGCGCCCGCATCATCGTCATGCTTGTCGCCGCGCTGTCATCGCACATGATCCACGCGCTTCTCTATGCGCTTGCCTATCTGGGGCTGGAGGAAGTCGGCGGTTTCGGCACGATCGGCGGCGAGCGGGGACACAGTCTCGAAGACGCCTTCTATTTCTCGATCACCAGCTACACGACGCTGGGTATCGGCGATCTTTTCCCGACCGGTGCGCTACGCATTATCAGCGGGATAGAGGCCCTCAATGGCCTCGTCATGGTCGGATGGACGGCGTCCGTCACCTATATCTACATGGAGAAATTCTGGCATATCCGGCCAAGTTAGGTCAGACCATGCCCGAGCACTGCCCTGGGGAGGGGGACGGCACATGGCGAATACGACGGCGGGTGAACCGCAGCAGGACCTTCTGCCACGGCTCGTCCTGAGGTTCGGCATCACCGGCCATCGACCTCCGCGCCTTGCGCTCGAACATCATGACGCGGCGCGCAAAGCCTGCGCCGACATCTTTGCCGAGGCGAAGACTATTCTTGCCCGGATCAAGGCCGCGCATGGCGAGCTGTTTTCCGATGAGGAGCCGCTCGTGCGGCTGGTGTCCGCGCTGGCATCGGGAGCCGATACGGTCGCTGCCGAGGCCGCGCTCGACCAGGATATTGGGCTTTCGACCTGCATGCCCTTTGCCGCATCGGTCTATCGCAAGGACTTCTCGGAAGAGGATTGGGAGGGGGCCGAAATGCTCGCCTCGGCAGCCGACAGCAACTTGGAGCTGACCGATCATCCCGGCGGCGACGAGGCGGCCTATGAGGCGGTGGGCAGGCTGGTGCTTGCGCAGGCCGACATCCTCATCGCGATATGGGACGGAGAGGCGGCGCGCGGTCGTGGCGGCACCACCGATATCGTGGCCGAGGCCATCGCGCGCCACATCCCGGTCATCCACATCAATCCCGACGGGGCGCATGAGCCGATCCTCCTGTGGAGCGGCCTGCATCAGGAAATTCCCGATCGCCCTTCCATCGACGGGGTCAACCGCGTCCCGCTCGCCAAGGCCTATGGCCCGGTGATCGAGGCGCTGTGTACGCCTCCCGAGGGGAGGGAACTCGATGCGTTGCACCAATTCCTTTCCGGCGAAACCAGCGGGCGCGAAACGAGCTTTGCCTGGCCCCTGCTGCTGGTCGCCTGCGGAGCACGCAAGTGGAGCGAAGTGCAGTTCCGCAACCCAAGCGCAGAAGAGGAAGAGAACTATTTCGCGCCCATCGTCGCGCCTTTTGCAAAGCTCGGAAAATTCGGAAGGCAATTGACCGGTGACCTGCTCGACCGCTTCGGGCGGGCGGATGCCGGCGCGAGCGGGGCAGCGCTTCAATATCGCAGCACTTTCGTCACCAACTTCTCGCTTGCCGCCGTGGCCGTGGCGCTGGCGCTTGCAGGGATCGCCGCGCCGCAAGCCAAGGTCTGGCTGATCACCGCCGAGCTGATCGTGATCGGCTTGATCATCGTGAACATAAGGCGCGGGACGAAATGCAACTTCCACCAGATATGGATCGACCGCAGGCATCTGGCTGAACGGCTGCGCCTGCTGGCGATGTCGGGAATGCTCGGACGGTTATCCCTGCGCGATGTGGAGGATGGGACGACGCATCCCGGCTGGGTGACTTGGTACGCCCGCGCCACCGCGCGCGAATTGGAATTGCCGCAAGGCGAGCTCGACAAGGCCTATCTCGGCAAGGTGCGCGATGCCGCTTTCGCGCTGATCGACGACCAGCTGTCCTATCACCGCAAGAACGCGCATGTGATGGAGCATGCCAACCATCGCCTGCACAAGGCGGGCGACTGGCTCTTTGTTTGCACCATCCTGTTCTGCCTCGCCTATCTCGCCGCGAAGTTCTTCGCCCCCGGTCTGGTGAAGGGGGAAGGGCTTGGAATGACCCAGATCGTGACCATGGCGACGGCGTTTTTCCCGGCGCTTGCCGCGGCACTTTACGGCATCCGAATGCAGGGCGATTTTGCCGCCACCTCCGAACGTTCGGCGGCGATTGCGGGGCGGCTCGCCAAGCTGCGTTCCGCGATGGAGGCGGACACGCTCTCCTACGACCGGTTGGTCGACCGGCTGCGCAGGCTGGGAGACATCATGCTTTCCGACATCCACCAGTGGCAGCAGCAATACGAGATGCGGCCGCTAACCCTGCCGGGCTGATCGGCGTTAGCGGTTTGTCCAGCGCGAAAGCCCGTCTTCATGCGAGCGGATTTCGCCCGGCTGCCCCACCGGCTCCTGATCGCCTGAAGTAAGGAAGGCGATCATCGCTGCGTCCTCGGCAGGGACATGCGCAAGAGTGCGTGCACCTGTCGGTGTTCGGGCAACGATGACACCGGAGCGCGGCGATCCGTCGCGGGCATAGTGCACGGTGTAGGTCTCGATCGTGGCCTCACCCGCATAGTCTTCGTCCAGCGGCGGCACGTCGCCGCGCTGCGCATCGGCTTCGTGCTGGTAGTCGAAGTCCTGCGGGAAGACGGCCCCGGTCGGTGTGCCCGAGAGCAAGATCGTGTGGTTGTGCGTCGCGTAGCCGCCATTGGCGAAAAGCAGGCCCTTTTCGGTCGTCCCCCGCAAGCGCAGCACCATCTCCGCCACGGCGTGGCTCATGTAATTGCCGATGGGGCCGCCGCCGAACGTCAGGCCGCCGAAGACGGTGGCGGGGCGATCCAGAGGCCAGCCCAGCACGCGGCGAGCCATCTTGGGGACGCAGGGGAAGCAGGAGTAGAGCTCGACATGCGCAAGATCGCTTGCGGTTACCTCGTTCAGCGCCATCGTGCGCTTGATCGAGACCGCCAGGCTGGGCGAGGCGGCGTAGCTGTCGCGGGTGAGGAAATTGCCGTCCTCGTGGCAGGCGGCACCATGCCCCACGAAGACCAGCCGATCCTCGGGCACGCCCCTATCCCGCGCTTCGGCTAGGCTGGTTACGAGGAAGCCCGCCCCCTGGTTGACCGAGGAATTGGCGACCTGCAGTTTGGTATAGGGAAACGCGATGGGCCGGTTGTCGGGTGAGGGCGTGATGACCTCCTCAGCCGCCACAGGCTCGCGCAGCCACGCGCTGTCGTTACCGGCCGCCACCTCGCTCATGTCCGCCCAGATCGCGCCGCTTTCGGACTGCCCCTCCGCGAGGCTCTGGCCATTGGCCGCGCGGCCCGCGTTCTCGTAGAGCGGGTAGACATCGGTCGGGACGACGAGGCCGTAGCTCGGCGCATAGCCGGCGCGCTTGCGGTGGCTCGCGTCGCGCAGGGCGTTGGGTTTCTCGCCATCCTCGCGCGGCTTCATGGCGGCGAGCTTCGCCGCTGTGCGCAGCGCCTCCCCGCCGACTATCGCGCACACGCTGGCTTCGCCGCGCGCGATGCGGTTGGCAGCCTCGTGCAGGAGGAGGATAGGGCTGTCGCCATTGGGCATGGCGGTCTGCAAGCGGTGCGCCGGATCGATGCCGAGATGCTCGGCCAGCTTGCCGTCCACCGGGTTCAATTGCGGCCAGGCCAGCTGCGCGACGACGCTGAGCGAATCGCAATTTCCGAGCCAGTCGCCGCCCGCGTCTTGGTCTGCACGGTTCAGCGCGGCAGCCATCAGGCCGATGGGATCGAGCCCGTCGCCCGGATTCTCCGGGCGGTCGTTGATCTGGCCGACGCCGATGATGACGGGAGTTTTGCGCGGGTCCGGTTGGCTCATGCACCAAGGCTTAGCGACGCGGACGATTTTGGCAAATGGGGGAGGCTGGCTGGGGTGGCAGGGATCGAACCTGCGAATGGCGATACCAAAAACCGCTGCCTTACCACTTGGCTACACCCCAGCAGCGGGCGCTCCTATAGCGCCTGCAGCGACAATGTGAAGGGGTGGCGGTAAGCAATTGCATGGTCGATAGCGATGCCATGACCGATTACGCGACCGCCCGCTCGATTCTCGAAACGCTGATCGCCTTCGACACCACCTCGGCGCGCAGCAATCTGGCGCTGATCGAGTGGGTGGAGGCCTATCTTGCCGAGCACGGCGTGGCCTCGACCCGGGTGCCGAACGAGAGCGGCGAAAAGGCCAATCTCTTCGCCACGGTCGGCCCCTCGGTCGAAGGCGGAGTGATCCTGTCGGGACATAGCGACGTTGTGCCGGTGGAGGGACAGGACTGGAGCGCCGACCCCTGGACCTTGCGCGAAGAAGGCGGACGTTATGTCGGGCGCGGGTCCTGCGACATGAAGGGCTTCCTTGCGCTGGCGCTCGCCTACGTCCCGAGATTCGTGCGCGGATCGAAGCCGGTACACCTCGCCATCAGCTATGACGAGGAGGTCGGCTGCAAGGGCGCGCCCGCGATGATCGAGCGCATGGCCGCGACAATTCCCGCACCGCGGCTGGCCTTGATCGGCGAGCCGAGCAGCATGCGGATCATCACCGGCCACAAGGGCATCAGCGTCTTCGAAGTGACCGTCCGCGGGCACGAGGCGCACAGTTCCCTGGTCGACCACGGCATCTCCGCCAACATGATCGCCGTGCGGCTGATGGCGAAGCTGGACCAAATTGCCAGGAGCCTCGCCGAGAACGCGGTTCGCGACAACGGGTTCGACCCGCCGCAGGCCACGCTGACCATCGGCGAGATGCAGGGCGGCACGGCGGCCAATATCCTCGCCGGGCACGCGCGCTTCGTGTTCGACCTGCGCTGCCCGCCCGATGTCGACCCGCAGGCCACGCTGGCCCCGTTCCGCCAGCTCTGCGCCGAGCTGGATGCCGGAATGAAAGCGCGCTTCCCACAGACCGGGATCTCTCTGGAGCAGCTGTCCTCGGCCCCGCCAATGACCGCGGCGGGCAGCGAGGAAGCGGTCGCCTTCGTCCGCACGCTCACCGGCGAGAACGCACGGCCCTCGCAGGTCGCTTATGCGGCGGAAGGCGGGCAGTTCCAGGCGGCGGGCTTCCCGACGCTGATCTGCGGTCCGGGTTCGATCGCGCAGGCGCACCAGCCTGACGAATGGATCGCGATTTCCCAGTTCGAGGAAGGCGCTCGCTTCATGGAGCGCCTAGCCGAAGCGCTCGCCTAGAGCCTTTTGCCTTCGAAATCGGCGGCGGAATGGCGGGTCAGGAGCTGCGTGTCCTCATCGCCCCAGGCCTTGTTGACGATCCGGCCGCGTTTGACGCCGGGTCGCTCGGCAATCTGTTTGGCCCACCGCGCGACGTTCTCGTAGTCGTCGATCGAAAGGAAGGTCTTCGCCTCGTTGTAGATCTTGCCTTCCACGAACGGCGCGAGCCAGGGCCAGGAGGCGATATCGGCAATCGTGTATTCGTCGCCGCCGAGATATTCGCTCTTCGCGAGTCGCTGGTCGGCGACATCGAACAGGCGCTTGGTCTCCATCGCGTAGCGGTTGATCGGATACTCGTACTTTTCCGGCGCGTAGGCGTAGAAATGGCCGAAGCCGCCGCCGATGAAGGGGCCGCTGCCGACCTGCCAGAACAGCCAGCTGAGCACTTCGGCGCGGGTATGGTCGGTGGGCAGGAAGGCGCCGAATTTCTCGGCGAGGTGCAGCAGGATCGCGCCGCTTTCGAAGATGCGCACGGGCGTGTCGCCGCTGCGGTCGAGCAGGGCAGGGATCTTGCTGTTGGGGTTCACGTCGACGAAGCCGGACCCGAACTGTTCGCCATCGCCGATGTTGATCGTGAAGGCGTCGTATTCCGCGCCCGCATGGCCCGCTTCGAGCAGTTCCTCGAACATGATCGTCGCCTTCACCCCGTTGGGCGTGGCGAGCGAATAGAGCTGGAAGTCGTGCTCGCCCGTGGGCAGTTCCTTTTCCTCGCGCGCGCCGGCGGTCGGCCGGTTGATACTGGCGAACTTGCCGCCGCTCACGGTGTCGGCGCTCCAGACTTCGGGCGGGGTGTAGGTGGGGTCGGCCAAGCTCTATCTCCTTGTTGGGGCAGGGGTCTCACGCCCAACCGTTCGTCGCAAGATGGGGAACGGATACACCCGCGCCAAGGTTCTTCCCTTCGCCATGACGAAGCTCATCTATGTCGACGACCAGCTGCCCGGAATCACCCGCAAGGGTGCGGGCAAGGGATGGGCCTATTACGATCCGCAAGGTGCGTTGATCACCGACCGGGCCGAGAAGAATCGGCTCAACGCGATCGCCCTTCCGCCGGCTTATGTCGATGCGTGGTTCTGCCCGGCGCCCAACGGCCACATCCTTGCCACCGGCATCGATGCCAAGGGGCGCAAGCAGTACCGCTACCACCCCGAATTCCGCGCTCAGCGCGAGAGCGAGAAGTTCGACAAATGCCTCGCCTTCGGCAACCTCCTGCCGCTTGTGCGCAAGAAGGTGGAAGAGGATCTGAAGGCGCGCAAGCTCACCCGCGAACGCGCGGTGGCGAGCGTCGTACGCCTGCTCGACCTTGGCGCCGTGCGCGTTGGTAACGAAGGCTATGCCGAGCGGAACAAGAGCTTCGGCGCGACCACCCTGCGCCGCCGTCATGCCGAGGTAACCGGCAAGACACTCAAGCTGCGCTACAAGGGCAAGTCTGGGCAAATGCGCGAGGTCACGCTGACCGACGGCAGCCTCGCCACCGTCGTGCGCAGGATGCAGGACCTGCCGGGTCAGAACGTGTTCAAGTATATCGACGAGGACGGCGATGTGCAGGCCGTGACTTCGGGCGATGTAAACGAATATCTCGAAGCCTGTATGGGCGAGCGTTTCACCGCCAAGAACTTCCGCACCTGGCACGCCAGCGTCATGGGTTTCGAATGCCTGCGCACCGGCGAGGGCAAAATGCCGATGAAAGCGTTGCTCGAATGCGTGGCTGGCCAGCTTGGCAACACCCCGGCCGTCACACGCAAGAGCTACATCCACCCCGCCGTCATCGACCTGGTCGAACGGCAGGAGGAATGGCGCGACGGCCTGCAACTGCCGCGCGCCACGCGTTGGCTGACACGCGAGGAGCGTGGCTTGATCGCCCTGCTCCAGGACTGCCCCAGCGCGGCGGAACTGCTCGCGGCAGCGTGACGGGAGTTGCCTCGATTATCTTTTCGGGATAATCGCCTGTCATGCATCTCGCGGGACGCAAAATCAAACAGTGGCGCCAGTCGCAAACCCCTCCGCTTTCGGCAGAGGAGTTCGCCGCGCGCCACGGCTTCAAGACGCAAACCGTATTCGGCTGGGAAAGCAAGGGCCGGATCGCGCGCGCCGAGGCCCAGCGGCAACTTTCCGCGCTCGGCATCTGCGAGCCGGCCGACTGGCTCGAACCCGCGCCCCCACTTCAGGAAAAACCGACACCCATGGCGACCAGCGACACGCACCCCTTCTACGACCTCCACACGCACGGCTTCGTCCGCGTGGCGACGGCGACGCCCAAGGTGCGGACCGCCGATGTAGCCTACAACGCGCAAGGGATTATCGAACAAGCGGAGAAAGCGCACGCGCAAGGCGTCGATCTGCTGCTCTATCCCGAGCTCAGCCTGTCATCCTATGCCATCGACGATTTGCACCTGCAGACCGCCATGCTGGAAGCGGTAGAGCGGCATCTGGCCGAGATAGTTACCGCCTCTGAAGACCTGTCGCCCGCGATGGTGATTGGAGCCCCGCTGCGCCGCAACGGACGTATCTACAATTGCGCAATCGTGATCGCGCGCGGGCGCCTGCTCGGCGTGGTGCCGAAGAGCTACCTGCCCAATTACCGCGAATTCTACGAAAAGCGCTGGTTCAGCCACGGGCGCGAATGCGTGGGGCTGGAAATCGCGGTGGGCGGGGAAACCGTGCCCTTCGGGACCGACCTCGTCTTCGAGGCGGACGACCTGCCCGGCTTCACCTTCGGCATCGAGATTTGCGAAGATTTCTGGTCGCCCAATCCGCCCGGCACGCTTGCCGCGCTGGCGGGGGCAACGATTCTTCTAAACCTGTCCGCCTCCAACATCACGATCGGCAAGTCGGACGAGCGGCACATGCTCACCCGCGCCAGCTCCAGCCGCTCGGTCTGCGCCTATGCCTATTCGGCCAGCGGCTATGGCGAGAGCACGACCGACCTCGCATGGGACGGGCAGGGCATGATCTACGAGCTGGGCGACCTCTTGGTGGAAAGCGTGCGCTTCGATCTCGCGCCCGAACTCTGCGTGGCGGATATCGACACCAGGCGCATTCTTGCCGAGCGCATGCGGATGCAGACCTGGGGCGATGCCGCCGATGCCGCGGGCCGTCCAGAGGATTGGTATCGCCGCGTGCGCTTCGAGCATGGCCATGCGCCGAAGGACATCGGACTGAAGCGCCCCGTCCGCCGCTTCCCCTTCGTGCCCAACCGCAAGGAAAAGCTCGACGAGGACTGCTACGAGGCCTTCAACATCCAGGTCGACGGTCTGATGCGCCGGATCGATGCGACGCGGCCCAACTGCCTCACCATCGGCATTTCGGGCGGTCTCGACAGCACGCACGCGCTGCTTGTGGCGGCCAAGGCGATGGACCGACTGGGCCGTCCCCGCACCGACATTCGCGGCTACACGATGCCGGGTTTTGCGACCTCCGATGGCACCAAGTCGAATGCGTGGAAGCTGATGGAGGCCTTCGGCATCACGGCCGAGGAAATCGATATCCGCCCTACCGCGCGGCTTATGCTTGAGAATATCGGCCACGCCTTTGCCGATGGCGAGCCGGTTTATGACGTGACCTTCGAAAATGTGCAGGCGGGGCTGCGCACCGACTACCTCTTCCGCCTTGCCGGCCAGCATGGCGGTTGGGTGGTCGGGACAGGCGATCTGTCCGAACTCGCGCTGGGCTGGTGCACCTATGGCGTCGGCGACCAGATGAGCCATTACGGTGTCAACGCGGGCGTGCCCAAGACGCTGATCCAGTACCTCATCCGCTGGACCACCACGACGCGCCAGTTCGACGAGGGCGTGGACGAGGTGCTGCTCGATATCCTCGACACGGAGATCAGCCCAGAACTCGTGCCCGCGGGTGAGGACGGGTCGATCCAGTCCACCCAGTCGATCATCGGGCCCTACGAGCTCAACGACTTTTTCCTCCACCACGTGATCCGCTGGGGCCAGAGCCCGAGCCATGTCGCCTTCCTCGCGTGGCACGCGTGGAAGGATGCGGAGGCCGGGCAATGGCCGATCGATTTTCCGGAAGAAGCCAAGAACACCTACGATTTGGGGACGATCGCCAAATGGCTGGAGAACTTCGTCAAACGCTTCTTCGGCTTCAGCCAGTTCAAGCGCAGCGCCCTGCCGAACGGCCCGAAGGTGAGTGCGGGCGGCGCCCTCTCCCCGCGCGGAGACTGGCGTGCCCCCAGCGACGCGGTGGCCGATATCTGGCTTGAGGACCTAAAACGAAACGTGCCGGAAAGCTGAAAGCAACTCTCCGGCACGTAATCGGCGCGTAAGGGAGGGGGAGGGACAGGTTTACGCCGCCAGTTTTTCGACCTCTTCATGCGCTTCGGCGATCTTCTCTTCGCCGCCTTCGCCCATGATCCCGTCGGCTGCGACAAGCTCGACGTCCTTCATGCCGAGGAAGCCGAGGAAGAACTTCAGCCAGGGCGACATGAAGTCGATTTCGCTACCCATGCCTGTGCCGCCGGACGCGGCCGTGATGTAGACCTCCTTGCCGGTCAGCAGGCCCTCGGGGCCATTCGCAGTGTATTGGAACGTGCGGCCTGCGCGGGCGACGAGGTCGGCCCAGGCTTTCAGTGTGGCGGGCACGGTGAAGTTGTAGACCGGCACGCTGAACACGATGGTGTCGGCCGCTTCGAGTTCGTCGATCAATTCGTCGGCGATCTTCGCAAGGCCGTGCTGCGCGTCCGAACGCTCGGCATAGGGGGCGAGGTTGGCGGCGTGACGCTCCGCATCGATGAAGGGCAGGTCGTTCTTCGCAAGATCCCGGGTGACGACAGTTGCATCCTGCTTGTCCGCGAGGCCCTCGACCAGCTTGGTGCCGAGACTGCGCGAAACGCTTTCGTCGCCGCGGATGCTGGCGGTGATGTGGAGGATATTGGTCATGAAAATTCTCCTGCTTACGCCGCGTCGACGAGGACGAGTTCGCTGTCCTCGAGCGCGGTGATGGTGATGCTGTCTTCCTTGGTGATGGCAAGGCCGTCGCGGGCCTGCGCCTCGATATCGCCCACGCGGATGCTGCCGGTGGCGGGCACGAGGTAGAGGTGGCGTCCCGCGTCGCGCGGGGTGTAGGTCACGCTTTCGCCGGCCTTCACCGTCGCGCCGAGCACGCGGGCGTCGGTGCGGATCGGCAGTGCCTCGTCATCGTTGGCGACGCCGCTGGCGAGGGGAACGAACTGGCCTGCACGGTCGCCCTTGGGGAACTGGCGCGCGCCCCAGCCGGGATCGCCGCCGCGCTCCGACGGGATGATCCAGATCTGGAACAGCGTGGTCTGCTCGTCTTCGAGATTGAATTCCGAATGCGCCACGCCGCGCCCGGCGCTCATGACTTGCACGTCGCCCGCTTCGGTGCGGCCTTCGTTGCCCATGCTGTCGCGGTGCGTGATGGCACCGGTGCGGACATAGGTGATGATCTCCATGTCGCTGTGCGGATGGGTGGGAAAACCGCTCTTGGGCGCGATGGTATCGTCGTTCCAGACGCGCAGCGCGCCCCAGTTGACGCGGGCAGGGTCGTGATAACCGGCGAAGGAGAAATGGTGGTTCGCGTCGAGCCAGCCGTGGTTGGCCTTGCCGAGCGTGTTGAAGGGGCGATGTTCGATCATGCTTGGTCTCCAAAGAGATTGCTCTGTTGGACCAAGAGTTAGGCGTTGCCCTGCGTTCCGATAACTGCGATAAAACACGCCAAGATGTTCAGGAAATTCGAACAATGAAGCTGGGCGAGCCGAGCCTCGACCAATTGCGCATCTTCCTCGCCGTGGCGGAGGAGGGCAGCTTCGGCGCGGCGGCGCGCAAGATGGGCAGGGCGGTCTCGGCGGTCAGCTACGGCGTTTCGCAGATGGAATCTCAACTCGGCGTGACGCTGTTCGAACGCGAAGGATCGCGCCGGCCCGTGCTGACAGAGGAGGGGCGGGGTTTGCTGACCGAGGCCAAGGCGGTGGCGGACGGCATCGACCACCTCCTCGCCAAGACACAGAGCCTGCATGCTGGGCTGGAGAGCGAGGTGTCGCTGGTGGTCGACGTCATGTTGCCGGGCGAGGTCACAGCCAGCGTGCTGCGGGATTTCCGCGTGATGTTCCCGACCGTCGCGCTGCGCCTTCAGGTCGAAGCTTTGGGGGCCGTCGCGGCGTGCCTGCTGGAGGGCGGCGCGGACCTCGGCATCGGCGGGCCGGTTCTGGCCGACCATCCCGAACTCGAACGGCAGGCCATCGGGTCGGTCGAACTCGTCCCCGTCGCCGCGCCCTACCACCCGCTTGCACGTGCGGGCATCGAACCGGGGGAGAGCCGCAAGCACTTGCAGCTCGTCCTTACCGACCGTTCGCCGCTCACCGAGGGGCGCGAATTCTCGGTCCTGTCACCCGAAAGCTGGCGGCTGGCCGACCTCGGCGCGAAACACGCGCTGCTCAAAGAGGGCATCGGCTGGGGGAACATGCCGCGCCACATGGTCAGCGGCGATATCGACGAGGGGCGGTTATGCTTGCTCGACCTCCCTGAAAAACCCGGCGCGCATTATACGCTGAGCGCCCTGTGGCGCCGCGATGCGCGCCCCGGTCCTGCGACCAGCTGGCTCATCGACGCCATGCGCGAGCGGATAGGAAAATGCAGCGGCGTGGAACCGTCGGTCAGCGGCGAAGCCTAGAGCTTCATCGTCCAGCCGTGCGTGTCCTCGACCGCGCCCTTCTGGATGCCGACCAGCTTTTCGCGGATCTTGTTGGTCATCTGCCCGGTGCCGCCGCTGCCGATGGTGAATTCGCCATCGGGGCCGAGCACGGTGCCGACCGGCGTGACCACGGCAGCCGTGCCGCACGCCATCGTCTCCAGCAGCTTGCCGGTCGTGGCATCGGCGCGCCACTGGTCGATGCTGTAGGGTTCCTCGCGCACAGCCAAGCCCTCTTCGCGCAGCAGCTGGATCAGGCTGTCGCGCGTGATGCCGGGCAGGATCGTGCCGGTGAGCGGCGGGGTGATGACCGTGCCGTCGTCGAAGACGAAGAACAGGTTCATGCCGCCCAGTTCCTCGATCCACTTTTTCTCGACCGCGTCGAGGAAGACGACCTGGTCGCAGCCGTGCTCGATACCCTCCGCCTGAGGGACCAGGCTGGCGGCGTAATTGCCGCCGGTCTTGGCCGCGCCCGTGCCGCCGGGAGCCGCGCGGGTGAAGTTGCGGCTGACCCAGATTTTTACCGGCTTCGCTCCGCCCTTGAAATAGGGGCCGACGGGCGAAGCGATGAGGATGTATTTGTATTGCCGCGCCGGACGCACGCCGAGGAAGGCTTCCGACGCGAACATGAAGGGGCGCAAGTAGAGCGAGCCATCGGGATCGCCCGGCACCCAGTCGCGGTCGGCGGCGACCAGTTGGCGGATGGACTCGAGAAATAGCTCTTCCGGCAGATCGGGCATTGCCATCCGGCGCGCACTTTCGTTGAAACGACGCGCGTTCTGTTCGGGGCGGAACAGGGCAAGGCTGCCGTCACCCTGCTTATAGGCTTTCATGCCCTCGAAGATTTCTTGCGCATAATGCAGGACGGCGGCGGCCGGATCGAGGCTGATCGCCTCGCGCGGACCTAGCGTCGCCTTGTGCCAGCCACCCTTGTCCGCGTCATAGTCGATGACGACCATGTGGTCGGTAAACAGCTTGCCGAAACCGGGGTCCTGAAGCGCCTGCTGGCGGGTCTCGCCGGGAACGGGGGCGGGGTGGGGAATGTGCTCGAAATCCATGGCAGCGCGGGTAATCGGAGAGCGCGCCTAGGGCAAGTTTTGATAGGCACAAATGAGAAGAGCGACCCTCGCCCGTAGGAGGATCGCCCTTCGCATGGTCAGCGGTCGCAAAGCGCCGCTCACGAAGCCTTACTCGGCAAAGGAAACTACCGAATATGCTCCGTAGGGGTCTTCACCGACCTCGCTACTGAACCATGAGACATCGGATCACCTCCTTTCAAGCTTGTGAGCTACAACCCCGTTTCACCGGAGAAGAAGACCGCGTGCGCCGCTGATCTTGATAACAATTTGTGTCTTTTGAGGGCCTGAAACAAGGCTTGCAAAAAAGTTTTCCCACGTCAGAATTGTCATTTGTGGCTCGGAGCATTCTCCGGGCCTTTTTCGTGGGTGGTGCGGCGGTGTCTCGCAAGGCGACAGGCGCATTCAAGAATCGCCTCAGCGGCAATCCTCGATAACACGCGTCACTTCGGCCCAGGCGGGCAGGTAAAGTGTGGGCCTTTCGGAAGTTTCCACAGCGAATCGCCCCTTGGTCAGCGCCATCGCGTCGAGCAGCGGGTCGGTCGGGCGTACGACCGCTGCGACCATCTTCCTGCCTTCGGGATCGCGCGGAGCCATTATTGTGCGGTCGGTCGTCTCGGTGCGTATCGTCAGCGGGAGCTGGCCCACGCTGTCCACCCAGCGTTGCAGAACTATATTCCCGCTTCCGGAGCACATGATCGTGAACAGCTGCGTGCCATCTGGCGAATTGTAGTTCGCCACCCCGTATCGCGAATTGCCCACCATTTCCGCGTAATAGCTCCAGTTCCCCGGGGTACGCGGCGCGTCCATCCAGCTTTCATATTTCGGCTGGGACGTCGCAACCGGTGTCGGCGAGGGCGTCGGCGCAGGGGCCTGCTGGACCGGCGCGGCGGTCTGCTCGGGCGAGGGCGTGGAATCGGGCGCGGGTACGCAAGCGGCGGCGAGCAGCGCGCTCGACAGGAGCAAGGTTCGGGCGATGGCACAATGCGAGGCTTTCATGCTTCCCCAATGCTCGCTAACGGCTTTGTTTCCATGGGAAAGAAACGTCGCCTCGATCAAATGCTGGTAGACCGCGGGCTGGTGGAAAGCCGCACCCGCGCGCAGGCGCTGGTGATGGCGGGGCTGGTCTTTTCCGGCGAACAGAAGCTTTCCAAGCCCGGCCAGCAGATGGCCGAGGACGCTCCTTTGGACGTGCGCGGGCGCGACCATCCCTGGGTCAGCCGTGGCGGGATCAAGCTTGCCCATGCGATCGAGCATTTCGGGCTCGATCCCACGGGCGTCACCGCGATGGACATCGGCAGTTCGACCGGCGGCTTCACCGATGTCTTGCTGCAAGGCGGGGCGAGCCACGTCTTCGCCGTCGACAGCGGGACCAATCAGCTCGCCTGGAAACTGCGGCAGGACGAGCGCGTGACCGTGCTCGAACAGACCAGTGCGCGCATCCTGACGCCCGAGATGATCGACCGGCCGGTTAGCTGGGTCGTGTGCGATGCGAGCTTCATCGGGCTCGCCAAAGTGCTCGAACGTCCGCTGGAATTGGCGGAGCGGGATTGCCGCATGGTTGCGCTGATAAAACCGCAATTCGAAGTCGGGCGCGAGGAGGTAGGGAAAAAGGGCGTTGTGAGCGATCCGGCTCTCCACCAACGTGTATGCGACGAAGTTCGCGAATGGGCCGAAGGGCTGGGTTTTGAAGTGCAGGGCATTGTCGAAAGCCCCATCACTGGCCCCGAAGGCAATGTCGAATTCCTGATTTCCGCGCTTCGATCGTAGTCGCGCGATTGACGTAGCGGCATGGCTCGCCCTAGGCGCTCGTGCAAACGTATTTCACGGGAAGAGAACATGTCCGCCAATATCGCCGAAATGGAACGCCGCCGCGAAGCTGCAGAGCTGGGTGGTGGTGAGAAGCGCATCGCCGCACAGCACGCCAAGGGCAAGCTGACCGCGCGCGAACGGCTCGACGTGCTGCTGGACGAAGGCAGCTTCGAGGAACTCGACCGCTATGTCGAACACGACTGCGTTGATTTCGGGATGGAGAAGCAGAAGATCCCCGGCGATGGCGTGGTGACGGGCAGCGGCACGATCAACGGCCGCCTCGTCTATGTTTTCTCTCAGGATTTCACCGTCTTCGGCGGCTCTCTTTCCAAGCGGCATGCAGAGAAGATCTGCAAGGTCATGGACACCGCGATGAAGGTCGGCGCGCCGGTGATCGGCCTCAACGACAGCGGCGGCGCGCGCATCCAGGAAGGCGTGGCCTCGCTCGGCGGGTATGCCGAGGTGTTCCAGCGCAATGTGCTCGCCAGCGGCGTGGTGCCGCAGATCAGCCTCATCATGGGGCCGTGCGCGGGCGGCGCGGTTTACTCGCCGGCGATGACCGACTTCATCTTCATGGTCGAAGACTCAAGCTACATGTTCGTCACCGGCCCCGACGTGGTGAAGACGGTGACCAACGAGGTCGTCACGCAGGAAGAACTGGGCGGGGCGAAGACGCACACCACCAAGACCAGCGTTGCCGACAACAGCTTCGAGAACGACATCGAAACGCTGCTCGCGACGCGCGATTTCTTCGATTACCTGCCGCTCTCGAACCGTGAGGAAGTGCCCGAGCGCCCGACCAGCGACCCGTGGGACCGCATGGAGGACAGCCTCGACACGCTGATCCCCGACAACGCCAACCAGCCCTATGACATGCACGAAGTCATCCGCAAGACGCTGGACGAGGGCGACTTCTTCGAGATCCAGCCGAACCATGCCGCCAACATCATCTGCGGCTTCGGCCGGGTGGAAGGGCGGACGGTGGGCGTGGTGGCGAACCAGCCGATGGTGCTCGCCGGCGTGCTCGACATCGCATCGTCCAAGAAGGCCGCGCGCTTCGTACGTTTCTGCGATGCCTTCGAAATTCCGATCCTGACCTTCGTAGACGTGCCCGGCTTCCTTCCCGGCACGGCGCAGGAGCACAACGGCATCATCAAGCACGGCGCGAAGCTGCTCTTCGCCTATGCCGAGGCGACCGTGCCCAAGATCACCGTGATCACCCGCAAGGCCTATGGCGGGGCCTATGACGTGATGGCCTCCAAGCACCTGCGCGGCGACCTCAACTACGCCTGGCCCACGGCCGAAATTGCCGTGATGGGCGCGAAGGGCGCGGTGGAGATCATCTTCCGCCAGGATCGCGACGATCCGGGCAAGATCGCCGAGAAAACCAAGGAATACGAAGACCGCTTCGCCAACCCCTTCGTGGCAGCGCAGCGCGGCTATATCGACGAGGTGATCTACCCGCACTCGACCCGTAAGCGGATCGCTTTGGGGCTAAGGAAGCTGCGGACGAAGCAGCTGGAAAACCCGTGGAAGAAGCATGACAATATTCCGTTGTGAGTCAAAGCCGTGGTTGTGAAGTTCTTACTCCTTCTAATCACCCTGTCCCTTTCGATTGGCTTTGGAAACAGAGCGTTGCGGGCGTGGCGAGGCGAGCGAGCAATACTAGTCCCGTCAATGGAAGCAGATATCCAGTCTGACCCGAAAGCTCACGCTGTGATTAGATGGGGTCTCATCCCGCTTACCTTACTTTGGGCATGTCTCACGATTTGGATAATTGCTGATATTTGGAGTTCAGTTGCATGAAACTCGGCCGTCTCAACCATATCGGCGTCGCCACGCCCTCGATCGAGCAATCGATCCGCTATTACCGCGATGTCATGGGCGCGACGAAGTTTCACGAGCCCTTCGATCTGGAGGCGCAAGGGGTGAAGGTCTGCTTCGTCGACACGCCGGGTGAGGATGGCACGAACGGCACGCAGATCGAGCTGATCGAACCGCTCGGCCCCGATAGCCCCATCGCCAAGTTTCTCGAGAAGAACCCCGCCGGCGCGCAGCATCACCTGTGCTACGAGGTCGAGGATATCGAGGACGCGCGGACATGGTTCGAGGGGCTGGGCAAGCGCATCCTCGGCCCCACCCGCATCGGCGCGCATGGTACGCCGATTTTCTTCCTCCACCCCAAGGACATGATGGGCCAGCTGACCGAGATCATGGAAACGCCCAAGTCGGGCGCGCACTGGTCGAACTGAGCTCTTACCATGACGCGCAAGAGGGAGCGGCATCTCTTCGAATGGAACGAGGCCAAGCCGTTCAGCTGGAAGGGTTTCCTCCAAGGACTCAAGGAAGATAGCCGTCGGGCGGAGGAACGGTCCGAAGGCTGGGGCGGCATCGTCGCGCTGATCGCCCTCACCGCCTTCGCAATCGGCGCCGCCTATATCGAGTTCTTCGGCCCCGGCCTCGAATCCACCCACTATATCCGCCGCAACTGGCCGGCCGATCCGGAGCTGGGCAAATACTATCGCTGGATCGGCTGGGGCTTTCTCGGGCTGGGAGCCTGGACCGCGCTTGGCACGCTATGGATAGCGGGACGCGAGGGCATGTCCGCGGCGCGCTTCGTCAAAAGCCTATGGGTCGTGGCGGTGATCGCCCTCGGCGGCCTCTACTGGTTTGCAACGGCGCACCAGTATGACCGCTGGTTCGCGATCCATGGCGCCATGACGCAGGAAGAACTGCGCGCAGCACCCGCCTGGACCGAACCGGGCCTGCCGCCTCTCGACGAGCTTTTCTAAGCACCGGCTTTCCTGCGCATAGGAATGCGGTTAGGGGATCGCCCATGACCGACGCACCCAAATACGAAGACTGGAAGCCCCTCGCCGACAAGGAAGTGAAGGGCCGCGACCTTACCTGGCACACACCCGAGGGCATCGAGGTGAAGCCGCTCTACACCAGCGAGGACACCGAAGGTCTCGACCCTGGCGTCCCCGGAATTGCGCCGTTCACGCGCGGGCCTTACGCTTCGATGTATACCGGTCGTCCGTGGACCATCCGCCAGTATGCGGGCTTTTCGACCGCCGAGGAATCGAACGCCTTCTATCGTCGCAACCTCGCGGCGGGGCAGAAGGGCCTGTCGGTCGCTTTCGACCTTGCTACCCACCGCGGCTATGACAGCGACCACCCGCGCGTGGTCGGCGATGTCGGCAAGGCGGGTGTCGCGATCGACACCGTGCGCGACATGGAAATCCTGTTCGATCAGATTCCGCTCGACACCATGAGCGTCAGCATGACGATGAACGGCGCGGTGATCCCGGTGCTCGCCTTCTACATCGTTGCGGCGGAGCGGCAGGGCGTTTCGCAGGAGAAACTGTCGGGGACCATCCAGAACGACATCCTCAAGGAGTTCATGGTCCGCAACACCTATATCTATCCGCCCGAACCGAGCATGCGGATCGTCTCGGACATCATCGCATATACCTCGGCCAACATGCCGAAATTCAACAGCATTTCGATCTCTGGCTATCATATGCACGAAGCCGGGGCGACCGCTGTGCAGGAACTCGCCTTCACCATTGCCGACGGCAAGGAATACGCCAAGCGCGCGATGGAAGCGGGCCTCGATATCGATGCCTTTGCGCCGCGCCTGTCCTTCTTCTGGGGCATCGGCATGAACTTCTTCATGGAGATCGCCAAGATGCGCGCCGCGCGTCATTTGTGGCACGATGTCATGGAAGGGCTCGGGGCGCAGAACCCCAAGTCGAAGATGCTGCGCACGCACTGCCAGACGAGCGGCGTGAGCCTGCAGGAGCAGGACCCCTACAACAACGTCATCCGCACAACGATCGAGGCGATGGCGGCGGTGCTGGGCGGCACGCAGTCGCTCCACACCAACGCGCTGGACGAGGCGATTGCGCTGCCGACCGACTTCTCCGCCCGCATCGCGCGGAACACGCAGCTGGTGATCCAGGAAGAGACCGGCATCACCAATGTCGCCGATCCGCTGGGCGGCAGCTATTACATCGAAAGCCTCACCGCCGCGCTGGTGGACGAGGCCAAGAAGATGCTCGACGAGGTCGAGGCGGCGGGCGGCATGACCGAATATGTCGCCAGCGGTAAGCCCAAGGCGCAGATCGAGCAGGCTGCCGCGGCCAAGCAGGCCAGCGTCGACCGGGGCGAGACCGTGATCGTGGGCGTGAACAAATATCGCCGCGACAAGGAAGACGAGATCGACACGCTCGATATCGACAACCACGCCGTGCGCCAGAGCCAGATCGCGCGTCTCGAGAAAGTCCGCGCGGGCCGCGACGAGTTTGCGTGCAAGGCTGCGCTCGACGCGCTGGCTCGCGGTGCAGCACAGCGCGAAGGCAACCTCCTCGACCTCGCCGTCGAGGCCGCGCGTCACGATGCGACGCTGGGCGAAATCAGCCAGGCGATGGAAGACGCCTATGGCCGCTACGACACCAACCCGAAGCCCGTGCGGGGCGTCTACTCCGAAGCCTATTCGGACGATGCGCGCTATGCGCAGGTGGTCGAAGGCGTGAAGGCGGTCGAACGCCGCCTCGGCCGCGCGCCCAGGCTGATGGTCGCCAAGATGGGCCAGGACGGCCACGACCGCGGCGCGAATGTGATCGCCAGCGCCTTTGCCGACATGGGCTTCGAAGTCGTCTCCGGCCCGTTGTTCCAGACGCCGGAAGAAACCCGTGACATGGCGCTCGAAAACGATGTCGACGCCATCGGCGCGAGCAGCCTTGCGGCGGGTCACAAGACGCTCATCCCCGAACTGATCGGCCTGCTGAAGGACGCGGGCCGCGCCGACATCAAGGTGATCGCTGGCGGCGTGATCCCGCAGAAGGATTACGACTTCCTGCGCGATGCAGGCGTGCAGGGCATCTACGGCCCGGGCAGCAATGTCGTGGAATGCGCGGCGGACGTGCTGCGCCTGATGGGGCACAACATGCCGCCTGCGGGAGAGGATCTGGACGAGGCGGCGGAGTGAAGAAACTATCTTTGGTCATAGCTGCATCAGCATTGCTATTCGGACATTCGGCTTTCGCGAAAGACGGCGTTGAATCCATTTTTGCCGACGAGCAGTTGTCCGTCGGACAGCAGTATTCACAAGCGGCTGATTATTGTGCGAACGACGCCTACCCTAACGAATTCAATTGTGCACAAGCACTCTCGAAACGCGCGGAAGCTCAGCTGGCCATGGCAGTTCGAAAATACGAGCAGGTTGCGATGCTAGTCTCCAACGAAGAAAATTCGAAATGCTCAGCTGACGCTGACGTTGAAGGTAGTCCGCAATGCAATGGTGCTGACATCGTTACCGACCTCATGGAATCGCAGCGCGCTTGGGAATTGTACCGCAGCCATCATTGTTCCTTGGAAGCGCGTAATTCTCTCGGTGGATGGGGAGCGAGTGCCAACTACTGGCTTTGCAACGCTCGCCTTATCGGCAATCGCCTGAGGAATTTGCAAGCCATCTTTCGCTTCTACGAAACACAGTTCGAGGTTCAATGACCCAAATCCGCACCGACTGGACCCGCGAGGAAATCGCGGACCTTTTCGACCTTCCCTTCACCGAACTGCTTTTCCAGGCCGCCACCGTTCACCGCGAGTTCCATCCGCCCGAGCAGATCCAGCTCTGCACGCTGCTGTCGATCAAGACCGGCGGGTGTCCGGAGGACTGCGGCTATTGCTCGCAGTCGGTGAAGGCCGACAGCGGGGTCGAGGCGACCAAGCTGATGGAGGTGCAATCGGTCCTCCAGCGCGCGGCGCAGGCGAAGGACCAGGGTAGCCAGCGCTTCTGCATGGGCGCGGCGTGGCGCAATCCCAAGGACCGCGACATGCCCGCGATCGTCGAGATCGTGAAGGGCGTGCGCGCGATGGGGCTGGAGACCTGCATGACGCTGGGCATGCTGACGCCGAAACAGGCGGATATGCTCAAGGAAGCAGGCCTCGATTACTACAACCACAATGTCGACACCGGGCCGGAATATTACGAGCGCGTGATCTCGACCCGCAACTATCAGGACCGGCTCGACACACTCCAGAACGTGCGCGATGCAGGCATCAACGTGTGCAGCGGCGGGATCGTGGGCATGGGCGAAACGCGCGAG
The DNA here is from genome assembly GCF_019711375.1 of Qipengyuania aurantiaca. NCBI lineage: Bacteria > Pseudomonadati > Pseudomonadota > Alphaproteobacteria > Sphingomonadales > Erythrobacteraceae > Qipengyuania > Qipengyuania aurantiaca. The sequence goes on from NZ_CP081295.1 coordinate 2,248,086, forward strand.
GATCGGGTGGGCTTCGTCCACACGCTCGCCACGCTCGAACGCCATCCCGAAAGCGTGCCGGTCAACGCGCTGGTGCCGGTCAAGGGCACGGTGCTGGGCGACATGCTGGCGGACACGCCGCTCGCCAAGATCGATGACATCGAGTTCGTCCGCACCGTGGCGGTCGCGCGCATCACCATGCCGATGAGCATGGTGCGCCTCTCCGCAGGGCGCGAGTCGATGTCCGAAGCCACGCAGGCGTTGTGTTTCCTCGCGGGCGCGAACTCGATCTTCACCGGCGATAAGCTCCTCACCGCGCCCAACGCTGGCGACGACAGCGATGCGGCGCTCTTCGCGAAGCTGGGGCTAACGGCGCTGGCGCAGGAGGAGCCGATGCGGGCATGCAAACTGGCGGAGCCTGCCGAATGATTACCATCCTCGCATCGGTTGTTCTCGCCTCGTCGGCACCAGTCGCTGCAATCGAGCCCGAACCGCTGGTCATCGGCGAAAGCTACAGCTTCGACGCGCTCGATGCGGAGCGTTCCGTCAACGTCATCCTGCCGCCCGATTACGAGGCCGAGCCGGAGAAAAGCTGGCCGATCATAGTCCAACTGGACGGCGGTACGGGACAGGACCTGTTCCTCGGAAATGGCGTCGAGAAATGGAACGGGCTGTGGGGTCGCAGCCGTCCGGCGATCCTTGTCGGCATCCAGACGGTCGACCGCCAGCGCGAACTGCTCCCCACCACCCGCATTCCAGAAGAGCGGGAGGCCTATCCCACGGCGGGAGAGAGCGCACAGTTTCGCTCCTGGCTTGGCGACACCGTCCTTCCGCTGGTGAAATCGCGCTATCGTCATGACGGCACCGTGGTGTTGGTCGGCGAAAGCGCGGCAGGACATTTCGTGGTCGAGACTTGGCTGGAAGAACCCTCCCTCTTTACCGGCTATGCGGCGATTTCGCCCAGCCTGCAGTGGGATGGGCAGGCCATGGCTCTGGCAGCCGAGAGCGCCATCGATGGCCGCCCGCCGCTCTATCTCTCGCTGGCCGACGAGGGCGGCGAAACGGAGCAGGGCATGTTCCGCCTGCTTTCCAAGCTCGACGCGGACCAGTCCTTCTGCTTCTCCGACCGGCGCAACGACCTTCACCATTCGACGAGCCTGCACGGCCTGATGCCCGAGGCGCTCCAGTTCCTGCTCCCGACTGGCGCAGATTGGCTGGAAGACTACGGCCTGACCCTGCGCTGCGAACAGGGCGGGCCGGAGAGCGGGGCCGAGTGACCCTCGGCTTTTCCGTCGACGAATTGCTGCCCAAGGCGCGGGGCGGGGGCGTGCTAAAGATGGGGCTCGCCAAGCTCGACGAGAGCAATTGGCTCCAGCCCGATCCAGACCTTGCCGCGCGCGCCGGGGGCTTTGCAGCCTTTCCCGAAGGCGTCCAGTTGTCGCCCGAAGGCGAGGCCCCGGGCGCGGAACTCGCCGCCTTTCTGGGCCTGTCCGGCGGCCTGCCCGAAGCCGCGCGGGCGCAGCACGAGGACATGTGCCTCCTCACCCTGCGCCCCGGCGAGGAGCAATACCGCTTCGTCGGCGCAGCGGTAGCGTGGCCGTCCGACTGGACGCCGTCCGACAAGATGGGGCTGCCGTTGCGCGCGCTCCATGCGCCGATCCAGGGTTATGAGGAGCAGCTAGCCAGCGGCGTCGATCACTTCATGGCCAAGCTCAAGCCGAGCGCAATCTACGGGCGCTGCAACTGGTTTATCGCCGCCACCGGGGAACGACGTTGGGTGGCCGAGGCCCCTGAAGAAGCCTTCGCCCATGTCACTCCGGAAAATGCGGGCGAGACCTTGTTCGTCCGCTCCGAACGCCAGACCCTTCGCCGCCTTCCCGAAACCGGCGCGATACTGTTCACCATCGGCATTTACGTCTCGCCATTGGGAGAGCTTGGCGCCGACAACCAGCGCCGCCTCGCCGACGCGGTCCAGCTGCTTCTCGACGGAGAGGGCGAGCGGCGCGGCGCGGGGCATTATGCGCCTGCGCTCATCGAATTTGTAAGGACGCGACAGAATGCCTTCGAAAGCTGAGCGAAGGCCTGCGCAAACTTGACTCCCGCTCCAATTGAGTGACTAGATCGCGCCACAGCTGGGGGGACATCAGCAAAATTCGGATCGCTTCTTGGGTCGTGTTTCCATCATTTGGGAGTGGACTGTATGAAGAAGCTACTTTTGACCGTCGCCGCCATCGGCATGGGTCTATCCGCGACACCCGCAATCGCCGATAACCATACGCCCGAGTTGCGCGAGGTCGACTGGTACAACATCAGCATGATCAAGTGGAAATCGGGCAAGGGGCAGCGCGCCCACGAAATCATCAGCATGTTCGAAAAGGTGGATGAGGCGCTAGGCCGCAACGACGTGATCGATTTCCATATGCAGACCGGCGAATGGCATTCGATCGTCGCCTTCAAGATGCACGATGGCCCGGCCGCCATGGCGTGGAAGGAAAACCCTTACGACAAGGCATGGGAGGTCGAATTCGCGCGCCAGAATGGCGGCGAGGACAAGGCCAAGGCGCTGTGGGCCGAATTCAACGACTGCATTCTGGAAGAGCAGCGCCAGATCGGCCACGTCGACATCAACGAGTAATACTGCTCGCACCGCTTGATACCGGGCCTCCGCTACGGCATGGGCGTGCATACGTTTGTACGCCCAGCCTATCGGAGGCCCGACCTGTTTCTTCTTCCGCTCGTCTTTCTTGCCGCTGCGCAAGGACAGCCTGACGTCGCTTCGCCGGCATGCGACCAAGCGCGCGCGGACGAGGGTATCCAGCCCGAAATCAATCGCTGCGCCCATGCCGATTTCCTCGCCGCGGACGCCGAACTCAACGCACTATGGAAGCGCACCGCCGCCCTCATGCGCCGGCTGGACGATGAGTTCGCGCCCTATCACGACGAACGTCCCGGCTATTTCGACAGCCTCCTCGCCTCCCAGCGCGCTTGGCTCGCCTATCGCGACGCGCATTGCGTGAACGAAGGCTATTGGGCACGCAGCGGCTCCATGGAACCCATGCTGGTAAGCGGCTGCCTGGCCGCACTCACAAACCAACGCACCGAACAATTGCGCCAACTGGCGGAGTATCCCGAATAATGTTCAAGAAGATCCTGATCGCCAACCGCGGTGAAATCGCCTGCCGCGTCATCAAGACTGCGCGCCGCATGGGCATCCAGACGGTGGCCGTCTATTCCGATGCCGATGCCCGCGCGCCTTTCGTGCGCATGGCGGACGAGGCGGTGCACATCGGCCCCGCGCCGGCGGCCGAAAGCTATTTGATTGCCGACAAGATCATCGAGGCGGCCAAGCAGACCGGCGCCGAGGCGGTGCATCCGGGCTACGGCTTCCTGTCCGAACGCGCGAGCTTCGTCGAGGCGCTGGAGGCGGAGAACATCGCCTTTATCGGTCCGCCGGTGAACGCCATCGCGGCCATGGGCGACAAGATCGAATCCAAGAAGCTGGCGAAGGAAGCGGGCGTGAACGTCGTCCCCGGCTTCGTGGGCGAGATCCGCGACACCGACCATGCGGTCGAGATCAGCAACGACATCGGCTATCCGGTGATGATGAAAGCCAGCGCCGGCGGCGGCGGCAAGGGCATGCGCCTCGCCTGGTCTGAAAAGGACGTGCGCGAAGGCTTTGAGGCGACCAAGCGCGAGGGATTGAACTCCTTCGGCGACGACCGCGTCTTCATCGAGAAATTCATCGAGAACCCGCGCCACATCGAAATCCAGATCCTCGGCGACAAGCACGGCAACGTAATCTACCTCAACGAGCGCGAATGCTCGATCCAGCGCCGTCACCAGAAGGTGGTCGAAGAGGCGCCGTCTCCCTTCGTCACGCCCAAGATGCGCAAGGCCATGGGCGAGCAGTGCGTCGCCTTGTCGAAGGCAGTGAATTATCACAGCGCCGGCACGGTCGAACTGATCGTTTCGGGCGCGGACCCGACGGGCGAGAGCTTTTACTTCCTCGAAATGAACACGCGCCTGCAGGTGGAACATCCGGTCACAGAAGCGATCACCGGTGTCGACCTCGTCGAACAGATGATCCGCGTGGCGGCGGGCGAAAAGCTCCCCATGACGCAGGACGATGTGAAGATCGACGGTTGGGCGATCGAGAACCGTGTCTATGCCGAAGACCCCTATCGCGGCTTCCTGCCCTCCACGGGCCGCCTCGTGCGCTACCAGCCGCCGGTCGAACCCTGGGCCGATGATGGTGCGGAAAACGGCCGTCGCGGCGTTGCCGGTATCCGCGTCGACGATGGCGTTTTCGAGGGCGGCGAGGTGTCGATGTTCTACGACCCGATGATCGCCAAGCTGGTGACCTGGGGCGAAACGCGTGACGAGGCCGCGGACCTGCAGGTCGCCGCGCTCGACGCTTTCCGCATCGAGGGGCTGGGCCACAATGTCGACTTTCTCAGCGCGATCATGCAGCACCCGCGCTTCCGTTCGGGCGAACTGACCACCGGCTTCATCGCCGAGGAATATCCCGAAGGCTTCGAAGGGGCTCCGGCGGACGAGCGCCTGCGCGGCGTTCTGGCAGCCGTCGGCGGCGTGATCGCGACGGCCGATGCCGATCGTGCGCGGCGGATCGACCAGCAGCTCGACGGCCAGGAATACGCACCGGGCGACTGGACGATCCGCATCGGGGAGCGCGAGGAAGGCTCGACCACGCACGAGATCGTGCTTGGCGAGGATGCGCTCATCGTCGATGGCGAGCCGGTCACGATCGAGATGCAGTACACACCGGGCGAATCGATGGTGGACGTGGCGCTTTACGACAATGGCGCGGACGAGGATGCCGAGCCGCTGGAGGTCTATACGATCCAGTTGAAACCCACGCGCACCGGCTACAAGATGACCACGCGCGGGGCGACGCACAGTCTGCGCATCCTGCAGTCACGCATCGCGCATCTTGCCGGGCACATGATCGAGAAGACGCCGCCCGATCTTTCCAAGATGCTGATCTGCCCGATGCCGGGCCTGCTGGTGAAACTGCATGTTGCGGAAGGAGAGGAGGTCCAGCCCGGCCAGCCGCTCGCGACGGTGGAGGCGATGAAGATGGAGAACATCCTGCGCGCCGAAAAACAGGCCACCGTCGGCACGATCAACGCCGCGGAGGGCGACAGCCTGGCCGTGGACGAGGTCATTCTCGAGCTCGAATAGGCGCTGCGCTTTCGATTCACCAAAAGCGCGCGCAATATGAGGCGGCGTTGCAGGATAGAATCTTGCGAATTTGGCCCTTTGCGGGACGTTCTTGGTAAACGCGCTGGTAACGACTCGGCGCGCTGGAGATACTGTCTGTCTTCGAGTCGCATGTGAAACGACATGCAGGAGCAGACACTATGGCACACAGGGGAACAGGGTTCTTCGATACCCGGGGGCATTTCTACAAGACCCCCGATGAAGCGACGATCAGCGATCTCGCCAGCGTATTGGGCAAGATTGGCGACGGGGAAAGTCTCGCGCCGGGCATCGCCCAGACCATGCTGGACCGCCGTTGCGAAATCGAACGGCTTTTTGCCGAGCACGACGCGATGATGGCGGATTACCAGCCCATTGGCGCCGGCAAGGTCACACGGCTGCAAACCCGCGCGAGCTGAGGCACTGGGGGCCTGACGCCCCGATCAATGCGCCTGGATCTGCTCGTCGAGGAAGGCGGCAATATCGGCCAGCTCGACGTCGCGCGCCAGGTAAGCCTCGCCGATGCCGCGCAGGAGGATGAAGGGCAGGGTGCCTGCGTCCATCTTCTTGTCGTGCAGCATGTGATCGGCGAGCGTGCGGCCGTCGCAATCCAGCCCGAGCGCCGCGATCTCCGCCGGCAATCCTGCCGCATCCACGGCCCGGGTCACCCGCGCCGCATCCTCTCGCGAAATTTCGCCGCGCCGCGCGGAGTATCGCGCGGCCAGCACCATGCCGAGGGCGACGCCTTCGCCGTGCAGCAGCCTGTCCGAAAAGCCGGTTTCGGCTTCCAGCGCATGGCCGAACGTGTGGCCGAGGTTGAGCAGCGCGCGCGCCCCGCTGGTCTCGCGCTCGTCCTCGGCGACGATGCGGGCCTTCGCGGCAACGCTGGTGGCGACCGCTTGTTCGAGCGCGGCGTCTTCCAGCGAAAGCACATCGCTTCCCTTTTCGACCAGCCAATCGAAGAAGGTCGCATCGCCCAGCACGCCGTATTTCAGCACCTCGGAATAGCCTGCGCGCAATTCGCGCGGCGGCAAGGTCGAGAGCGTGTCCAGATCGGCCAGCACCAGCGAAGGCTGGTGGAACGCACCGACAAGGTTCTTGCCCGCAGGGGTGTTGATCGCGGTCTTGCCGCCCACCGAACTGTCCACCTGTGCGAGCAATGTCGTCGGCAATTGCACAAAGCCGCAGCCGCGCTTCAGGATGGCGCAGGCAAAACCGGTGAGATCGCCGACCACGCCGCCGCCCAGGGCCAGCACATGGTCCCCGCGCTCTACGCCTTCGGCCAGCAGCCAGTCGGTCAGCCGCGCGAGGTTTTCCCAGCTCTTGGAGCCTTCGCCGGACGCAACCTCGTACCAGCGCGGCTCCTTGCCCGCAGACGCGAGCGATTGCTCGACCGCCGAACCCCAGTGGGCCTTCGCATTGGCATCGACGACGATCGGGACGCGGGGCTTGCGCAGGAATGGCGCCGCCTCTTGCGCGATATCGGATAGGAGGCCGCGCGCCACGCGGACCTCGTAGCTGCGGCCAGCGAGCTCGACCGGGATTACTGCCATGCGGCCAATTCTTTCACGATACGCTGGACGGTCGCCTCGTGCGGCCCCTCGTCGGTCACCACATGGACCTGCGCCTGGGCATAGGCGGCGCTGCGCCGTTCCTTGAGATCGCGCAGGATTGTGCGCGGATCGCCGCTCTTGAGCAGCGGGCGCGTATCCTTGCGGCTGGTGCGCTCGACCAGCGTATCGAGATCGCAATCGAGCCAGATCGCAAGGCCCTGTTCCAGCACCAGCGCGCGGGTCTCGTCGTCGACGAAGGCGCCGCCGCCGGTAGCGATCACGCCGTGGCCTTCTTCCATCAGACGGGCAATCACGCGCCGCTCGCCATCGCGGAAATAGGCCTCGCCATGCGCTTCGAAGATTTCCGCCACACTGCGATTGGCCGCGCGTTCGATTTCTTCGTCGGCGTCGACGAAATCGCGCTCGAGCGTCGCGGCAAGCCGCCGGCCGATCGTGGATTTGCCGACGCCCATCAGCCCGACCAGCACCAGCGGGCGCGCGATCCGGCGCGCCTTGAGCACCTGCTGCAATGTTTGGTCGGAAGTCTGCGCGTTGTTCATTGCCGCTCGGCCTATAGATGCGCTAGGGCGCGGGCAAGACATACGGATTTGAGCAAGGATACGAAAAAGTTGGCCGTCAAACGTTCGAACATCGTGTGGGTCGTCCTGCTCGCGATTGCCGGTATCCTTGTGGCCGCCTGGGTAGACGGGGGTGAGGAGCCGCTGCGCACGATCAAGCAGCCGGTCGATCTGCCGGAGGGCGCGCTATGAGCCGCGGCCTGCTGCTGGCCGGTGCCGCGCTGGTCGTTTCCTCGACAGTGGTCCTCGCGCAGCGTGCGCCGGAAAGCATCCTGCCGCCTGCGCAGGAAGCGGCGACGGAAACGCCCACACCCGCGCCTGCACCGGCTGAGCCCGATCCCGAGGGAGCGGTGGTGCAGCCGGTGCCCTCGGCGCCGACGCGGGTCGATACCTCGGGCGTGGATCTGTCCGACATTCCTTCTGCCGCCGAGCTCGAGGCCATGACGACGGAAGAGCTCGACGATCTGTTTGGGCTCAAACCGCGCTATGACATTCCTCCTGCCGCACGCCGCTCGACCGAACAGGTCGGTGTCCTGTCGGCAGAAGAGGGCGGCCTTCCCGCCGCCTCGCTCGTCCGCCAGCCCGCCTCGCTCGTGCGCGCGGCTCTGGAAGCCAGCGAGGGACCGGTAATTTCGCGCTGGGGCCACATCCTCCTGCGTCGCACGCTTGCCAGTCGCCTTGCCTCGCCCGACGGCCTGGACCCGGTCGAATTCGCGGCCCTGCGTGCCTCCATGCTGAACGCGATGGGCGAACACGCGGCGGCGCGTGCGCTGGTGCAGGATGTCGACACGGCGAATTACAACGGCGCGCTGACCAACGCGGCGCTCAGGGCCTATCTTGGCACGGCCGATATCGTGGGCGCCTGCCCGGTGGTGCGGCTCGACGGCGTCGACGGCGAGGGCCTGCAATGGTCGATGTTCGAAGGCATTTGCTCCGCCTATGCCGGCGAGACGACATCGGCGCAGAACGATTTGCGGCGCCTCTTCAGCCGCGCCGATGAAGCCGACCAGATCGACGTGCTTCTGGCCCAGCGCTTCGCAGGGGCCGCGGGGCAGGGCCGCCGTGCGGTGACGATCGAGTGGGACGGGGTCGAAGAAATGAACCCCTGGCGCTTCGCGCTGTCCCATGCGCTGGGCGAGCCGATCCCGGAAAACCTCGCAGAAGACCTCGGGCCTTATTACCGCAAATCCACCGCGCTGATCCCCGCGCTGCCTGTTGCGCAGCGCCTCGGCGGCGCGGACGATGCTGCGGAAGCGGGTATCCTCTCGGCGCGCGCGATGGTGGATCTCTATTCGCAGCTTTATGCAGCGCGCGAAGAGCAGCAGGACGATGCGGCCGTGGCGCTCTCCACCCGCCTGCGCGACGCCTATACCGACCCGTCTCCTTCGGGGCGTCTCGCCGCGATCAAGGATGTCTGGGGCAATGACCCTTCGGCCTATGGGCGACTGGTGCTGACCGCCTATGCGGCCGCGCGCCTGACGCCGAGCGAGGATTTCGAAGAGGATGCGGGCGCGCTGATCGCCTCCATGCTCACCGCCGGGCTCGACCGGGACGCGATGCGCTGGTCGGGCGTGGTCGAAGAAGGCTCGCTGGGCTGGGCGCTGCTGGCGCTCGCCAATCCGCAAGGGGGACAGGTGAGCGACGGGCAGCTCGACAGTTTCCAGGACGCGGACGAATCCAGCGGTCAGCGCAAGTCCCGCATGCTGCTGGCGGGCCTCGCCGGTCTTGGCCGGACGGATGCGGACAATGTCGCCGAATACAGCGGGCGGCTAGGTTTGAACCTTTCCGCGCCCACGGCATGGACGCGGATGATCGACAAGGCAGCCGAGGCGGGCAATCCTGCGCTGGTCTCGATCCTTGCCGGGCTTGGAATGCAGGGCACGGACTGGGACCAGATGACGGCGCGCCATCTCTATCACATCGTCTCGGCGCTTAACCGCGTCGGGCTGGAGGCCGAGGCCCGGATGATCGCCGCGGAGGCGGTCGCGCGCGCCTGACCGTTCGAGTGACCGGGGGCCGATGAGCGATATCGACGATTTCCTCGCCATGCTCGCCGCCGAACGCGGCGCGGCGCACAACACGCTGCTCGCCTATGGGCGCGATCTCAACCAGGCGGAGGAATTGCTGGGCGGGAAGCTCGCGAGCGCCACCCCGGCGCAGCTGGCGAAACTGGGACAAGGCTGGTCCTCGCTGGCTCCCGCGACGCTGGCGCGCAAGATTTCGGCGCTGCGGCAGTTCTTCGGCTTTCTCGTCGACGAGGGCGAGCGCGAGGACGATCCGACCCACGCCCTCCCACGGCCCGCGACCCGGCGTCCTTTGCCGAAGATATTGTCCCATGCGCAGGTGGAGGCGCTCTTTGCCCGTGCGGAGGATGAAGCGGCGAGTGACCGGCCGCAGGCCGTGCGCCTCCTCGCCATGCTCGAATTGCTGTACGGCTCGGGCCTGCGCGCCAGCGAACTGGTCTCGCTTCCTCTCTCGGCGGTCCCGCGTGACGAGCCTTTCCTCACGGTGACGGGGAAGGGCGGACAGGCGCGGCTGGTCCCCGTCAGCACGCGCGCCAAGCAGGCACTCTCGCGCTGGTTGGCGCTGCGGCCGCAAGGCTCGAACTATCTCTTCCCCTCGCGCAGCGGCCATCTGACCCGGATCCGGCTTTACCAGATGCTCAAGGAACTGGCGGCGCGGGCCGGGCTGCCGCCGGACAAACTGAGCCCCCATGTCCTGCGCCATGCATTTGCGACCCATTTGCTGGAGGGCGGGGCGGATTTGCGCGCGCTCCAGACCCTGCTCGGCCATGCGGACATCGCGACCACCCAGATCTACACGCATGTCGATGCCGCGCGGCTGGTAAAGCTGGTCAACGAGCGTCACCCGCTTGCGCAAGGAAGCCGTAGCGACTAGCGGCTTGGGCATGGTTTCCTATCTCGAATTCGAAAAACCGGTCGCCGAGCTTGAACAGCGTATCGCCGAACTTCGCGCCGCCTCCGAAGGCGACGATGTCGACATCTCGAACGAGTTGCGGCGGCTCGAGGTCAAGAGCAGCACGCTGCTCGAAACGACCTATGAATCGCTGTCGCCCTGGCAGAAGACTCAGGTTGCGCGGCATCCCTCGCGCCCGCATTTCCGCGACTATGTGGAACACGCCTTTGAAGAATTCATGCCTTTGGGCGGCGATCGCAGTTTCGCCGAGGACGAGGCGATCATGGGCGGCTTTGCCAAGCTTAACGGTCGCAAGGTGGTGCTCATCGGGCACGAGAAGGGCAACGACACCGCCAGCCGCATCCGGCACAATTTCGGCATGGGCAAGCCCGAAGGCTACCGCAAGGCGATTCGCCTGATGGAATTGGCCGACCGTTTCGGCCTGCCGGTCGTGACGCTGGTCGATACCTCGGGCGCGTTTCCGGGCGTGGAAGCCGAAGAGCGCGGGCAGGCGGAGGCCATCGCCCGCTCGACCGAGGCCTGCCTCGCGCTGGGCGTGCCGATGGTGGCCAGCATCGTGGGCGAAGGCGGATCGGGCGGCGCCGTGGCGCTGGCCAGCGCCGAACGCGTGCTGATGTTCGAGCACGCGGTATATTCGGTCATTTCGCCCGAAGGCTGCGCCTCGATCCTGTGGCGTACGGCGGAAAAGGCGCCCGACGCGGCCGAAGCGATGAAGATCACCGCGCAGAATCTCGAACAGCTTGGCGTGATCGACCGCATCGTCAAGGAACCGGTGGGCGGGGCGCATCGCGATCCGGCTGGGGCGGCGAAGGCGCTGGGCGAAGCGATCGGTGAGGAACTCGACATGCTTTCGCGCCACGCGCCCGACGAACTGCGGCGGATGCGCGAAGAGCGCTTCCTCACCATGGCAGGCTGACACGGCCCCCCCTGCGGGTGGCGGCGGGAACAAAGCCGCCGCTGCCCAAGTTTCTCCTTGCATAGACAGAACTTACGGGCGTGAGGGCATGAGCTCCTGCACGCCCTTGCAAGGGGAGCCTACCTTAATGCCCAGCTTCAAATCACTCGCCGCCGCATCCACCGCGATGGCTTCTTTCGCCCTCGCCGGATGCGCCGCGCTGCCCGGTGGTGGCAACATTCCCGATTCGAATACGCCGATCACGCAGAGCGAAGCGCAGATCGGGGCCGAAGCCCACCCGCAGCTGCTCGCCGAATTCGGCGGCGCGATGAGCGGCAGCCAGGCCCAGTATGTCGAGCAGGTCGGCAAGACGATCGCCGTCCAGTCGGGTCTTGGCAACGCGCGTGACAGCTTTACCGTCAGCCTCGTCAACAGCCCGGTGAACAACGCCTTCGCGATTCCCGGCGGCTACATCTACACCACGCGCCAGCTCGTCACGCTGATGAACAACGAGGCGGAACTGGCCGGCGTGCTCGGCCACGAAGTCGCCCACGTCGCGCTGCGCCATTCGCAGCGCCGCCAGGCGGCCGCCCAGCGCAACTCGCTGCTCGGTGCGGCGGGCGCGATCCTCTCGAGCGTGCTTCTTGGCGGTAACCCGCTCGGCCAGCAGCTCGGGCAGGCCGCGCTGCAGGGTTCGCAGATGCTGACGCTGAAGTTCTCGCGCAGCCAGGAACTGGAGGCGGATACCGCCGGCATCCAGTATCTGAACTCGGCCGGTTACGATCCGCGTGCGATGGCAACCGTGCTCGCAAGTCTCGCCGCGCAAAACGCGCTCGATGCGCGCCTCCAGGGCCGCGACGATGCGCGCCTGCCGGAATGGGCGTCGACGCACCCCGACCCGGCCAGCCGTGTGCAGACCGCGCTGAGCCAGGCGCAGGGCATGTCGGGTGTGACGAATCGCGACACTTTCCTCAGCCGGATCGACGGGCTGACCTATGGTGACGATCCCAAGCAGGGTATCGTCGAAGGCCGCCAGTTCATCCATCCGGACCTGCGCCTCGCTTTCACCGCGCCGCAGGGCTTCTACATGGTCAACGGCACCCGCGCGGTGACGATCAACGGGCAGAGCGGGAAAGCGCAGTTCACGCTCGCGCCCTACAACGGCAATCTCCAGACCTATGTGAACAGCGTGTTCTCAGGGCTGAGCGAGCAGCAGCAGATCCGCCCGTCGAGCATCCAGACCACCACGGTCAACGGTCTTCCGGCTGCCTACGGCACGGCCCGCGTCAACAATGGCAACAGCCAGGTGGACGTGACGGTCTTCGCTTACGAGTTCTCGAACGATCGCGCTTACCACTTCCTCGCGCTGACCCCGGCGGGACAGTCTGGCACGTTCAACAGCCTGTTCTCCTCGGTTCGCCGCATTTCGGCGCAGGAAGCGGCCAATGTCGTGCCGCGTGTTCTCGATGTGATCACGGTCAGCAGCGGCGACACGGTTGCCTCGCTCTCGCGCCGCATGGCTTATCCCAGCGCGCAGGAAGAGCGGTTCCGCGTTCTCAACGGCCTGCAGTCGGGCGAAGGCGTACGCGCCGGCCAGAAGGTCAAGATCGTCGTTCGCGGCAGCTGACATGGAAACGGCGCGGCCCCGAGAGGGACCGCGCCGATTTCAGGCAAAAGAAAAGGCGGCGAGGGAGACCTCGCCGCCTTTCTTTTAGCTTTCGCCGTCGATTAGACGTTGGCGGCGCTTGCCGTCGACATCGCACCCGAAACGGTGTTGAAGGTGCCGCTGAGCTCGCCACCGAGGCTCTGCATTGCAGCGATCGCGGCGACCGAGATCAGAGCAGCAATGAGGCCGTATTCGATTGCGGTGGCGCCTTCTTCGTTACGACGCAGCTTGTTGATGAACTTCATAATATGTCTCCTGGTTCAGTCTTCGGTACCCGACTCTCACCGCGTCCTAACGGCTTGAGCTATCCTTGCTTTTGATGCCGACTGATTGATAAATCCCTAATTCAGCCGACAAAAATTTTCAGACGTTGGCGCGGGCTGAGGAGACGGCCGAGCTGACCGTGTACCACATCTCGACTGCGGTCTGACCGAAGTTCGAGACCGCTGCCATCATCGAAACGAAAATCAAAGCGAGGATCAGCCCGTACTCGACAGCGGTTGCTCCCCGTTCGTCGTGTCCCAGTTTTTTCAGAAATTGGACCACTTGGTTTGCCCCCAAAGTCAATTCGTAGCTGACACCTATGAAGTAGTCCGGCAGGTCTTAAGAAAGTGTTGCGAGGATCGATAAGTTTGGAAAATTATCCGACATGGATGCCCGTCGTGGCGGTCGCCCTATATAAAGAGGACGGGCGCTGGCTGATGCATCGCCGACCGGCCGGAAAACAGCATGGCGGTCTGTGGGAATTTCCCGGCGGCAAGGTCGAATCGGACGAAAGTCCCGCAAATGCGCTGGTTCGCGAGATTCGCGAGGAGCTGGGAATCGCGATCGACGCGAGCGATCTGAAGCCGGCTGGATTCGCTCAGGAGGGTGAGGGAGAACGGCCGCGCCCGATTGTCATCATGCTTTACACTTGTACTGTCTGGGAGGGGGAACCGCAGGCGCTGGAAGGCGGAGCGATCGACTGGTTCACGCCGGATGACGTGCTGGCGCTCGACAAACCACCGCTCGATCGCGCCCTGTCGTCCACTCTTTTTCAAAAAAGGCCGGATTAGGTGTTGCCAAGCTTCGACCCCCTGCCTATGTGCCGCCCTCCAACGCGCCAGTAGCTCAGCTGGATAGAGTACCTGACTACGAATCAGGCGGTCGGAGGTTCGAATCCTTCCTGGCGCGCCATTAAAGGCCATCCCTCGCAAGAGGGGTGGCCTTTAATGGTTCTGCCGTATGGAAGATTGGAAATTCGGAATCGAAGCACCGCAGGTGCGAAGATGGCCGAGCCCGCAGGGCGAGGACAATCCTTCCTGGCGCGCCACAAAAGCCCATGACCCCAAAACAGGGTCGTGGGCTTTTTTGGTGGGTCGGTATGATGGATCCGATTCGGACTCGAAGCGCCGCAGGCGCGGAGAGGGCCAGAGCCGCAAAGCGGCGGCGGCCAATCCGAGGAGCCGCAGGCGACGAGACGGGGCGGGCGCGCAGCGACCGGCCCAATCCTTTCCTCCCCAGACACCTTTCGTTCGCACGGAAGACCGTTTCTTTCGCGAGTCATACACGCTCCCCGCCCATGTCCCCCGACCGCGTGACGGATTCATGCAACACCGGTTAACCAAAAATCCCCAACCGCATGATTTGACGTGGTGAGTGCCGGATTTTCCGATAGCTCTCTGCCTTGCTCCTGCGAATCGATGGCCTGGGGACAAGGCTGCCGCAGGGGGAAGGGGCTGTATAATGATGGACAGGTCGCACATACTGTCGGCGGATGCGGGGGCATCCGCCATTGCACTTCGGAAGCGGGAGGCACGCCATGCAGGGTGAGCTACCGCAGGCATCCGAACAGGGGCGGGGCTCGTTCTGGGCCTGTCTCGCCAAACCGGGCCTGGTCGCCCAGCTGAGCGAGCCCGAACGTCACACCGAACGCGATTCGCGCGATGAGAGGGCCTGAAGCCTAGTCGGCATCATCCTCCAGCGCGTGCATGTCGTCGTCGCTGAAACCGAAATGATGACCCGCCTCGTGTATCACCACGTGGCGCACGAGGTCGTCCATCCGCACGCCGGTCTCGCGCCATTCGGCGATCAGTGGCTGGCGGAACAGCCATATGCGCGCCGGCATCCGGTGGCTTTCCCAGATCGAACGGTCGGGTAGCGCCTCGCCCTCGTAAAGGCCGGTCAGCTCCCACTTGTCCGAAAGCTCGACCGAGTGGAGCTGCTCGGGCGTGGCGAAATCCTCCACCCGCAGCACGATCTCGCCCATCTGCGCGCGGAACTCTTCCGGCAGCGCGGCGACGACCTGTTCGGCCATCAGCTGCATCTGTTCCTGCGTCGGCCCGGTTCGCTCGTGCATCATGCACCCGATATGCGGTGCGCGAGGCCCGGCTTCAAGCGCGCACGGAACCGGGTCCGCTCCCGCCTGTTCTGCAAGGGCAAAGGAGAAAACCGGACATGGCCGATACCAAAGAGATCTTCGACCGCCTGAAGAAGGACCACGACAAGCACCGCGAACTGCTGGACAAGCTGCTGGAGACGAGCGGCGACAGCCCGGAACGCGAATCGCTGTTCGAAGAGCTCACCAAGGAACTTAAGTCGCACGCCGCGGCCGAGGAGCAGGCGCTCTATTCGACCATGCTGCGCAAGCCGCCCACCACCGGCGAAACGCGCCATTCGGTGGCCGAACACCATGAGATCGAGGAAGCGCTCAACGATCTGGCCGCCACCGACATGTCCGAGGGCGGCTGGCTCACGAAGTTCAAGACCTTCGACCACGACTACCGCCACCACATCGACGAGGAAGAGGAAGAGCACTTCCCCGATTTCGCCAAGCACCTTACCGAAGAGGATATGGAGCATATGCGCTCGGTCTTCGAACGGCGTAAACAGGAAGAGAAGGCCGAGGCCGAGGTAACGCCCGAGAAGAAAGAGGACGCCAAGGAATAGGCATGGGCGAGGGGGCGAAGGACACAAGCGAAGACCTCAGCTGCACTTCGCAGCTGGAGCCGAGCGTGGAGCCGGGCGTGTGGCGTTACGAGAACGTCACGCGTGCCAGCGTCATTATCGATGCGGCGGACTATTTCGCCTTCATGCAGGAGGCAATGCTTGAAACGCGTCGCCGCCTGCTGCTGATCGGCTGGGACTTCGACACGCGCATCCATCTCGACCGCGGGCGGCGCTGGTGGCAGAGGCCCTGGAAACGCAGCTACCCCAGAAGGCTGGGCAGCTTCATTGCGTGGCTGGCGCGCAACCGCCCCAAGCTCGACATCCGAATTCTCAAGTGGAACTTCAGCATCTTCACGATGCCCACGCGGCCCACCATGCTGTGGGACCTGGCGCGTTGGGTTCGGCACAGCCGCATCAATTTCAAGTTCGACACCGCGCATCCCGTCGGCTGCAGCCATCACCAGAAGATCGCCGTGCTCGATGGGCAGGTGGCGGTGTGCGGCGGCATCGACATGACCGACAAGCGCTGGGACACGCGCGATCACCCCGAACATTGCGACAAGCGCAAGACGCCGAATGGTCGCCGCTACGACCCTTGGCACGACGCGACGATGATGCTCGAGGGCGATGCGGCAAAGGCGCTGGAGGAGCTGGGCGAGGACCGCTGGACCTGCGCCGGAGGAACTCCGCTGCCCGATTACGAGGACAGCCCCGGCTCGCCCTGGCCGGACGCGCTCGAGGCGCAGTTCGAGAATGTCGAGGTCGGCATCGCCCGCACCCGGGCCGAATATCGCAACTGGGACGGGGTTGATGAAATCGAGCAACTCTACATCCAGCAAATCAGGCGCGCGAAGCACTTCATCTACGCAGAGAGCCAGTACTTCGCTTCACGCGCGATTGCCGAAGCGATCCTCGAACGCGTGCAGGAAGAGGACCCGCCCGAGATCGTCATCGTCCATCCCGCCAATGCGGACGGCTGGCTGGAACAGCAGGCGATGGACCACGCGCGCGCCGAACTGGTGCGCTGTATAGAAGAAGCCGATCGCAAGGGCCGCTTCAGCATCTGGAACCCCTATTCGGGCGAGACCGCCATTTATGTCCATGCGAAGATCATGGTGGTGGACGATGAGATCCTGCGCATCGGCTCGGCCAATATGAACAACCGCTCGATGGGTCTCGACAGCGAATGCGATGTCTTCATCGACAAGACGCGCGCCGGAAACGAGCATGTCGGCGACGCCATCAGGGCTATCCGCTATTCGTTGCTGGCCGAGCATTGCGGGTTGGAGGAGGATGAAATCGGCGACCATTTGTCGCGCCATGGTTCGATGGCGGCGGTCATCGACCATTCGATCACCGAAGGCGGACGCAATTTGCTGCGCTACCATCCTCCCGAACTGAACGATGCGCAGGAGACGCTCGCGCAAAGCGGGCTGCTCGACCCCGAAGACCCGGACGACATGTTCGAGCCGTTTGCAAAGGGCGGCCTTTTGCGCAAGGGAAGCCGCCTCCACCGCATGCGCGAAAAGTTCAGAAGGAAAAACGGCACGTGAGCAGCCTGGTCGGCCCCGACGAAGACGATCCCCGCGGGAAACCTCCTGTCCCCCAGAATGTGCAGGACGCGATCCGCACACTGATTGAGTGGACGGGCGACGATCCGGAGCGCGAAGGCCTGCTCGACACGCCCGCCCGCGTCGCGCGCGCGTGGAAGGAATATTGCATCGGCTACACCGAGGATCCGGCCGTGCACCTGGGGCGCGTGTTCGAGGAAGTAGGCGGCTATAACGAGATCGTGCTGTTGAAGGACATCCCCTTCCAGTCGCATTGCGAACACCACATGGCCCCGATCATCGGCAAGGCGGCGATCGCCTATCTGCCGAACGACCGCGTGGTCGGCATCTCCAAGCTCGCCCGCGTGCTCCACGGCTTTGCTCGCCGCCTGCAGGTGCAGGAACGCCTGACCGCCGAGGTCGCCGACTGCATCTGGGAGAACCTACAGCCGCAAGGCGTTGCCGTGGTGATCGACGCCCAGCACGCCTGCATGACCGCCCGCGGCGTACGCACCCCGGGCGTCGGCATGGTCACCAGCCGTATGATGGGCACCTTCCTCGAAGACCAGCGCAGCCGCAAGGAAGTGCTGAGCCTTATGGGGTATGGGTAAGGGGCGACCGGCACAAAGCGGTCACTAGAGCGACGCGCCGCTTGACGAAATCGAACTTCTAATTCCAACTATGATGGAAATCGTGGCAAGCCTGTATCAAGGTTTACAGGCTGACACGACTTGCCGAGCGTCTGAAGACGCAGTTCGAGTGCAGTCAAATGGGGGCTAGGTTCTGTGGCCGACATCTTCTTGTCTTACGCTCGGGCCGACCAGCCGCGCATCGAAAAGCTCGCTGCCGCGCTTGAAGAAGCGGGTTTCACCTTGTGGTGGGACAGTCATCTGCGATCGGGAGCCGAGTTTGCAGATGATATCGAAGCGGCCCTGAACGAAGCAGGGCAGGTCATCGTCGCCTGGTCGGCCGACGCCGTGAAATCACGCTGGGTGCGCGACGAGGCTTCGGAGGCTGCGGAACAGAATAAGCTGGTCTCGATCAGTCTCGACGACACCGCTCCGCCCATGGGTTTCCGGCAGTTTCACGCCACCGACATGAAGGGCTGGAAGGGCGGCGCGCTACCGGCCGCCTTGCTGGACGCTTTGGGAAAAGACGTGCCGGCAAGCGCCCGTCCCGCCCCATCGTCCGGCCTCAAGAAGCGGGTCGTCCTGGCTGGCGCGGCTATCGCCCTTGCTCTGGCAGGAGGCACCTATGTCGCCACGCAGGGCCTGCCGGGCAGCGCGACTATCGCCCAAGCGCCTGTGAGCCTCGCCGTCCTGCCGCTTACCAGCAGCGACGAAGAACTGGCCGCCAAGGGACCGGGCCTGTCGAGCGCGCTCAGCAACGGCCTCGCCAGTGCCAGCGGCATAACGATGATCGCCGGCACTTCGACTGGGGCGGCCGCCGCCCGCAAGCTCTCGGCGCGCGAAATCGGCACCGAACTTGGCGCAACCCACCTCCTCGAAGGCCAGATTCTACCGGTGGATGATGACGCGGTGCGGGTTATCCTGTCGCTGGTCGATACCGCCACCGGCCGCCAGATCTGGAGCGACAGCATCGAAGGCAGTCGCCAGATCACCCCGCGCCTGACACGCGAACTCGTCTCTGCGGCTGGCCTTGCCATGAAAGCCCGGCTTGGAACGGGTGCCGCCCAGCGCCTAGCCGGAAGCGACATATCTTCGGAGGCTTACGAAGCCTACCTTAGTGCGCTGGAGAAAATTTCCCTGCGCTTCGACGACGAGGACCGTATCGGCGCCTACCGGCTCCTGCGCCGCGTCACCGAACTGGCGCCCGATTTCGCGCCGGGCCATGCTTCCCTGGCTTATATCATCGCGAACAGCCCCCGTTCGGCGCTGGGCGATGAAGATACGATCCGTCGCCAGTATAACGCGGCGATCGAGCGGGCGCTTTCGCTCGACCCCGGCAATGTCGAAGCGCGCGCGGCACAGGCGATCGGCGCCTATCCATGGGACCGGGACGTCGAGGCGGCGATGACGCTGTCCAGCGCGCTGATCAAGGACCACCCCAACGAACCCATGGCGCAGGAAGCCATGGCCTATGCGCTCGATAACGCAGGACGGCATGTCGAGGCGCATGACTATTACGAACGCGTTCTCGCCTCCGATCCGCTCAGCGAGCAGAGGCGTGTCAATATGTACAACAACTATTTCAAATTCGGCACCTTCGATGGCCTCGAAAAGCTCGTTGCGCGCTGCAAGGATTGCGCCACTACGCCCGACTGGCTGCTGTTCGGGTTCGTCATGCTCGACGGGGACATGGCTGACTATGAGAGGCTATGGCCCGATCTCTCCAAGCAACTTGTCGGGGGCAGCTTGTCGCAGGAGGAGATCGACGTGCTGGGAGCTTATCTCCCGGCCTACATCGAAGGGAGTCCGGCACCGGTCCCGAAGCTTATTCTGGACGCAGCAAACCCTTTTACCGTGACAGCCGCCTACCGCACCGTTGGCGAGGAGGAAGCGCTACGCCAGCTTCAACGACTGCTCGACCGGGACTGGCCGGCCGGGGGCGTCGATTTCCTGACCGACAAACGCAGCCGCTTGTCCCCAAGGCTCCGGGCGACACCGACATACCACGCCTTGTTCGAGGGCTTTTACCAGCAGCAGCTGGTCGAATACCGACGCAAGAATGGCGTCATGGCCGGCTTGCCGCTCGATTCCAATGAAGTTGCCGCCGAAGAGCGCCGACTCGCCAAGCTCGATCGCTGATGGCCTTCGCTCTCGTATGGAGCTGAGGCTCGAAACTTTATTCTGACTACCAGATCACTGACAAAAAACGCCCCGCCGTGCCGGGTGGCAGGGGCGGGGCGCTTTTTCATCCTTTAGGATGCGCGAGGCCTACATCTGGCCGAGCATGTGCTCCGCGCTCGAGACCGAGAAATCGCCCGGCGCTTCGACGTTGAGCTGCTTCACCACGCCGTCTTCGACCAGCATCGAATAGCGCTGGCTACGGTGGCCCATGCCGAAGCCGGTGAAATCGGCGTCGAGGCCGGTTTCCTTGGCGAATTCGCCATTGCCGTCGGCCAGCATGGTGATGTCGTCGCTGCCCGCGCTCTGCTTCCATGCGCCCATGACGAAAGCGTCATTGACCGAGGTCGCGACGATCTCGTCCACGCCCTTGGCCTTCAACTCCTCGGCCTTTTCGACGAAGCCGGGCAGGTGCTTGGCGGAGCAAGTCGGGGTGAAGGCGCCGGGCACAGCGAAGAGCGCCACGGTCTTGCCGGCGAAGTAATCCGCGGCCTGGACCTGCTCGGGGCCTTCGGCGGTTGCCTTGAGCAGTTTCACGTCGGGAAGGCGGTCGCCCACAGCGATTGTCATAGGTTAAAACTCCTGTGTCTTTTCGTCCACACCCAGCATCTAGTGAGACGGGCCGTGCATGCAAGGGCGGCGGATGGTTAACCGCGGTTTACTTTGCGGGTTTAAATTTTCGTAAATCCTTTGCACCCACACTCTCCTCAACAGGCACGGGATGCCTGTCAGACGGGAGTATTGGGACATGTTCAAGAAGACGATTGCAGCCGCCGCGACGGCCGCTGCCCTTATGATGACGCCGACCACCGCTGCTGCTGCGAGCCAGGACGAACAGGTCCGCAAGCTCGACATCATGCTGATGGTCACCTCGCTGCGCTGCCGCATGGGTTCGGACGATTTCCAGCCTCAGTACCGCAAGTTCTCGGCCAGCCACATCACGGCTCTGAATGCGGCCGCACGCCGCCTCGAGAGCGGTCTTGTCGCTCGCCACGGGAAGAAGGGCGCTGCACGCGCTCTCGATCGCATCAGTGTCGGCATGGCCAATCAGTACGGTCAGGGCCACCCCTGGCTCGGTTGCGCCGAACTGAAGGAAATCACTACCGACCTGGCGCAGAGCAAGGATCCGGCAATTCTCGCCCAGGCAGCCGACGAGCTGCTGGGACCGGCGCCGCGCAGCGGGGGGCGCTGGGCACGGCGTTAAGGCCTTTCGGGATCGTATGACCGGAAGGGCCAGGGGCTAGCTTGCCCTGACGGTGACGAAAGGCTAGGGGCGGCGCCAGATTGGTGCCGCCCTTTTCGTATGCGCGGTCCATTTTTTCGAAACTGTATCTATCGCTAAATACTAAGGACCGCCCGTGGCCCAGTTCAACGACTACGTCATCAAGGATATCAGCCTCGCCGATTACGGCCGCGAGGAAATCCGTATCGCCGAAACCGAAATGCCGGGCCTGATGGCCACGCGCGAGGAATATGGCGCAGAGCAGCCCCTGAAGGGCGCGCGCATCGTGGGCTCGCTCCACATGACCATCCAGACCGCCGTGCTGATCGAAACGCTGGTCGCGCTGGGCGCCGAAGTGCGCTGGGCGACCTGCAACATCTTCTCGACCCAGGACCACGCCGCCGCCGCCATCGCCGCGCAGGACATCCCCGTCTTCGCCGTGAAGGGCGAAAGCCTGGCCGATTACTGGGACTATGTCGGCAAGATCTTCGACTGGTCGAGCGAGGCCGATGAAGACCTCACCGCCAACCTCATCCTCGACGATGGCGGCGACGCTACCGCTTTCGCCCTCTGGGGTGCTCGCATCGAAGCCGGCGAGGAAATGCCCGAGCCGCAGAACGCCGAAGAAATCGAAATGCAGCGCGCGCTGAAGGAATTCCTCAAGCGCAAGCCGGGTTACCTCACCAAGTCGGTGAAGGCGATCAAGGGCGTTTCGGAAGAGACCACCACGGGTGTCCACCGCCTCTACCACCTCGCCAAGGCCGGCAAGCTGCCGTTCCCCGCGATCAACGTGAACGACAGCGTCACCAAGTCGAAGTTCGACAACCTCTACGGCTGCCGCGAGTCGCTGGTCGACGCCATCCGCCGCGCCACCGACGTCATGCTTTCGGGCAAGGTCGCCCTGGTCGCCGGCTTCGGCGATGTCGGCAAGGGCTCGGCCCAGTCGCTCCGCAACGGCGGCGCGCGCGTGCTCGTCACCGAAATCGACCCGATCTGCGCCCTGCAGGCCGCCATGGACGGCTTCGAAGTCGTGACCATGGAAGAAGGCGTGAAGCGCGCCGACATCTTCGTCACCACCACCGGTAACGAAGACGTGATCACCGCGGAGCACATGAAGGCGATGAAGCCGATGAGCATCGTGTGCAACATCGGTCACTTCGACAGCGAGATCCAGATTTCGGCGCTCGACAATTACGAGTGGACCGAGCTGAAGCCCGGCACCGACCTCGTGAAGTTCCCCGACGGCAAGGAAATCATCGTGCTGGCCAAGGGCCGCCTGGTGAACCTCGCCTGCGCCACCGGTCACCCCAGCTTCGTGATGAGCTGTTCCTTCACCAACCAGGTGCTGGCGCAGATCGAGCTGTGGAAGAACACGGACAGCTACCAGAACGACGTCTACGTCCTGCCCAAGAAGCTCGACGAAAAGGTCGCCGCGCTCCACCTCGACAAGCTCGGCGTCCAGCTGACCAAGCTTTCGCAGAGCCAGGCCGATTACATCGGCGTGCCGGTCGAAGGCCCGTTCAAGCCGGAGCACTATCGCTACTAAGCGGATATTATCGCTACTAAGCGGGTAATTTCGGGGCGGTTCTCAATTTGGGGGCCGCCCCGCATTGCAGTTGCATCCTGCCAGTTAGCCTAATAGCTGGAGCGTAATGGAAATTACGCCTGTATCCGCGGTCATCCTCGGCCTGCTGCTTGCGCTGTGGTCGGTCGGTGCCATGTGGTTGATGTTCAAGGCCAGCCGCGAGACGCAGGGCGCTGCCGGACATCGCAAGGTCGCCCGCCGTCTTTCGCGCATGATCGAGGAAGGCCCGGCGATCCCGCTGCTGGTGCGGGTCGATGGCCGGATCGAGGCGCCGGACCGCTTCGCCCGCTGGGTCGGGCTCGACAAGGTCCCCGAATATCTCACCGAACTCGCAGGCCGCGACGGGATGGGCCTGTCCGAAGAGCAGGTCGAGCGCCTGTCCGCCCATGTGCGGCGCACGCAGAAAAGCGCCAAGCCTTTCAAGATGGCCCTGCGCCCGCCCGGTTCGCGCAAGACGCTGGCGCTGCGCGGGGCGCTGGCCGATCCGGCGGTGTCGCCCAGCGGGGCGGCGCTGATCTGGGTCTTCGACTTTACCGAGACCGAGGACGAACTGGCGCGCCTTGGCGAGGAAGCGGCGCGAGCGCGTGACGATTTCGGTGCGCTGGTCGGCCTGATCGAGGCCGCGCCCATGCCGATGTGGTTCCGCGGCGCCGACATGCAATTGCGCCTCGTAAACAAGGCCTATGTCGACGCGGTCGGGGCGCAGAGCGCGGACCAGGTCGTGGCCGAGCAAATCGAACTGGTCGAACAGGTCGGCGGACGCACCGCCGCGCAGGTCGCGCAGCAGGCGGCCGACCGCCGCCAGCCGATCGAGCGCATTCTTTCGGCCACCATCAACAACGCCCGCCGCACCGTGCGCGTGACCGACCTTCCGCTCGTGGGCGAGGGGATCGCGGGCTACGCGGTCGATATCGAGGAAATGGAAGAGCAGGCGCGCGAATTCCGGGCTTTCCGCGAGGCGCAGCGTTCGATGCTCGACCAGCTGTCCATCGGCGTGGCACAGTTCGATGCGCAGCATCGAATGACCTTCGCCAATCAGCCGTTCCACCGCGTCTTCGCGCTGCCGCCGGGCGTGGTGAGCGAGCGCATCCGCTTCGACCAGATGCTGATGATCGCGCGCGAGAACGGGCGCATTCCCGAAGTCCGCGATTTCCCCACCTGGCGCAAGGAACTGGCCGAGTGGTTCCTCAAGGACGAGCCCGAGGAGCACCAGTGGCCGCTGCCCGACAGCACGCATTTGCGCCTCGTCTCCCAGCCGCTGCCCGATGGAGGGCTGGTGCTGATCGCGGAAGACCGGACTGAACAGCTGGCGCTCTCCGCCACCCGTGACACGCTGCTGCGCACCCGGACCGCCACTTTCGACAGCCTGTTCGAAGCGCTCGCCGTCTTCGCGCCCGACGGGCATCTCGAATTGTGGAACCGCGGCTTCCCGATTGCCTGGGGCCTCGAAAGCGAAGTGCTCGACGGGCACCCGCAGGCAGAGCAACTGCTTGAGGCGATCGGCAAGCAACTCGCCGACCCGAAGGAAATTTCGCAGATCGGGCAGACGATCCGCGCCGCCACGCTCGACCGCAAGCCGCGCGACGGGCGCATCCAGCTCGCCGATGGCCGCACGCTGACCTACGCCGGCGTGCCGCTGCCCGATGGGAACGGCCTCCTCACCGTGCTCGACGTTACCGCCTCGCAAAAGGCGGAAGAGGCTTTGCGCGAACGCAACCGCGCGCTGGAGGAAGCCGATGCGGTGATGACGCGCTTCCTCGCCAATATGTCCTACGAATTCCGCACCCCGCTGACCTCCATCGGCGGCTTTGCGGAGCTGCTGAACCAGGGCATTGCGGGCGAGCTGACCCCGCAGGCCAAGGAATATATCCAGGCGATCACCCTCTCGGTCGGCAAGCTGACCGAGCAGGTCGAAAACGTGCTCGACCTCTCGCAGTCCGAGGCGGGCCTCATGCCGCTGCGCAAGGCCAAGGTCGAACTGCTGCCCTTCATCGAACAGATCGTGCGCAAGCGCGAGGAGGCGATTCTCGGTGCCGGACTGACGCTCGATCTCAAGGGCAATGCGAACAAGGTCGTGGAAGCCGATCCGCAGCAATTGCAGCGCGCGCTTGGGCAATTGCTCGATAACGCCATTTCCCACACCCCGCGCGGCGGGCGCATCCTGATCGATATCGCCAAGCGCCGCGGATTGAACCGCATCGCGATCTCCGACAATGGCGAGGGCATGAGCCAGCACGAACTCGCCCGCGCGCTCGAAGGCATCCGCATGAGCGAGGACGGCAAGGGCATCGAACGGCGGCAGGGCCTCGGCATCCCGCTCGCCCGCCAACTGGTCGAAGCCCATGGCGGCACGCTGGAATTCCAGACCCGCAAGAACGCCGGCACCACGGCAACGATAACGCTGCCGTGATCGAGGACCTGCCCGATCTCGGCGCGATGGAGTCGCTCGGCCAACGCATTGCGGCGCGCCTCCAGCCGGGTGACGTGGTGGCGCTTACGGGCGGGCTGGGCGCGGGCAAGACCACACTTGCGCGGGCCATCATCGCCGCGCTGGGCCATACGGGGGAAGTCCCGTCGCCGACCTTCACCATCATCGAAACCTACGACCATCTGCGCCTGCCGCTGGTCCATGCCGATTTCTACCGGCTCGAAGACCCGTCCGAAACGCAGGAGATCGGCCTCGACGACTACCGTGACGGCGCCGCGCTTATCGCCGAGTGGCCCGATCACGCGGGCGGTTTCGAGCATGAGCCGGAATGCCTCGCAATTACGCTGGAAACGCCAGCAGAAAATGGGGGCGATGGTAGACAAGCCATTGTGAAGGGAGGCAAGGCTTGGCAAAGCCGCATGCCATGAGCGACGCGATCTTCGAAGACATCCAGAGCTTCCTTGGTGCCACCCGCTGGGAGGGCGCCGAAATCGCCCCGCTGGTGGGCGATGCCAGCTTCCGCCGCTATTTCCGTATCCGCCGCGGCGGGCAGAGCGCGATGCTGATGCACGCACCGCCCCCGCATGAAGACCCCAAGCCCTTCCTCCACGTGGCCGAATGGCTCAACGCCAACGGTATGCGCGGACCGGAAATCTACCGCGAGGACGCAGGGCAGGGTTGGGTGCTGACCGAGGATTTCGGCGACACTCGGATGAAGGAATGGATCGACGATCATCCGGGCGACGAGCACGATATCTACGCCAAGGCGATCGAAACGCTGGTGCAGCTGCACCAGCTCCCGCCGGGACCCTTCGAACCCTATGACATGGCCGTCTACCAGCGCGAGGCCGCGCTCTTTACCGAATGGTATTGCCCCGCCGCCGGCCTCACGGTCGACGAGGCAGGCTGGACCGCTGCATGGGAAGAGGCGCTTGCCCCCATGCTGGAGCGGCAGGACCCGGGCGTCACCGTCCTGCGCGATTACCACGCGGAAAACATCATGCTGCTCGAAGAGCGCAAGCTGGCAGGCGAACAGGGTCTGATCGATTTCCAGGACGCGCTGGTCGGCCACCCGGCCTACGATCTCGTCAGCCTGCTTCAGGACGCACGGCGCGACGTGTCGGAACAACTCGAACACGACATGCTCTGCCGCTACCGCGCCGCCGCTGATCCGGGCGAGCATTTCGAAGCCGATTACGCCCGCCTCGGCGCGCAGCGCAACGCCAAGATCGTCGGCATCTTCACCCGCCTCTACAAGCGCGACGGCAAGCCGCGCTATCTCGGCATGATCCCGCGTGTGTGGAAGGCGATGGAGCGCGACCTTGCGCATGAGGCCATGGCCCCTGTGGCCGCGTGGTTCGAAGCCAATATCCCGCAGGACCTGCGCGACAGCCACGGCGGGGAAATCGCGTGAGCGCGCTCGTTTCCGACACGGCCATGCTGATGGCGGCGGGCTTGGGCAAGCGTATGCGCCCGCTCACTGCCACCATGCCCAAGCCCATGGTCCGCGTGGCCGGCAAGCCGCTGATCGACCGCGCGCTCGACCGGCTGGAAGACGCCGGTGTCGAGAAGGCGGTGGTCAACGTCCACTACCTCGCGGAATCGATCGAGGCGCATATCGGGCCGCGGCGAGCCCCTGCCATCACCTTCTCCGACGAGCGCGAGGAACTGCTCGAAACCGGCGGCGGCATGGTCAAGGCGCATGGGGCGGGGCTGCTGCCCGATCCCTTCTTCGCCTGCAACGCCGACAGCATCTGGCTCGACGGGCCGCGAAACGCCTTCGCCGATCTCTCGGCCGCCTGGGACCCGGAGCGGATGGACGCGCTGCTGCTGGTCGTGACCCACGCGCGCGCCCGCAATTTCGACGGGACGGGCGATTTCTACATGGACGGCGCAGGCCGCCTCAGCCGCAAGCGTCCCGACCGGATCGCGCCCTTCATTTACACCGGCATCCAGCTGGTATCGCACCGCCTGTTGCGCGAGGCGCCGCAAGGCAAGTTCTCGACCAATATCCTGTGGGATCGCGCGATCGAGGAAGACCGCCTGTTCGGCGTCGCCTTCACCGGCATGTGGTACGAAGTCGGCACGCCGCAGCATATCCGTCCCACCGAGGAGGCGTTGACGGGTGGCTGACGCGAAGGGCGGGCCGAACGTCTATTCCATTGCCGCGCACCGCGGATTTGCCGATGCCCTCGTGGCCGGCCTCGTGCCGCGTTACGCCGATGACGAGCTTGGTCTTGCCCGCCTGACCCTGCTTTTGCCGAGCGCGCGTGCGCGCCGCACCGTGTCCGAGGCCTTTATCCGCCACGCAGGCGAAAGCGGGCGAGCAGGGCTCCTGATGCCGCGGATGGCCGTGGTGGGCGACCTCGATCTGGACGAGGCGCTGGGGCCGCTGCTCGATCCCCTGGGGGCGAGCGACATTCCCCCCGCCATCGATCCGCAGCGCCGGATGTTCGCGCTCGCTCGCCTGATCGCGGAGGAAATGGGCGACGAGGCTCCCAAGGGCGCGACCCTGCTGCGCCTCGCCCGCGAAACCGGCGCGACGATGGACCGCTTGCTGGTGGAGGATGTCGGGCCGGAAAAGCTGGTCGACGAGAAGGTGGTCGATATCTTCCCCGACCTGTCGAAACACTGGCAGGATTCCATCCGCCTCTTTGCCAATGTGCAGGCCAAGTGGCTCGCCTGGCTGAACGCCGAGGGCATGCTGGACGCCGCCGCGCGTCGGAACCGCCTGTTCGACAAGGCGCGGCACGCTTGGAAGGCACAGCCGCCCGCGACCCCCATCGTCGCCGCCGGTGTGACCAGCGCCGCGCCCGCTCTGGCGAAGTTGCTGCGGGTTGTCAGTGAGCTTCCGGAAGGCGCTGTAATCCTGCCCGATTTCGACCTGACCATGGATGAGGGCGTGTGGGACGAACTGGGCCGCGCGGGCGCCGCGCCAACGCCCGGGGATACGGTCTTCGCGCGCGAGGACGCGGTCACTCATCCGCAATACCACCTCAAGCTGCTGCTCAACCGCATGGGCGTGGCGCGCGAGGAAGTGCAGCCGTGGCATCGCAAGGGCATGACCGCTGCGCCGCCCGAGCGAAGCCACGCCATCTCGGCGCTCTTCCTGCCGCCCGAATCGAGCAAGGTCTGGGTCGATCTCCCGTCCGAGAAACGCCGCCTGTCGGGCGTGCGGATCATGGAGGCCACCAACCCCGAAGAGGAAGCGCAGGCAATTGCGCTGCTGGTGCGCGAGGCGCTGGCTGAACCGGAGCGGCGTGTGGCCGTCGTCACGCCCGACCGGCCGCTTGCTCGCCGCGTGGTGCATCACCTCGCGCGCTGGAACATCGTGGCCGACGATTCCGCCGGTCGCCCGCTGTCGCACACGGCAGCGGGCCGCGCCTTCCTGCTCGCCGCCGAAGTGATGGCGGACTGCGCGAGGGCGGTTCCGCTGATGGCGCTGCTCGGACATCCGCTGGTCGATGGCGGGATGGAGCGAGGGGCTTGGCTGCGGCGGCTGCGGCGGCTGGAGCGTGCCTTGCGCGGTCCGCGCCTTGCGTCCGGCCTCGAACCGGCGCAGGCGGAGGTCGCGCGGCTGGCGGAGAAGTGGCCCGAGATGGCGGAGTGGTGGGCACCTGCCGAGGCGCAGCTCACCCCGCTCGTCGAACGCGACCGCGATACTCCGGAAAGCCTCGCCGATCTCATCGACACGCTTGCCGCCAGTGCGGAGGCTCTGTGCGGCGAAAAACTGTGGGCGCAGGAAGACGGGCGCACGCTGGCCGCATTTGTCGAGGAATTCCGTCTGCATGCTCGCGAGGCTGGCTTCGAGACCGCCCCGCGCGATGTGGGCCAGGTGCTTGCCGACGCGATGGAGGAACGCGCCGTACGCCCGCCCTATGGCGGCCATGCCCGTGTGCAGGTGCTCGGCCTGCTCGAAGCGCGTATGAACCGGGCCGACCTCGTCATCTGCGCAGGGCTCAACGAAGGTATCTGGCCGGCGCGCGGCAGTATCGACGCGCTGCTCGCCCCGCCGGTGCTGCGCACGCTCGGCGTGCCGGGCGGCGATTTCCGAATCGGCCTTTCGGCGCACGACCTTGCCGGGGCGATGGGCGCGCCCGAAGTGGTGCTGAGCCGGTCGCAGCGCGACGAGGGCGGCCCTGCCATTCCCAGCCGGTTCCTGCTGCGCGTGCAGGCTTTGCTTAGCGATCTGCTGCCGCGGCACGAGGAACAGGCGGCCATCGCACTCGCCCGCGCGATGACCCGCGCCGAGCCAGCGCCCGAATACCCGCGGCCCATGCCCAAGCCCTCGGCCGATCAGCGCGATGTCGACATCTCGGCCACCGCGCTCGACCGGCTGCTGGGCGATCCCTACCAGTTCTTCGCGCAAAAGATCATGGGACTCTCGGACCTCGACGCGCTCGATGCCGATCCGAACCCGCTGTGGCAGGGCAATATCGCGCATGCGATCCTCGAACGCTGGCACATCGCGAGGCGGACCGACCCTGCCGCCCGGATCGCGCCGAT
Organism: Qipengyuania aurantiaca; assembly: GCF_019711375.1. Classification (NCBI taxonomy): domain Bacteria; kingdom Pseudomonadati; phylum Pseudomonadota; class Alphaproteobacteria; order Sphingomonadales; family Erythrobacteraceae; genus Qipengyuania; species Qipengyuania aurantiaca. The sequence continues at coordinate 2,277,940 of NZ_CP081295.1, forward strand.
CATGGAAGAGGTGCTGGACGAGGAAAACGCCGATCCGCTGGTCCGCGGCCTGTGGCAGCCGCGCCTCCTGAAGGCTCTCGAATGGATCGAGGAGACGGTCGGCAACTACACGGATCGCGAAGTGCTGGCCGTCGAGGCGAAGGGCTCGATGCATGTCGAGGATGTTTTCGTCCACGGCCGAGCGGACCGGATCGACCGGCTGGAGGACGGGACCCTCGCCATCATCGATTATAAGACCCGCAAGCCGCCCAGCGCCGGGCAGGTGGAGCAGGGCTATGCGCTCCAGTTGGGCATTCTCGGGCTGATCGCCCAAGACGGCGGGTTCGAGGGGCTGACGGGCGATCCGGGAGGTTACGAGTACTGGTCGCTGGGCCGCGCGAAGGACGATAACCCGCATGGCTTCGGCTATGTCGACGTGCCGCTGAAAACCGGCAACAAGCGGAGCGGTCTGGAGCCGGAGGAATTCCTGCCGAGGACGCGCGAGAAGCTCAGGCTTGCCATCGGGAAATACATCAAGGGCACCGACCCGTTCACCGCGCGCGAGAACCCCGATTACCCGGCCTATGACACTTACGACCAGCTGATGCGGCTCGAGGAATGGCTGCCCAGACAGGCGGATGAGGAGGACCGGGCATGAGCGGCAAGGTCTATCCCCTGAAGGACGCGCAGGGCCTCAGCGTAAATCCAGAGGAGAGCGTGTGGCTGTCCGCCAGCGCGGGCACGGGCAAGACGCAGGTGCTCTCCGCCCGCGTGCTGCGCCTGCTGCTCCAGCCCGGCGCCGATCCTTCCCAGATCCTCTGCCTCACCTTCACCAAAGCGGGCGCGGCGGAGATGGCGGTGCGCGTCAACGCCGTGCTCGCGCGCTGGGTTCGCATGGATGCGGGCCAGTTGGCAAAGGAGCTGGGCTATCTTGGTGCGTCCATAGACCCCGAAACCCAGTCGCGCGCCCGTTCGCTGTTCGCCCGGGTGCTCGACTGCCCCGGCGGCGGCCTCAGGATCGATACGATCCACGCCTTTGCGCAATACCTCCTCGGCGCCTTCCCGAGCGAGGCGGGTGTGCTCCCCGGCAGCCAGCCGATGGAGGACCGCGACCGCGACTTGCTGAGCCGCGATGTCCTCTCGGACCTCCTCTCCGAAGGCGACCCGCACATTCGCGAGGCGGTGGCCGAAATGAGCCGCCGCAAGGGGCCGGACGCAGTGCTTAGCTGGCTGATGCGCTGCGCTCGACACAAGGAGTTGTGGGGCCAGCCTGGCTGGCAGCACGGGCTCGATCAGCCGGTGCGTCGCCTGCTCGGCATTCCGGTCGATGTGGACGAGGACTGGGTGGCCGAAGCTTGTTCGGACAGGCATTTCCCGGTCGATACCCTGCGCGCCATGCTGCCCGCGTTCGATGGGTGGAACACCAAGGGCGCAGAGACGAGCAGGGGCTTCATCCAGCACTGGTTGGCGCTCGAACCCGAAGCACGCCTCGCCGAGATAGACGGGTTCCGCCAGCGCAACTGCATTCTCAAGAAGGATGGCGACCCGACCTCGATGAAGGGAGCCGAGAAGAACGACCCCTCATTCGGCGACAAGCAGCAGGTGATTGCCGACGCCGTAAGGGAAGTGGCCGAACGCGCTGCCCTGCTCGACCTCGCCGCCTTCCTCGCCCCGCAACTCGAAGCCGGCCGCGCCTTTGCCAAACGCTGGGAGGAGGCCAAGGCGCGCGAGGGGCTGGTCGATTTCGACGATCTGATCCACCGCGCCGCGCGGCTCCTGTCCTCAAGCCAGATGGCCGACTGGATCCGCTACAAGCTCGACCGCAGCTTCGACCACATCCTCGTCGACGAGGCGCAGGACACCAACAAGGCGCAGTGGGCGATCGTGAAGGCGTTGACCGACGATTATTTCGACGGGCTGGGGGCGCGCGGCACGGCGGTGCGCACGATCTTCACCGTGGGCGATTACAAGCAGGCGATCTTCGGCTTCCAGGGCACCAGCCCGGAAAACTTCCGCGAGGCGCGTGACTATTTCCGCGAAAAGATGGACCGCGCCGCCGTGGCCGCCGAGGAAGCGCGCGCCAACGCCAACGCGGGCCGCCTCCAGGAGTTCGACCTCGAGCGCAGCTACCGCACCAACCAGACCGTGCTGAGCTTCGTCGACGACGCCATCTGCGCCATCGGCCCGGAAGGCCTCGGCCTCGACAAGAGCGATGGCGAACACCGTGGCAGCGACACACCCGGCATGGTCACGCTGTGGAAGGAAATCCGCATTGCCGAAGGCGGCGACGATGCGGACGAGGAAAAGGGCTGGCTCGCCCGCCACGACCGCAAGCTGGCCGACAACATCGCGCGGCAGGTCGCCGAATGGCTCGATCCTAAAGGCGAGGGCTTCACGCTGGTGAAGGGCGAGGCACGGCGCGCACAGGCCGGCGATGTCATGGTGCTGGTGCAGAAGCGGCGCGAACTGGCTTCGCTGATCGTGGCGCGGCTTTATGCGCATGGCGTCCCCGTGGCCGGGGTCGACCGCCTGCGCCTCGGCAACCCGCTGGCGGTCAAGGACCTGATGGCGGCGATCCGTTTCGCCGCGCAGCCGCTCGACGATCTGACGCTGGCCAATCTCCTCGTCTCGCCGCTGATCGGCTGGAGCCAGGAGGATTTGTTGGTCTTCGGATATCGCACCAAGGGCGTGCGCCTGTGGCAGCATTTGCGCAGTTCGGACGAGCCGCGCGTTGCCCAGACCGTCCATACCTTGCGCGAAATCCTTCGCCGGGCCGATTTCGACAGCCCGCAGCAATTGCTGCACTGGATTCTGGTCGGCCCGATAGACGGACGCCGCGCACTTGTCGCCCGGCTGGGGCGCGAGGCCAACGACCCGATCGACGAACTGCTCAACGCTGCCAACGCCTTCGCCGCCAGCCATGTGGCCAGCCTGCAAGGTTTCATCCGCTGGTTCGACGCGGGCGATGGCGAGTTGAAGCGCGAGGCGGGCGAGGGCGGGGACCAGGTTCGCGTGATGACCGTCCACGGCTCCAAGGGGTTGCAGGCCCCTATCGTAATCCTTGCCGATGCGGCGATCCGCCCCGATGCCTCGGGCGAGCTTACGCTCGAGGAACAGGTGCTGGGTGCGGAAGAAAGCAATGTGGTTCCGCTGCCTGCGCTGACGAGCGACGAGAAGGTCGGCCCGGTGCGCGCGGTGGAGGAGGTGAACGCCGCGCGCTCGATGCAGGAACACTGGCGGCTGCTTTATGTCGCCATGACCCGCGCGGAAGAGGCGCTGTTCATTGGCGGCTCGCTCGGCCCGCGCGATGCGAAGAACGGCCCGCACGAGGACAGCTGGTACGCGCGTCTTGCGGCGCTGTTCGATACCGACGCGGCGCTGGACGACCCGATCTGGGGCGCGCGCTGGGAGGGCGGGGAACGCGCTCCGTCCGTGCCGCCTGCCGAGACTTCCATCCCCGAACCAGCGCGCGAATTGCCGCTCTGGGCCAGGCAGCCCGTCGGTCCCGAACCGCGCCCGCCGCGTCCACTGGCTCCTTCGGGACTGGGCGAGGTCGAAGGAAGCGATCCGCCGCTGCCGCCCGAGGTTGCAGCCGGTGCCGCAAGACGCGGCGTGCTGATCCACGCGCTGCTCGAACGCCTGCCCGAAGTGCCTCGCGTGCACCGCGACGAACGGGCGCGTGGCTGGCTCGCCCAGCAGGCACTTGACCTCGACAAATCGGAGCGCGAGGAAATGCTCGCCCGCGCGCTCGCGGTGCTAGAGGAACCGGGCTTTGCCGATATCTTCGGCGCGCAGGCTCTGGCCGAGATCCCGCTTGCCGCCACGGTGGAGGGGCAGGTCGTCATGGGCACGGCCGACCGGCTGCTGGTGACGCCCGAGAAAATCACCGTGGTCGATTTCAAGACCGCGCGCCGTCCGCCCACTTCGCTGGACGGCGTTCCCGACAGCACCCTGCGCCAGATGGCCGCCTATGTCGCGGCGCTGCAGGCGATCTATCCGGGCCGCGCGGTGGAGGCGGCCGTCCTCTATACCCAGACGCCGCAGCTCATCGCCTTGCCGGGCGAGCGCCTCGCTGCCTACAAGGCGGCGTTTGCGGATCGGCAGGAAAGCTTTGGCCTGCCACCCGTTGAGTAATCGAACCCCGCGCCCATATGGGCGGGCAAGACATCAGATATCAGGAGTATTCCCATGGCCACCATCAACGTCACCGACGAAGGTTTCCAGAAAGACGTTCTCGACAGCGACAAGCCCGTTCTCGTGGATTTCTGGGCCGATTGGTGCGGGCCGTGCAAGATGATCGCCCCGGCGCTGGAAGAGCTGTCGGACGAGCTGGGCGACAAGGTCACCATCGCCAAGATGGATATCATGGAAAACACTGGCGTGCCGGGCGCGATGGGCGTGCAGTCGATCCCCTATCTCGTCCTGTTCAAGAATGGCGAACCGGCGGCCCATATGCGCGGTGCCGCGCCCAAGGGCCAGCTCAAGCAGTGGCTCGAAGGCGAACTCTAAACCGCCCTTCCGGCTCCCAATGTGCCGCATTCTTGTTTTGCGGCGCAACATTGCTAAACGCGTGAGACCATGAAGCGCACGCACCTGCCCCTCAACGCCCTGCGCGTCTATGACGCGGCGGCCCGTCACCTGAGCTTTACCCGCGCTGCGGACGAGTTGGCGGTGACGCCGGCTGCCGTCGGCCAGCAGATCCGCGCGCTGGAAGACCATCTCGGCACTGTCCTCTTTCGTCGCACCAGCAAGGGGCTGGAACTGACGCAGGAAGGCTCGGCCGGTCTCGACGCTTTGCGCGAAGGTTTCCTCAAGTTCGAGGAAAGCGTTTCCGCCATGCAGGCGGGGCAGGCTTCGGACAGCTACACCATTGCCTGTCCGCGCGAATTCTATGCCCAGTGGCTGGCGCCGCGGCTGGCCGAGTTCGCGAAGGAAAGGCCGGACATCAAGTTCACCTTCGTTGCCGACGAGAACGCCGATTTCACCGAGGCGAACCTCGATTGCGCGATCCGGCTGGTCGATGGTCCGGGCGATCTGCAGGGCGTCGAACTGGCCGCCGCGCGCCGTGTTACGGTTGCGGCTCCCGGCGCGCCCGACCGGTGGATCGACTGGGGCCTGCCGCTCCAGGACGGAGTGCAGGCGCATGTCACCGTGAGCAATGCCGGCCAGGCGCTCTCGGGCGCGATGGCGGGACTGGGCAAGGCGATCCTGCCCGAATTGCTTGCCAAGGAAGCGGTCGAGGCAGGCCGGTTGCAAGTGCTTGACGGCCCTGAAACCGGTACGCGGGCCTACTGGCTCGTCGCACCGACGCCGCAATGGCGGACCAAGAAGGTAAAAGCGCTCGTCGCATTTCTGGCGGGGTAATGGCTTCTGTTCCCTTTCTGAAGACCGAACGCTTCACCCTCCGCCCTTTGCGGCGTGAGGATACTGCGGCGCTGCTTCCCACTTTCGCGGATGGGGGTCAGAGCCTCTACCTCACGCGCCCCGCCTTCGAGAGCGAGGAAGAGCTGGCCGGCTGGCTCTTCGATCCGGACTGGAACGGGCGCACCTGGATTGCGGAGGATGCCGAGAGCCGCGTCGCGGGCCGCTTCGTCGCCGTGCCGGGGCTGGACGAGGGCGTGGCAGAGATTGGCTATGTCGTCTGCATGGACCGACAGCGCGAAGGCGTGGCGCGCGAATGCACGGCCGCGCTGGTCCGCCATCTCATAGAGGGAGAGGGGCTTCGCAAGCTTACCGCGGAGGTCGATGTTGAAAATACCCCATCGGTCCGCCTGCTCGAACGCCTCGGTTTCACCCGCGAGGCGTTGTTTCGGCAGCACGAGATCACGCACAAGGGGCTGTGCGACGTCGCGGTCTATGGCCTTCTGGCGACGGACCCGCTGCCCTAGACCGTTATCAGCTTGAGCTTGAGCGCCTTCACGGTCGCTCCCACACGGTCGCTCGCGCCGAGCTTGGCATAGAGACGCTTCACATAGGTCCCGACCGTATCGGCTGAAATCTTAAGCAACTGGGCGATGATCGTGTTCGACTTGCCCCGCGCAATCAGGCGCAGGACTTCCAGCTCGCGCTGCGATAGGCTGACCTCGCCCTCTTCGATGGTGACCAGCTGGCACACCCGGTCATGCGCCGCGCGGGCGACCATGGTGAGGGCGACGATCTGTTCCTCGGTGGGAGTCGCGTCGACCGGAAAGCCGAATGCGGCGTAGGCATCGCGGTTGTCGGGGCCATAGAGCGGTACGCCGAAGCCGTTGGCGATCCCGTGTTCGCGCAGCGCCGCGATGAAGCGTTCGACTTCGGGTGTGCGTTCGGCCCGGTCCAGCGCCTCTTCCCAGGAGATCGTGTGGCCGGCCCGCATGACCTCATCGGGGATCGGATCGCACTGGCGGAAGTCGGCGCTGTCGTAGAGGTCCAGCCAGTCCATCGAGAAGCCGCGCGACATGACCTGCGTCTCCCTCGAGACCTGCGAAGCGAAGACCGGCGTGAAGTGATAGCTGAACTTGTCCGCCCCGAAATGGTCCACCGCGCCGCGCACGTTCTGCCACAGCGAGGTGACGCAGGGGCTGCAGGCCAGTTCGACGAAAAGCGAATCCATAAGCTGCAATGCCTATCACGTGACGCTACGGCATCCTAGTATCCGCGCGACGATGTCACATTTTTTCAAAGGCATCGAACACGGCGAGGATGCCGGGCGGATCGCCGGCCTGGCGGAGGCGGTCCAGCGCCTCGTCGACCAGCAGCTCGTAAGCTACCACTGTCCCGTCGGAGCCGGTTCGCTGACCGCCCAGCAGGCGCGCGAAGGCGATGGCGCTGCGGTTTTCGGCCAGCGTGTTCATGGCGAAGCGTGCGATGCCTTCCGCCTGCGCTTCCAGCAGGAGGGTCGCGGTGAGGATCTTGCCGAGGCCCTGTCCGTGCCAGTCGTCGAGGATGGCGACCGAGAATTCGGCCAGTTCGCGGTCCTCTTCCTCGCGGAAGGCGTGGACCGCGCCGATCGCGGGCTCGCCCGGCACCGACATGTCGATCGCACCCCAGGCCAGGTGCATGTCCCCATCGGCGTCGAGCAGCCGGTCGATCACCCAGTCGGGCGGGGTCGCCGCGCCGGAGAAGAAGCGCATGTAGCGCGAGCGCGGGCTCATCCGCGCGATGCCTTCGCGAATGCGCTGCTCGTCGCCGCGGTCCACGCGGCGCAGGCAGACGGGCGTGCCACCTTCCAGGCGCGTTTCGATGATGGCGGGGGAGGAGGCGATGGGATCAGGCTCCTGAGAGGCGAGGGCAGGGAAGCACACGCCATAGCAGTTTTGGCGCGGCAGGAAGAGGCCGGATGGCACGAAAGCTCCGCCCCACACAGCAAAAGGCGGCGCCCGTCGCTAAACGGACACCGCCTCTGTCATGGTCAGGCCGCGAGGGCCGGACCGTGTGGCTTACATGCCTTCGTCGACCTGGTCTTCGGCCGCGTCGCCAGCTTCGCCCATGGCGTCGGCTTCGGCGTCGAGAGCTTCTTCGGTCGCTTCATCGCCCTGTGCTTCGGCGAGGTCGGCCTGCTCTTCAAGCAGGTCTTCCTGCGATTCAGCCTGCTGCTCGACCAGGTCTTCCTGGGCTTCCTGTTCGCTTTCCGCACAAGCGGCGAGCGAGAGAGCGGCGGCCGAAACGGCGACGAGTGCTGCAGTGTTGAACTTCATGGTATTTTCCCCTTCTTGGTGGATCATGAACGCGGCAAACCCCGCGCTTTCACAGGGTCTACGCACCGCAGCCCCATTTGTGCCACATTTTTTTCAATTTCGCCTTTTTTTCGCCAAAAATGCGACGAACCGTTGCGACTAGCCCTGCGGGCAGGGCTGGGCCTGAGCCTCGTGAGCCGGCACGCAAGGGTTAGGGCGCGTCGCCCGCTCCTCGGCCAGCACCTCGTCGCGGATGCATTCGTAGACTGGATGGCCGGGCACGATCAGCCGCACGTCCTCGCGGGTCCGGGTGCGATAGGCGAGCACGAAGCAGAGCAGGGAATTGGCGCGCGGGTTGGACAGCCCCTCGGCAATCGCCCGCTCCATCGCGCAATCCTCCAGCCGCCAGAGCCCGTATTCCAGCGCCGCGTCCCAAGCGGCGGCAAACCCTTCCGCCCCGGGCCGCGCCCGCAGCTTGTAGAGCGCCTCCATGCTCTTCCCGATGGACCGCGCCGCCTGCACGACGATCCCGGTGGCCGCGAGCGTAGCGACAAAGCGCCGCTGGAGCTGCGGCGTGATGGAATTGCGGCGCGGAGCGGTGTGGATGAAGGGCGCGAAGGCGAGCAGCGGATCGTCCTCCTCCGGCTCGGGCGCAACATGCGCGACGGCGGAGGTGGCCTGGCGGGCGAGCTTGCGGGTGGGTTCGGTCATGGCCCATGCCACGATGCAGATTTTGGCGGAGTAGGAAAATGATCATCCTAACTTGATCGTTCAAGCACTCTAAAGCGAGAATGCGCTTTCGTGCCAAATTGCGACCAAAATGCATATTATATTGGCGTTAGAAACGGGGATCCGCACTACGGTGTCGCGGCGCAAAATATTTCGCGCCTAAAACGCTAAGTGATCGAAAATGCGTTATCTCTAATCATCGATTGAAGATAGCGATATCCGTCCATCTTGGCGACCTCTTTAGCCACATCCCCATTTTCTAACAAAACTTTGTCGATCACTGTCAAAAACACTTTGCTGAACGCCCTGTCTCGTAACGAACTCGTGTTAGCATCGCTTGGAAATAGCATCGGAACTGCACTCGCCAGAAGAGCCTTGTTATTGCAGTGGAAGTACATGTCAGATGGGCTGACGCCATCTATTTCATCTTCACTTAGAGGTATGAGCCCAAACAAAATAGGACCTGAAAATTCGAAACTAGCTTTCCAGCCTTGAGACGCTATCTTCTTGCGGAATAGCGCTCTAAGTTGAACTATTTGCTCTTTGGAAACTTTAGATCCACTTACATTCGAATTTTGGCGGTACATAAATTCCGCGATTGGCGGCTCTATTAACATTGAAGCGGCTATATATAGAGAGTTATCTTCTATAAGCCTCGCGATTAATGCCGCTTTATCGATGTTCGCTGAACTCCAATAAATTGTTCGACTGAGCGAGCATCCTGCAGTGAGAATATCGTCGCGATTAACACGATGTCGAGACTTTTTATTCACACACTGTTGTTCGAACCATCGGGCAACAGTTCGACAATATTTGGTCAGCTGCTTTTCTCCCATGTCGTAGGAGTGCGGTTCTGCTGAAAGTATGTGGGAAGCAGCCCTCCTAGTGCTTCCTTTAGCGAACACTTTTTGCGCATTACCTGAGGCGACTTGAGTGGCAATGTTTCGTCCTAGTCCAAGTTCTTCTTCTAACTTCTCCCCATCGTGCTTCAAAACCGCGATGAGAGGTGATTTATTGTATATTCGGTCTTTCCTAGGCTTCGCGTCTAGCTCTGAGACGGTGTCGAAATGCGGCCAAAGGAAGTTGCAGACATGGTCATTCCAACTTTGTCCCTTCTCGAGATATACGTATCGCAAATTCAACGATCGAGGGGTTGATTTGAATTCGAGAAAAGATGCATATTGAGATACATTATCGAAAGCGACATCGACGTTCCGAGAAAGCAATACGTCTTCGACTTGACGTACTGCTGGTGATTTTTTGTTTTCCAGAACACATATTGCGAGGCAATCGATTGGGTTTACTAAACCATCGAGCGCCAATAGACGGCCGGACAAATCTTGAAGGATACGATTAATATCACGACTGGTTTGGACACCTCTGGGCACTACAATCTTCAGAAGTTTGGCCAAGCGCTTTTTGTCAAGTTCATCCAAAGTTATTTCGGATGTTTTTAACGTTGAATAGACCTTGCTTTTAAAAAGGTTTTCTATTTCTTCAGAGTTGAGAAATGGGGCTACAGCTCTTACTTGAACAATCTTTTCCAAGTAGGCCCGTCCGCGGTCTAAATCGCCATCCTTACCGGCAAGCGCCTGTTCCACACGCTGCTCATCATATGCTGCGACATAGGAGATTTGATCGAAGTCTCCAACAGCTTTGAGGAGTTTCGCCATTTCCCGTACTTCGTCATCCTCAATCCGATCCATTTCATCGATAAGTACGATGATTGGGAATGAGAATGATTTAAGCCCTTCCTCGGCTTCCTTTCTTTTGGTGAAGATGCTTTCCGAGATTGAGTTTTGAGCTTTGGACCACCTGGTTAAAAGGTTGGACCCTGCCGCAAGCGCTGGTGAAATCATTCTAAGGAATGGCGAAAGTTCATCGCCGTAATCCCTCATAGCCTTAATGGCTTTATCCTGAGCCTGTTGGCGACCGTCATTGTAAACGTCATAAGTGCCAAGATGCGACCTCAATGCTTCAGAAAGTTCTAAAAAAAATTGAGAAAGCAAATCATTTCGGCCAGATACTAGCCATGGATTAAATCTAATTATTAATGGTTTTAAGTCGCGGTATTCATTCTCGATATGGTTTTGCAGGAGGTTCAGAATAGATGATTTTCCGCAACCCCACGGTCCAACCAATCCGAGGACAATACCAGTACTGCGTCCTTCGGAGATGAGACGGCGAGTTATGGATTTTACGAACGCCTCACGTTCCAGAAGGTCCTGCTCAAAAGTATCAATTGCGCGATGGCTACTAAGGTCCAAGATTACTTTCCCTGTGCAATTTTGCATTCAGCTTTCACGGGAGCGGGTAATTTGCAACCTCGCCAAGTAGATTCCCCCACCATCCCTTGACCCATCCCCCCTCGCACACTATGTGCGCGCCCATCCGGTGAGGGAATCGCCCTGCGCGCTTCCAACGCCGGCCAGATAGAGCTGAACATTGCCGGTCTCGTCCCGGGAGCCTGTCGCACATGGGATCCCATCAAAGTAGTACTTTGATGGGTGCCCGATGCGACGAGGCTCTTTTCTATTGCAGCGAAGGTCACCCAAAGTGATCGATGCTCGGGGCAGCCGTCAAAGTAACCCGGTGGCCGTGTGGGCCGATGGGTGGAGCGTTTCAGGCTCGTGCGAACAGACCGCCCCGGTGCTTTCCAGCGCCGCGCGCGTCGCAACTGCACGAACCCGACACACCACCGATCAACCCGCTAGTCGCCACTCATTGGGAAAGCGGTTCGCCCTTTTCCGTTCGCCCTGAGCTTGTCGAAGGGCCGTACTGTTCTTGGAAGAAACCTGTCCTGAAGAGAAGGGCGGTGCTTCGACAAGCTCAGCACGAACGGACTTGGGGCCGATTGCCGACCCGCCAACGGTGAAGAGAAGAGAATCTATGCCGACTATTAACCAGCTGGTCCGCAAGGGCCGCGTTCCGCAGAAGGCCAAGAGCAAGGTCCCTGCAATGGAGCAGAACCCGCAGAAGCGCGGCGTTTGCACCCGCGTCTATACGACGACCCCGAAGAAGCCGAACTCGGCTCTGCGTAAAGTTGCCAAGGTTCGCCTGACCAACCAGCGCGAAGTCATCTCCTACATCCCGGGCGAAGGCCACAACCTGCAGGAGCACAGTGTTGTGCTCATCCGCGGCGGCCGTGTTCGCGACCTTCCCGGCGTTCGCTACCACGTCCTTCGCGGCGTGCTCGATACGCAGGGCGTGAAGGACCGCAAGCAGTCGCGCTCGAAGTACGGCGCGAAGCGTCCGAAGTAAGAGTTTTCGTTTGGTGCGCTGACGGCATCCGCCGCCAGCTTTGCCGAGCCTACCCTCTCCCCCGCCCTTCCACCCGGAAGCATACCCTCAAGGCGGAAGGGCGGGGGAGAGGGTAGGCCCGGCCCCACTCCGAAGGAGTTTGAAAAAATGTCACGTCGTCGTCGTCCCGAGAAGCGGGAAATCCTGCCTGATCCGAAATTCAACGATCAGGTCCTTTCGAAATTCATGAACAACCTGATGTATGACGGCAAGAAGGCCGTTGCAGAAGGTATCGTCTACACCGCGCTCGACACCGTCGAGGCCAAGGCGAAGTCGAACCCGGTGGAACTGTTCCACGCAGCGCTCGACAACATCAAGCCGCAGGTCGAAGTTCGTAGCCGCCGTGTCGGTGGTGCGACCTACCAGGTGCCGGTCGAGGTTCGCCCCGAGCGTGCGCAGGCTCTCGCCATCCGCTGGCTGATCTCGGCTGCGCGCGGCCGTCCGGAAACGACCATGGCTGCCCGTCTCTCGGGCGAGCTGCTGGATGCTTCCAACAACCGCGGCAACGCCGTCAAGAAGCGCGAAGACACGCACCGCATGGCGGACGCGAACCGCGCCTTCTCGCACTACCGCTGGTAAGGCGAGGCAGGGATGGGACCGGGGGATGCCTCCCGGTCTCGAAACTGTCGCACTAATCCCTACATGGGGGCGGAGCTCGCTCTCCCCCGATTTACGAGGAATTCCACATGGCACGCGAATATCCGCTCGAGCGGTACCGCAACATCGGCATCATGGCGCACATCGATGCTGGCAAGACCACCACGACCGAACGCATCCTCTACTACACCGGCAAGTCCTACAAGATCGGCGAAGTCCACGACGGCGCCGCCACCATGGACTGGATGGAGCAGGAGCAGGAACGCGGCATCACGATCACCTCGGCTGCGACGACCACCTTCTGGTCGGCCGAAGACGGTGAAGGTCCCAAGCACCGCATCAACATCATCGACACCCCCGGCCACGTCGACTTCACCATCGAAGTCGAACGCTCGCTGCGCGTCCTTGACGGCGCGGTTGCAGTCTTCGACGGCGTTGCCGGCGTTGAACCGCAGTCCGAAACCGTCTGGCGCCAGGCTGACAAGTACGGCGTTCCGCGCATGTGCTTCGTCAACAAACTCGACCGTACCGGCGCAGACTTCTACTACTGCGTCCAGTCGATCATCGACCGCCTCGGCGCGAACCCGCTGGTCCTCTATCTCCCGATCGGCGCGGAAAGCGACCTTGAAGGCGTGGTCGATCTCGTCAATAACCGCGGCATCGTCTGGGAAAACGACGGTCTGGGCGCGACGTTCAACTACGTCGACATCCCGGCCGACCTCGCCGACAAGGCTGCCGAATATCGCGAGAAGCTGATCGAGACCGCCGTCGAACAGGACGACGATGTCATGGAGCAGTACCTCGAAGGTAACGAGCCCGACGCGGCGACGCTCAAGCGCCTGATCCGCAAGGGCACCATGGCGCGCGACTTCGTTCCCGTGCTGTGTGGTTCGGCGTTCAAGAACAAGGGCGTCCAGCCCCTGCTCGACGCGGTCGTCGACTACATGCCGTCGCCGCTCGACGTTCCGGCCATCAAGGGCGTCCTGCCCGATAGCGACAAGGAAGACACCCGCCCGTCGTCGGACGAAGCTCCTTTCGCTGCGCTGGCCTTCAAGATCATGAACGATCCGTTTGTCGGCTCGCTCACCTTCACCCGTATCTACTCGGGTCACCTCACCAAGGGTTCGGTCCTGAACTCGGTGAAGGACAAGAAGGAAAAGATCGGCCGCATGCTGCTGATGCACTCGAACAACCGCGAGGACATCGATGAAGCGTTCGCTGGCGACATCGTCGCTATCGCAGGCCTCAAGGAAACTACCACCGGCGACACCCTGTGTGCGTCGAGCGCTCCGATCATTCTCGAGCGCATGGAGTTCCCCGAGCCGGTGATCGAACTGTCGGTCGAACCGAAGACCAAGGCCGACCAGGAAAAGATGGGCGTCGCCCTCAACCGCCTGGCCGCTGAAGACCCGAGCTTCCGCGTCACCACCGACCACGAGTCGGGCCAGACGATCATCAAGGGCATGGGCGAGCTTCACCTCGACATCCTCGTCGATCGCATGAAGCGCGAGTTCAAGGTCGAAGCCAACGTCGGCGCACCGCAGGTCGCGTATCGCGAATACCTCGGCAAGCCGGTGGACGTCGATTACACCCACAAGAAGCAGTCGGGTGGTTCGGGTCAGTTCGGCCGCGTCAAGGTCAAGGTCACCCCGGGTGAGCGCGGCCAGGGCTTCGTGTTCGAAGACAGCATCAAGGGCGGTAACATTCCGAAGGAATATATCCCCGCGATCGAAAAGGGCTTCCGCGAGCAGGCCGAAAGCGGCCATCTCGTCGGCTTCCCGATCATCGACTTCACGGTCGAACTTTACGACGGTGCGTACCATGACGTCGACTCGAGCGCGATCGCGTTCGAAATCGCCGGTCGCGGTGCCATGCGCGAAGTCGCCGAGCGTTCGGGCATCAAGCTGCTGGAACCGATCATGAAGGTCGAGGTCGTGACTCCCGAGGATTACCTCGGCGACGTCATCGGCGACCTCAACTCGCGTCGTGGCCAGATCCAGGGCACCGACAGCCGCGGCAACGCACAGGCTGTCGAAGCCAACGTGCCGCTCGCGAACATGTTCGGTTACGTGAACGAGCTGCGTTCCTTCACCCAGGGCCGTGCTCAGTACTCGATGCAGTTCAGCCACTACGACGAAGTTCCGGCGAACGTGGCTCAGGAAGTCAAGGAGAAGCTTGCGTAAGCGAGGCTTCCAGTCTAGGGGCGGCGCCTGATTCCGCGGGCGCCGTTTCCAACCCGCAGAAATTCACTTTCAGATTAGAGGTTATTGGAAAATGGCGAAGGAAAAATTCGAGCGTAACAAGCCGCACGTCAACGTTGGCACCATCGGCCACGTCGACCACGGCAAGACCACGCTGACCGCAGCAATCACCAAGGTTCTCGGCTCGGCCGTCGATTTCGCAAACATCGACAAGGCTCCCGAAGAGCGTGAGCGCGGCATCACCATCTCGACCGCGCACGTCGAATACGAAACCGACGCGCGTCACTACGCACACGTCGACTGCCCGGGTCACGCCGACTACGTGAAGAACATGATCACCGGTGCAGCCCAGATGGACGGCGCCATCCTGGTCGTGAACGCAGCTGACGGCCCGATGCCGCAGACTCGCGAGCACATCCTGCTTGCACGCCAGGTCGGCGTTCCGGCCCTGGTCGTATACATGAACAAGGTCGACCAGGTCGACGACGAGGAAATCCTCGAGCTCGTCGAACTCGAAGTTCGTGAACTCCTCAGCTCGTACGACTTCGACGGCGACAACATCGCCATCGTCAAGGGCTCGGCTCTGGCCGCTCTCGAAGGTCGCGATCCGGAAATCGGTGAGAACTCGATCAAGGAACTGATGGACGCCGTTGACGCGAACATCCCGACCCCCGATCGTCCGGTCGACAAGGACTTCCTGATGCCGATCGAAGACGTGTTCTCGATCTCGGGTCGTGGTACGGTTGTCACCGGCCGCGTCGAAACCGGCGTTGTGAACGTTGGCGACGAAGTCGAAATCGTTGGCATCAAGGACACCACCAAGACGACCGTCACCGGCGTCGAAATGTTCCGCAAGCTGCTCGATCGCGGTGAAGCTGGCGACAACATCGGTGCCCTGATCCGCGGCGTCGGCCGTGAAGAAGTCGAGCGTGGCCAGGTTCTCGCGAAGCCGGGTTCGGTTACGCCGCACACCGAGTTCAGCGCAGAAGTCTACGTCCTGTCGAAGGACGAAGGCGGCCGTCACACGCCGTTCTTCGCGAACTACCGTCCGCAGTTCTACTTCCGCACCACCGACGTCACCGGCGAAGTGATCCTTCCCGAAGGCACCGAAATGGTGATGCCGGGCGACAACGTGACGATCGACGTCAAGCTGATCGCTCCGATCGCCATGGACCAGGGCCTGCGCTTCGCAATCCGCGAAGGCGGCCGTACGGTCGGCTCGGGCGTCGTCGGCTCGATCAAGAAGTAAGCTTCGAACTTTCGAAGTCAGCTTCTGCTGAAATAGCGGGGCCCGCCTTCCTTTGAGGGGAGGGCGGGCCCTTCGCTTTTGGTGTGAGCGGTGAAAACGGCAGAAATGCACACTTCACCGCACGCGATGGACGGCAGTTCGCGCTGTTGGAAATCGGGGGTTGTCAGATCGGGGTCTCCCCCGTATATGCGCGCCCACAGACAGGGATTCGTCCCTATCGATAGAATTCACGGAAGGTCGCCCGCAACCGGGAAACCGGGCTCACAGTGGGGCTGACCTTTCTTTTTGTTTGCGGGCCACCCGCTGGTCCGCTTGGCTCTTTCGCATCGGTGTAGGTAATGGAAGCACAGAATATCCGCATTCGCCTCAAGGCGTTCGACCATCGCGTTCTCGACCAGGCAACTGGCGAAATCGCAGACACCGCGCGTCGCACGGGTGCCCTTATTCGTGGTCCCATTCCCATGCCGACGCGTATCGAGAAGTTCACCGTGAACCGCGGCCCGCACATCGACAAGAAGTCGCGCGAGCAGTTCGAGGTGCGCACCTACAAGCGTCTGCTCGACATCGTGCAGCCCAACGCCCAGACCGTCGATGCGCTGATGAAGCTCGACCTCGCTGCTGGCGTGAACGTCGAAATCAAGCTCGCCTAGGCGATCTCGATTGGTCCTCCTGCCGGACTTGAAACGGCAGGGAAGTTTCAGGGGCGCTCGATAGCCCCGCCGGTTCGCAAGAGCAGGCAAGACATCGGGATACCGCCGGATTTCATCCGGGACTGCGTCCCCCGTCTGCTTCCTTCGGGAAGCAATCAGCCCGGACGGGGGCACGCATCGCACAATCGGGCTGGCACGCACCCTGGGGATGAGCTCCTTGGTGCCTCTGTTGAGGAGTTTGACGATGCGCACAGGCGTTATCGCAAAGAAAGTCGGGATGACCCGCCTCTTCCAGGAGGACGGACGGCACGTACCCGTGACCGTTCTTTCGCTGGAAGATTGCCAGGTCACCGCACATCGTACCGAAGACCGTGACGGCTACTACGGCGTCCAGGTCGGTTCGGGCGAAGCGAAGCAGAAGAACGTGAACAAGCCGCAGCGCGAAGCTTTTGCCAAGGCAGAAGTCGCGCTGAAGATGAAGGTCGGTGAATTCCGCGTGGACAGCGAGGAAGCCCTGCTTCCGGTCGGCGCCCGCATTTCGGCCGAACACTTCATTGCCGGCCAGAAGGTCGACATCACCGGCCACACCCAGGGTAAGGGCTTTGCCGGCGCCATGAAGCGTTGGGGCTTCGGCGGTCTGCGCGCCACCCACGGTGTTTCGATCTCGCACCGCTCGCACGGTTCGACGGGTAACCGTCAGGATCCGGGCCGCGTGTTCAAGGGCAAGAAGATGGCCGGTCACATGGGTGACCGCCAGCGCACGCAGCAGAACCTCGAGATCGTGCGCACCGACGCCGATCGCGGTCTCCTCTTCGTCAAGGGCTCGGTCCCGGGTGCGAAGAATGGCTGGCTGATGGTTCGCGACGCTGTGAAGGTCGCTATGCCGGAGAACCTCCCGTTCCCGGGCGTGATGCGCCGCAACGAAGACGAGTTCAAATCGGAAGAAGCCGATGCTGGTCTGATCGAAAGCGCAGCCGAACACGAAGTCGGCACTGAAGTTTCCGCTGAGCAGCAGGAAAAGCTGATGCAGCAGCAGGAAGCCGGTGCAGACGCCGAAACCACCACCGATGGTGCAGCCGATGCTGCCACCGACGGTGAAAGCAAGGAGTCCTGATCGTGAAGGTCAAGGTCCAGAAAATCGACGGCAAGGCGTCGGGCGACATCGAGCTGAACGATGACGTGTTCGGGGTCGAGCCGCGTGCCGACATCCTGCACCGCGTTGTCACCTGGCAGCTCGAAAACCGCCGCGGCACCGCACGTCCCACGCGTGAGCGTTCGGACGTTGCCCGCACCGGCAAGAAGTTCGGTCGTCAAAAGGGTGGTGGTACCGCCCGTCACGGCGACCGCGGCGCTCCGATCTTCATCGGCGGCGGCAAGGCTCACGGCGCGCGCAAGCGTGACTTCGAGCAGTCGCTCAACAAGAAGATCCGCGCGCTCGGCCTGAAGATGGCTCTTTCGAGCAAGGCTAAGGACGGCCTCGTCGTCGTCGACAGCCTCGAGCTCAAGGATGCCAAGACCAAGGCGCTCAAGGGTCACTTCGACAAGAACGGCTGGAGCGGCAAGGTCCTCATCATCGACGGCGAAAGCGTCAACGACGGCTTCAAGAAGGCTGCCGGCAACCTGCCGGGCGTCAACGTGCTGCCGGCGATGGGCGCCAACGTCTACGACATCCTGAAGCACGACACGCTGGTCCTCACCAAGGACGCGGTCGAGAAGCTGGAGGGCCGTTTCAATGGCTAAGAAGCAGGCAATCGACGCGCGTCACTACGACGTGATCCTTGCTCCGCACATCACCGAGAAGTCGACGCTTGCGTCGGAAAACAACGCGGTGGTGTTCAAGGTCGCAGGCGATGCGACCAAGCCGCAGATCAAGGAAGCCGTGGAAGCGATCTATGCCGATCAGAAGGCAAAGGTCGTCGCGGTCAACACGATCAACGTGAAGGGCAAGACCAAGCGCTGGAAGGGCAAGCCCTACAAGCGCAACGACGTGAAGAAAGCGATCGTTACCCTCGCTGAGGGTGCCATGATCGACATCACGGAAGGTGTGAGCTGATGGCACTCAAGAACTACAAACCGACGAGCCCCGCACGCCGCGGCCTCATCCTCGTCGACAAGTCGGGCCTGTACAAAGGCAAGCCCGTCAAGTCGCTGACGGAAGGCAAGCGCAAGACCGGTGGCCGGAACAACAAGGGCCATGTCACCTCGCGTGGCATCGGCGGCGGTCACAAGCAGAAGTACCGCTTCATCGACTTCAAGCGTCGCAAGTGGGACGTCGAAGGCACCGTGGAACGGATCGAATACGATCCCAACCGCACCGCTTTCATCGCACTCGTGAAGTACGAAGACGGCGAGCAGGCCTACATCATCGCTCCGCAGCGTCTCGCTGTCGGCGACAAGATCGTAGCCGGCGAAAAGACCGACACCAAGCCCGGCAACGCCATGCTGCTCGGCCAGATGCCGGTCGGTACCATCTGCCACAACGTCGAAATGAAGCCCGGCAAGGGCGGTCAGATCGCACGTTCGGCTGGTGCCTACGTCCAGCTGGTCGGTCGTGACCGCGGCATGGTCATCGTCAGGCTCAATTCAGGCGAGCAGCGCTACCTGCGTGCCGACTGCATGGGCACCGTCGGCGCCGTGTCGAACCCGGACAACCAGAACCAGAACCTGGGCAAGGCCGGTCGTCGTCGCTGGATGGGCATCAAGCCGCTGACCCGCGGTGTCGCCAAGAACCCGGTCGACCACCCGCACGGCGGTGGTGAAGGCCGGACCTCGGGCGGCCGTCATCCGGTCACTCCGTGGGGCAAGCCGACCAAGGGCGCCCGTACTCGCAAGAACAAGCAGACGGACAAGATGATCATCCGTTCGCGCCACGCGAAGAAGAAGAGGTAATCCGACATGGCTCGTTCCGTCTGGAAAGGTCCGTTCGTCGAACTCAGCCTTCTTAAGAAGGCAGAAGAGGCGCAGGAAGCAAGCAACGCCAAGCCGATCAAGACCTGGTCGCGCCGCAGCACCATCCTGCCCCAGTTCGTCGGTCTCACGTTCAACGTGTACAACGGCCACAAGTTCATCCCTGTATCCGTTTCGGAAGAAATGGTCGGCCACAAGCTCGGTGAATTCGCGCCTACGCGCACCTTCCCGGGTCACGCTGCCGACAAGAAGGGCAAGCGCTGATGAGCAAGCAGAAAGCACCCCGTCGCGTCGCCGACAACGAGGCTCTGGCCGTAGGTACCACCATCCGTGGTTCCGCGCAGAAGCTGAACCTCGTTGCCGAGCTCATCCGCGGCAAGAAGGCCGAAGAGGCCCTCAACATCCTGGCCTTCTCGAAGAAGTCGATGGCCAAGGATGCCACGAAGGTTCTCGCCTCGGCGATCGCCAACGCGGAAAACAACCACAACCTCGATGTCGACTCGCTGGTCGTCGCTGAGGCTTCGGTCGGCAAGTCGATCACGATGAAGCGCTTCCACACCCGTGGTCGCGGCAAGTCGACGCGCATCCTGAAGCCGTTCAGTCGCCTTCGGATCGTCGTCCGCGAGCAGGAAGAGGCGTAAGATGGGCCATAAGAGCAATCCGATCGGTCTGCGCCTGCAGATCAACCGCACCTGGGACAGTCGCTGGTACGCCGAAGGGCGTGACTACGCCAAGCTGCTGGCCGAGGACATCGAGATCCGCAAGTACATCCTCGAGAACGCTGCCCAGGCCGCAATCTCGAAGGTCGTGATCGAGCGTCCGGCAAAGCTTTGCCGCATCTCGATCTACGCTGCGCGTCCCGGTGTCATCATCGGCAAGAAGGGCGCGGACATCGAGAAGCTGCGCGCCAAGCTGGCGACCATGACCGAAAGCGAAGTAAAGCTGAACATCGTCGAAATCCGCAAGCCGGAAGTCGATGCCAAGCTCGTCGCCCAGGGCATCGCCGACCAGCTGATCCGCCGTGTGGCGTTCCGCCGTGCGATGAAGCGCGCCATGCAGTCGGCCATGCGCCTTGGTGCCGAAGGCATCAAGATCATGTGTGGCGGCCGTCTCGGCGGCGCGGAAATCGCCCGCGTCGAACAGTATCGCGAAGGCCGCGTGCCGCTTCACACGCTGCGCGCCAACATCGATTACGCTGAAGCCGAAGCGCTGACCGCTTACGGCATCATCGGCATCAAGGTGTGGGTCTTCAAGGGCGAAATCCTCGGCCACGACCCGACCGCGCAGGACCGTCTCATGATGGAATCGCAGACGTCCGGCGTCCGTCCGGCTCGCTGATTGCAGGTATAGGAAAGAACCATGCTGCAACCGAAGAAAACCAAGTACCGCAAGGCGTTCAAGGGCAAGATCCACGGCAACGCCAAGGGCGGCACCACGCTCAACTTCGGCTCGTACGGGCTGAAGGCTCTCGAGCCCGAGCGTATCACCGCGCGCCAGATCGAAGCGGCTCGCCGCGCGATCACGCGTCACATCAAGCGCCAGGGTCGTCTCTGGATCCGCGTCTTCCCCGACGTGCCGGTTTCGAAGAAACCTGCCGAAGTCCGTCAGGGTAAGGGCAAGGGTTCGGTCGAATACTGGGCCGCTCGTGTGAAGCCGGGCCGCATCCTGTTCGAACTCGACGGCGTTGCCGGTCCGCTGGCCGCCGAAGCGTTCAGCCGCGCAGCCATGAAGCTGCCGGTCAAGACCAAGGTCGTGGCCCGCCTGGGCGACACCTCGCACCTCGGAGGCGAATAATGAGCAAGATCGAAGATCTGCGCCAGAAGAGCGACGACCAGCTGGACGAAGAGCTCACCACCCTGAAGCGCGAGCAGTTCAACCTGCGCTTCCAGGCGGCGACCAACCAGCTCGAAGCCCCGGCGCGCATTCGTGAAGTCCGTCGCACGATCGCCAAGATCAAGACGCTTCAGACCGAGCGTGCCCGCGCGGCCGAAGCCAAGGCTTAAGGAGTAGACCATGCCCAAGCGTATTCTGATCGGGACCGTCACCTCCGACAAGACCGACAAGACCGTGACCGTACTGGTCGAGCGTAAGGTGAAGCACCCCCTCTACGGGAAGATCATCCGTCGCTCGAAGAAGTACCACGCCCACGACGAGAAGAACGAGTATCAGCTCGGCGACGTCGTGCGCATCGAAGAGACCAAGCCGATCTCGAAGACCAAGACCTGGATGGTCAAGGATCGGGTGACGGCAGGCGGAACCCAGGCTGTCGAGGCCGACCTCGAAGTCGAAGCCGCAGGCAACTGACGTATTAGGAACTGCCGGGCGCCTGGAAACAGGGCCGTCCCGGCAAGCCAAGAGAAGGAACCGGATCAATGATCCAGATGCAATCCAATCTCGACGTCGCGGACAACAGCGGCGCCAAGCGCGTCCAGTGCATCAAGGTACTGGGCGGCTCGAAGCGCCGTACCGCGTCCGTCGGTGACGTGATCGTGGTTTCCGTCAAGGAAGCCCAGCCGCGCACGAAGGTGAAGAAGGGCGATGTCCATCGCGCTGTCATCGTGCGCACGAAGAAGGACGTACGCCGCCCCGATGGCAGCGTGATCCGCTTCGACAGCAACGCCGCAGTTCTCGTCAACAAGAACGAAGAACCCATCGGCACCCGTATCTTCGGACCGGTGGTTCGCGAACTTCGCGGCCGCGGCTTCATGAAGATCATCTCGCTTGCTCCGGAGGTGCTGTAATGGCTTCTGCAAAGATCAAGAAAGGTGACACCGTCGTCGTCCTGTCCGGCAAGGACAAGGGCAAGACCGGTACCGTGTCGAAGGTCAGTCCGAAGGACGGCAAGATCGTCGTCGAGGGCGTTAACATCGCCGCGCGTCACCGCAAGCCGACCCAGCAGAACCCGCAGGGCGGTATCGATCGCTTCGAAGCGCCGATGCCGATCAGCAAGGTTGCTGTGGCCGATCCCAAGGATGGCAAGCCCACCCGCGTCCGTTTCGAAGAAAAGGACGGCAAGAAGGTGCGCGTTGCCGTGAAGAGTGGGGAGACCATCGATGGCTGATTACACCCCCCGTATGAAGCAGCGCTACGACGACGAGATCGTCAAGGCGATGACCGAGAAGTTCGGTTACAAGAACCGTCTCGAAGTTCCGAAGCTGGAAAAGATCACGCTCAACATGGGCGTCGGCGAAGCCAGCCAGGATAAGAAGAAGGTCCAGACCGCTGCGGAAGAAATGGCCAAGATCGCCGGTCAGAAGCCGGTCATCACCAAGGCCAAGAAGTCGATCGCGCAGTTCAAGCTGCGTGAAGGCATGCCGATCGGTGCGAAGGTGACCCTTCGTCGCGAGCGCATGTACGAATTCCTCGACCGCCTCGTGACCATTGCAATGCCCCGCATCCGCGACTTCCGTGGCCTCAACGCCAAGTCGTTCGACGGTCGTGGCAACTATGCAATGGGCCTCAAAGAGCAGATCATCTTCCCCGAAATCTCCTACGACCAGATCGAGAAGGTTCGGGGCATGGATATCATCGTGACCACTACGGCGAAGACCGACGAAGAAGCCCGCGAGCTTCTCAAGCTGTTCGGTTTCCCGTTCCCGTCCGAAAAGACGGAAGAGAAGGAGGCGGCGTGAGCCGCTTCCGGATCGCAGGATAAGGAAGGAACTTAAGTCCAATGGCGAAACTGAGTTCGATCAACAAGAACGAGCGTCGCAAGAAGCTCGTCAAGCAGTATGCGGACAAGTACGCAAAGCTGAAGGCTATCGCTGATGACGAGAGCCTCGACGACGGCGAACGCCTGATGGCGCGCCTGAAGATGGCTGAGCTGCCCCGCAACGCGAACCCGACCCGCGTGCGCAACCGCTGCGCCACCACCGGCCGCCCGCGCGGCTATTACCGCAAGTTCGGCCTCAACCGCATCGAACTGCGCGACCTCGGCAACAAGGGCCTGATTCCGGGCCTGACCAAGTCGAGCTGGTGAGGTACTGACAGATGGCTATGACCGATCCCCTGGGTGATATGCTCACCCGCATCCGCAACGGCCAGCAGGCGAAGAAGGACAGCGTCCTTTCGCCCGCTTCCAAGCTGCGTGCGAACGTCCTCGAAGTTCTTCAGCGCGAAGGCTACATCCGTGGCTACAGCGACGATGCTTCGGGCAAGCACCCGCAGCTGCGGATTGAACTGAAGTATTTCGAAGGCGAACCGGCTATCAAGCACGTCGCCCGTGTCTCCAAGCCTGGCCGCCGCGTCTACGCGGGTTCGAAAGAACTCCCCGTCGTGCGCAACGGCCTTGGCATCACCATCGTCTCGACGCCGAAGGGCGTGCTTTCCGACGCGGAAGCTCGTGCTGACAACGTCGGCGGCGAAGTGCTGGCGGAGGTGTTCTGATGAGCCGCATCGGCAAGAAGCCGGTAGCGATCCCGAGCGGGGTCACTGCCAATATCGACGGCGACACGCTTTCGGTTAAGGGTCCCAAGGGCACCCTTTCGATGGGCCTGTCGGAGCTGGTCGAATACAAGCTCGAGAACGACGAAATCTCCGTCACTCCGGCCAACGACACGCGCGCCGCTCGCAACCACTGGGGTATGCAGCGCACGCTCGTTTCGAACCTGGTCGAAGGCGTGACCGAAGGTTTCACCAAGGTTCTCGAAATCAACGGTGTCGGCTACCGTGCGCAGGCGCAGGGCAAGAAGCTCAAGCTTCAGCTCGGCTACTCGCACGACGTCGATCTCGACGTTCCCGAAGGTATCGAGGTGAAGACCCCGGACCAGACGACTGTCGAAATCAGCGGCACCGACAAGCAGGCCGTGGGCCAGTTCGCGGCGAATGTCCGCAAGTGGCGCAAGCCCGAACCCTACAAGGGCAAGGGTATCAAGTATCGCGGCGAGTATATCTTCCGCAAGGAAGGGAAGAAGAAGTAAGATGGCAAAGCTTTCTCTTTTCGAACGTCGCCGTCGCCGTGTCCGCACCGCTCTCAAGAGCCGTGCCGGTGGCAAGCCCCGCCTGTCGGTGCACCGCACCGGCAAGCACATCTACGCACAGGTCATCGACGATGCCGCCGGCAAGACCGTTGCTTCGGCTTCGACGCTGGGCGTGAAGGGCTCGGGCGCGAATGTCGATGCCGCCAAGCAGGTTGGCACCGACATCGCCGCTGCCGCCAAGAAGGCCGGCGTGACCACCGTCGTGTTCGACCGCGGTGGCTTCCTGTTCCATGGCCGCGTGAAAGCGCTGGCCGACGCCGCCCGTGAAGGCGGGCTGGAGTTCTGATCATGGCTGACGAAAACAAGACCGAAAACACCGAAGAAAAGGTCGTGACGGCCGAGACCGAACACGCTGTGACCAAGGAAGAGCCGGCGATCGCCGACACTCCGAGCGAAGCAGCTGCCAACCAGGACCCTGCCCAGGGTGCCGAAGGCCAGCCGCGCGAGCGTGGTGGCCGTGGTGGTCGCAGTGGCAACCGTGATGGTGGTGGCCGTGGCCGTGGTGGTCGCGACAACCGTCGTAACAACCGCCGCGAAGAAGAAGACGACGGCATCATCGAGAAGCTCGTCCACATCAACCGCGTCAGCAAGACGGTGAAGGGCGGTAAGCGCTTCGGTTTCGCTGCTCTCGTGGTCGTGGGTGACGGTTCGGGCCGTGTCGGCTTCGGCAAGGGCAAGGCCCGCGAAGTACCCGAAGCGATCCAGAAGGCTTCGGCCGCTGCGCGCAAGAAGATGATCCGTGTCCCGCTGAAGGAAGGTCGTACCCTTCATCACGACGGCAACGGTCGTTTTGGCGCCGGCAAGGTTACCGTGCGCACGGCGCCTCCGGGTACCGGTATCATCGCCGGTGGTCCGATGCGTGCCGTGTTCGAGAGCCTCGGCGTTGCCGACGTGGTGACCAAGTCGGTCGGCACCTCGAACCCCTACAACATGATCCGCGCCACCTTCGACGCGCTGACCGACCAGACTTCGCCGAAGTCGGTTGCCCAGCGTCGTGGCAAGAAGGTTGCCGACCTGCTCGGCCGCGGTGGTGCTTCCGAGGCCGAGGCTGAAGCCGACGCCGCGGCAGTCGCGGAGTAATTCCAATGGCCAAAGCGAAAACCATCAAGATCAAGCAGATCGGTTCGCCGATCCGCCGTCCCGAAGGCCAGCGCAAGATCCTCATCGGTCTTGGCCTGAACAAGATGCACAAGGTCGTCGAGCGTCAGGATACCCCTGAAGTGCGCGGCGCCGTGGCCAAGGTGCCGCATCTGGTGACGATCGTCGAAGACTAAGGTCGGATACGATTACAATTTGACGGGGGCGGCCTGCTGCTTTAGCGGGCCGCTTCCATTTTACAGCGCGAACAAAAGCGAAAGCGAGTGCATATTATGAAACTGACAGATCTCCGCGACAATCCCGGCGCCCGCAAGGAGCGCATCCGTGTCGGCCGTGGCATCGGCTCGGGCAAGGGCAAGACCGGCGGCCGTGGCCAGAAGGGCCAGAAGAGCCGTTCGGGCGTCGCCATCAAGGGCTTCGAAGGCGGCCAGATGCCGCTTCACATGCGCCTGCCGAAGCGCGGCTTCAACAATCCGTTCGGCAAGGACTATGCCGAAGTGAACCTGGGCATGATCCAGAAGTTCATCGACGAGAAGAAGCTCGACGCCAAGAAGGACATCGACCACGCAGCGCTGAAGGCCGCCGGCCTCGCACGCGGCGGCAAGGACGGCGTCCGCCTGCTCGGCAAGGGTGAGATCAAGGCCAAGGCCAAGTTCATCGTCGCCGGCGCCTCGAAGGGCGCCATCGAGGCGGTCGAGAAGGCTGGCGGTTCGGTCGAGGTGATCGCCAAGGGCGAGAGCGAAGCCGAGAAAAAGGCCAAGCGCACCGAAGCGAACAAGGCCAAGAAGGCCAAGTAATACCGAAAATGTGGGGAGCGGGGTTCGACATTCGTCGCTCCGCTCCCTATCTGTCCGGTCAACGCCGGGACGGGCCGGCGACAAGCTAGGATCGAAGACGACCAATGGCATCAAGCGCCGATAATTTCGCGAGCAACATCAGCCTCGCCAACTTCTCCAAGGCCACCGAGCTGAAGAACCGCATCTGGTTCACCATCGGTGCGCTTATCGTCTTCCGCTTCCTGAGCTTCGTGCCGCTTCCCGGCATCAACGCCAGCGCGCTGGCGCAGCTGGCCGACCAGACCCGCGGCGGCGTCATCGACATGTTCAACATGTTCACCGGCGGCAGCCTCGAACGCATGAGCCTTATCGCGCTCGGCGTCATGCCCTACATCACCGCCTCGATCGTGGTGCAGATGGCCTCGGCCCTGCATCCCTCGCTCGCCGCGCTGAAGAAGGAAGGTACGGTCGGGCGCCAGAAGCTCAACCAGTACACCCGCTACGGCACGGTCTTCCTCTGCACTATTCAGGGCTGGTTCCTTGCCGCGGGTCTCGAAAGTTTCAGCTCCTCGAGCGGCATTCCGGCCGTCGTCGACCCTGGTTACATGTTCCGGATTGGCGCGGTGATCAGCCTCGTCGGCGGCACCATGTTCCTGCTCTGGCTGGGCGAGCAGATCACCAGCCGCGGCATCGGCAACGGCGTTTCGCTTATCATCATGGCGGGCATCGTCGCCCAGTTCCCGACCTTCGTGACCAACATGGCCTCGGGCTACAGCGAGGGCTCGATCGCCACCGGCATCCTGCTCGGCTTCATCGTCATGGTAGTCGGCCTGATCCTGCTGATCAGCTGGGTCGAGCGCGCACAACGCCGCCTGCTGGTCCAGTATCCGAAGCGCGCCACCCAGCGCGGCATGATGCAGGCCGACCGTTCGCACCTGCCGCTCAAGCTCAACACCGCCGGCGTGATCCCACCGATCTTCGCCAGCTCGCTGCTGCTGCTGCCGCTGACGATCACGCAGTTTGCCGGCAACTCGCTCGATCCCGAAAGCAGTGTTGGCGGTACGTTCAGCACCGTCCTGCAGTACCTGCAGCATGGCGAGCCGCTCTACATGACGCTCTACGCCATCGGCATCATCTTCTTCTGCTTCTTCTACACTGCCGTGGTCTTCAACCCCGAGGAGACGGCCGAGAACCTGAAGAAGAACGGCGGCTTCATCCCCGGTATCCGTCCGGGCAAGCGGACCGAGGAATATCTCGATTACGTCCTCACCCGCATCACCGTGATCGGCGCGATCTACCTGACCTTCGTCTGCGTAGTCCCCGAATACATGATCGCCCAGACCGGCGTTCCTCTGTTCCTCGGCGGCACCAGCCTGCTGATCGTTGTCAACGTCACCGTCGACACCATCAGCCAGATCCAGTCGCACCTGCTGGCCCACCAGTATGGCGACCTGATCAAGAAGGCGAAGCTCAAGGGCCGCCTGCGCTAACACCTGCGAACCCGAACCGAAGAGGACCGCTTCACATGGACATCATTCTTCTCGGCCCTCCGGGCGCAGGCAAGGGCACGCAGGCGCATCGCCTGGTCGAGCATCATGGCATGATGCAGCTGTCGACCGGCGACATGCTCCGCGAAACCCGCAAGGCCGATACCGAGCTGGGTCGCAAGGTCGCCGACATCATGGATTCGGGCGGTCTTGTCTCGGACGACATCGTCTCGGCCATGATCGACGCCAAGCTGGCCGACATGGGGCCCGACGTGGGCGCCATCTTCGACGGCTATCCGCGCACCGAACACCAGGCCGCGCAGCTTGATGAAATCCTCGCCAAGCATGGCCGCAGCCTCGACCATGTGATCGAGCTCGAAGTGAACGAGGACGCGCTGGTCGAACGCATCACCGGCCGCTTCACCTGCGCCAATTGCGGTGCGGGCTATCACGACACCTTCAAGCAGCCGAAGGTCGAAGGCGTGTGCGACGAATGCGGCTCGACCGAATTTAAGCGCCGCCCGGACGATAATGAGGAAACGGTGCGCCACCGCATGTCGGTCTATCGCAATGAGACCGCACCGATCCTTCCCGGTTACGAGAAGCGCGGCATCGTGAAGCGTGTGGACGGCATGGGCGCGATCGACGACGTGACGCACGCGATCGACGCAATCCTCGCGTAAGGCTTTCCAAACCCGGCAGCCGCTCATAGAACCGCCCTCGTCATGAGGGAGAAGGTGATGAGCAAACTCGCAATTTTAGCCGGCGCACTGGCGCTCGGCCTGTCCGTGCCGGCCGCTGCGGAGGTCGTCGCGAAGAGCGAGCAGGGCTTCGTCACCAAGGAAAGCGCCGACATCGCCGCCAGCCCGCGTCAGGTGTGGCTGGCGCTGATCAAGCCTGGCGAGTGGTGGAACGACAGTCACACCTGGTCGGCCGATGCCTCCAACATGACGCTCGTGCCCAGTGCGGGCGGGTGTTTCTGTGAAACGATCCCGGGCGAGGGCGACATCCCGCTCGACGGCAGCGCGCAGCACGCGGTTGTCGTCCAGGCGGTGCCCGACAAGGCGCTGCGCCTGCGCGGAGGCCTCGGCCCTTTGCAGGCCGTTCCCGCCACCGGTGTACTCACCATCTCGCTCGAAGAGATCGACGGCGGCACGCGCGTGACCTGGGAATACAATGTCGGCGGCCCGATGGGTTTCGAGATCGACATGATCTCCAAGGCCGTCGACGGCGTGATGAGCCAGCAGCTCGCGGGCCTGCGCGACCATCTCGGGGCGCTTTCCACGGACGACTGAGCCGCCATCCGCGCGGAACCTCGCCCCCTTGCATAGATTGATCCGTCAGAGGCTGCGCGTGTGCAGCCGGGTCATCGCTGGCTGGCTATCGACCGGCCCGAATGCAGGACAGCCCCGCAAAAACGGGGAGAGATGGGAGGTGCGCCTTGGCATCCGTCTACGACAGGCACGTCGATCTTCCGACCTTCATGGAAGGCGTGAAGAAGCGCAATCCGGGGCAGGATGAGTTCATCCAGGCCGTCCATGAGGTGGCGCAGGACATCTTCGATTTCATCGAGGACAAGGAGGAATACCACGAGGCGCAGATCCTGCGGCGGATCGCCGAGCCCGATCGCGTGGTCTCCTTCCGCGTCTGCTGGGAGGATGACAACCACAACATCCGCGTCCAGCGCGGGTGGCGCGTGCAGAACAACAACGCGATCGGCCCCTACAAGGGCGGCATCCGGTTCCATCCCAGCGTGAACGAAAGCGTCCTCAAGTTCCTCGCCTTCGAGCAGACCTTCAAGAATTCGCTCACCGGCCTGCCGATGGGCGGCGGGAAGGGCGGGGCGAACTTCAACCCCAAGGGCAAAAGCGACAGCGAAGTCATGCGCTTTTGCCAGTCCTTCATGACCGAACTCTATCGCCACATCGGCCCCGATACCGACGTGCCCGCGGGCGATATCGGCGTCGGCGCGCGCGAGATCGGCTATATGTTCGGCCAGTACAAGCGGATCACCAACCGCTGGGAAGGCGTGCTGACCGGCAAGGGCACTGAATACGGCGGCTCGAAGATGCGGCCCGAGGCCACCGGCTATGGCGCGGTCTACTTCCTGCGCAACATGCTGGAAAAGGACGGGCAGGATATCGAGGGCAAGCAAGCGGTCATTTCCGGCTCCGGCAATGTTGCAACGCATGCGGCGGAAAAGCTCTGCCAGCTCGGCGCCAAGGTGCTCACCCTGTCGGACAGCGACGGCTTCATCCACGATCCCGACGGCATCGACCAGGAGAAGATCGACTGGGTCAAACGCCTCAAGAACGAGAGGCGTGGACGCATCAGCGAATACGCCGACCACTTCACCAACGCGACCTTTCATGAGGGCAAGAAGCCATGGAATGTCGACTGCGACATCGCCCTCCCGTGCGCAACGCAGAACGAGCTGTGCGAGGACGATGCGAAGGCGCTGGTCGAGAACGGCTGCATGGCGGTCTCCGAAGGCGCGAACATGCCGACGACGCTCGAAGGGGTGAAGGTTTTCCACGAGGCGAAGATCCTCTACGGGCCCGGCAAGGCGGCAAATGCCGGCGGGGTGGCCGTGTCGGGTCTGGAAATGAGCCAGAACGCCGAGCGGATCAGCTGGAACCACGACAAACTGGGCGAGATGCTCACCGAACTCATGCAGGACATCCACGACAAATGCGTCGAGCATGGCGAGCAGGACGGCTATATCGACTATGTCCGCGGGGCCAATATCGCCGGCTTCAAGAAGGTTGCAGACGCGATGCTCGCCTTCGGGGTGGTTTAACCGGATTTTGACGGACGCCGCGCCATTGTCTATGACACCCTTGATAACACGGGCGGGGCAACCATATGGGCTGCCTTCGCGTGTTTGCGTGCGCGAGACGGTTGACCCTCGCGGCGAATCCGACTAAGCGCGCCTTTCATTCGACACTTGCGGCGAGTCCGGCAGGCGGTTGCCTATGTGCGCGCCATCCGGGCTTTTTGCGCTACCGGCGTCCACGGGTGTCAGTGAAAACAAAGCGTTGAGATGGGGTCCCGCTTCAAGAGACCCTGTGGAGCATGGAGATTTAAGTGGCTCGTATTGCCGGGGTAAACATCCCCACCAACAAGCGCGTTATCATCGCGCTCACCTATATTCACGGTATCGGTCGCACTAAGGCCGTCGAGATCGCCGACAAGCTCGGCATCGATCACACCACGCGTGTCCAGGACCTCACCGACGAGGAACTGCTTCGCGTTCGTGAAACCATCGATGAAGAGCATACGGTTGAAGGTGACCTTCGTCGCGAAACCGCGATGAACATCAAGCGCCTGATGGACCTGCGTTCCTATCGCGGCCTTCGTCACCGTGCCGGCCTGCCCGTTCGCGGCCAGCGCACCCACACCAACGCCCGCACCCGCAAGGGTAAGGCCAAGCCGATCGCCGGCAAGAAGAAGTAAGCTTCGGGTTTCCCGATAAGCTTTTGCCTTCTTGATAGAATAGAGGAATACACACCATGGCACGCGAACCAGGCCGCGTACGGCGCCGCGATAAGAAGAACATCTCTTCGGGCGTCGCGCACATCAACGCCAGCTTCAACAACACGATGATCACCATCACCGACGCGCAGGGCAACGCCATCAGCTGGTCCAGCGCCGGCATGATGGGCTTCAAGGGCAGCCGCAAGTCGACTCCCTATGCCGCGCAGGTTGCCGCCGACGACGCAGGCCGCAAGGCCGCCGAACACGGCGTGCGCACCCTCGAAGTCGAAGTGAAGGGCCCGGGCTCGGGTCGTGAGAGCGCACTGCGCGGTCTCGCGGCTGTGGGCTTCACCATCACCTCGATCCGCGACGTGACGCCGATCCCGCACAACGGGGTCCGTCCTTCCAAGCGTCGTCGCGTCTGATCCGTACCTGCCTGGTGGCTCGGATACGCTGAGCCACCGACACATTCACGGACCGGACGCTCGATAAAGAGCTCCGGTCCTGCCCGCATCCACACCAGGGGAAATCCATGTCCGTCAACATCAAGAACTGGCAGGAACTCAAGAAACCCAACACCCTCGACATCAAGGACGGTGGCGACAAGGGCCGCAAGGCGACCTTCGTGGCCGAACCGCTCGAGCGCGGCTTCGGCCTTACGCTCGGCAACGCGCTGCGTCGCGTTCTGCTGTCCTCGCTGCAGGGTGCAGCCATTACCTCGATCAAGATCGAGAACGTGCTGCATGAATTCTCCTCGCTCGCCGGCGTGCGCGAGGACGTCACCGATATCGTCCTGAACGTGAAGCAGATCGCGCTCAAGATGGAAGGCGAAGGCCTCAAGCGCCTCCAGCTCTCGGCCACCGGCCCGGGCGAAGTGAAGGCCGGCGACATCGCCGTCACCGGCGACATCGAGGTCATGAACAAGGACCTCGTCATCTGTCACCTCGACGAAGGTGCCACGCTGAACATGGAACTGACCGCGGACACCGGTAAGGGCTACCGCCCCGCCGTGATGAACCGTCCGGTCGACGCTCCGATCGGCCTCATCCCGGTCGACAGCCTGTACTCGCCGGTCCGCCAGGTGAGCTACAAGGTCGAGAACGCCCGTGTCGGCCAGGAACTGGACTACGACAAGCTTTCGCTGACCATCGAAACCGACGGCACCGTCACTCCGGAAGACGCCGTGGCCTATGCCGCGCGCATCCTCCAGGATCAGCTGACCCTGTTCGTCCACTTCGAAGACGGCATCCCGCAGCCCAGCTCGGCCATGATCGGCCAGGCTGCAGAGCCGCAGGAAAGCGACACCAACCAGCTCAACCGTTACCTCCTCAAGAAGGTCGACGAGCTGGAACTGTCGGTCCGTTCGGCAAACTGCCTCAAGAACGACAACATCATCTACATCGGCGACCTGGTCCAAAAGACCGAGGCCGAGATGCTCCGTACGCCGAACTTCGGCCGCAAGTCGCTCAACGAGATCAAGGAAGTCCTGAGCTCGATGGGTCTGCGCCTCGGCATGGACATCCCTGGCTGGCCGCCGGAAAACATCGAGGAAATGGCCAAGAAGCTCGAACAGGAGCTGCTGGGCTAATCCAGATACACGGGAGTGGGCCGGACCCGTTAATCCGGCCCGTATCGGGCTACCTAGAACGGGCCCCCTACGAACGAAGAAGGAAGTACTATGCGTCACAAGATTTCGGGCCGTAAGCTCCAGCGCAAGACCGGCCACCGCAAGGCCCTGTTCCGCAACATGAGCGCCGCGCTCATCAAGCACGAGCAGATCCTCACCACGCAGGCGAAGGCCAAGGAACTGCGTCCTTACATCGAGAAGCTGATCACGCTCGCAAAGCGTGGCGGTCTTTCGAACCGCCGCCTTGCCATGAGCAAGCTGCAGGACGAAACGCAGCTGAAGAAGCTGTTTGACGTTCTGGCCGAGCGTTACTCGGACCGTGACGGCGGCTACACCCGCGTCATCAAGGCTGGCTACCGCGGCAGCGACGCCGCCGCCATGGCCGTCATCGAATTCGTCGACCGCGATGTCGACGCCAAGGGCCAGGACAGCGGCCCGGTGATGACCGAGGAAGAGATGGAAGACGCGTAAGCGCTTCGCTCGACACGAGACATGGAAGAGGCCGGGGGAGAAATCCTCCGGCCTTTTTCTATGCGCGCTTGACTCTCGAACGGCTTTGACAGATATTTCTGTCATGACAGAAAAGAATGACAGGATCGAATTGTCGCCATCCATCGCGCGCTTCGTGCTGCATTGGGGCGATCTGGGCAGCCAGTGGGGCGTGAATCGCTCGGTCGCGCAAATCCATGCGCTTCTGTTCATCTCCGACGAACCGCTCAACGCCGAACAGATCGCAGCGACGCTGGGCCTCGCCCGCTCAAATGTGTCGAATTCGATCCGCGAGCTGCTTTCGTGGAAACTGATCGAGCGCGTGCCCGTGCTGGGCGAGCGACGCGATCATTTCACGGCCGAAGCCGACATCTGGGAAATGGCAACGCGCATCGCCCGCGGGCGCAAGGAGCGCGAGATCGATCCGGCGGAGGCGGCGCTCAAGCTGTGCAATGAAGAGGCCACGCGCGATCCCGCCATCAGCCCGCAGGCCCGCCAGAAGCTCGCCGACATGCTCGAGTTCGTCTCCACGATGTCGCGCTGGCACGACGAGATGCTCAACGTACCGAAGGGCGCGCTCATGACGCTGATCGGTCTGGGGTCAGGGATCGTGAAGGTTATCGGATGGAGGCCCGGCAAGGGCAAGAAATAGCGCAATCGCGAAAGGGGAAGGCGATGCAGGCGCAGGAGCAAGAGGTCAGGCAAGACGGACCGGTCGCAAGTGGGCTGGCCTATGACACGCGCTTCCGGGCCCTCGTGGGTGAAGTGGCCTGGCGCGGGCTCCCGCAGGCCGTGCAAAAGCGCTTCTCGAAGCGCCTCGCGGAGGCGAAGCTCGCAATTTACCCCGGCGTGATCGAGGAGGTCCGCTTCAGCCGCGCTGGGTGGCTTCTCGCCCAGCTATGCCGGGTGATCGGCGCCCCGCTGCCGCTCCATGCGGACAAGGGCGTGCCCGCCACGGTCTCGGTCAGCGAAGACGGGGCGAGCGGCGGCCAGTGCTGGACGCGCGTCTACGCCCGCAAGCGCGGTTTCCCGCAGGTGATCCACAGCGCCAAGCGCTTCGCCGGGCGTTCGGGGCTGGAAGAGTATCTCGGACGGGGCATCGGCATGGCGCTCAAGGTGGTCGCGATCGAGCGCGGCCTCGAATTTCGCAGCGACCACTATTTCCTCGACATCGGGCCAGTCCGCTTGCGCCTGCCGCACTGGATCGGGCCGGGCCGCACGGTCGTCCGCCACCGCGACCTCGGCGAGGGGCGGTTCGAATTCTCGTTGAGCCTCGTCCACCCCTTGCTGGGCGAACTGGTTTACCAGATGGGAGTGTTCCGCGATGGCTGAGCCTTTGAAAGTCCTGCTGGTGGGCGCGAGCGGTGTCTTCGGGTCGCGCCTTGCCGAACTGGCGGTAAAGGAGCCGGGCATCGCGCTGACGCTGGCGGCGCGCAACCTTGCCAAGCTGGAGGCGCTCGCCGCCCGGCTTCCCGCGAAGGTCGGGCTGGCCCGCATCGATCGCGACCACGTGAAATCGGTCGATCTTGTGGGCTACGATCTCGTGATCGACGCCGCCGGCCCTTTTCAGCATTCGCACACGCGGCTGATCGACGCGGCGATTGGGGCGCGAGTCGACTATTTGGACCTTGCCGACGGGCGCGAGTTCATCGCCCGCTTCCCGCGCTTCGACGCGCAGGCGAGGGAGGCCGGTGTCGCGCTGGTGACGGGCGCAAGCTCGATCCCTGCACTCAGCCACGCGGTCCTGGACTGGCTGACGGCAGGCTGGCGTGCAATCGACGACCTGCGCGTCGGCATCTACCCCGGCAACCGCGCCCCGCGCGGCCGCTCGGTAGTGGAAGCGATCCTCTCCTATGTCGGCAAGCCCGTCCACGTCTTTCGCGAAGGCGCGTGGCAGGAGGTGCCGGGCTGGGGCGGCCTCCACCGCGAGGACATCCCGCGCATCGGCAAACGCTGGGCCTCGGTCTGCGACACGCCCGAGCAGGACCTGCTGGTCGCGCGCTACAAGCCGCGCCGGTCGGCGGAGTTCTTTGCCGGGCTGGAGCTTGGCCTTCTGCATATCGGCCTGTGGCTGTGCGCGCTGCCGGTGCGCTGGGGCTGGCTCAAGACCCTGCAGCCATTTGCTCTGCCGATGCTCAAGCTTGCCGAACTGGTGCGGCTCGTCGGCTCCGATCGGGGTGCGATGACGGTGAGGGCGCGGGGCGAGGGGCCTGCTGGGGAATCGGTCGAGAACACATGGATACTGCGCGCCGACGCCAATCGCGGGCCTTATGTCCCGGTGCTCGCCGCGCTGGCGATGATCCGGCACCGTCGGGAGGGCACGGGTCCGGGGAAGGGCGCGCATGTCTGTTCGGGCTTCCTCGCGCTCGAGGATTTCCTGCCCGACATGGAGGCGCTCGGCATGGAGCATTGGTTCGAAAGCGCGCCGCAAGGCTTTGACTTGGCGCAGGAGGCGCGGCAATCCTCTGCCGCATGATCCGAACCGCACTCGCCGCCGCTGCCCTCCTCTCCGCCACACCGACGCTCGCCCAATCGACCACACAGGACGAGCTCGACGCGCGTTACGACAGGGCGCTCGCGGCCGGGTACAAGGCGCTGTTCCTGTGCAGTGCCATCGCGAATGCGGAGCGCAATGGCGCTGAGCGTTCGCCTGAAAGCGTGGAGCGATGGGAGCTTGCTGGCATTCAATCCCCGCTCGACGGTTTAGCCCCCGACTTACCCTTCCAGATCCAGCGCGGGCCGACCGGGCAATTGGTTCAGGTCTCCGTCTCCTGGGCCGATGGGGTATCGCCGCGTATTGCGATCCACGATTCCCAGAAGGGTTGTTACCAACTCCCTGTTGGTGGAGCCCCCGCTCCCTTCAACTCAGTGCGAGAGCCGAAGACCCTTGCAGACGGAGAGGTCATCGCTCCAACCGCTTCTCTGGGTGACGTCTTCGGGCGAGCGTTCGGTCCTGCCTACGGCCAGGACACGCGCACGACTGCCGCCTTGGTCATGCTCGGGGGAGAAATTGTCGGGGAACGCTATGTTGCCGAGTTCGGGCCAGCCGTGCCGCAGCGCACGTGGTCCGTCGCGAAGAGCCTTGCCGCGACCCTCGTCGGAGCGGCCACTTATCGCGGCGAGATCACGGTAAACACGTCGGCGAAGCTCGGTCTTGCGTTTAACGACCGGCGCAACGCTATCACCATCGACCACCTTTTGCGCATGGCCTCCGGTCGCTATTCGGACACACCCGGCAACCGGACCGATCCGCTTTACTATGGCGGATCGAGCGTCGAGGAGACCGCGCAGCATTGGCCGCTCATTCACACCCCGGGCACGGTTTTCCGCTATGCGAACAACGATACGCTGGCAGCGATAAAAGCGATAACTCCTACCTTCGCGAGCCACCCTCCAGCGGCCTTCCTGGAAGCGGTCGGTATGGATCACACGGTTGCCGAGACCGATTGGCGGGGAGACTTTATTCTCTCGTCGCAAGTCTGGTCGACCGCGCGCGATCTTGCCAAGCTTGGCCAGCTCTACCTCAACGATGGGCTGCTGGCCGACGGAACCCGCATCCTGCCCGAAGGCTGGGTCAAGTATGTTTCCGCCCCCTCTAGCCCGCAGCCGGATGGTCCCTTTGGCTATGGTGCAGGGTTCTGGCTCTTCAACAAGTCGGACGGCATCCCGCCCGACACCTTCGCCGCGATGGGCAACCGCGGGCAGTTCATAGTAATCGTCCCGAGTATGAACACCGTGATCGTCCGAAGGGGTGAGGATCCGGCCGGTTCGCGCTTCGATATCGCCGGTTTCACGCGCGATGTGCTTGAAAGCATTGCAGAATAATTGTTCAGATAAAGTGCGCTTTACCTGAACATCGCCTGCAATCGGGATTCAGCGTCACCTCACAGCGAATCGCCTAGAACCTCAATCAACCGAGGCAATCCCGCCCCGGTAGAGATGAGGAGAACCTCACATGACCAACTATTTCCAGAAGTTTGCGAAGGGTGGGATCGCGACGGCAGCTGTCGGTGCAATGGCGCTCGCCGGTGCAACGCCTGCCCAGGCCCGTGACCGCGACGACGGCATTTCCGTCGGCGACGTCATTGCCGGTGCCGTGATCATCGGCGGTATTGCCGCCATCGCCAATTCCGCGAGCCGCGACCGCGATTATTATCGGGACGGACGCTATTACCGCGATGGCCGTTATTACCGAGACGGACGCGATTATCGCTACAACCAGTACCGCAACCGCGGCAATCCGCGCGCAGCCGTCGAGCGCTGTGTAGCAGCGGCAAAGCAGGATGCGCGCCGCTACGGTGGCTATCGCTACGCCCAGGTCACCGAAATCCGCGACGTGGACGACACGCGTTACGGCTGGAGGGTGAAGGGCCGCATGGTTGTCGATGGAAACTACCGCGGTGGACGTTACGATCGCCGGGGCTATCGCGATCGCAACAACCGTTACCAGCGCTGGAACGACCGCGATAGCGGCAAGTTCACCTGCAACATCGAGCGTGGCCGCGTGAGCCATGTCGACTTCAAGGGTATCCGCGGCCTCCGCTAAGACCCTTTTGCAAACACATCACACACGGCCCGGGCGCAGGCGTCCGGGCCGTTTTTCGTGCGCGGTTCAGCCTCGCTAAAGGCTTTCCTCCGCATGAACATGGGCATCACTAGACGATTCGCGCCAGGTGGGGGTGCGTAAGAAACGGGGACCGGTCAATGCCGCTGAAGACCAGACTTGCCGCCGCGCCTGCCATGCTGGCCGCGCTTTCGCTCACCGCCATGCCCGCTCAGGCTGCCGAAATGCCTCAGCCGACCAAGGCGCCGGCCCATGCCGCCGCCGTGCCGGTGCTCGATATCGAAAAGGCGCAGACGGCGGAGCATCGCCGCCATTATCGTTACCGGTACCGTCGCGGACCCGGTGTGGGAGACGTGCTGGCGGGAGTGCTGATCGTTGGCGCTATCGCTCATGCTGCCAAGGCGGCCACCCGCGATGACCGAAGGAATCGTGACCGCGACTATCGCCGCGACGCGCGCTGGGAAGACGGGCGCGGAATCGATCGCGCGGTCGAGATGTGCCTCGATGCCATCGAGCGCGATCGCCGGGTCGAAAGCGTCGAGCGGGTGGACCGCACCGCGCGCGGCTGGATGGTCGAGGGCACGCTTTCGCGCGGCGGCGGCTTCCTGTGCCGGATTGGCGACAATGGCCGTATCCAGGACATCGACTACAGCGGACGCAGCGCTCGCTACGACCGCGACGACGATGGCCGTTACGAAGACGGCCGTTACGAGGATACCGACTGGAACGAGGATGAGCGTCGCTATGGTCAGGACGATCAGGGCGAGGACGCGGATGATCAGTGGGACGATGATCGCTACGCCAGCGAATGGAGCCGGGTGGATCGCGGCGAGGCAGTCGCTTCGGCGGTCCCGCAGGCCGACTATCCGGGCGGCCCGGTCGAGGATGACGACGCCCCGGTCGACGGCGATCTCGAAATCGGTACCGGCTACCCCGGCGCCGGGGCCTAGTCCTCGGCGGCGGCCCGCTCGTCATAGGCGGGCAGGGCCAGATTGAGCAGGATCGCGGCTAGGCGCAGCGCAAAGCCCGCCAGCGCCGCCGCGATCCATGTCCACCAATTGGTGACACCCAGCAAGCTCCCTGCGACGGTGATCGAGGCCGACAGCGCCGCCGCGGTGACATAGAGTTCCGGCCGCATCAGGATCGACGGGCGACCTGCCAGCACGTCGCGGATGATCCCGCCGGCTGTCCCGGTGATGACTCCCATCAGCAGCGCAGGCACGGGCGGCACGCCATATTGAAGGGCCTTCGCCGTGCCGAGCACCGCATAGGCGGCTAGACCCATGCCGTCGGCAATCGAGAGAAACTTGCCCTCCAGCCAGCGCGTCGGCGTGAACCAGGTGAAGAGCGCCACGCCAAGGCAGATCGCCGCCACCCAGGGGTCGGTAATCCAGAACACGGGCGCGCCGATCAGCAGGTCGCGGATCGTACCGCCGCCGACGCCGGTGATCAGCGCGAAGAAGGACAGCGTCACCAGCGTCTGCTTTTCCTTGGCCGCGACCAGCGCGCCGGTCAGCGCGAAGATCGCAACGCCAGCAAGGTCCAGCCAGTCGAGGACGGGGGTGAGGATTTCCTCGTTCAAGTGGTTACCTGCGGGCGCGCCTTGCGGCGGCGGAACATGAGCACGCAACCAAGCAGCGATCCGATCACGCCGAGCAGGGCGAAGAGGATGAGGATTGGGTGGCTCGTGTCCTCGCGCGTTTCCAGGTCCATGATGTGGAGGCCCCAGACGAAATCGAAGGTCCGCCACCAGCGCGTGCGCACCGCCTCGATCGCGCCGGTTTCGGTGCCGACATAGACGTGCGTGCCGTCTTCCAGCACGACCTGCCAGACCGGCATCGGGCGGCGGAAGTCGAAGGGCACGGCGTCGGCCTCATAACGCGCCGTGCTGACCACCTTGTCCCCGCCGTGAATGCGTTCGCCCACGATCAGCCGCGCTTCCACTTCGGACAGGGGCGACATCTTCACGCCATTCGTGCGGAAGCGTTCGCTCGTCCCGTCCATGTATGTGATGCGCGTCACGGTCTCGCCACGCTCGACCTGCGTGGTGACCGAGCGGACCGGTTCGGTGCTTTCGGACGGAAGCGCGACCGAGATGTTCGTATCGGGCGGCAGCGCGCGCTCGGTCACTTCCTTGCGGAGGTGGTTGCCGCGCACTTCCTCGATCGGCTTGATGACCATGATGAGGCCGGTGACCGTCCACATGAGGATCGGCACGCCGACCAGCCATCCGAGCCAGATGTGCCATTTCGCAAAGCGCTGCATGATGCGCTGGTTCGCCACGCGTATTCTCCCGTCGTCCGGCTGCGAGCCTTGGCGCTGCGCGGTCAGGAGTGCAAGACCCGGCCGATCTCTTCCGCAGCTTCGATGGCTGCCAGGTCCGCCCAGCGCGGAGCCATGACCTGCATGCCGCACGGAAGCCCGCCGCTCTCGCCAATGGGAAGGACGGTGGCGGGAAGATTGGGGAAGGTGGCAAGACCCGCCCAGCACAGGCCCGCGGCTCCGGGAGCCTCCTTTCCCTCGATCTCTATGGTCCCGTCGAACACGCGGGTCTTGCTGTTCGGGACGGCAAGCACCGGTGCGGGCGGGGCAAGGACGAAGTCGTAGGTCTCGAACAGGCGGTGCCACGCCATCTCGTTGCGCGCCTGCGTGTCGAGGAGGTCGAACCAGTCGGTCGCGCTCGCGCGCTTGCCGTCCTTGTTCGGCGCGCCGCGCGCCATGGCGATGTTGAGCATGCGCATGTAGTTGCCGTGCTGGCGCTCGAGATCGGGGACGAGGTCGCTGCTGCGGTCAACCGTCACTCCGGCCTTCTCCAGCGCGATGGCGGCCGCCTCCATCGGGCCACGCACTCCGCTGTCAGTGGGGCAGGAGGGGTGGTCGATGAGCATCAGGACCCGGCAGTCGCGCAAGGGCCTGGTGCGCTCGGACAGCGGCATTGAGGCGGTCAGGCGCAGCAGCACCGCCAGATCGGCGGCGTTGCGGGCCAGCGGGCCGGCAATGGAGAGCGCCCCGTCATGCGCGCCGCGGCCGGCCATCAGCGGATGGTCGTGACCCTCCTTGCTGATCAGGCCCCAGCTCGACTTGTGTCCCCAGACGCCGCAGAAATGCGCAGGCACACGCACCGAGCCGCCGATGTCGGTCCCGAATTCGCAGGGCACCATGCCGCTCGCCACGGCCGCTGCGGAACCGCCCGAGGACCCGCCGGGCGAACGCTCATGGTCGTGGGGATTGTGCGTGCGGCCATAGACCGGGTTGGCGGATTGCCAGTCGGCAAGGTCGGGCGGGACGTTGGTCTTGCCCAAAAACACTACGCCCGCCTGCTTCAGCAGCGTTACAACGCGCGAATCCGCCTTGGCGATGGCGTCCCGGTGCGCCTCGTGCCCCCAACTGGTGGGCAGACCCTCGATGTCGAAACTTTCCTTGATCGTCATCGGCACGCCGAACAGCGGCTGGCCGCGTGAGCCGCCGCTGCCCGTCATCGCCTTGGCCTTATCGCGCGCACGGTCGAAATCGCACACGACGACCGCGTTGATATGGGCATCGAGCCGCTCGATCCGCGCAATCGCGTGGTCGACGGCCTCGAGCGGCGACATCTCGCCACGCGCGATCATGGCGGCGGTCTCGATGGCGCCGGGCTCTTGGGTCAGTTTCGGATAGGCCACGCAGATCTCCTCTCGCGCGGATGTGTCGGACATCCGCGCGCCAGCGTCAATTGCCGGGAGAGGAGGGCGGAGCGCTAGCCCCGGTTGCGGCTATTCCGCCTGTGCCGCCATCTGGTCGAACAGGGCCCGGTAATGCCTCGCCATCAACAGGTCGGGATCGGTCGCCTCCAGCAACTGCAGTCCCAATTCGAAAGCGTCGCCACCATTCATGAACAGGACAAGACCTTCCCGCGTTTCCGGACTGAAATAGACTTGTGCATGCTCGCCGAAGTCGTTGCCACTATGGTTGAGGATCATCCGGTCGGGTTCGCCGAACAGCGTCCAGCCGGGGCCGTAGCCAAGGGGATCGGGGCAGTCTTCGGGGGTCGCAACGCACACATACCCTAGTGCGCTGTCCGAGCGGGACAGCAGGGTGCTGCGCTCCTGCTGCATTTCGGGCGAAAGATCGTCGGCTTTGATCAAGGCGACGAGCAGGCGGGCATAACCGGGCACCGTGGCGTACAGATTGTCCGCCGGATTGTAGGCGCCCATGAGGATGAGCGCGCCGCTGCGGTCGTTGGTGAAGGGGGCATAGCGCTTGCCCGTGGCGTCGACCGGCCCGGCGACTCGTCCTTCCAGCCAATCCTCGCGGCCGACTGCGATTTCCGCGATGCCGAGGGGATTGAAAAGATATTCGTCGACCAGTTCGGGGTAGGTCTTCCCGTAACGAGCCTCGAGATAGCGCATGACGATGGTGATTCCGGCGCCCGAATAATGCACCTGGCCATTGCCAGGCTCGTCGATGAAGGCGAGCTTGCCGTCATCGTAGGAGTCGGCCCAGTTGAGTAGCCCCGCCTGATGTGAGAGCAAAATACGCGGCGTAAGTTTCGCGTAGCGCGCGTCTTTCGAAAGTTCGGGGTGCTCGTAATAGGCAGCAATCGGATCATCGAGATCGAGATCGGTCCGGTCGGCGATGCGGTAAGTGGTCTCGGCCAGCACGGTCTTGGCGACCGAAGCGACGTTAAAGGCGGTCTGCGGGCCGACAGGAACACCCTCGGCCTGCTCGCCCCAGAAATCCATCCAGACCACGCGCCCGTCTTCGATGCGCGCCATCCCGATACCGGCTACGTTGAGCTGGGCGAGCACTGTGCGCGCGACACCGTCCACCTGTTCCGGAGCACTGGCTAGAGGCGATGTGGCCCAGGGCGTGGCGCAAGCTGCCGTGCCGAGACAAAGCGCTGCGGCGAAAGTTCGAAGAATCATGGCAAATCCCTTGCTGTATTATCTTTGCAATACAGCAAGGGATTGTTGCGTCAACCGGGGTGCGATCAGATGTGGATCGGCTTGCCCTGGACCGCCATGGCCGCTTCCTTGATCGCTTCCGAATGCGTCGGGTGGGCGTGGCAGGTGTAGGCGATGTCTTCGGATGTAGCGCCGAATTCCATCGCCTGAGCAGCCTGCGCGATCATGGTGCCGGCAACGCTGGCGATCGCCCAGACGCCGAGTACCCGGTCGCTCTCCGCTTCGGCGATGACTTTCACGAAGCCGTCGGGTTCGTGGTTGGTCTTGGCGCGGCTGTTGGCCATCATCGGGAACTTGCCGACCTTCACCTTGGCCTTGTCGCCACCCATCTTCTCGATGGCTTCTTCGGTGGTGAGGCCGACACCGGCGAATTCGGGCAGGGTGTAGACCACGCCCGGGATGATATCGTGGTTCACGATACCGGTCTGGCCCGCGATGTTCTCGGCACAGGCGATGCCTTCGTCTTCCGCCTTGTGCGCGAGCATGGGGCCGGGGACGACGTCGCCGATGGCCCAGACGCCGTCGACAGTCGTGCGGAAATCGTGATCGGTTTCGATCTGGCCGCGCTTGTTGACCTCCAGACCGATGTTCTCGAGGCCGAGGCCGTCGGTATTAGGCTTGCGACCGATGGAGACCAGCACGCAATCGGCTTCGAGCGTTTCCGCTTCGCCGCCAGCGGACGGTTCAAGCGTCAGCGTGGCCTTCTTGCCCGTGACCGTCACACCGGTGACCTTGGTCTTGAGCTTCAGCTCCATGCCCTGCTTCTTGAAGATCTTGGCCGCTTCCTTGCGGACATCGTCGTCCATGCCGGGCAGCAGCTTGTCGAGGAATTCCACGACCACCACCTCGGCGCCAAGGCGGTTCCAGACCGACCCCAGTTCGAGGCCGATCACGCCGCCGCCAATGACGACCATCTTCTTCGGCACCGAGGCCAGCTCGAGCGCGCCGGTGGAATCGACCACCACTTGAGCATCGTTGTCTACCTCGACTCCCGGAAGCGGGGTGACCGAGGAACCGGTGGCAATGATCACGTTCTTGGCGGTGACCGTTTCGTCGCCGACCTTGACCGTGTGCGCGTCCTGGAAGGTGGCGTGGCCCTTTTTCCAGTCGACCTTGTTCTTCTTGAACAGGAACTCGATGCCGCCGGTCAGACCCTTGACCGCATCGCGGCGCTGGGCATGCATTTTGTCGAGATTGAGCTTCGGCGCGACCTCAATGCCCATGTCGGCCATCGCGCCATTGGCAGCAGCGTCGAAGAACTCGGACGCGTGCAGCATCGCCTTCGACGGGATGCATCCCACGTTGAGGCAGGTGCCGCCCAGCGTCTCGCGGCTTTCTGCACAGGCGGTCTTCAGGCCCAGCTGCGCAGCGCGGATCGCCGCGACATAGCCACCCGGGCCAGCACCGATAACAAGAACGTCGTAGTCGTAATCTGCCATGATCAACTCGGTTTTTCGCATGCCGTTGCGGCACAATTCGATTGCTGTGCGCGACATAGACATTCGCACTGCGAAGGCAACACTTGCCG
The DNA here is from genome assembly GCF_019711375.1 of Qipengyuania aurantiaca. Lineage (NCBI taxonomy): Bacteria > Pseudomonadati > Pseudomonadota > Alphaproteobacteria > Sphingomonadales > Erythrobacteraceae > Qipengyuania > Qipengyuania aurantiaca. The sequence goes on from NZ_CP081295.1 coordinate 2,322,175, forward strand.
GCCTGTGAAGCGAAACATATAAGGGCTTATGGAATATCGAAACGAAGCCCCGCCGGTTGGCCTCGGCACGCTGCTGAGGGCGCTGCTTGCCCAACTCGAACCCGCGGTGGAGCTGGCCTATACAAAGTGCGATCCGCTGATGCGTTCGCGCTATTACCCCGTCATGCGCGCTTTGTTGAGCGAACGGCAGGCGACCGTGGGCGAGATCGCGCAGGCGGTCGGCGTCAGCCAGCCCGCGATGACGCAGACGATCCGCCAGATGGTGCAAGACGACCTGCTCGAAGTGAAGCTGGGCGAAGACCGCCGTGCGCGGCTCGTGACGCTGTCGGAGCGCGGTATGGAGGCTGTTGCCAATCTGAGGCCGGTCTGGGCTGCCGTGTCGGAAGCCTCTGCCACGATGGCGGCAGACGCCGATATCGACCTCGTCACCACTCTCGAACGCGCACTTGCCGCGCTCGGAGAGAAGGATTTTGCGGCGCGGATCGCCGATGCCCAAGGAGACACGAAATGAAACTACGCCTGGCGCTTGGCGTCGCTTTCCTCGCTCTACCGTTGCCCGCGCTTGCGGCCGAAGTCGACCCTGCCGAGCAGCGAGCGGCGCTTGAGGAAGCGATCGAGATGATCGAGACCCGCTATGTCGGCACGCAGCATATCGACACGCTGACGGCGGAATTGGAGCGTCTGGCTGCGAAAGTCGAACGTGCCGAAGATGGGCAGGCTTTCGCAAAACGCGTGACCGAACGCTTGCGCGCAGTTTCGGGCGATGGACACCTTGGGCTTTCCTATAGCGAGAAGCCGATCCCAGATCCGGTGGAGGAGGGCGAGCAGCTCACGCTGAACGACGATTTCGAGGAATGGTTCGGGGCCGGTGTCAACAACGGCGTACAGAAGATTGAGCGGCTGGAAGACAACGTCATGCTGCTCGACCTGCGCGTGTTCCCGCCGCCCTCGATGGGCGCGGAGACGATTGCGGCGGCCATGAACACGGTTGCGCAAGGCAACGCGCTCATCATCGACCTGCGCAAGAACGGGGGCGGGGCGGAAACCGTGCTGCTGGTGATGGGCTACCTCGTCGAGCCAGGCAGCCAGTTCATGTCGACCTATAACCGCCCACGCGACGAGTGGACTCATGAGTCGGTGCCCGCCTGGGTGCCGGGAAAACGCTTCGGGTCGGAAAAGCCGCTCTACATCCTGACCTCGCGCCGGACGTTTTCAGCCGCAGAGGCGCTGGCCTACAGCCTTCAGGCGATGGACCGCGCGACCATCATTGGCGAGGTAACCGGCGGCGGCGCGCACCCGTTCGAATATCGCAAGGTCAGCACGCATTTCGCGCTCGACCTGCCCGAAGCGATGTCGCGCCATCCGCTGACCGGTACCAATTGGCAGGACGTCGGAGTGAAACCCGACGTGGAAGTGCCGCGCGAGGAGGCGCTGGACGTCGCCCTACGCCTCGCCCGCGAGGCTATCAAAGGTCGATAAGCATCCGGGTCGGATCTTCGATCGCTTCCTTGATGATCTTGAGCGCGGTGACCGCCTCGCGGCCGTCGATCAGGCGGTGGTCGTAGGACAGCGCGATATACATCATCGGGCGGATGACGATCTCGCCGTCGACCACGACCGGGCGGTCCTCAATGCGGTGGAGGCCGAGGACGGCGCTCTGCGGCGGGTTGATGATCGGGGTCGACATGAGGCTTCCGAACACGCCGCCGTTGGAGATGGTGAAGGTACCGCCCTTCATGTCTTCCATCGTCAGCGTGCCTTCCTTGGCGCGCTTGCCGAAGTCCGCGATGTCCTTCTCGATGCGGGCAAAGCCCTTGTCCTGCGCATCGCGAATGACCGGGACGACGAGGCCGTTGGGCGCCGAGACGGCGACCGAGATATCGACATAGTCGTGATAAACGATCTCATCGCCTTCGATATAGGCGTTGACCGCGGGTACGTCCTTCAGCGCAAGGCAGGCGGCCTTGGCGAAAAAGCCCATGAAGCCCAAGCGGATCTCGTGCTTCTTGGCGAACATGTCCTTGTACTTCGCGCGCGCTTCCATGACGGCGCTCATGTCGACATCGTTGAAGGTGGTGAGGAGCGCGGCGTTGTCCTGCGCGCCCTTGAGGCGCTTGGCGATGGTCTGGCGCATGCGCGTCATCTTGACGCGTTCCTCGCGGCGCTCGCCGGTTGCAGCGGGGGCCGCAGCCGGAGCCGATGCGGCGGGAGCCGGAGCCGGGCTGTCGCCCTTGGCCTTGGCGGCGGCGATCACGTCTTCCTTGGTCAGGCGACCGTCCTTGCCGGTGCCCTTGATGGTCGAGGGATCGACTCCGTGTTCAAGCACCGCGCGGCGCACGGCTGGCGAAAGCGTCTGCGAGGCATCGGAGCCGGTCGCTTCCTTGGCCTGCTCGGGAGCCGCCTTCTCGACACCCGCATCGGGAGCCGCCGCCTTGGGCTCGCTCGACGGGGCAGCGCCAGCGCCGCCTTCCTCGACGATGGCGAGGACCGCGCCGACTTCCACCGTGTCACCCACGGCGACCTTGAATTCCTTGATCACGCCGGCGACGGGCGAGGGAGCCTCGACCGCGACCTTGTCGGTTTCGAGGCTGACGATCGGCTCGTCCACCGCGACGCTATCGCCGACATTCTTCAGCAGTTCGCCGATGGAGGCTTCGGTGACGCTCTCGCCGAGCGTGGGGACTTTGACTTCGGTGGCCATGGTCGTGGGTTTCCTTTTCAGGCCTTGAATCAGTTACTGCTGCCGGCGCCGTTGAGGCCCAGCGCGATGTTGACGAGGGCTTCCTGCTGCACCTGGTGGCGGCTGGCGTAGCCCGTGGCGGGCGATGCGGCGACTTCGCGGCCCGCATAGGTCGGGCGCATGCCGTCCTTGCCGGCCTTGGTCGCCGCTTCCTCGATCAGGCGATCGACGAAGAACCAGGCGCCGTTGTTCTTGGGCTCTTCCTGGCACCAGACGATCTCTTCGAGATTGGTCATGCGCTCGAGACGCACGGCCAGCGGTTCGCCGGGGAAGGGGTAGAGCTGTTCGATGCGAACCACCGAGACATCTTCCAGACCCGCTTCGTCGCGGCGCTGCATCAGGTCATAGGCGACCTTGCCGCTGCACAGCACGAGGCGGCGCACCTTCTTGTCGTCGATCTCCTTCAGGTCCGACTTGATGCGCATGAAGTGATGGTCGCCCATGAACTCCTCCGCGCTCGATTTGGCGAGCGGGTGGCGGAGCAGCGACTTCGGCGTCATGATGACCATCGGCTTGCGGAAGGACCGCAGCATCTGGCGGCGCAGGACGTGGAAGTAGTTCGCCGGGGTGGTGATGTTCATCACCTGGATGTTGTCATTCGCGCACAGCTGGAGGAAGCGTTCGAGACGCGCCGAGCTGTGTTCCGGACCCTGGCCTTCGTAACCATGAGGCAGCAACAGGACGAGGCCGTTGGCGCGCAGCCACTTTACCTCGCCAGCCGCGATGAACTGGTCGATCATGATCTGCGCACCGTTGGCGAAATCGCCGAACTGCGCTTCCCACATCACCAGGCTCTTCGGGTCCGCCATGGCGAAACCGTATTCGAAGCCGAGCACGCCGTATTCGCTCAAGGGGCTGTCATAGACTTCGAACTTGCCATGCGGCAGCGTGCAGAGCGGGATGTACTTGCGCTCGTCCTTCTGGTCGATCCAGACGGCGTGACGCTGGCTGAACGTGCCGCGACCCGAATCCTGGCCCGACAGGCGCACGCCGAAGCCCTCGGTCACGAGGCTGCCGAAGGCAAGCGCTTCGCCGGTCGCCCAGTCGAAGCCTTCGCCGGTTTCGAACATCTGGCGCTTGGCGTCGAGCACACGGCCCAGCGTCTTGTGGATCGTCACATCGTCTGGGACGGTGGTCAGCGTGCGGCCAAGGCTGTCGAACAGCTTCTTGTCGAGCGCGGTTTCCACGTTGCGGCGCGCCGTTTCCGGATCGGCCGGCTTGTTCATGCCCGCCCAGCGGCCACCGAACCAGTCGGCCTCGTTGGGCTTGTAATCCTTGGCGGCGGCGAATTCCTGCTCAAGATGCGCGTTGAATTCCTCGCACAATCCGTCGGCATAGCCCTTTTCGATCACGCCCTCGTCTTCGAGACGCTTCGTGTAGAGCTCGCTCACCTTGGGATGCGCGCGGATCGCGTCGTACATTAGCGGCTGGGTGAATTTCGGTTCATCACCCTCGTTATGGCCGAAGCGGCGATAGCACCACATGTCGATCACGATGTCGCGGCCGAACTTCTGGCGGTATTCGATGGCGAGCTTGCAGGCGAAGGTCACCGCTTCGGGGTCGTCGCCGTTAACGTGGAGGATCGGCGCCTGGACGCCCTTGGCCACGTCGCTGGGGTAGGGGCTGGACCGCGCAAACTGGGGCGAAGTCGTGAAGCCGATCTGGTTGTTGATGACGAAGTGCAGGCAGCCGCCGGTGTTGTAACCGCGCACGCCCGAGAAGCCGAGGCACTCCCACACGATGCCCTGGCCGGCAAAGGCCGCGTCGCCGTGGAGAAGGACGGGCAGGACCTGCTCGTGCTTTTTCAGATCGTCGCGAATGGCCTGCTGCGCACGGGTCTTGCCGAGCACGACGGGGTTCACCGCTTCGAGATGCGAAGGGTTAGGCACAAGGCTCATATGCACGTCGATGCCGTCGAAGGTACGGTCGGTGCTGGTGCCAAGGTGGTATTTCACATCGCCCGAACCGCCGACATCGTCGGGGTTGGCGCTGCCGCCCGAGAACTCGTGGAAGATTACCTTGTAGGGCTTGCCCATGACGTTGGCGAGCACATTCAGGCGCCCACGGTGGGCCATGCCGTAGATTATCTCGCGCACGCCGAGCTGGCCACCGTACTTGATCACGGCTTCCAGCGCCGGGATCATGGACTCGCCGCCATCAAGGCCGAAGCGCTTGGTGCCGACGTATTTCTTGCCGAGGAACTTCTCGTACTGCTCACCCCGGATGACGGCGGCGAGGATCGCACGCTTGCCTTCCTCGGTGAACTGGATCGTGTCCTCGGGCGTCTCGAACTGGTCCTGGAGGAAGCGGCGTTCCTCCGTGTCCGAGATGTGCATGTATTCGAGGCCGACCTTGCCACAATAGGTTTCGCGCAGAACGCGGTAGAGATCGCCCACGGTGACCCATTCGAAACCGAACACGCCGCCGACATAGACCTCGCGGTCCTCCTGTCCGGCAAAACCGTGCCATTCCAGCGTCAGGTCTTCGGGCACGTCGCGGTGCGACAGGCCCAGCGGATCGAGATCGGCAGCCAAGTGCCCGCGCACACGGTAGAGGCGCACGAGCAGCATCGCGCGGATGCTGTCGTCGGCGGCCTGTTCGATGGCCTTGGGGTCGGCAGGCTTGCCGGCCTTTTCGGCGGCTTGCTTCACCGCAAGGCGCATCTGCGTGGGGTCGAGCGCGGCGGTAAGATCCGCCTCGCTGTCGACCACTTGCTGCAGCCAGTTCGGATTGCCCCAGCTGGGACCGGCTTGCGGCCCCTCCTGGTCGCCCATTTCAGGCAGGAAGTTCTGGCTCTCGTTACCCATTTTCAGTCCTCATGGAGAGGGAGCGTTCGGCGGTTACGCCAGTTCCTTCAGCATCGCATCGAGCGTCGTGCCGAGCTCGGAAGGCGACGGGCTGACGCGGATGCCTGCGGCTTCCATCGCCGCGATCTTGTCGTCCGCGCCGCCCTGGCCGCCCGAAACGATTGCGCCCGCATGGCCCATGCGGCGGCCCGGAGGCGCCGTGCGGCCCGCGATGAAGCCGACCATGGGCTTTTGGCGTCCTTTGGCGGCTTCCTGCTTGATGAACTCGGCGGCCTCTTCTTCCGCGCTGCCGCCGATTTCGCCGATCATAATGATCGACTTGGTGTCGTCGTCGTCGAGGAAAAGATCGAGCACGTCGATGAAGTTGGTGCCATTGACCGGATCGCCGCCGATGCCGACCGCGGTGGTCTGGCCGAGGCCGACCATGGTGGTTTGGTGGACGGCTTCATAGGTCAGCGTGCCCGAGCGCGAGACTACGCCGACGCTGCCCTTCTTGAAGATCGAACCGGGCATGATGCCGATCTTGCATTCGCCGGGCGTCAGCACGCCGGGGCAGTTCGGGCCGATGAGGCGGCTGTTCGAACCGCGAAGTGCAGCCTTCACGCGCACCATGTCGAGCACGGGAATGCCCTCGGTGATGGCGACGATGAGTTCCATCTCGGCATCGATCGCCTCGAGGATGGCGTCGGCTGCGAACGGCGGCGGCACGTAGATGCACGATGCCGTGGCGCCGGTTTCAGCCTTGGCTTCGCGCACGGTGTTGAACTGCGGCAGACCGATGTGATCCGTGCCGCCCTTGCCCGGGGTCACACCCGCAACCATCTTAGTGCCGTAATCGAGCGCCTGTTGCGTGTGGAAGGTGCCGGTGTTGCCGGTCATCCCTTGCGTGATGACCTTGGTGTTCTTGTCGACGAGGATGCTCATCTTGCCTCTCCTTTTCGAATGGTTTGGTAGGTTAGGCGAGCGAGCTCTCGAGGCCCTTGCAGGCTTCGAGCAGCTCCTCGACCGCGTCGGTCGAGACCTTGAGGTTGCTCTTTTCCTCGTCCGACAATTCGATCTCGATCACTTCCTCCGTACCGCCCGCGCCGATCATGGTGGGCACGCCGACATAGAGGCCGTCGAGGCCGTACTTGCCTTCGACATAGCTGGCGCAGGGCAGGATGCGCTTCTGGTCGCCGAGATAGGCTTCGGCCATGGCAATCGCGCTGGTGGCCGGCGCGTAATAGGCGGAACCGTTGCCGAGCAGGCCGACGATCTCGCCGCCGCCCTTGCGGGTGCGGTCGACGATCTCATCGATGCGGCCCTGTCCGACGCCCTTGATCTTGGCGAAATCGTTGACCGGGATACCGTTGATCGTGGTGTAGCTGGTGACGGGGACCATGGTGTCGCCATGCCCGCCGAGGACGAAGGCGTTGACGTCCTTCACCGACACGTCGAATTCCCAGGCGAGGAAGGTGGCGAAGCGTGCGCTGTCGAGCACGCCGGCCATGCCGACGACCTTGTTGTGCGGCAGGCCGCTGAATTCGCGCAGCGCCCAGACCATCGCGTCGAGCGGGTTGGTGATGCAGATCACGAAGGCGTCGGGGCAGTTGTTCTTGATGCCTTCGCCGACCGACTTCATCACCTTGAGGTTGATGCCGAGCAGGTCGTCGCGGCTCATGCCGGGCTTGCGGGGGACACCGGCGGTAACGATGACCACGTCGGCGCCGGCGATGTCGGCATAGTCGTTCGAGCCGGTGATCTTGGCGTCGAAGCCTTCGATCGGGCCGCACTGCGACAGGTCGAGCGCCTTGCCCTGCGGCATGCCTTCGGCGATGTCGAACAGGACGATGTCGCCCATTTCCTTCTTCGCGGCGAGGTGAGCGAGGGTGCCACCGATCATGCCGGAGCCGATGAGCGCGATCTTCTTGCGTGCCATAAGGGAAAAGCGTCCTTCCGAGCGTCGCGGGACAAATTTTGTCTGGACCGCTGTGGCGCACGGATGTCCCGCGTGGGTACGCGCGCCCGGTGTTTCGGGTCGCGGCCTAGGCCCCGTCGGATAGGAATGCAAGGCGAATTGGGTGAAGGTGGGGAACTATCTTTGCAAATAGTTCGCAATAGCAATAAGGGGTCGTGGCTGTTCCTTTAACGGTAAGACGAGCGAGCGCCAGCAAGGGTCCCGAAACCTCAGGAAGGGTGGCTTTTTATCGGACTGTGGTGGGCCTTCACTCGAGGCTCAGCCAATGAGGCGCTGGTCGGCACCCTGGTGGTTGGCCTCGATCCGGCGGGCGGCGGCCCCGTCGAGCGATCGACAGATCTCCAGCCAATGATTGTAATCCTCGGTCTGGTTTGCGGCTGCTGCCGTCTCCGCGTTACGGATGGCCATTGGGACGGCGCGCAGGCCGTATTCGGCGAAATGGCGCAGGGCGGCCTTGGTCGTATCGCTCATGAACCCCTTCAGTTCCTCGTGGTCGTTGGCGGCCATAGTCACGGTTCCACGCTTCAGGACGCGGGCGATCGGCGAACGCGCGGCACAGCGCGCAGGCGCAAAACGTACGGACATCGGCTCAAGGACTCCCCATCTTTTAAGACCGCCACCTCGGTCTCCGGCTCTGTGTCCTATGATGTAGCCACTCCTCGCTAAACATGGGTTCCGGATCATGCTTGCGATTATATTAAATTGCGGCTGTGGCTTTGCGAAAGCTGCGCGCTTGCTTCGCCCGATGCGGGGGCGTAAGGGGCTCAGATTGGTACGGGTCAAGGGAACGCCGGTGTAATGCCGCGGCTGCCCCCGCAACTGTAACCGGTGAGGCGCGCCCCGATGTGCCACTGTCCCGCGTCAGGGATGGGAAGGCGGGGCGAGGCCGTATGATCCGGGAGCCAGGAGACCTGCCCGCACCAGTCGTTCAGCCGCGGGCGGGGTGTACCGATGGCAAGCGGGGATGGGGCAATCCCGCCTCCTCCCGTCATGGACGGCGTGTACGGACATGACTGGAGGAAACGTGACCAAATACCTGTTTTTGCTGAGCGCTTCGGCGCTGTGCGCTCCCGCCTATGCGCAGGATTCGAGCGAGGATGCGCTGGCGGAGATTATTGCGGAGCAAGATGACTCTTCGCCTGACACGAGCGAGCTGGACGATGGCGGGTGCTGCTATATCGCGGGCGAAAGGATCGAGGCGCCCTCGATCACCGTAACCGCCAACGGCCTCGGCACCGATATTCGCAACACTGGTCAGGCGGTCACGCTCATCGACACGAAGGAAATCGACGCCGTTCAGGGCGCGGATCCCGTGCGCGTCCTGCGCCGCACTCCCGGCCTCTCCTTCACCCGCAACGGCGGCGTGGGCGGCTTCACCGGGGTGAGCCTTCGCGGGTCGGCATCCGAGCAGGTGCTGGTGCTGGTCGACGGCGTCCGCGTGGCGGACCCGGCCGCACCCGGAGGCGGGTTCGACTTCGGCAACCTGCTCCTCTCCAGCGTCGGCAAGTTCGACATCTTGCGCGGCTCGAACAGCACGATCTGGGGCTCCGACGCGATCGGCGGCGTCATCGACGTGACCACCCGCACCGAGACGGGGCTGGAAGGCCGCGTCGAATACGGTTCGCGCGACACGCTCAGCGCCAGCGCGACCGGCGGTTTGGGTGGCGATAGCTATTTCTTCGGCCTTACGGGCTCCTATCTGCACACGGACGGCTTCTCATCGGTCGTGGATGGCGGCGAGCCCGACGGGCTGGAGCAATACGCGCTCGGCGGCGCGGCGTTTTTCGACGTCACGCACAATATCGAGCTTTTCGCCCATGCGAACTGGAGCGAGGCCGATCTCGACCTCGATGGCTTCGCGCCGCCCACCTTCGCCTTTGCCGATACGCTCGATACGCAGGAAACCCAGCGCTACTGGGGCGATGTCGGGCTGGCCTATTACGGCAACGATCTGACCCTGCGCGCCGCCTTCAGTCTCGCCGACACCGAACGCTACAATTTCGATGGCGATGGCAATGTGACGTTCGGAGGAGACGGGCATTCCGAACGCCTGCAATTGCGCGGCGAATACCGTGTGCTCGGCCCTCTTACGCTGGCTTTCGGGGCGGAGCACGAGTGGAGCGACTATGTCACTCTCTTCGACGCGCCCGGCTCGATCGAGACGACCGGCGGCTATGCCCAGATCGGCCTCGCTTTCGGGCGGCTGGCCGCGCATGTCGGCGGGCGGATCGACGACCACGAGCTGTTCGGCACCAAGGCGACCTATGGCGCGGACCTGTCTTATGGACTTCGCGACGACTGGCGTGTGCGGGCCAGCCTTGGCGAGGGCTTCAAGGCACCGACCCTGTACCAGCTGCGCAGTTTCTACGGCAATGCACAGCTCCGCCCCGAGGCGAGCACCAGCGTCGATCTCGGCATCGAGAAGGGCCAGCGCGGGCAGGGCGTCCATGCGGCGCTCACCGGCTTCCTGCGCACGACCGACGATCTGATTGGCTTCGGCTTCGGACCCGAGCGGCCATTCGGCGGCTACGAAAACGTGTCGCGGGCGCGCGCCATGGGCTTCGAGCTTGAGGGCGGCTTCGACGTGACGCCGTTCCTTCGGGTCTCCGGCGTGTTTTCGCATGTCGATACCGAGGATCGCGACAGCGGTCTCGAACTGGCGCGCCGTCCCGAATATTTCGGCACGCTCTTCGCCGATTGGGAGACGCCTTTCGGGCTAAACCTCGGCGGCGATGTGCGGTTCGTTTCGGAAAGCTTCAACGACAACGCGAACATGACGCCGCTCGACGGCTATGAGGTCGTCGACCTGCGCGCCTCCTACCCGGTGGGTGAACGGTTTGAGCTGTTCGGCCGCGTGGAGAACGTGTTCGATGCGGATTATACGGTCGTGAAAGATTACAACACGCCCGGACGCGGGGCCTTCGTCGGGCTGAGGGCGCGGATGTGATCCGCTTCCTGCCCCTGCTGGCGCTTGCGCTCGCAGGGTGCGGGGAGGGGGCTCGCGGGCCGGTGGAAGCGGCTGGTCCGACTATCGTAAGCCTCAACCCCTGCACCGATGCGATCCTGGCCGAGGTGGCGGCGCCCGGCCAGCTGCTGGCGATCTCGCATTACAGCGAGGACCCGTCCTCCAGTTCGATGACACCGCAGGATGCCGCGCGTTATCGGGCCACCGGCGGGACGGTGGAGGAGGTGCTCGCGCTCGATCCCGATGTGGTCGTGGCGAGCACGTTCCTTGCGCCTGCCACCCGCGCGGCGCTGGAGGATCTCGGCCTGCGCGTCGTGACTTTCGGGGGCACTGCGACGGTGGAAGACAGCTTTGCGCAGGTCCGCGAACTTGCCGCGCTGGCCGGATATCCGGCGGCGGGCGAGCGGCTGGTGGAGGAGATCGAGACCGCATTGGCTGAGGCCGAAGGGCAGGGCGATCCCGTCGAGGCGGCGCTGTGGCAGCCGGGCGGGATCGTGCCGGGAGAGGCTTCGCTGGTGAGCGACCTGCTCCGCCGCACCGGCTTTTCTAGCTATTCGGCGGCGCGAGGCATGGCGCAGGCGGATTACCTCTCGCTCGAACAGGTCGTGGCCGATCCGCCGCAAGTGCTTTTCGTGGCGGGCAGCGAAAGCGGGCAACGTCACCCGGTCCTGGCCGAGGTCGAGGGGATGCGGCAGGAAAGTTTCGACACGCGGCTGCTCTATTGCGGCGGGCCGACGATCCTGCGCGCCGTGCGCTTCGTGCATTCGGTAAGGGAGCGCGTGTCATGAACCGCGCCACGCTGATCTTTGCGCTGCTTCTCCTTTTCGCGCTCCCGCTGTCGCTGCTGGCGGGGCGCGTGTGGATCGATCCGGCGAGTACCCCCAACGCGGCGCTGATCCTTGGCGAGCTGCGCCTGCCGCGCGCCGTGCTGGCGCTGGTCGTGGGCGGAGGCCTCGGCGCGGCGGGGGCGGCGATGCAGGGCTATTTACGCAATCCGCTGGCCGATCCCGGTCTCTTCGGTATCGCGCCCGGCGCGGCGCTTGGGGCGGTCGTGGCGCTGTGGTTCGGCTATGCGGCGAGCGCGTGGTTGCTGCCGCTCTTCGCGCTGGTCGGCGCAGGCGGTGCGATGGCTCTGCTGGCCGCGATTGCCGGACGCACGGGAGGTATCGCGCTATTCACGCTGGCGGGCCTGATGGTGGCGAGCCTTGCGGGCGCGCTGACCGCGCTGGCGATCAGCATGGCGCCCAACGCCTTTGCGATGAGCGAGATCGTGCTGTGGCTGAACGGCGCGCTGACCGACCGCAGCTGGCGCGAGGTCTGGCTGGCGGCTCCGCTGGTCGCGCTGGGCGTGGCGCTGCTCTGGCGTAGCGGGCGCTCGCTCGACGCGCTGACGCTGGGCGAGCCGGTCGCGCGGTCGCTCGGCATCGACACTTCGCGCCTGCTCTGGCTGCTCATTCTCGGCATCGGCCTCACCGTGGGGGCGAGCGTGGCGGTGGCGGGCATCATCGGTTTCGTCGGCCTCATCGTCCCGCACCTCGTCCGCCCATTGACGGACCGCCGCCCCTCGCAATTGATCGTGCCGAGCGCACTGGCAGGCGCTCTGCTGGTGCTGGTGGCGGACAGCCTCGTGCGGGTTCTTCCGCTGGTGACGGAACTACGGCTCGGCATTGCGCTGAGCCTGCTCGGCGCGCCCTTCTTTCTGTGGCTGCTGATCCGGATGCGGAGGGGGCTGGTATGACGCTCGCAGCGAACAACGTCTCGCTCGGCGAGCGACTTCACAACATAACTTGCGCACTGCGACCGGGCGAGATCACCGCGATCTGCGGCCCGAATGGCGCGGGCAAATCCTCGCTCCTGCAGGCGCTGGCGGGCCTCCTTCCTATCGACAGCGGGGAGGTCACACTCGACGGTGAGCCGCTTGCCGGCCACGCACAGCGCGCCAAACGCATCGGCTATCTCCCGCAGGCACCCGAGATCGCCTGGGACGTGACCGTCCGCAGCCTGGTCGAACTGGGCCGCATTCCGCACCGCGACGCGGCCGGCGCGCCGGTCGAGGCCGCCATCGCAGCGCTGGACCTCAACGCGTTCGAGCAACGCCGCGCGCAGACGCTTTCGGGCGGCGAACAGGCGCGGGTCCTGCTCGCGCGCGTGCTGGCGGGCGAGCCCGAATGGATACTCGCCGACGAGCCGCTGGCCGCGCTCGACCTCGCGCACCAGTACGCCCTCATCGGCCATCTGCGCGTATCGGCAGGCGAGGGGCGGGGCGTCCTCGTCGTGCTCCACGATCTCGCCATGGCGCGGAACCATGCCGACCGCGTGCTGGTGCTCGATCAGGGGCGGCTCGTGGCCGATGCCGCGCCGTCGGAGGCGCTGTCCGTCGAGCGCATTGGCGAGGTCTGGGGCGTGGGGACTGAGTGGCTCGGCGAGGAAGGAAAACGGGCACTCGCCAGCGCGTGAGGCGTTGGGTCCCCATGGATCGCACAACACTTCAGAACGACTGGTTCGACCTCACCCGCGAACGGATGCCCCAGGCTGCGCAGGCGCGCGGATGGCCAGTGCGGTTCGACCATTGTTTTCAGCGCATCCTGCTCGACAACGCGGTTGGTGCAAAGTGGAATGAGCAAATTCCTGCGCCCGCCTATCGCAACGCGCCGGACGAGATCTTGCAGCGTGCCGTCGCGCTTGGCCGTGCGGCCATGGAAGGCACGGAAGACCTTGCCGAGCTCAACCGCAACTCGCTCGGTTTTCGCGGGAAGCTGAAGCCTTGAAACCATCAAAAAGCCGGACACCCGCAAGGATGCCCGGCTCGAGTTGCGACCCTTTGTGGGCTTGTTTTTAAACTTATTTGATCCCGATGACGTCGGGGTTGTTGTCCCGGTCGCCGCTCACCGTGCCGCCGTAGCGGACCGAGCGCTGCAGGATCAGGCCGGCGAGGTGCGGCGCGGCCATCGAGGTGCCCGAGAGATAGGCGTAACCACCGTTGAGGTAGGTCGAGACGATGTCCACGCCCGGCTCGGCCACGTCGATCGGCGGGTTGCCGTAGTTGGAAAAGCTGGCGAAGCGGTCGTTGCTGTCGCTGGCCGACACCGTCCAGATGTAGGTCCCGTTGACGCGTCCCGGCGACGAATAATTCGCATTCATCGCCTCGTTACCGGCAGCAAGGGTGAAGTAGATGCCGCGGTTCGAAGCGCGTAGCACGGCGTTGTCGAGCGTGGAGCTCGTGCCGCCGCCAAGGCTCATGTTCACGACATCGCCCGGTGAAGCATAGCGATAGGTGTGGTCGACCGCTGCAAGGACGGCGGAATTCGAACCCTCGCCGCTTGCACCGAAGACGCGAAGCGACACGACCGGCGCACCCGGAGCCACGCCGACGACACCCGCACCATCGCCCTTAGCAGCGATCGTGCCGGCAACGTGTGTACCGTGACCATTGCCGTCACCGGTGCTCGACGTACCCGACACGAAGCTGCGCGAACGGCCGCGGTCGATGTTGAGATCCGGGTGGTCGGCGATCCCGCTGTCGATCACCCATGCGCGGCGGAAACCCGAACCCGTGCCACCTCCGACACGCGCAACACCCCAAGGAGTGTAATCGGCCGTGATGCTGACGTCCCTGGTCGGCTTTCCGCGCTGCTTGGTGGCGATTGCCATGACCTGGTCCTGCTCGCACGACTCGATCGCCGGATTGCCGTTCATGACGCGGCCAATCGCGTGATCGGGAATCTGCAACGCAAAACCCTTCACGGCGCCGGTGTAGACGTGCTTGATACGCCCCTGCCCGCGATTGGCGGCGCGGCCTGCTTCCTGCGCCACGGCATTGCCGGGGGTGTTGAAGTTCATGGTGCAGATCCAGCTGCCCGAAATCTTCTGGCCGGCACGCTCGATGGCTGGGTTTACCCGTTCTTCACCGGCGCGCAAGCTGGCTCCGTTCTGGGCGATAAGGGTCGTCGGGATGGCGGCAAGCACCATCGCCGTGAGAAGCGACTTCTTCATTGTTTTTTCTCCCAAAATTGCGAGTTTCCACTCGCCGTTTCAGGAGTATGTGTAAGGCAATGTTTGCCAAGCCTGTTTTGTCGCTGCGCTGCAGCAATGTAACGAGTTGCCTCGCTTGCAATTCCCGATTGTTTCAGTGAGATGAACGGAAATTGTATAAAAACGACATTTAGAAAAACGATCTGCTTCGGATGAACGTTCACTTCCGAAACATACTAATTTTTGCGTCTTTTTTGCCGCAGTTTCTGAAAACTTCATCTTAACCAAGTGCGGCCTTGACGAAAGCGACAGTTGATACGTGCTTGCCCTAAGGGCGAGCGTATCGGGGCGGCCTTGGCAGCCGCCCCGACAAACAGAATCACATACCGGCATCGCCGATAGTGGCTGGACCGTCGTCCGAAACCGCGCTGTCCGCCGCCTCATCGCCGGCGACAAGGCCGCGGGCTTCGAGCATCGGGGTCACGTCAGGGGCGCGACCGGCGAAGTTTTCGAACATCTTGAAGTAGTCCATCGTGCCGCCGCGGCTGAGCACGGTAGCGCGGTAGTGATCGCCATTGGCGCGGGTCAGTCCACCGTTCTCGAGGAACCACTTGCGGCTATCGCGGTCGAGCATTTCGGTCCACAGATAGCTGTAATAGCCTGCCGAATAGCCGGTCGGGCCACTGAAAATGTGGTTGAAATAGGTGCTACGATAGCGCGGCGGGACGAGGTCGATCTCCAGACCCAGCTCCTCCAGCGAATTGCGTTCGAAGGCGCTGACCTTCTCCGGCGTATCGAGCGCGGCGGCTTCTTCGGGCGAGAGCGCGGCCCACTTCATGTCCAGCAGGGCGGCTTCGACGACTTCGCCGAAATCGTAGCCCTGGTTGAACTTGGACGCGGCCTCGATCCGGTCGACCATCGCCTGCGGGATGGTTTCGCCGGTCTGGTAGTGCTTTGCGTAATTGCGCAGCACATCGGGGTAGGTTGCCCACATTTCGTGGACCTGGCTCGGATATTCGACGAAGTCGCGTGCCGTGGCCGTGCCCGAGAGGCTTTCGTAGCGCTGGTCGGCGAAGAAGCCGTGCAGCGCATGGCCGAACTCGTGGAAGGTCGTGTTGACCCAGTCGAAGCTGACCAGCTGCGGTTCGCCCGCGGGCGCCTTCGGGATGTTGAGCACATTGTAGATCACCGGCTTGGTGCCCCACAGATGGCTCTGGTCGACGAAGTTGCTCATCCACGCACCGCCGCGCTTGGAAGGGCGCTGGAACGGGTCGAAGTAGAACAGGCCCAGTTCGCTGCCGTCGCGGTCGAACACGGTGTAGGTCCACACGTCGGGGTGATAGACCGGCAGGTCCGTGCGGCGTTCGAAGGTCAGGCCGTAGAGCTTTTCCGCCATGTAGAAGACGCCGTCTTCCAGCATCGTGTCGAGCTGGAAATACTCCATCATCGCGTCTTCATCGAGCTCGTACTGCTCGGCCTTGATGCGGTTGGCGTAGCGATACCAATCCCATGGCTTCACTTCATAATTGCCGCCATCGGCTGCGATGGCCGCGTTAAGCATTGCGGCTTCGCGGCGCTGCGTCGCGGCGAGCGCCGGGACCATCTGTTCCATGAAGTCGAGCGCGGTCTCGGGGGTCTCCGCCATGCGGTCCCACATCGCGTAGGTCGCCCAGTCCGGCTTGCCGAACAGAGCGGCCTTTTCGGCGCGCAGTTCGGCGATACGGGCGATGAGGAGGCGCGTGTCGATATCGGTCGTGCCGTCGGCGCGGTGATAGCTTGCCATGAACAGCTTCTCGCGCGCGGCGCGATTAGTCATGCTCGGCAGAAGCGGCTGCTGCGTCGTGTTCTGCAGCGCTATGGCGTATTTGCCTTCGTGGCCCAGTTCAGCCGCGAATTCGGCCGCCGAGGTGATGTCGGCGTCCGAAAGGCCAGCAAGGTCGCTGCGGTTGTCGAAGATCACCGGCTGATCCGCCATGGCATCCTTGGCCTGCTGGCTGAATTCGGTGGTCAGCGTGGACAGTTCGGTGTTGATCGCCTTCACGCGTTCACGCTGCGTCTCGGTCAGGAGCGCGCCGGCCTGCACCATGCTGTCATAGGTGTTTTCGAGCAGCGTCGCGTCTTCGGGCGTCATCGTCATCGCGGCGCGGTTGTCGTAGACGGCCTTCACGCGGGCGAAGAGCGCGGGATCGAGGGTGATGCTGTCGCTATGCGCGGTCAGCAGCGGGCTGACTTCGGTGTTGATTTCGTCAAGACGGTCGGTGGTGTTCGAGCCGGTCAGCGCGAAGAAGACCCGCGAGACGCGGCCGAGCATGCGGCCGGACTTTTCGTAAGCGACAATCGTGTTTTCGAATGTCGCCGGAGCGGGGTTGGCCTTGATCGCCTCGATTTCGGCCTTCTGGATCGCCATGCCCTGGCGGAAAGCGGGGAGGTAGTCGTCCTCCGAAACGGCTTCGAAATCGGGTGCGAGGAACGGTAGGTCGCTGTCGGCAGCGAAATAGCCGGTGCCCTTGGGGATCGAAACCGCGGCGTCCACGGCGGCGTCGGCGATGGGGTCCATTTCTCCTCCGGGAGCGGTGGTGCAGGCGGACAGAAGGGCGGCTGCGGCGGTGGTGGCCAGAATATGGGCCTTCATGGTTTCTCCAGTTTTATCTCAGGTGCTGCATGCCAACGCGCGAGATCGCAGGTTGGTTGCAAATGCGACAGAATGTGCGGGAGCCTAGGTAGCCGACAGTAACAAGGGCTGAACGTCCAACCGCACAGGGTCTTCGATAGACGGCGTTCAGCTCCCTTCCAACGCCTCGCCCTGACCGCGTTCGGCCTGGTTGCGCGCCGCGAGCGCGGCCTCTTCGAGCGCCTGGTTGTTGACCGTCATCACCTTGGGCTGGCCGCTGTCATCGACCACCAGCCACAGCGAACCCAGCTCGAAAAAAGCCCCCTGGTCCTTCTCGACCGTCATTTGCGACAGGTCGAGCCGCTGCAGGAGGTCGAGCATCCGCTCATCGAAGATATCGTCGAACAGGGTATCGATCTGTGTTTCGGTCAGTTCGTGCCGATTGCCCGCGTCGTCGATGTATAGGAGGGGGATACCGACCTGCTCGAGGATGCGCGCGCGGTCGCCGCTACGGGCCGCATCGCGAAGCGCCGAAATGGCGGCTTCGAACTGGCTGGGGCTGGTCCCGGTCGCACAGGAAATCGCGCCGCCTTTCACCGCATCGTGCTGCTTGTCGAACTCGATGTCGGGATCGTCCTGCTCCGACCAGACCATCAGCAGGCAATTGTCGCCCGGGTCGGGCTCGGCCTGCGCTTCCACCGCGCGTAGCAGCTGCTCGCTCGGCGGATCGTCACCTACCACTTCCTCGGTCACCGGCGAACAGGCCGCAAGCGGCGCTGCGAGCAGGATCGTGCAGGTTGTGCGGATGCGGGAGAGGGTCATTCGGCCTTCGCGTGGTAAGTGACGACAGGATCGTAGAGCGAGCCTGCTTCGCGCAGGAAACTCTCGTACAATATGTAGGTATCGACGCGCCATGGGCCAAGAGCGAGGCTTTCGTTGCGGGCGAGGAATGGGGCCAGCGATCCGGCCGCTGCGTTGAGCCGCGCCAGCGTGATGTGGGGCGTGAACTTGCGGGTCTCGGCAGGCAGACCGCAGCGCTGGCACAGGCGCTCGATCCGGGCCTGGAGACGGGTGAGCGGCTCGCTAGGCGCAATACGCGCCCAGACCGAGGATGGGCGGGATTTTCGCTCGAAATATCCGACACCTGCGATGGAGAGTTCGAACGGTTCGAAGGCGAGCGTCTCGGCTTCTTCGGCCAGATCATCGGCGCGATGGGCGTCGACCTCGCCGATATAGCGTAGCGTCAGGTGCAGCTGGTCGTCGTCCTGCCAGCGGGCGTTCTCGAGATCGTCCATCGTGTCGATCAGCGCGTCGCGCAGCGGTGCAGGCGGGCGAAGGGCAAAGAAGAGGCGGTGGGTCATTATGCGTCGGCCCGGGAACACTCAGGCGGTTTGGACGACGACCCGGTTCCGGCCGCCTGCCTTGGCTTCGTAAAGCGCCTTGTCGGCGCGTTTGATGGCGCTGCCGATGGCTTCGCTTGCGCGATGCTCGGCCACGCCGATGGAGGCGGTGCCGAGGAGGCCGGTCAGACCGAATTCTGCGGCGACGGCCTTGATGGCCGCACGAATGGCCTCCGCGATTTCATGGGCACGGGCTGGATCGTCCAGCGCAAGGAAAACGGCAAACTCCTCGCCGCCAAGCCGCGCGGCGAAATGGTTCTCGTCGCCGAGGTCGCGCACATTCTGTTGCAGCGCCTGCCCCACAGCGATCAGCACACGGTCGCCGATGTCGTGGCCATGCTGGTCGTTGACCTGCTTGAAGTTGTCGAGATCGAGCAGGAGGACGTGATTCCTCTCGCCCGGTGCCGGTGTGACAAGCTCGCTCTCGAAGAGCGCCCTGCGGTTGTATAGGCCGGTGAGCGGATCGCGATTGGCGAGGAACTCGGCGCGCGCCAGCGCTTCGGCGAGGTCTTCGCCGAGGCGATGGTTGTTTACGAGCGTCTCGGCGGCCGCGTATTTCTGCCGCGCCGCGGCAAGGCTGAAGGAAGCGACGGCGAGATAGATCAGGCCTACGCCGAGCGACATCCAAGTCCCGAATGGCGAGGGGGCCTGCAGCATGGCAATCCAGAAGGTGGCCAGGAAGGCGAGGCCGAAGGGATACCAGACCCAAGGCAGCGGCGAGCAATGCACCGCCACGAGGCTGGTACAGATGAGCACTGACGCGGCCACGATAAAGGCAGCCGGATGGAGATTGGGCTCAAAAAACACCGGCGCGAGCAGGAGCGCCCAGCTTGCTCCGCCAAACAGGCCGATAGGGAGTGCCAGCGCGGGAGGCATTGCAGGGCGTTTGCCCGCAGCAAACTTTTTCCGGATCGAGATATAGACCGATGTCATGAACAGCGTTGCTGCGAGCCGGAAAAGGATCGGGATGTGGAAATCTGCGGCGTTGGGCAGGAGCTGCGAAACCGCAGCGATAATAAGCGTCCCCACGATGTTGGAATAGATCGTGCGGCCTTCGGTCTCGGCAACGCTGCGCAACACCTCGGCCTCGCGCTCCCCATGCCAGTCGGGGTCGCGTTCGGACAGGCTGGGAGTGGTTGCGAAGCGCGCGGTGCTTGACGCCATCATTGCCCCTTATCGTCGATCGAGACTTTCCGCTAGCCTTCCTAGCTGGATACCGAACGCGATGTGGAAACCTCGCGGGGGTCCTCGTAGCTGGCTTCCATAAAGATTTTCGCCCGGCGTTCCGAACGGAATTCCAGTCCGCGGGCGACTTTGCCGGCGGCATGGGTATAGTCGAGTTCGGCAGCGATGCCTTCGTAATCGGCCGCGTTGATGGCGGCGTTCAGACGCGGGCTCTCGCGGTCCGACACATTGCCGAGGCCCACATTGTAAACGAGGTCGAGCAAGGCATCGAACTCGTGCTGGTACAGCGGTAAATCGCCCACAAGGATGCGGACGCCGCGCTCGGCTGTCTTGAGGTCGTCTTCAAGAAAAGCAAGCACCTGTTCGTCGCTGATGCGGTCGCCCACGCGAAGATTGTCTGCCGGGCGGATGAGGTGGCCGACGCCCACGGTCGGGTAGCCGGCGACATCGCGGTAAACGGTGTAACGCACGCCTTCCTCTTCGATCAGCGCCTGCTTGAATTCGTCACTGGCGGTCAGCAGGGCGGCGGGCTTACGCACCTCTTCCATTTCCACCGCGCTGATGGTCACGGCAGGCGTCACGGTCGGCTTCGCCTTCTGGGTTGGCGGACCGGTGAAGGCGGCAAGGCTCATGGCTCCCGCCCCCATGAGGAGCGATGCGCGTTTGCGCGTCGAAAGGCGCGGTTTGACCTTGTAGACCTTGGCGGCCGCCTGGCGTGCGCGCTTCAGTTCGCGGCGATGGTCGCGATGACGGCGGATGCGCTGGAGGAAGGATTTGGCACCCTTCTGCTCGCCTGCATGCGGGGTGGAAGTCCATTTTTCGTTGTCGAGCGGGCGGTCGAGTTCCGCCATGATCGCTTTCAGTCGCTCGCTCTGGAGCGAATTGATCTGCGATTGCCTGCTGAGGGTGGCGGACGGCGACGAGCCCGGTTTTCTTTCATTGTCTGACATGAATTCGGTGCGCCTTGTATTCTGCTATTCGAGACCGGAACGGCGCGGTTTCGCCCTCCGGTCGCCCAGCCGTGTCTTTGCGAAAACGCGCATAGAGGTGGGCGTGTATGCTTAAGGAACGGTCGGGGAGGGCACTTGGGTCCACGCTTCACCGCCGCTGCAGAACAGATGGCGGTCGGACGGTGCACGCTCAGGCGGCGGCCTGCACCCGGTTGCGGCCTGCGTTCTTGGCCGCGTAACACGCCGCATCGGCGCGCTGGAGAGCTTCATCGAGCTCTTCGCCCGGATGCCAACGCGCGATGCCGATGGAGGCTGTCGTTTCGAGAGCTCCGATATCGGCAGCCGCTGCGGAGATTTGCGTAATATCGCCCCGCAGCGCCTCGGCCACGCGGCGCGCGGTGTCGCAATCGGTGTCTTGCAGGAGGGCGACAAACTCCTCTCCGCCGAGGCGGAAGGCCATGTGGCCGCTGCCTTTCATGCCGTCCAGCCTCGCGCCGATGGCATCAGCTGCTGCCACCAGCACACGATCGCCGGCCGAGTGGCCGAATTTATCATTGATGCTCTTGAACCGGTCGAGGTCGATCATCAGCACCTGCCGCAGGCCCCCGTCGGCGGCTCTTTCGCGCTGCTCGAACAGCTTGCGGCGGTTGTATAACCCGGTGAGCGGATCGCAGGCCCCGAGGTATTCCGCCTTGGCCAGCGCTTGCGCCAAATCCTGCGAGAGCAACCGGTTTTCCACCAGCACGGCGGCTGAAGTGATGATGTGCTCCCCGGCGTTGTAGGCGTACATGCGAATGCCAGCGACGGTGATCGCTGCCACGGCGATGATCCACATATTGGCTGTCGATGCCAATTGGCTCGGGACAATCACGCACATGGTGAGGAAGAAGCTGGCGAGCATCATGTCCCGTGGTCCCCGCATCGCAGCCAGCGTGGTCGAAATGAGTGTGAGTGCGACGAGCACGACGCAGCCAACAAGCAATTGCGCGGCAAACGGCGTGCCTGCGGGTGCGGGCAGCAGCAGCATTGCGAGGGTGAACCCCGTCAGCCCCATTGCCAGCATCATGCGTCGATGCGGCCAGGTCGTGCGCCTGTTCTCGCGCACCGCGAGATTGAGCAGCGCAGCCGCACGGCGGGTGAAAGTGAAGGACGCCAAGCGCAGGCCGAGCAGCAGGTAGAAAGGCCCCGGCAAGGCGTAGAAAGCGAAGGAGAGGGCGAGTAGGGCCATGGCAAGCAGGCTGCTGCTGAGCGAACGCCGCTCGCGCTCCAGCATGGCGAGCATAGTCTCCTGCTGCACCGCGCGCGGATCGACATCCGGCGAAGCGCCGGCACGATCGGTCGGTCCAGAATGCGGCTCGTGCGCCATGATTTTGTGCAAGTCCTCCCCCGCTATCCGGCAGGCTAGCGGGAAAACCTTAACAAAACCGAAGCGCCTGTTAACTTTCGCATGGCATTGCACACATTCTGGCCCGTGATCGCTTCTAAAGCACGAAGTCTGCGCTGGTCAGATCCGTCACCCCTTAGAGCGCGATGATGAAGTCGGCCGAACCGTCGTTGTCGGTGCGCCTCCGAGAAAGGTGTTGCCGCCCGCGACATAGCTGACCAGCTCGCCCACCGTGCCGGTAAAGGCGCCGCTTGCGGTGAAGCTAAAGGCATCGTCCTCGCCGCCTGCTACCGCGTCGATGGCGGACAGGTCGACGATAAGCATTCCGATCATCTGCCGGTATTTTCGAAGGGTGGGACCTCGCAATCCGGGATTACGTTCCTATCTGAGACACCTCCCTTGACCACTGCGAACAATTCGGGAACACGCTCCCTCCATGGCACTTACCAAGATCTCCGTCCGCGGCGCGCGGGAACACAATCTTAAGGGCGTCGATATCGAACTGCCGCGCGATAGCCTCATCGTCATCACGGGGCTGTCCGGCTCGGGCAAGTCGAGCCTTGCCTTCGACACCATCTATGCCGAGGGGCAGCGGCGCTATGTCGAGAGCCTGAGCGCCTATGCGCGCCAGTTCCTGGAGATGATGCAGAAGCCCGATGTCGAGCATATCGACGGGCTCTCTCCCGCGATCTCGATCGAGCAGAAGACGACGAGCCGCAACCCGCGTTCGACCGTGGCCACGGTGACCGAGATCTACGACTACATGCGCTTGCTGTGGGCGCGGGTGGGGGTGCCGTATTCGCCCGCCACTGGACTGCCGATCGAGGCGCAGACGGTCTCCAACATGGTCGACCGCGTCATGGAACTGCCCGAGGGCACGCGGCTGTATTTGCTCGCGCCGGTGGTGCGCGGGCGCAAGGGCGAATACCGCAAGGAACTGGCCGAGTGGCAGAAGGCGGGCTTCACCCGCGTGCGCATCGATGGGGAGATGTACCCAATCGAGGAAGCGCCTGCGCTCGACAAGAAATTCAAGCACGACATCGAGGTGGTGGTCGATCGCCTCGCGGTGAAGGAAGGCATCGAGACGCGCCTCGCCGACAGTTTCGAGCAGGCCCTGAAGCTGGCTGATGGGCTCGCCTATGTCGACCTCGCCGACGGCGTAGTGCCCGGACGCGAGGACGAGGGCGCGTCAGGCGGCGCGATGAAGGGCGCTGGCCTGCCCGCCAACCGCATCGTGTTTTCGGAGCATTTCTCCTGCCCGGTCTCCGGCTTCACCATCGAGGAGGTCGAGCCGCGCCTGTTCTCGTTCAACGCGCCGCAGGGGGCCTGCCCGACCTGTGACGGTATCGGCGAAAAGCAGCTGTTCGACCCGCAGCTGGTCGTCCCCAACGAGGCGCTCAGTCTGAAGAAGGGCGCGGTGGTGCCCTGGGCGAAGAGCAACCCGCCGAGCCCCTATTACATGCAGGTCCTCGCCAGCCTCGCGAAGGAATACGAGTTCGACCTCACCACCCCGTGGGAAGATTTCGACAAGGAAATCCGCGACATCATCCTCTACGGCACCAAGGGCCGCGCCATCCCGCTCACCTTCAAGGACGGGCGCAAGCAATATACGGTGAAAAAGCCGTTCGAAGGCGTCATCGGCAACCTCAACCGCCGCATGCTGCAGACCGAAAGCGCGTGGATGCGCGAGGAGCTGGCCAAGTTCCAGACCGCGCAGCCGTGCGAGACATGCCATGGCAAGCGCCTCAACGAGAAGGCGCTGGCGGTGAAGATCGACGGCACCGACATCGCCACGCCGACCAAGATGAGCGTGGCCGATGCGAAGGACTATTTCCTGGGGCTCCCCGATGCGCTGAACGACACACAGCGGCAAATCGCGCACGCCATCCTCAAGGAAATCAACGAGCGGCTAGGCTTCCTCGACAATGTCGGGCTTGACTACCTCAACCTCGACCGCACCAGCGGCACATTGTCCGGCGGGGAGAGCCAGCGCATCCGCCTCGCCAGCCAGATCGGCAGCGGTCTTTCCGGAGTGCTCTACGTGCTCGACGAGCCCAGCATCGGCCTTCACCAGCGCGACAACGACCGGCTGCTCGAAACCCTCAAGCGCCTGCGCGACCTCGGAAACACCGTGATCGTGGTCGAGCATGACGAGGACGCCATCCGCACCGCCGACCACGTGGTCGACCTCGGCCCCGGCGCGGGCGTGCATGGCGGCGAAGTGGTCGCGCAGGGCACGCTCAAGCAGGTGCTGCGTTCAAAGAAGTCGCTCACCGCAGACTACCTCACCGGCCGCCGCGAAATCGCCGTCCCTGCCACCCGCCGCAAGGGCAACGGGCACGCGCTCACCGTCCACGGCGCGCGGGCGAACAATCTGAACAACGTCACCGCCTCCATCCCGCTCGGCACCTTTACCTGCATCACCGGCGTCTCGGGCTCGGGCAAGTCGTCCTTCACCATCGACACGCTCTACGCCTCCGCCGCGCGCCAGCTGAACGGCGCACGTGTGGTCGCGGGCGCGCACGACAAGGTCACCGGCCTCGAATATTGCGACAAGGTGATCGAAATCGACCAGTCGCCCATCGGCCGCACCCCGCGCTCCAACCCGGCGACCTACACCGGCGCCTTCACCCAGATCCGCGACTGGTTCGCCGGCCTCCCCGAAGCGCAGGCGCGCGGCTACAAGCCCGGCCGCTTCAGCTTCAACGTCAAGGGCGGCCGCTGCGAGGCGTGCCAGGGCGACGGCCTCATCAAGATCGAGATGCACTTCCTGCCCGACGTCTACGTGACCTGCGAGGAATGCGGCGGCAAGCGCTACAACCGCGAAACGCTGGAGGTGAAGTTCAAGGGCCACTCCATCGCCGACGTGCTCGACATGACGATCGAGGATGCGGAAGGCTTCTTCAAGGCCGTCCCCCCGATCCGCGACAAGATGCACATGCTGAACGAGGTGGGGCTGGGCTACGTCAAGGTCGGCCAGCAGGCGACCACGCTGTCAGGCGGCGAGGCGCAGCGCGTGAAGCTGGCCAAGGAACTGTCCAAGCGCAGCACCGGCCAGACGCTCTACATCCTCGACGAGCCCACCACGGGCCTCCATTTCGAGGATGTGAGGAAACTCCTCGAAGTGCTCCACCGCCTGGTGGACCAGGGCAATTCGGTGGTCGTGATCGAGCATAATCTCGACGTGATAAAAACAGCCGACCACATTCTTGATCTCGGTCCGGGCGGCGGCGTGCGGGGCGGGGAGGTTGTTGCGCAGGGTACGCCGGAGGAAGTGGCCGAAATCGAGGGATCCTATACCGGCCAGTACCTGCGTCCAATGCTGGCGCGCCAGAAGGAAGCCGCCGAGTAGCAACGGAAGCCGGCCCCCGCGCAAGCGGGGATGGCCGAGGTGGCGGAGCGCTATGCGGGGCAGTATCTCAAGCCGATGCCTGTGCTGCGGCAGAAATTGAATAGAAGCGCATTTGCTCTGAACCTGAAGAGGGATAATTCTTGCGTGTGTTTAACTAAAGTCTGCAGTTAATAAAATCTTAGATACCAACCATCCATTGACTATATAATAATCGCATTAATCATCTTCGACCTGGTCTTCGACTTTCTTTGATTTGGTGCTTTCGAATACATAGAAGTCTTCTTCGAAAACCTCCGCATAAGTTTCGCGAAATTTCTCCTTCTCGCGTACCCAGTGGAAAACCGGCCATACTTTATAGTCTGAGCGAGAAATCTTAGCTTCATCAGACAATTTTTTCATCAGTTCGCACACTCCATCGACGTTTCCGCAGACGGCCCGCTCGCAAATCTGAAATTCGTACGAAGAATTTTCCCAATCGTATCGCTTGAGCGCGTTTTCTGATTTCTCAATCTCATCCAGAAATCGGTATGCATTCGCGAGATTGATGACCATCATGCGCCGAATGCGTTCTGGACGATCCTCGCTTTCCCAGTCCACCAGTGCTTCCAGAAGTCGGCTAGCCAGCGTATAACGTTTATCTCGAATGCTCTGAAATGCTGCTGCATTCAGAGCGGTATAGGCCTCTTCAAAGTTAGACTTATCGAGCCTTATCCAAATATTCCAAATGAAGACTAGTAAGAAGTAAACCAAGTGGTCGGTGGATTTTCGGAGGTACAGCGAATCGAGGCTGACATTTTCCCCGATTTTGAGCATCGAATCTTTGGGGCAGGAAGCGGCTTTGCAATTTTTCTGGTAAGTGGCGTTCGTCACTTTAACGCCATGCGCGATTAGATTACGACGCTCAAAGACTTCGATAAACTCTCCCCACTGTGGATAATGTTCGGTGATAGAGAAACCGAAAAGTGATTCAAATTTCTTGATTTGTTCCTGATGGCTATCCCAGAGAATTTTTTCTACTTCGTTTTCGACCGCATAATTTAGGAATTCGGCGAAAGAAGAAGCCTTGAATATTTCACTGGCACTATAAGAGCGCTGACTGTTTGTAATTCTTTCTGGCCGGTAAAGCAGAGCCTGCTTCGCTATATCGGATATGAGCGCGTCAAAAGTTGAAACGATACTCAGAATGACGGCATTCGGCATGACTTTGAAAGCCTTCCGAAGTTTAGCGGCTGTATCGACAACAGTCGCGATGTGGTCAAATTGCTGGTCGTTTATTTCGTATATGCTACTCCCTTCGAATTTTTCGACGAATTTATATTCGCTCAGTTTTGCGATTATATCTTTCTGGATCCTGCCTTTCGAAAGTGTGGGAGCCATCATCGTCGAGTAATATGAAAGAACCTAGTACGGAAAAAGTTCTGAAATCGCTTTCTCAATGAGTTGTGGGAACGGGGAGGGTGAAGACGTGCCGCCCTCTTCGCTGGACGAAGTTTTGTCACCTGAGGCCTCGCTGTCTTCTTGATCGCTTGCCTCTTCGCCCACTTCGTTCGACTCTTCCGTCGCAATTTGATGTGCTTCTTCAATCGACAGCGCGAGGAGCGGATAAGGATCGTCCGCCTCATTATTAACTACAATATAGAGCTTTTCGGGTTGTACATTTTCTTCAGCCATTCTCTCAAGTTAGCAGTTCATTCTGAGACCAGAAAGGATGATAGGTGTTTGTTCCACAATGCGTGTGCATAGACGGCGGCGATTTTTTCGGCAGCGCTTCAACGATGCTGTCCTACTTCCCGACCAATCTATAACTAAACCGGTTCACTCAAACCCATGAGGTGAACCATGAACTCTGTTTTTTGTTTGCGCCCTCAAACGCCGGGCGGAGCGCATCCGCGTCGCTTGGGTTGGCACTTCGTGCCTTCTCCGCCTTCGGCTCCGAATCCCTCGCATAAGCTCGGGCGGCCGTGCAGGTGGCCTTTGACCAGCTGCGTCTTCGACTTCGCTTCCGGCCTTGCCTCGCCTGGCGGCTCGGTGATTTCGCCAGCCAGCAGCGTGGGAGGTGTCGCATGAATGCGCTTGTGACTGTGGAGCAGGCCCCCACCGCCGGTCCTCACGGGGAGGGGCACACCCTCTTCTCGCCCCGGCGGCAGGCCAAGTTTCTCCAGCACCTCCAATTGTTCGGCAATGTCCGGCTCGCGGCGAAGGCGGCGCGGGTTTCGGCTCAGACCGCCTATCGCCAGCGGCGGGCCTCTCCGGCCTTGCGCAAGGCGTGGGATGCGGCGCTGCTCGCGGCGCGGGACCACGCCGAGCAGGTGCTCGCCAGCCGCGCGCTCGACGGATGGGAGGAGGCAGTGTTCTACCACGGGGAGGAGGTGGCGCGCCGGCGCCGCTATTCCGACCGCCTGCTGCTCGCCCACCTCGCGCGACTTGACCGGCTGGAGGAACGCGAGGAGGTCGCCGATACGCTTCCCCGGCTCGACACGCTTATCGACCGGTTGAGGGACGGGCGGGCGCTCGAGGAAAATCTACCCCAGGACCGTGTTCCACCTGTTCCATCCTGTAGGGAAGGCCCGCCCGCGAAGGCCAACGGGGCAGCCGGGCAGGGATCCGGCGCGTACCGTCAGGCGGACGATCCGCTCGACCGGCCCTGCGACTGCATCGGCGCGGGGAAAGACGGTGGCGGGTCTGCGCACTGGCGAATGGGAACGCATGGGCCGGAGCCGGTGGCCAACACCTGCGGCGACGGGCCCTGCTGCAATGATCCGAGCTGGCCTGAATGCCGCGCCTGCCCGCACTTCCCTTCGGTCGAGCGCATGATGCACGAAATGGAGGAGGCGCGACCCGAAGATGCGCCCGACCCGCAGCTGATGGGCAGCCCGTCGGAGGTCGACGATTGCCAGACCAGCGCGTTCGTCGCGGGCGATCGGGACTGGTGGCGCTATGGCGCAGGATTCGTCCGGTGGCAGAAAGACGGGGAGGGCGAGTGGTACTCACCCATTGATGGAGCCTAGTCGAGCAGCGCGAGTTCCACCGTTCCATGGCCCCTGCTGACGATGCCGATTTCCTCGGCGGCGGCGCGGCTGAGGTCGATGGTGCGCCCGTGAGAGAAGGGCCCGCGGTCGTTGATGCGCACGACCACGCTCTTGCCGCTGTTGGGATTGGTGACGAGGACTTTGCTGCCGAAGGGCAGGGTGCGGTGCGCGGCGGTGAAGCCGTGCATGTCGAACCGCTCGCCATTGGCGGTGCGGCGGCCGTGGAAGCGCTTGCCGTAGTAGGAGGCGACGCCGCTGCCGAGCGAGGTGGTGGCGGGTTCGGCCTCAACCGGCGGCTCGAATGTGTCGAGGTCGACCGCTTCAGGGCCGGGCGCGGGGGTGTCGGGCAGCTCGCGATAGGGCGCGAAATGCGAAGTAAACGTCGGCTGGACGATGGCGGTGCTCTCGCTTTCCTGCGAGTGACCGGCGGTACTTGGCAGCGCCAGGGCTGCAAGAAACATTACGCTGCGAAGCGTTCGATTGGCCATGAATGGACCTCCCGTTTGGTTCGGGAGGCTATAGGGCAAGCTTTGCGGAGAGTCGTTAACGCGCCCGTCGACTGCCCCGTTTTGGCCACGATTCAACGCGCGAAATCGAAGGGCAGTCAGATTTTGTGGGTCTCGGGCGCACCAGGCACAAGATGCAGAGAGATACCTTCCGCATGGCAAATGGGGCCGGCATCGCTGCCGACCCCACTCTCACCGATGCGTGGCCGAGTTCCTTCATCCGAAGATCAAGGGACGCAGACTTGGCATCCGATGTTTTCCCTTCCGTTCCGTCCGAAGACTTCCCTTCCGGTTCTATCACCGGCGCTCGCACCGGCATCCGGATCTACCCTCCGCTCGGCCCGGTGTCGGTCGCGTCGCGATCCGAAGATCGTTCGCTTACCTTGCCCAGCCGCGCTTCAACGGGCGGTTCCGCAGCCATGCTTTCCGTTGGTGGCGGGAGGCTCAAACGGTCACATCGCCTTGAAAGTCCGAAGACCTTTATACGACGCCACCTTCGCACATCCTGCCGGGTTGGCCTGGCTCGCCTTGGAAAACCTTTGCACTTCCGTCATCGACCCGCCTTGCGTCCGGTGTGAACCTTCGGCACGAGGGTCTCGAAAAGCGCGCGGACAGATCCCGCGGCGTCTTCCCGGTTTGGAATTTCTCACTGCTTTCAAGCCGTTAAGCCGTCCAGAGGAGAAGTTTTCTTCGCCGTTCCGATGACTTGAAGCTGCGCCCGCTTGGCCGATTCTTCAAGCTGTCAAACCTCGACTTATCCACTTTCCACGCATTTCGTTGTGGAGGAGAGTTGATAACTCAACCACTCACCGCAGAATTTTGAACGCGCACGGCGCATCAGGCGCAATTTTCCGCCTCCGCGCGCCAAATGTAAGAAATTTCCTACCGGTCGCGCTTGGCGAGCAGGCGCAGGCGGAGCGCGTTGAGCTTGATGAAGCCTTCGGCATCCTTCTGGTCGTAGGCGCCCGCATCGTCCTCGAAGGTGACGTGCGCTTCGGAGTAGAGCGAGTTGGCCGACTTGCGGCCCACCACCATGGCGTTGCCCTTGTAGAGCTTCAGCCGGACGGTGCCGCTGACCTTTTCCTGGCTGAGGTCCACCGCGGCCTGCAGCATCTCGCGCTCGGGGCTGAACCAGAGGCCGTTGTACACCAGTTCGGCGTAGCGCGGCATGAGCTCGTCCTTGAGATGCGCCGCGCCGCGATCGAGCGTGATCTGCTCGATACCGCGATGGGCGCGGGCGTAGATCTCGCCGCCCGGGGTTTCGTACATGCCGCGGCTCTTCATGCCGACGAAGCGGTTCTCGACGAGGTCGAGGCGGCCGATGCCGTGTGTGCGGCCGAGATCGTTCAGCGCGGTCAGCAGTTCCGCCGGGCTCATCGCTTCGCCATTGAGCGAAACGCCATCGCCCTTCTCGAAACCGATCTCGATATATTCGGGCGTATCGGGCGCGTCCTCGGGGTGGTCGGTGCGCGAATAGACGTAGTCGGGCGTCTCCTCCCACGGATTCTCGAGCACCTTTCCCTCCGACGAGGTGTGGAGGAGGTTCGCGTCGGTCGAGAAGGGGCTTTCGCCGCGCTTGTCCTTGGGGACCGCAATCTGGTGCGCTTCGGCCCAGGCGATCAGCGCGGTTCGCGAAGTCAAATCCCATTCGCGCCACGGGGCGATCACCTTGATGTCCGGGTCGAGCGCATAGGCCGACAGCTCGAAGCGCACCTGGTCGTTGCCCTTGCCGGTCGCACCGTGGGCGATGGCGTCGGCGCCGGTCTCATGCGCGATCTCGACGAGGCGCTTGGAGATCAGCGGGCGCGCGATGCTGGTGCCGAGCAGGTAATCGCCTTCGTACCGCGCGTTGGCGCGCATCATCGGGAAGACGAAATCGCGCACGAATTCCTCGCGCAAATCCTCGATGAAGATGTGTTCGTCCGGAATGCCCATCGCGCGGGCCTTGGCGCGCGCCGGTTCGATTTCCTCGCCCTGTCCGAGATCGGCGGTGAAGGTCACGACCTCCAGCCCGCGCTCCACCTCAAGCCACTTGGCGATGACGGAAGTATCGAGGCCGCCGGAATAGGCGAGGACGACACGCTTGATATCGGACATGGAAAAGCACCTTTCGACTGTGGCCGCGCCGCTAGCAGCCGCGCAGGCGCGCTGGCAATCAAGAAGCGCTAGGCGGGGGGAAAGTCGCGCGCGGTAACTGTATCTTGACGCACGCGCGGCTTAACACTGGGGCGCAAGGCAGGAGGGACGCGGGTTATGGGGATGTGGCACAAGGCACGGTCGCTGGCGGAGCAGGCGCCGCAGACACGCAACCGCTATGTCGATTTCCTGCGCGCGCTGTCGATCCTGGCGGTGGTAGTCGGCCACTGGCTGGTCGCCGCACCTTATATCGGGGCGGATGGCGAGGTGGTCGGAGGGCATTTGCTCGGCATCCTGCCGTGGACGCAGTGGCTCACCTGGGGTTTCCAGGTCATGCCGATCTTCTTCCTCGTCGGCGGCTATTCGAACGGGGTGAGCTGGGCCTCGACCCGCGAAAGACAAGGCCATTATTCGGACTGGTTCGCCAGCCGCATCCAGCGCCTCATCAACCCGGTCTTCCCTGTGCTGCTGGTGTGGGCCGCCTTCGCCTTTATCGCCACGCAAGTCGGCATGGCGCGCGAGACGGTGCGCATGGCGGTGTTCCTCGCGCTGATCCCGGTGTGGTTCCTCGCGGTGTACCTGCTGGTGACCGCACTCGCGCCGTTGACGTGGAAGCTGTGGGAGAGGCTGGGCTGGGGCAGCGTGGCGTTCTTCGTCGCGGGGGCTGTGGCGATCGACTGGCTGACGCTCTCGGCGGACGTGCCCTACGTTAACTTCCTCAATTTCCTCTTCGTGTGGCTGGGTATCCACCAACTGGGCTATGCGTGGCAGCAGGACAGGCTCGGGCAGGGGAGGGCGCTGGCGCTGTTCCTTGGCGGTCTCGCCGCGCTGGTGGGCCTCACTATCTGCGGCCCCTATCCCATCGCCATGATCGGCGTGCCGGGGGCCGAGATCACCAACTCCATGCCGCCGACGCTCGCGCTGCTGGCGCTGGGCGTGACGCAGACGGGGCTGGTGCTGGCGCTGGAGCCGTGGGGCAGGAAACTGCTCGACAACCTCACATTCTGGACCGCGACGGTGCTGATGAACGGCATGATCATGACCGTCTATCTCTGGCACCTGACAGCTTACGTGCTGGTGATGGTCGCTGCCTGGGCGGCCGGAGGCGTGGGCCTGCGCGTAATGGCCGGAACAGCCGAATGGTGGTGGAGCCGCCCCGTCTGGTTCGCGCTCTACATCGCCGCGCTGCTCCCGCTGATCGCCATCTTCGCCCGCTACGAGCGCGGGATGGGAGCCGCCAAGCGCGAGACCCCGGTCCCGCATCTTCGCCTCGTGATCGGCATGATCGCGATCTGCGTCGGCCTAGCCATGACCGCCGCCATCAGCATCGCCAGCCCCGAGGGCGTGACCGGCGTGCGCCTATGGGTCGTGGCGTTGCCGTTTGTCGGCGCAGCGCTGGTTGGCTTCGGGCCGGTCTATCGGTGGGTGCGGGGGTAGCCACCCGAGGGGATAGCCAAATGAGAAGGAATGAATTGTGCCGGTAATCTTTGGGAACATGATGATCATGTCGATAGCGGCAGTCCTATTTATAGGGGCTTCACACGCATATTTTTACCGGGATCGATCAGAGAAGGCCAAGCGCATCGGTCAATATGTGGCAATTCTCATAGGCGGAGTTGGTTTAGTCGGTATTTTTTATAGCTCGGCAGGGGACCGTGCACGCTTCGAATTGGAGATGCTTGAGTATGACAAGTTCCGCGCTCAGCAGGATGTGCTGAGAGCAGTGGACTACGTAGCGGAGTTCGCTTGTGGTGCCGAACGGGTCCGGTCCGAATTTTCACCGTCAAATTTTGATCAAATTGTCGCCAGCGAAGCGGCTGCTTGCGAAGCGGGGACCTTGTTGAAGATTGAGTCGCCCGAATGGTTCGAACATGAAAACTCAATAATTGTCCGAAGTCGTCCCGATGCTCAAATCTCGGACGAGATTTTCCTCGAACCGTTCCAACATCTCGACAAGCAGATAACGCAGTACAATCTGATTCAGGATGATCGTGGGAAAAACCTGAAAGTCTTGCGGCAAAGCGATATCGAAATCTTGATGAAGATACTCGGGCCCTATGCTGCAATATTGGCTTTTGCTCTCGGGTTGGGGGCTACCTGCTTCGCCGTTCGAGAAATGTAGTCAGACTTAGCATAATTCGCGTTTATCGATCCTGTGGATGAGCCGTACTATTATCCCGAGATATTGAACTATTTACTATAGGTTCAATTCGTATGTGGATACGTGCGGCCGAGGTGCTGGGATGGGGGCAAACTATGATTGATTTTGAACTGACTTTCGAGGGCGGCGAAGCTGATAAGGGCTCGCTTGAATTTTACGACGCATCGAAAGCGCTAGCGGAATTTCAACGATCTTTAGCCCTGACGACGCACCTCGTTCTCCATGGTGAAATCATCACTCAGGCACCCTCTGCAAAAGGGTTCCAGATATTTGTCCCGCCCTTCGAAGAGGGGAGTTGGAAAACAAAAGCTAAGGTGCTGATCGGCGGGGCATTTCTTGTCGGTTCTGTAGGAAAGGATTCGCCAGTCGGCCACATGGTGACGTCGGTGTATGACTTGGTGCTTCAGACAACGATGGGCTTCTCTGCAGACTACGACAAGACCCTTCAAGAGCTTTATTTGGACACCCAGAAAAACAAGATAGGTGATGGCAAGATCGACAGCCTTTGTGAGAAGGTTGAAACGAGCGTGGCCGATATGCATCGTCCTATCGTTGCTTCTAAGACTGCGACGAGAGCTCAGATCACTCGATGTGACTATCAGAACGTCGATGTCGGACCCCTTATGAGTCCGCTAACCTATGAGTACGTGAAGCAAACTAAACGTGAAGAAGACGAGAACGAGATCGTCGGTTACGTCTCAAGCTACAACATCAACACATACACCGGTCGCATCTACTCAGTTGAAGAAGATCGACCGATCCCATTTGAACTTCACGACGAACTTAGGGACAAAAAGACCATTGGCCTGATAACTCGTAGCCAGCATTTTAACGGGCAAAACCCATTTGATGAAAGAGCTCTCATCACGTTCATTTGCAACCGATTGGTCAGCGCAAATGGCAAAGTAAAGCGGTTGATTGTACTCTCAGTCCATGAAGGTGATGCGAGTGGTTGAATCCAAGCGTGTCTTGTTGGCGTGGAAGTAGCCAGCAACGTTAGAGAGCGATTTCCTACACCCTTGTGAGGGCGTATGATCGAGAAGCTCTTTCAAACCGTCCATCCTCACCCACAAGGCCCCGCAAGGTGCATTGCGCTCGGCCCCGAAGAAAATTCCCCCAAGGACCGTGCTCCACCCGCTCCACCCTGTCGGGCTTCGCGGGCGCAAACCCTGCTTGCGTCCTACAGCGCGTTACTCCGCCGCTTCCCTCTGGGCGAAGCGCCATTCGGGCACCTTGTCCGCGTCGGCGGCGCGCAGGCGGGCGCTCTCTTCCGTGATCCACTCGCGGGTCATGGGGATGGCGCTGCGGTCCTTCACGTAGATCAGCTGCCAATTGACCATGTCGCCGTGGCGGAAGCTCTGTTCGGCTCCGGCGAGGTAGTAGAGCCACATGCGGTAGAAGGTCTCGTCGTACATATCGACGATCTCCGCGCGATGCTGGACCGTGCGGTTGTACCATTCCTCCAGCGTGTGGCTGTAGTGGAAGCGCATCGCCTCCACGTCCATCACCTGCCAGCCGTATTGCTCGGACTGGCTGACCAGTTCGGAAAGCGCCGGGATGTAGCCGCCGGGGAAGATGTAGGTGCGCGTCCAGGCGTCTGTAAAGCCGGGAGGGCCGGCGCGCCCGCAGCAGTGGCTCATCATCACACCGTCGGGTTTGAGCAGGCGGGCAGTGTGCTCATAGAACTGCGGGTAATGCGGCGTGCCGACGTGTTCGAGCAGGCCGACCGAGCTGATACGGTCGAACTGACCCTCCACGTCGCGATAGTCGGTAAGGCTGAACTTGACCTTGTCGGCCACGCCCGCTTCCTCCGCGCGCTCCTTGCAGAAGGCGATCTGGTCGGGGGCCAGGGCGACGCCGTGGACCTCCACGTCGTAATGCCGCGCAAGGTAGAGCGCGAAGCCGCCCCAGCCGCAGCCGATGTCGAGGATGCGCTGGCCGGGCTTGATGTGCATCTTGGCGGCAAGGTGCGCCTTCTTGTCGAGCTGCGCCTTCTCGAGCGAGGTCGCTGCCGGATCCTCGCGGTAATAGGCCATGGTGTACTGGCGGTCCTCGTCAAGGAACCGCTCGTAAAGCTCGCGGGTGAGGTTGTAGGTGTGCTCGGCGTTCTTGCGGGCCTTGCCGCGCAGGTTGATGCTGTCGGCCTTGGCGATCAGGCGCTGGGCGGCGGTGCGCAGCTTGCCCTTGGGCTTCAGCGCCTTGTCGCCGGGCTTGCCCGCCTGCTCGGTGACGAAGAGGATGAGGTCGCGGATATCATGCGGTTCCTCGACCTTGAGCCAGCCCCACATGAACGCCTCGCCTGCGCCCATCTGCGGATAGCGCGCGATGTGGTTGGCGGCCTTCTTGCTCGTCAGGCGGATGTGGATCGGCGGCTCGCTCGCATCGCCGGTGCCGTAGTCATAGGTCTTCCCGTCGTAATTGGTGACCTGCATCCGGCCGTGTTTGACGGCGGTCTTCAGGAACTTGTCGAGCAACCACATACGCTTGTTCTCTCCCCACAGTACGGCGGCGAGCATGGCACGGGATGCCAAACTGTCAATCGCGTGCTAGATTTGCCCACATGGCAGAGGCGAAGACACAGATTACCGCAGTCGACCCGGGCGATTTCCTCGCGGCTGTCGAGCCGGAACGCAAGCGCGAGGAAGCGGGCGTTCTCGACGCGCTGTTCCGCAAGGTTACGGGCGAGGAGCCGAAGATGTGGGGGCCGAGCATCATCGGCTATGGCGACTATCGCACCACCTACGACAGCGGGCGCGAGGTTCACTGGCTGCGGAGTGGATTTTCGCCGAGGAAGGCCAAGCATTCGCTCTACCTCATGGGGGGATATTGCGACGAGGTAGCGGGCGAGCGGCGCGATGCGTTGCTGGCGAAGCTTGGCAAGTACAAGACCGGCAAGAGCTGTCTCTACATCAACAAGCTCGCCGATGTGGACATGGAGGTGCTGGAGAACCTGCTGCGCAACGACTGGGAAGCGATGGCGCGCAAATATCCGGAATAGGGCTCAGATACCGGCGTACCACTGATAGCCGGAGCGATCCTCCCAATACCCGCCCTGTCCGCGACCAATATCGTCAAGGCTGGCGACCGCCTCGATCGCGGTGAGGTACTTGGCGTGCTTGTAGCCCAGCTGCCGCTCGATCCGCATCCGCAGCGGTGCGCCGTTCTTGACCGGCAGCGGTTCGCCGTTGAGGCGATGCGCAACGATGGTCTGCGGGTGGTAGGCGTCGATGAGGTCGACGCTTTCGTAATAGTCCTGCCCGTTGAGATTATCGGCGCAGCGGAAGACGATAAACTTGGCCTCCGGCTTGAGTTTCGCGGCATCGAGGATCAGCGAGAGTTGCGGTCCGGTCCATTCGCCGATCGCGCTCCAGCCTTCGACGCAATCGTGACGCGTGACCTGCGTGCGCTGGGGCAGCCTGCGGATGTTGTCGAGACTGAGGCTCATCGGGTTTTCGACCAGCCCGCGCACTTCCAGCCGCCAGTTGGCGAAACCTTCGGCAGCCTGCGCGGGATAGTCTCCATTCTGCGGATCGGTCGAACCGTTGCCGCGGAAATAGGACGAGATGGCGCTGCGCGGATATTCGGGCGCAAGGGCCTCGCGGTCGGTCAGCAAGCGGTGCGCGCCCTGGTGCCATTTCTCGGCGGCCCCCAGCAGGCGCGATCCGGAATCGCTTTCGGCAATCTTGTTGCAGCCAGCCGCGAAGCCGGCGCCGATCACGGCGAGAAAACCCCTACGCTTCACCGTGCCTGCCCCCGGTGATCATGTCGCGTATCTGTCCGATGGGACCGGCCAGCAGGACCAGCAGCACATGGACGATGAAGAAGCCGAACAGCGCGAAGGCAAAGATGAAGTGCAGGCTGCGCGCCGATTGCCGCCCACCAAGAAGGTCCACGAGCCAGCCGAAAGTCGGCTCCATCCCCGGACTGATCGCGATGCCGGTGAAGATCATCATCGGCAGGAAAACGCCGAGAACAAGGCCGTAGGCAAGCTTCTGCAAGAAGTTGAACTTCCCACCCTCGTGGTCGAAATTGAGCTTCAAGTGCTGGACAATGTCGTGCCAGATCGCGCGCGGTTTCCATTCGGCGCGGGTGGTGACAAGATCGCGCTTAAAATGGCGGTTCACCAGCATGGTTACCCACATGAACAGCAGAAGGAGCGCGAAGGGCCACGCCATCAGTATGTGCCAGTCGCGCGCGACAGCGAGGCTGTAATAGCCCGGTATCGTCATCCAGTCGGGAAAACGGGGCACGGCGAGCCAGGCCTGCTCGGGCGCGAAGCCCCAGTCGCCCCAGTAAAGGCGGCGGTGGGCGTTGGAGATCGTCAGGCCCGACATAAACAGCACCACCACGCAGACGAGGTTCAGCCAGTGCCAGATCCTCGTGCTGAGCGCGTGCCGCTTCATGCCGCGTGCTCCCGCGCAAGGTAGATCACGTCCCGCTCCTGCTGCAACAGGTGCTGGCCGCTGTCGACATAGACCGTCTGCCCGCTGGCGAGCGCTCCGTTGGCGAGGAACAGCGCCGCCTCGGCCACTTCTTCCGCCGAGGTCCGGCGGGTGAGCAGGTTCATGCGGTGGGAGATTTCGGCCTCCTCCTCGCTCTGGTCATGGCTGGCGAGGATGGCGCCGGGCGCAAGCCCGTAGACCCGATCCTCGGCGCGGCTGGCGCCCATCGACAGCATGGCAATGGTCGCGTCCAGCGCGTGCTTGCTCATGGTGTAGCTGAAGAAGTCGGGATTGGGGTTGGCAAGCTTCTGGTCGGTCACCTGGATCACGCGGCGTCCGCCCTCGGCCTTGGCGTGGCCGAGATAGGCTTGCGCGAGGAGGGCAGGGGCGCGGGCGTTCACTTGCATCGCCCGCTGGTTCGTCTGCGGATCGAGTTCGGTTACAGCGTCGGGCTGGAAAACGGAGGCGCAGTTCACGAGACAACGCCAGTCGGTGAGATCGCGTGCCAGTCTGGCCGCAAGCGTGCGGACCGCGTCGAGATCGCACAGATCCGCCTGGCAGGTCTTGGCGCTCGGCAATTCGGCGGCCAGCGCGTCTGCCGCTTCGCCGGACGAGTTGTAGTGGATGACGACGTGCCAGCCAGCGTGGCCGAATGCCCGGCTGATCGCTGCGCCGAGGCGCTTGGCGCCGCCTGTTACCAGAACCGAGGGTCTCGTCTCGCTCATCGCGATGGGCATAGGGGCTTGGAAGCGAATAGGAAAGCGGCGCCGCCACCTTGGGAGTGACGACGCCGTGAAGTAACGACCCTTATTTTCTCTTCTGGCTTATCTTACCGGCAGCTGAGGCTTCCGCGGTCGATCTCGCGACCGATGACAGCGCCCACGGCGCCGCCGAGCACTGCGCCCAGCACCTTGTCGCCGCGACCGGCCAGCTCGTGGCCTGCCAGAGCGCCGACGCCGGCGCCGATCACAAGACCGGTCGTGCCGTTGTCGCGCTTGCAGTAGTAACGGCCATCGCGGCCGCGCCACATGTAGCTGTCACGGGTGATGCGACGCGGGGAGACATAGTAGCCGCGGTCGTCATACATACGCTGGCGATGGGCGCGATCCTTGGCGCGCTTGCCGTGCGCCGGTGCCCATGCGGGCGGATCGGCGGCGACGGGTGCTGCGGTGCCGAGGCCGGTGAGGGCCATGGTCGAGGCGGCGAATGCGAGAGCGAATTTTTTCATTGTACGTCCCTTGTGATCCTTGGGGAAACTTCTGAGCCTCCATTTAGCGCAGCAGAAAGACAACCGCGGCTGAACGAACGCGCTTAACTCCAAATTAGGGATGAACTGTGCCGGGAAGGCGGACGAGCCGTGGCGGTTTTACCGCAATTTCGCTTCGAGCTTGCTGCGCCATTGCGGACCAAGGGCGGGAATGGCGAGGAGATCGCGAATCTCCCCCTCGCTCGCAGGCACGGCGGGATCGAAGAGCAGGGCGAAGGCCGCATCGACACTCCAGCGATCCTGTGTGCGCTCGACAAGCGCGAGGTCGTCGTCCGCGCGTGCCTCGCCTTCCTCGAGCACGCGGAAGTACCAGCCGCAGCGGTGGTTGGCGATGATGCGCTTCACCATGTCCTTGCGCTGGAAATGCCGTTCCAGCGTGGAGCAGGGTTGCCGCCCCATGCTGAGTTCCAGCAGCGCGCTGCCGAGGCGGAAACGGTCGCCGATGAATACGTCCTTCTCGGTCAGGCCCATCGCATGGAGGTTCTCGCCAAAGGCACCGGGCGCGGCGAGACGGTCCACTTCCGGGATCTCCTCGCGCCAGTAGGGGTAGTGGTCGGCGGCGTAGAGATGGACCGCCATATGCGCGCCCCCATGGTGCTTGCGATCGACCTGCGTATCGCCTTCGAGGCCGGGCGTACCGATCCTCACCGGGCCTTCGCGCACCTGCTTGTCGATCGAGCTGATCTTGCCGTCGGGCAGGGGGGCGGGCTGGCCGGTGCACAGGGCGAGGAGTTTGGCCTTCACGCGTGATCCCCCTTTCCAACAGGATGGAGCGGATGGAGCACGGTCCTGGAGCAAAAACGCCTGAAGGGTGCAAACCCGCTGACAGCGGCGCTTTTGGAAGGGTGAGCGAGGATCATGACCACCTTCCAGCACAGGACGCGAAAGTAGGAAAGGCTCCGCGCCAACTCAGCCGGTCGGTCGCTGCACGGTGAGGGCGTACCAGTCGCGCTGCACCCCATCGGCACCTTCGCCGCGATAGCGCTCGGTGGCCTCGATCCGGAAACCCGCCTCGCGATAGAGGCGCTCCAGCCAGCCCTCGTCGGGCATGTTGGCCAGCCGGCCCAGCGGATCGCGTCCCTCGGCGGTGCCGAGCTTGTAATTGGCGAAATGCCAGCCACCGGGTTTCAGCGCGCGCAGGATGGCGGCGAGGACACCGGGCAAATCCGCCCGCGCGACATGGAGGAGGCATGCGTGCGCCCAGACCGCGTCGTACGCCTTTTCTTCATCAAGCTCGTCAAACCGCATTACCCGCGCGCCCACATCGAACCGTTCGTTCGCCTTGCGGACCATCGCAGGAGTTCCGTCGGTGGCGTCGAGGTCGAAACCACGTTCAATGATCCGCGCGGAATCCCTTCCGCCGCCGCACCCGAGCTCGAGCAGGCGGCTCCCCGGTTCCAGCCGGTCGAGGAAACGGTCGAGATGGCGGCTCGGGGCCTGCCCGAAGCTCAGCGTGTAGCGCGGCGCGTTCGCCTCGTAATAAGCGATGGTGGCGGGATCGGCAGTCATGTCGCGGTAGTAACGCAACCGGCCATCAAACGAGAACAGGGCAAGTTCCGCGCTCGAAGCGGATGATGGGAAGAAGGTCGGCGGGCGTGACAGCCCGGATTGCGGCCTCGTCAGCACTGTCTTCCATCGCGACGACGAACCAGTCGCTCTGGTGCTCGTAAAGCATCATGCAGATGCCGAGATCATCGCCATACGCCTCCACCAGCCGGGCAATCGCCGCGTCGGTTCCGGCGCGGTCGAATGCCGTGTGGCGAAACCGGATTTGCGGACGAAGTTTCGGCGCCGCCATCGCGAGATAGGCGCTGCGGTCTACCGGCTCGCTCGACCCGACGTTTATCCAGTTTCGACCGAAATCCCTTTCCACCCAGACCTCGTTGAAGCCTGGCAGCTTGGCTTGGCGAGAACGCGTGGCAAAGGTCTGGACGAGGTTCGAGAACAGGCCTTCCTCATCGAGCGGGTAGTTCGCCTCGGCTGCGCGCTGCCGGATGATTTCCTCTTCGTCCTCCGGTGCGGGCAATGGTTCAGCCTCGCGACTGTAGAGATCGAAGGCCTGAAATGGGGGAGGCGGAGGTGGTGGAGGTGGTGGAGGTGTGGTCGCACATCCGGCCGTGGCGAGTAAAAGCAAAAGCGCTGGAAAAATGCGTCGCATTCCAACGCAACGCTGATTCCGAAATCCGGTTTCCCGTCAGCAGCTTGGTGTCAGGAAGCTGCTTGCTCGGCTTCAGCTGCCTCGCGGTCGCGCTGGGCGCGGCTCTTCTTTTCCGCCGCAGTCTTCAACTGGCCGCAGGCCGCATCGATATCGCGGCCGCGCGGCGTGCGCACGGGCGCGGAGATGCCGCCTTCGAATACGATGTCGGAGAAGCGCTTCACCCGCTCGGGCGTGGAAGTGTCGTACGCCGCGCCGGGCCAGGGGTTGAATGGGATCAGGTTCACCTTGGCGGGCAGCTTGTAGTGCTTGAGCAGGCGGACCAGCTCATGTGCGTGCTCGTCACTGTCGTTCTTGTCTTTGAGCATCACATATTCGAAGGTGATGCGGCGGGCGTTGCTGGCGCCGGGATAAGCGGCGCAGGCTTCGAGCAGTTCCTCGATGCCGTATTTCTTGTTGAGCGGCACGATCTCGTCGCGGATTTCCTTGGTCACCGCGTGGAGCGAGACGGCAAGGTTCACGCCGATTTCCTCGCCGCAACGCTCCATCGCCGGAACGACGCCGCTGGTCGACAGGGTAATGCGGCGCTTGGAGAGGGCGAGGCCGTCGCCGTCCATCACGAGCTTCAATGCGCCCTTCACATTGTCGAAATTGTAGAGCGGTTCGCCCATGCCCATCATCACGATGTTGGTGAGGAGGCGGCCGTCGCTTGTGTAGTGGCCTTCGTCCTCAGCGTCGTCGAGACCCGCCATAGAGCCTTTGGGCCATTCGCCCAGCGCGTCGCGCGCCAGCATGACCTGACCCACGATCTCGCCCGGCGTCAAATTGCGCACCAGCTTCATCGTGCCGGTGTGGCAGAAGCGGCAGTTCAATGTGCAGCCGACTTGGCTCGATACGCAAAGGGTTCCGCGGTCGGCATCGGGGATAAAGACCATCTCGAATTCGTGTCCGTCGGCGGTCTTCAGGAGCCACTTCCGGGTGCCGTCGGTCGAATGCTGCGCTTCGACCACTTCGGGGCGGCCGATCACGAAGCGTTCGGCGAGCCAAGGGCGCATGGTCTTGGCGATATCGGTCATCGCCTCGAAATCGGTGACGCCGCGATGGTAGAGCCAGTGGAACACCTGCTTGGCGCGCAGCTTGGCCTGCTTGGGTTCCAGCCCGGCCGTTTCAAACAGCTCGCGGATGCGGTCCTTGGGGAGGCCGATCAGGTCAACGCGGCCGTCTTCGCGCGGCGTGATATCACGCGCAACGGGAACCGGGTCGATCTGCCCGGGAATGCTCATCAAGGTCGTGTCTGCCATGGGAGACGCGCATATAGTAGCCATCAAGCTGGATGGAAAGCCCCGCGAGGGCGCGTAACAATCATTCGCCCCGATTTGCGTTCCTTGCGTCATCGCATTTGCACCGGCAGTTCGTCGAATTTTTGTGCGGCGCACCATTCGTCGCCAGAAAACGTCTTTTCGTCGACAAAAATGTGACCAAAAAGTCACGGGTTTTTGTTGTGCAGTGTTAATGAAACTACATCGGCTTCATCGCCGTTTTGAAGGTCCACGCGGTCGGAAAATCGACGGCGGACAATAAAAACGGAGTTTAGTAATGAAGACCACCGCAGCCCTTCTCGTCGCAGGTTCGATCCTTGCCACGGCCACGCCCGCAATGGCGCAGGACAGCGATAATTTCGACGGCTTCCGCATCGAAGCTCTCGCTGGCTATGACGTCAGCAAGGCCGGCAGCACTTCGGACAACGACACCAACGCCAACGACGATCAGTCGATCGACGGTCTCGCCTATGGCGTCGGTGCGGGTTACGATTTCGATGCCGGCGGCGTCGTTCTCGGTCTCGAAGCCGAATATGTCGGCTCGACCGCAGAAACCGAATACGACATGGGCGACTTCGAAGACATCGGTGTCGGCAATGTCGAAACCGGCCGCGATCTTTATCTCGGCGCGCGTGTCGGTGTGAAGGCCAATGACGACCTGCTCGTCTATGCCAAGGGCGGCTACACCAACGCCACCTACAACTTCCGCAACAACGACGGCACGACCGAGTATGAAGTCGATCTCGACACCGACGGTTTCCGTGTCGGCGCGGGCCTCGAATACGCGCTGAGCGGCAACACCTTCGCCAAGGTCGAATATCGCTATTCGAACTACAGCGATGCCGAACTCGACTTCGAAGGCGACGCGCCCGACGTGGCCGTTCCGGACATCGACCTTGACCGTCACCAGGTCATGGCCGGCTTCGGCATGCGCTTCTAAGCGCAGACGTCGCCAAAAAATCGGGCCGGGAGCGTGAAGGCGCTTCCGGCCCTTTTTGTATCAGCGGCGCGCGCAGGCGAGGGTGGCGGCGTCGATCGCGCTGGCGGCGCCGGCAAGGGCGTAGGTGTTGGAAAAGCGCCGTCCGCGGCTGTCGGTGGCGAAGATCGTCATGCTGTCGGCGGACCGGATGGCGGCGAGGATCGCGGTGTCGGTCGCCGGATCGCGCGCCCAGGCGTCGGCCTTGCCGCCCACCATGGGGTAGTTCCTTCGCGCGATGCGCAAGGTTACACGCGCGCCTTCGCGAAGTTCGCGGGACATGCGGAAGTGGACCTGACCGCGGATGCGGCGGGCGGGCCAGGAGGCAACGGTCATGTAAGGCTGGAAGTCGCGCTGGAGGCGGCTCGGCGCGGCTTCGGCAATGGCGTAGCAGCGCGGGACCGAGGGATCGCGGAAGGCGCCCCAGTCGGAGAACACGCCGAGGCTGTCTTTCGCGGCGAGCGGCGCGGCGAGGGCCGTGAGCGCGAACAGGGGGAGGGCGAGGCTACGCATAGTCGATGCTCACGATTTCCCACTCGCGATCTCCGCCCGGAAGGCGCACGGTGCGCACATCGCCCACGCTTGCACCCTTGAGCGCACGGGCCAGCGGGCTCGACCAGCCGATCCGTCCCGCGCTGGCGTCCTGTTCGTCGTCGCCGACCAGC
Source organism: Qipengyuania aurantiaca (assembly GCF_019711375.1). Classification (NCBI taxonomy): domain Bacteria; kingdom Pseudomonadati; phylum Pseudomonadota; class Alphaproteobacteria; order Sphingomonadales; family Erythrobacteraceae; genus Qipengyuania; species Qipengyuania aurantiaca. The sequence goes on from NZ_CP081295.1 coordinate 2,366,154, forward strand.
GTGACGGTCTTCTCTTTGTCGTCTTCGTCCGCCAGCGTGACCGTGGCGCCGAAGAAGGCGCGTGTCTTGTCGGGCTGGTCGGCAGGCACGATGACGCGCGCGGACTTCATCCGCCGGGCAAGGTGGCCGAGTTCCCGGTCGATCTCGCGCATGCGCTTGCGGCCATAGAGATAGTCGCCATTCTCGCTGCGGTCGCCGTTTCCGGCGGCCCAGCTCACGATCTCGACGATTTCCGGCCGCTCCTTGCCGAGCAAATGGTCATAGCGCGCCTTCATGGCGGCATAGCCTGCCGGCGTGATGGGATTGGTCTTGCCCTCCATGGTGCGGAGAGCCCTAGCCGATCCTATCGCGGAAGGTAATGGCGGATATCGCGCTGGTAGGCGGCCGATTTGTCGGGGTGCATATTGGCGTAGGTGACCGCGTTGCCGATCACGCGCATGACGTAATAGCGCGTCTCGAAATTGGCGGGGATCTTTTCGATCCAGGTCACCCAGTCGACCGCTCCGGTGCGCGGATCGCCGTTGAGGCGCAACCACTCGTTCACCCGGCCGGGGCCAGCGTTATAGGCCGCGATGGCCAGCGGATAGGCGCCGTTGTAGCGGTCCATCAGCCGCGCGAAATGCGCATCACCCAAGCGGATGTTGTAGGCCGGATCGCCGGTGAGGCTGGCCGACATGTACTGCACGCCGATCTTGCCCGCTTCCTCGCGCGCCGTGCCCGGCATCAGCTGCATCATGCCCCGCGCGCCGGCATGGCTAACGCGGGTGCGGTCGAATTCGCTTTCCTGGCGGGCGATGGCGTGGACCATGGTCCAGTTCGCACCCGGATGCGTGCGGACGGTCGGGAAACCCAGCCGTTCGAAGCCAGCCACGCCTTCCTCGCCTGCAACCATGCCGGCGACGACGGCCATCTCGTCGAGGCCGGTTTCGCGGGCGAGTTCGGCGACCAGCGCCATTTCGCTCGGCGTTTCGGCTTCGGCGGCGATGGCTTCGAAAAATGCGCGCTCGGTGCGCCAGTCGCGGCGGTTTTTCGCCATGTCGCGCAATGCCAGCGTCAGCGCTTCTTCGGAGAAATTCTTGCGGGTTTCGGCATCGACGCCCGCGGTGAGCATGGGCGCGAAGGTCGGTGCGGGCTTGCCCAGTTCGCTCAAGGCGAGCTGGCCGTAATACCAGTCGGGATAGGCGGCGGCCATGTTCCAGTACCGCTCGGCCTCGGCGCGGTCGCCTCCACGCGCAGCGGCGCGTCCGGCCCAGTAGAAGCCCTTGGAGCGCGTCAGCGGGGTCTTGGCCGCAGTGCCATAGCGGTAGAACAGCGGCGCCGCGCGGGTGCCGTCACCCAGCGACCACAGCGCCTTGGTCCCGCCAAGCCACATGAGGTCGGTGTATTTGTCGCGCAGGGTGAAGCTGCCGTCCGAAATATCGGTGCCTGGCGCAAAGAGGTCGTCCACCTTCGACGCGATGGCGACGGCGCTTCGTGTATCGGCACCCTGTGCGACGCGCAAAGCCTCGCTCACGAAATCGGTGCCATCGAAGGCAGGCCCTGTAAACTCGGCGCGGTTCGCCAGGAGGTTGATGGCTGCGGGAAGCTGGCCCTTGCCGCGATAATGACGGGCGAGGTTGTAGACGTAGCCGCTGTCGTTCAGCGCGCCATCGGGAACAGGCAGGCCCGCTTCACTCGGCGTGCTACCCTGCAGCAGCGCCAAACGCGCCTGCGCCATCGAGCGATAGGCGGGCGAAACGCGCACGATTTGGCGCGTCGCGGCTTCGAGATTGCCCTGCCACAGCAACGCGTCCATACGTGCGTCCTGGTCGGCAGGCGTCAGGTTCTGGGCGAAAAGCCCGGCCATATACGCTTCGGCCGGACCGCTCATGGTCCCGCCGCGCCACGCTTCGCGTGCCACATCGTTCGCCTCGGGGCGGCTCATGGCGGCAAGCGCCAGCGCATAGCGCGCTTTGGCCGCATTGGTAATCGGCGGATGCGCGTCGAAGAACTGAACCAGCGCCTGCGGGGTCACCGCATCGCGGTCGAGCGCGTTCTCGGCGCGGCGCTGCAACAGCTCCTGCTTGGGGAAGCCGGGATAATCCGTAATGAAGCCTGCGTATTGCGCGAAGGACAGGTTGTCGGCCTTGGTGAGGTACTCCCACCGGTCGACCGCCTGGCCGATCCTGCTCGGCTGCTGGGCCACCATGCTGTTGCCCCGATCCGGCCAGCTGGTCGGCGTCTGCGCCTGCGCGGCGAGGGGGAACGCCAGCGAAGCGCCAGCCATAAGTGCGAGTGAGAAATAAGTTTTTCGGCCCATGCTGGACATACTGCCCGGCCCCTCCTTATCAGGCGGTGAATGAAATGTGTCGGCGGGTGCCTAAATCGCCCGCTTTTCATACCTCTAACGCAGGACTGACGTAAATGTTCTCAGGCTCGATACCGGCTCTGGCGACTCCTTTTCGCGATGGATCGTTCGACGAGGCCGCTTTTCGCAAACTCGTCGACTGGCAGATCGAAAACGGCAGCAAGGGACTGGTGCCCTGCGGCACGACCGGCGAGGCTTCGACCATCTCCAACGCGGAGCATCACCGGGTCATCGAAGTCTGCATCGAACAGGCCGCGGGCCGCGTGCCGGTGATCGCCGGTTGCGGCAGCAACGATACGCGCAACGCTCTCCTCCACATGCAGTTCGCCAAAAAGGCCGGTGCGGCGGCGGGTCTGTGTGTCGCGCCCTATTACAACCGCCCCAGCCAGTCCGGCCTGATCGCCCATTTCAGCCATTTGGCCGAGAACAGCGATTTGCCGATCGTGCTCTACAACGTGCCCAGCCGCACCGTGACCGACATTGAGGACGAGACGGTGTGCGAACTGGTCAACAAATACCCCGACCGTATCATCGCCATCAAGGATGCAAGCGGCGACCTGTCGCGCGTGGCCGACCATCGCATGGGCATCGGGCGCGACTTCTGCCAGCTATCGGGCAATGACGAGCTGTGGCTGCCGCACTCGGCGGCGGGCGGTTCGGGCTGCATCTCGGTGACCGCCAATGTCGCGCCGAAGCTGTGCGCCGAATTCCACGAGGCGATTGCGGCGGCGGACCTCATCAAGGCGCGCGAGATCAACGACCGCCTGTTCCCGCTGCATTACGCCATGTTCTCCGATGCCAGCCCCGCACCAGTCAAATACGCGCTCAGCCGCGTTCACGACTGGTTCTCCGAAGACGTCCGCCTGCCGCTGTGCAACGCCAGCGAGGCTTCCCGCAAGCAGGTGGACGAGGCGCTGGAGCACGCCGGGCTGATCTGAGCCAGCCCGGCGCGATCCGGTCTTATTCCGCCGGGTTGTGCTTCTCGACGAAACCGACGGCCGCCTCGAGCATCTGCAGGCGCGTTGTCGATAGCGAGAGCCAGTGGTCCTCCCCTTCCAGGGCGATCAGTTCGTAAGGCTTGCCCGCATCCTTCAGGGCGTCGGCCATCTTGTGCGAGTGCACATAGGGCACCACCGTGTCGTCCTTGCCGTGGATCAACATGATCGGCGCGTGAGCGCGCTCTGCGTGACGGCGTGGAGACACGTCATCCCAGCCTTCTCGCGGCCCGAGCTGCTCCAGGAGGGCGGCCCGTGTCAGGCGGTTGTTGCCGGAGGCACGATAATCTTCGGTGTACATGGACTGGAGGTCCGACACCGGAGCCACAGCGACAGCACAGCGATAGATGTCCTGCTGCAGGGTCACACCCGCAAGCGCGGCATAGCCGCCATAGCTGGCGCCGACGATGCAGGCGCGTGACGGATCGACGATCCCTTTTTCGGCAAGCGCTGCAAGGCCATCCGATATGTCGGTCTGCATCTTGCGACCCCACTCGCCATAGCCAGCCTTGCGGAAGGACTGTTCGCGGTGGGTCGAGCCGCGGAAATTGGGTTGGAAGACCGCATAGCCGCGCGATGCAAACGCCTGGGCCCACCAGTCGAACTGCTCGTGATCGAAGGAGTGCGGGCCCCCGTGCGGCAGGAGGACCACCGGCAGACCAGCGGCTTCGCGGCCCGGAGGCAGGGTCAGGATGCCATCCATCTCAAGACCGTCGGAGGCGACATAGTCGAAGGTAGAAATCGCACCGACTTCCTCGAGACCGATGGCCATGCGTTCGTAGGCGAAGGCCTCAGCCTGTCCGGTTCCGAGATCCACGACATACCACGAACCGCTGTCCTGGTTGCCGCTGGTGCGGACCAGCACTTTGCTGAAATCGGGCGTCCAGTCTTTCATCTGGACGTCGAAATCGGCGAATGCGGCGCGGATTCCCTTGGCAGACGCCTCTTGTGACGGATCGACGAAGACCGGTCCTTCGTCGGCATCGAGATAGCCCATGAGCTGCCCGGTCAGATCGTTGAAATAAAGCCGATCGATATCCTTGCCCTTCAGGAAGGGCTGCGGGGTGCCTCCCGCTAGCGGCACTTCGAACCATTCGCTGATCGCTTCATCGTTGCGCCTGCCATAGATCACCGTCTTTCCGGCGGAACCGAGACCGACAAGCCATACCCGTCCGTTGCCCTTTTCTCCCGAAACAATTTCGGACCCGTTGGCGCCGTGCAGCGCCCACATGCCGTTGTTGCCGTCGATATCGAGGCGGACCACGATCTCGCCTTGGTGGTCGAGAAGCCAGTCGCGACGCACGCCTTCGTTGGCGGCCGGGGCGAGACGGGTTGCTCTGTTCTTCTCCGCATCGACGGCATAGAGATAAGGCCGACTATGCTGGAAACTGTAGCCGCCCAGCCGAGAGCCAACGCCTCCCTTTTTCAATTCGAGCGCGCCGAAGTGGAGCCGCCATTTCCCGTCGATGAATCGCTTGCCGTAGTTTCCGTATATGGAGTCGAGCAGGTGGGCTTCGTTCGAGAAAATGATCTCGGCCGGGCCGGAGCTGGTGACAGGCACCAATTGCGCAACGGCGAATTCCGCCTTGTCGGTCGTGAAGCCCCTTAGGTCCTCAGTCTGGCTGGTAACCAGAAGCAGGTCATCTTCGCCGACCCATTCGAAATAGCGAACCTTAATGTCCCTCATCCCCATCCTTCGGAACACCTGCATTTCGGAGTTGAGGAAGATGAACTGGCGCACGCCATCTTCGGTCAGCAGGACCGCGATACTCTCGCCGCTTGGCGAAATCGCGGCATTTTCTACCTCGGGCAGCATTCCGTAGGCCGTGAGCGGAACCTGCTTTTGTGCGAAAGCCGCCGGGCTAACGAGAACCAAAAGAAATGCCGTAAAGGCAACGCGCAAAATATTCATACCAGACATAAGACCCCTTTTAGACCGGGCTACGCTATCATTTCAGTATTGCCGAAGTCACCGGTCGTAATTCCGACGGTTTTCGTCAATTCGCCGGATTGTGCTGTTCCACGAAGGCGACCGCTTCCTGCAGCATCCGCATCCGTGTGGGCGAGAGCGAGAGCCAGTGGTCCTCGCCTTCCAGTTCCACCACGCGGTAGGGCTTGCCGCTGTCCTTCAGCTTGTCGGCCATGGCGCTGGTGTGCGAATAATCGACCACCGTGTCGTCGCGGCCGTGGATCAGCAGGATCGGCGCGTCGGCGCGGTCGGCCAGCCGCCGGGGCGAGACGGCGGCCCAGCCTGACTGGGGGCCGAAGCGGCGCAGCAGGTCGGTCTTGTCGGTCTTGCGCCGTCCGACGTCCTCATAGCCTTCCTCGAAGATCGCGTGGAGATCGCTCACCGGAGCGACCGCCACGGCGCAGCGATAGAGGCCTTTCTGCACCGTCACCCCCGCCAGCGCAGCGTAACCGCCGTAGCTGGCGCCGACGATGCAGGCGCGCTTCGGATCGACGATGCCTTCTGCGGCGAGCGCGGCGAGGCCGTCCGAGATGTCGGTCTGCATCTTGCGCCCCCATTCGCCATAGCCGGCGAGCATGAAGGGTTGGTCGCGATTGGTGGAGCCGCGGAAATTGGGCTGGAACACGGCGTACCCGCGCGAGGCGTAGGCCTGCGCCCACCAATTGAAAGCGGCAACGTCATGGCTGTGCGGGCCCCCATGGGGCAGCATGACGACGGGCAGGTCTTTCGCCTCGCGGCCCGGGGGCAGGGTGAGGATGCCGCTGAGCTTCATCCCGTCGCCCGCCTCGTAGGCGAAGGTGGAGATCGGGCCGACGTGCTGCTTCTCGATCTTGCCGCGCTCGAAAGCGATAGCGGCGGCCTGCATGGTGGCGACATCGACGATGTACCAGGTCCCGCTGTCGCGATTGCCGCTGGTGCGGATGAGGATCTTTCCGAAGTCGGCGCTCCAGTCCATGACTTCGAGATAGGAGCGCGAGAAGGCGGTGCGGACCTTGTCAATCGCAGCCTGGTGCGCTGGATCGTTGAAGTGCAGCTGCCCCGCCGTGTCGCGATGGCCGATCAGCCGGCCAGTGCCTTCTTCGTAGAACAGGCGATTGATACCGGTGCCGGTAAGGAAGGGGACGGCGTCTCCGCCACCAAGCGGGACTTCGTACCACTCGATGATGCCGTTGTCGGCGCGCTCCTGATAGATCACCGTGTCGCCGCGGTAGCCAAGACCCACCAGTGCGGCAGATCCGGTTGCGTCCCGGCCCTGGGCCAGGGTTTGTGCGCTCCCGTTCGAAACCGTCCAGCTCCCGCTATCACGGTCGACGTCGATGGTCGCGGCGACCGCGCCATTGGGGGAGAGCACCCAGTCGCGCCATGTGTCGTCATTGGCGCGATTGGCGATGCGGCGCGCCTTCCCGGTGGCGACGTCGACTTCGTAGAGGTAGCGGCCCGACCATAACAGGCCCTGCACCTGGCGGCGGTTGCGCTCCCACGCGCCGAAATAGGCCTTCCACTGGTCGCCGTGGCGGCGGGTGCCGAAAGAGCCGAACACCGCGTTGAACAGCGACTTGTCGCCCGCGAACACGGTCTGCAATTCGCCGTCGAAGGTGGCGGGCACGATATGGGCGGTCCAGGCTTCCATCTTGTCCTGATTCATGAAGCCCCAGATTTCGGCGGTGCTGCTGGTGACGAGCAGGATGCGATCGTTGCCGATCCAGTCGATGCTGCGCACCTTGGCATCGTCCAGCGTCATCTTACGCATCAGCTGCATGTCGGGGCCGACGAAGAGGATCAGCCGCTCGTCGCCGATAGTGGTGATGAGCGCAAAGTTCTGCCCGTCGGGCGAGATCGCTGCGTCCTCGACATCGGGCAACTCGCCATAGGCCGACAGCGGCGGCGGGCTGGACGTTTGGGCCTGCGCGGCCCCGATACCGGCGATGCCAAGCGCAATGGATATGGCGAACGAAAAGAAACGACCCAAGATAGACATACGACCCCCAAAGTAATCGCCTGTCTTCTCGCGCATAAATGGTAAGCGTTCAACCTCTGTGCGCCTTGCCCCTTTCCCTTTTGCCCAGCCTCGACTAGACGCGCCCATCCTATGGCCAGACCCAAGCCCGCCACCTTCGACAAGCAGAAGACCGTCGCCGACAACCGGCGCGTGCGGTTCGATTACCATGTCGAGGAGACGTTCGAGGCGGGTCTCGCGTTGCAGGGCACCGAGGTGAAGGCCCTGCGCGCGGGCGAGGCGAGCATCAAGGAAAGCTACGCCGAAGTGCGCGACGGGCAGGTGTGGCTGATAAACGCCAATATTCCCGAATATTCGCACGGCAACCGCCTCAACCACGAGCCGCGCCGGCCGCGAAAGCTGCTGCTTCATTCGCGCGAGATCGAAAAGCTGTTTGGCGCGGTCGAGCGCAAGGGCATGACGCTGGTCCCGCTGTCGATCTATTTCAACTCGACGGGCCGCGCGAAGGTCGAGCTGGCGCTGGCCAAGGGCAAGCAGGCGCACGACAAGCGCCAGACGATCAAGGATCGCGACTGGAAGCGCGACAAGGCCCGGTTGATGCGGGAAAAGGGCTGAGAGCGCTCCGCTACCCCTTTCGTAACGCCTTCGTGCTAACCACATCGACTGTCATGCAAGTTTCGTCGTACACTCCTTGCAATACGCCCTTGCGCGCGCCAGTTGGGCGGCGCATGGCAGGATCGTGGCAGTGAGCGGGTTCAAGTCCAAGACTTTCCTTGCGGATTTCCTCCGCAAGCACATGCCCACGCGCGAAGAAATGGCGAAGAACCGTTTCCTCAAGCCGATCGCCCACCGTTTCCTGACACCCGAACTCTGGCGCTTCACCCGGCGCAGCGTACCGCGCGGCGTGGCGCTCGGACTGTTTGCGGCCTTCATCGTGCCGATCGGCCAGATCTTCCTCGCCGCCTTCCTTGCTCTGCCGGCTAGAGCGAACGTGCCGCTGTCCGCGCTTGTGACTTTCGTCACCAATCCCTTCACGCTGCCCTTCTGGCTGATAATCGCCAACAAGACAGGGCGGTTGGTGCTCAACATTGACGCGGCCATGGGAGCAGGCGCCGGGCAATTGGCCGATGATGGCGGCGCGCTCGCCCGCTGGCTCGAGGTCGGAGGGGTGACCGCTTTCGGCTTCCTCGTCCTCGCCATCGTCAGTGCGGCGGTGGGATACCTCCTGTCCAGCTTCATCTGGCGCATCGTCATTGCACGCCGCCGCACGAAGCGCCTCGCCAGGATGGAAGCGCGGCTCGACGAACGGCTGCGGGAGCGGGGCGAGTGAGCCTGCTTACCGAAACCGAGAACGAGGGCTTGCCGCCGGTCCCGCTGTTGCTGGGCATATTGCTCGCCTTCGCGGTGTCGGTCGGCCTCGTCTGGCTGGCCGCCGACAGTTCAATCACCGCGCTCGCCTATGGCGGGGCGCTTATCGCCATCGTTCTTGCGCTCTTGCTCGCCCCGCGCTTCCGCCCGGCGCAGGCTGCCGACGGATTCCAGCAGCCCGACTGGACGGTGACCGCCGCCGCGATCCAGAACCGCCGCCGCGCCGTGGCGGTGCTCGACCGCGCCAATCGCCTGACCTGCGCCAACGACACTTACGAGAAGTGGTTCGGCGGCGACCTCGCCCCGCACGAATTGCCTTTCGACGAAGAGGCCAAACGCAAGCTCGCCGAGGCCGCCCGCTCGGCCTGGCGTGAGGGCGAGGGTTCCAGCGGCGAGCTCGCGCTCGAGGGTTCGGACCGCCGCTTCGAACTCGCGATCGAACGGGTCGGTCGCGGCGAGGACTACCTCGTCTGGCGTTTCAGCGAAGTCGTGCGCACGCGCAGCTATGACGGGATGAACGAGAGGATTTCGGGTCCGCTCGGCCAGATCATGTCGCGCTCCGGCATCGAACTCGCCATCGTCGCGCCCGACGGCATCGTGCAGTCGGCAACCCCGGGCCTTGCCGAGCGCGCGCTGGGCGAACGCGGCGCGAAGCTTGCTGGGCAGGAATTCGTCCAGCTTTTGCGGTCCGATGATCGCGATCGCATCTTCTTCGCGCGCGAGGGGCAGCAGGGCTCGCCGCAGACGCTGGTGCATGTTCCGCTCGATCCGCCCGGCGGCAAGGACGCGCAGGGAGGCGAAGCGGCGCCTGCGCTCATGCTGCTGGTCGACAGCACCGTCGGCATCGGTGGGGGATGGCAAGGCAGCGGCAAGGCGGCGATTCCGCAGCTCGAAGCGCTCCTGTCCGCGCTCCCGCTTGGCCTTGCCCTGACCGACCGCGACGGGAGGTTCCTTTTCGCCAACAAGGCTTTCCTGCGCGCGGTGGAACGCGAAGGATCGGGCTTGCCGCAATTCCCCTCCGACCTCGTGGTGCGCGAGGACAAGGCGGCCATGGCCGATACCGTCCGCCGCTTCGCCAAGGGTGCGACGGCAAGCGGCGACATGGCGGTGCGCCTCGCCAACGACAAGGAAGAGCCGGTCTCCATCGGCCTAGCCGGCGTGCGCGGGCTGGGCGATGCCGCTGTGCTCCTGTCGATCAGCGATTCCACCGAGGAAAAGCGCCTGCGCCGCCAGGTTGCACAGGCCACCAAGATGCAGGCCGTCGGCCAGCTTGCCGGCGGTGTCGCGCACGACTTCAACAACGTGCTGACCGCCATCATCGGCTATTGCGACCTCATGCTGCTGCGCCACACGCCGGGCGACAGCGACTATGACGACATCCAGCAGATCAAGGCGAACTCGAACCGCGCCGCCTCGCTGACCCGCCAGCTGCTCGCCTTCTCGCGCCAGCAGACGCTGCGCCCCGTCGTGCTGCAAATGCCCGACGTAGTGAGCGAGGTGAGCCAGCTGCTGAAGCGCCTGATGGGCGACAAGATCGAGTTCTCCGTCCGCCACGACCGCGAATTGGGCCCGGTCCGCGCCGACCCGCAGCAGCTCGAACAGGTCATCATCAACCTGGCCGTGAACGCGCGTGACGCGATGCAGAGCCATGCCGCGCGCCTCGGCAAGCAGGACTGGAAGGGGCGTCTGACGCTCGCCACCCGCCGCGTGTCGGCGCGCGACGTGCGCAAGATGGGCATCGATATCATGCCCGCCGACGACTATACCGTCCTCATCGTGCAGGACACGGGCGGCGGCATCCCGGGCGAGCATCTCAACAAGATCTTCGAACCCTTCTTCACCACCAAGGAGCAGGGGAAGGGCACTGGCCTCGGCCTTTCCACGGTCTACGGCATCGTGAAACAGTCGAACGGCTTCATCTTCGCCGACAACGTCACCGATTCCAGCGGCGAGGCGGCCGGCGCGCGCTTCACCATGTACCTGCCGGTCCACAAGGGCGAGATGCCGGCCAACCAGCGTGGTGAGGATCGCGAGGATACCAAGGCCAGCGAATGGGCCGGCGGCGGCACGCTGCTGCTGGTAGAAGACGAGGACATGGTCCGCGCCGTGGCCGAACGCGCGCTCACCCGCGCCGGCTATTCGGTCACGACCGCGCGCGATGGGGAGGAGGGCCTCGCCCAGATCGCCAATGGCGAGATCGAGTTCGATCTGATCGTGTCGGACGTCGTCATGCCGGCGATGGACGGCCCGGCGATGGCGCGCGCGATCCGCAAGGTGAAGCCCGATGTGCCGATCCTGTTCATGTCCGGCTATGCCGAGGAGCAGCTGCGCAACGACATCGATATCGACAATATGTACTTCATTCCCAAGCCCTTCAGCGTTCAGCAGATCAACGCGAAGGTCTCGGAAGTTTTGCAGGCGCAGGCCAAGGTCGACGCCTGACAGGGTGCGGAAGCCCCAGATTTCTGCGCTTTTTGACCCTGTTGAAGAAAATTTCGTTCCACTCTTGTTCTATGAGAACAAATTGGGTACACCTCTTCGCAGTTGATGAGTTGGAAACGGCTCTGGAAATGCGAAAGGGGAATATGTCATGGCGGCCAGTCTGAAGCTTGTAGGGGATAAGAAAGTGGACGCAGACCGCCAGAAGGCATTGGACGCCGCGCTTGCGCAGATCGATCGCGCATTCGGCAAAGGCTCGGCGATGAAGCTGGGCCAGAAGGAAGCGATGAATGTGGAGGCGATCTCCACCGGCTCGCTCGGCCTCGATATTGCATTGGGCATCGGCGGCCTGCCCAAGGGCCGCGTGATCGAAGTCTACGGTCCGGAAAGCTCGGGCAAGACCACGCTGGCGCTGCACGCCATCGCCGAAGCGCAGAAGGCGGGCGGTACCGCGGCTTTCGTCGATGCGGAACACGCTCTCGATCCGGTCTATGCCAAGAAGCTGGGCGTCGATGTGGACGAGCTGATCGTCTCGCAGCCCGACACCGGCGAACAGGCGCTCGAAATCACCGATACGCTGGTGCGTTCGAACGCCATCGACATCCTCGTGGTCGACTCGGTTGCCGCGCTGGTTCCCCGCGCCGAGATCGAAGGCGAGATGGGCGACAGCCACGTCGGCCTCCAGGCGCGTCTCATGTCGCAATCGCTGCGCAAGCTCACCGGTTCGATCAACCGCTCCAAGTGCATGGTGATCTTCATCAATCAGCTGCGCATGAAGATCGGCGTGATGTACGGTAACCCCGAAACCACCACGGGCGGCAACGCGCTCAAGTTCTACGCCTCGGTTCGTCTCGACATCCGCCGCACCGGCCAGATCAAGGACCGTGACGAGGTGATCGGCAACTCGACCCGCGTGAAGGTCGTCAAGAACAAGGTCGCCCCGCCGTTCAAGCAGGTCGAATTCGACATCATGTATGGCGAAGGCATCTCCAAGATCGGCGAGATCCTCGATCTGGGCGTGAAGGCGGGCCTGGTCGAGAAGTCGGGCAGCTGGTTCAGCTATGACAGCGTCCGCATCGGCCAGGGCCGCGAGAACGCCAAGACCTTCCTCAAGGAAAACCCCGAAATGTGCGCCAAGTTGGAAGCTGCGATCCGCGGCAAAACCGACGAGGTCGCCGAAGAGATGATGACTGGTCCGGACGCGGAAGACTGATCACATCGCTTCAAGCGGGGGCGCGTGCGGCACCTCATTCCCCGCCGCACGTCACAGCCGGACTGTCCCCCGGCGCTCCCGGAAACACGGAAAGCCGGTGCGCGCGCTCTCTCCTATTGCCGCCGCACCGGCTTTTCGTGTGTCTGGGCCTGATCCCGAATTGAGGCTGGCCTAGTGCGCTCCGTCTCCCTAGGCAGGAGACAACCAGCAGGGGAGAGCGCATGACTATCACCGTCCACCACCTCAACAACAGCCGCTCGCAGCGGATACTGTGGCTGCTCGAGGAACTCGGGGCCGATTACGAGATCGTGGCCTACCAGCGCGATGCGACGACCAATCTCGCGCCGCCCGAACTCAAGCAGGCGCATCCGCTGGGCAAGTCGCCGGTCATCGAGGACGATGGCCGACGGGTCGCCGAAAGCGGTGCGATTATCGAGTATCTGTGTGAACGGCACGGCGGCGAGAGCTGGCTTCCCGATCGATCGTCCAACGCCTGGATCGACCACCTCGAATGGATGCAGTTCGGCGAAAGCTCGTTTTTCGTGCCCGTCATGCTAAAGCTGGTCGCCGGCCGCCTGGGCGAGGCTGCAGCTCCGGCCATGCCGCGGATCGACGAGCAGCTTGCCGCGCATATCGAGTACGCCGAGAACAACATCTCCGACGACCTCCATTTTGTCGGCTCCGACTGGTCCGCCGCCGACGTCATGATGAGCTTCCCTGCCGAAATCGCGGTGATGCAGGGGTATGGCGAAAAGGCGCCCAAGCTGGCCCGTTTCGTCGAGGCGATACATGCACGCCCCGCCTGGCAACGCGCCCGCGAACGCGGCGGCGCCTATTTCGGATGGTGAGCGAATGACTTCGGGTTCGGAATGGAAAGACCGTGTCGGCCAGAGCTGGGCGAGGGAGTGGTAGCGAACGGATCGCAGTTTCGGTGAGCTAACCTCTCGGCTTCTCGAAACGGCAGTGGCCCACTCCTATGAAAGGGCGCTCGATATCGGTTGCGGTGCGGGCGAAATTACCCTCGAACTGGCTCAGGCGAACGCCGCTGCATCGCATCTGGGCATCGATATCAGCCCTGAGCTTCTCGTAGTCGCGCGCGAGAGAACGACCGGCCTTGCCAACACCGCATTCGAACTTTGCGATGCATCCGGTTGGACCTCGGACACCGGTCGAAAGCCCGATTTGCTGGTCTCCCGCCATGGCGTGATGTTCTTCGGCGATCCCGCAAAGGCGTTCGATCACCTGCGTTCGCAGTCAGAACCAGATGCCCGCATGGTTTTCAGTTGCTTCCGCACTCCGGCGGAAAACGGATGGATCCGTGAACTCGCTGCCATCGTCCCTCCCGGTGGCGAGGCGCCTGACCCCCGTGCGCCGGGACCCTTTGCTTTCGGGGAAGCCAACTATGTCAGGGATGTGCTCAACGAGGGAGGGTGGCAATCCGTCGAGCTCACTCCGGTCGATTACGCCATGATTGTCGGAACGGGCGAAGACCCGGTTGCGGACGCGGTATCCTACTTCCAGGCGATCGGCCCCAGTGCCCGCGCCCTTGCGGAAACGGAAGGCGAGGAGCGCGAAGCCATGCTTGCCCGTCTCGCAGACATGGCCGCAGCGAACCGTGATGGCGACACCGTCTCGCTCGCGGCAGCTTGTTGGATCGTTACCGCCAGCGCTGGCTGACCATCGCCGCTTTCGCCCACGGTAAACGGGCTTTTGCGGCTTGTCGGGCGGGCCGCGATTGCCTAACTGCGCCCGCATGACGTCGACCAATGAAATCCGCCGCTCCTTCCTCGATTACTTCGGCAGCAACGACCATGCCGAGGTTCCGAGCGCGCCGCTCGTGCCTTTCAGCGATCCCACGCTCATGTTCGTCAACGCGGGCATGGTGCCGTTCAAGAACGCCTTCACCGGCCTCGAAACCCCGCCCGCACCGCGCGCCACCAGCGCGCAGAAATGTGTGCGCGCCGGCGGCAAGCACAACGATCTCGACAATGTCGGCTACACCGCGCGGCATCACACCTTCTTCGAGATGCTCGGCAATTTCAGCTTCGGCGACTATTTCAAGGAACAGGCGATCGACCACGCCTGGACGCTGCTGACCAAGGAATGGGGGCTCGACAAGGACCGACTGCTGGTCACGGTCTACCACACTGACGACGAAGCCTTCGACCTGTGGAAGAAGCGCACCGGTTTCGCCGACGAGCGCATCATCCGCATCCCGACCAAGGACAATTTCTGGGCCATGGGCTCGGACGGTCCGTGCGGCCCGTGCTCGGAAATCTTCTACGACCACGGCGACCATATCTGGGGCGGCCCTCCGGGATCGCCCGAGGAAGACGGCGACCGCTTCGTGGAGATCTGGAACCTCGTCTTCATGCAGTTCACGCAGGAAAACGACGAGATCGTTGGCGACCTGCCCAAGCCCAGTATCGACACCGGTATGGGGATCGAGCGCGTCGCGGCGGTGATGCAGGGCGTCCACGACAATTACGACACCGATACTTTCAAGGCGCTGATCGGCGCGAGCGAGGCCCTGACCGGCGTCAACGCCGAGGGCGACCAGACCGCCAGCCACCGCGTTATCGCCGACCATCTGCGATCCACCAGCTTCCTGCTCGCCGACGGCGTGCTGCCCAGCAATGAAGGCCGCGGCTATGTCATGCGCCGGATCATGCGCCGCGCCATGCGCCATGCGCACCTCTTGGGCGCGAGCGAGCCGCTGATGCACCGCCTGGTGCCTGCGCTCGTCACCGAGATGGGCGCGGCTTACCCCGAACTCGTGCGCGGACAGCCGCTGATCCAGGAAGTGCTCGAACGCGAGGAAACGCAGTTCCGCCGCACGCTCGACAAGGGTCTCAAACTGCTCGACGAAGCCACCGGCGACATGGGCAAGGGCGGCACGCTCGATGGCGCGACCGCGTTCAAGCTCTACGACACCTACGGCTTCCCTTACGACCTTACCGAAGACGCTCTGCGCAATCGCGGGATCGCGGTCGACAAGCCCGGCTTCGATGCCGCCATGGCCGAACAGAAAGCCGCCGCGCGCGCCGCGTGGAAGGGCTCGGGCGAGGCGGCCAGTGAGGAAGTCTGGTTCGACATCGCCGAGCGCGAAGGTTCGACCGAATTCACCGGCTACAGCTCCGACACGGGCGAGGCCGCAGTGGTCGCACTGGTGAAGGACGGCAAGGAAGTCGACAGCGCGGGCGAGGGCGACGATGTAATCGTCCTCACCAACCAGACCCCCTTCTATGGCGAAAGCGGCGGCCAAACCGGCGACGCCGGACGCATCTGGACGCCCGAAGGGCTGGAAATCGCGGTATTGACCACGAACAAGCCGCTCGGCCGCCTGCACACGCATATTGCGAAGATCGCCAAGGGCAGCGTGAAGGTGGGCGATGCCGTCCATCTCGAGATCGATGCCGAGCGCCGCGATCGCATCCGTGCCAATCACTCGGCAACGCACCTTGTTCATGCCGCGCTGCGCAATCGCCTTGGCGGCCATGTGACGCAGAAGGGCTCGCTGGTTGCGGACGACCGTTTCCGCTTCGACTTCTCGCATCCCAAGCCGCTGAGCGACGAGGACATCGCCGCGATCGAGGCCGAAGTGAACGAGGAAATCCGCGCCAACGAAACCGTCGGCACGCGCCTGATGACGCCCGACGATGCTGTGGCCGCAGGTGCACTTGCCCTGTTCGGCGAGAAATATGGCGACGAGGTCCGCGTCCTGTCGATGGGCCGCAAGGGCGGCGAGGGCAAGAACTACTCGGTCGAACTGTGCGGCGGCACGCATGTCGAGGCGACGGGCGATATCGGCCTGTTCAAGATCGTCTCCGAAAGCGCCGTAAGCTCTGGCGTACGCCGGATCGAGGCGCTGACCGGCGAAGCCGCGCGCCTGTGGCTGCTCGCCCGCGACGAGACCGTGCGTGCCATCGCAAGCGCGCTCAAAACCTCGCCCGACGAGGCGGCTGCGCGCGTCTCCGCACTAGTCGACGAACGCAAGAGGCTTGAGAAGGAACTCGCCGAGGCCAAACGCGCACTGGCGCTGGGTGGCGGCGGCTCGGGTGATGCCGGACCCGCGGATGAAGATATCGGCGGTGTGAAATTCTCCGGGCAGGTCATCGATGGCCTCAACCCCAAAGAACTGCGCCCGCTGCTGGACGAGGCAAAAACCCGCATCGGTTCGGGCGTGGCCGCGATTTGTGCGGTCAACGATGGTAAGGGGGCCTTCGCCGTCGCCGTGACGGACGACCTCACCGAGCGGTTCAGCGCGGTCGACTTCGTGCGCGCCGGTGTCGAGGCATTAGGCGGAAAGGGTGGCGGTGGCCGTCCCGATATGGCGCAGGGCGGCGGTCCGGACGGATCGAAAGCCGACGAAGCCATCGCCGCCGTGCGTGAGGCGCTCGCAAAAGAAAACGCCTGACCGGCACGAGACTGGTCAGGCGCTGATTCTCCTCTCCGGAGATAATCAGGCGTTGGGCGTGCTCTTGGTGACGCCGCTCGAGCCCTGCTCGATGTCATAGCCTTCGGTGTCGCCCGGAGCGCCGCGCTGGTCGGTCGGTGCTTGGTCCATCTGCGGCTCGGCCACGTTTTGCGGCTTGAACTTCTCGTCGTTCGGGGTCGGCTTGGTCGGGTGTTGTTGGCTCATATTCGCTCTCCTTTTGCATAATCAACGGCTTGGGAGAGCGATGGTTCAACCGTTCGCCGTGCTTGAGCGTAGCTTCGGCTTGTAGCCCAGTGCGCCCTCTTCCTCGATCTGTTCGCGAAACTCGTCGCGCTTTTCGTGGATCGAGGCGATGACCGGCCCCATCGGGACGCCGATATCCACCAGCACGGCTTCCGACAGTTGCAATGTGGCTTCCAGCGCCTCGGGCACGGCGTGGCTGGCCCCGGCGCGGTAGAGTTCGGCGGCGTGCGCGATGTCGCGGGCGCGCGCGACGATGAGCAGGTCGGGGTATTCGCTCCGCAGCTTTCGGACCAGGCGTTCGGCGAGGACGGGCTCGTCCATCGTCAGGACCACGGCGAGCGCGTCCTCGATACCGAGATGATGGAGCGCATCGCCGCGCGCGGCATCGCCGAAAGTGGCGCGATATCCTTCGCGCTTGGCGTATTCGATCAGGTCTGCATCGGAATCGATGGCGACATAGGGCTTGTCGTGTGCCTTGAGCATTTGCGCGACCAGCCGTCCGACGCGGCCGATGCCGACGATGATGACCTTGGCCTCGCCCTCGTCTTCGGGGGGCAGTTCGGGGGCGGGCTCCACCCGGCGCGCGACCACGCGGCCAAGGCGCGCCAGCAGCGGCGTGATGGTGAGGCCGATGGCGGTCACGATCTGCCAGAACTGCGCCGTGCCGGGCTGGATCAGCAGCGCCGAACTCGCGGCGGCGAGCACGATCAATGTGGTTTCCGAAGGGCTCGCCATGAGAATACCGGTCTCGGCCGCCGTACTGCGGCGCGCGCCCATGAGGCGCAGCAGGACGCCCGTTAGCAGCGCCTTGAAAACGAGGACCCCGATCACCGCCGTCGCGATGGAGCCGAGATATTCCCAGATCGTGGCAAGGTCGATGCTCATGCCGACGGTGATGAGGAAAATGCCAAGCGCGAGGCCCTTGAAGGGCTCCATGATGCTTTCGACTTCGGTGTGGTATTCGGTCTCCGCGATCAGCAGGCCTGCAATTAGCGCGCCGACGATGGGCGAAAGGCCGACCGCGGCCGTGGCAAGGCTCGATCCGATCACCACTAGCATGGCGGCGGCGAGGAACAGCTCCGGGCTCTTGGTGCGGGCGGCCTGTGCGAAGAGGCGGGGAAGGGCGTAGCGCCCCGCGATCATCATCACCGCGATGACCGCTGCGCCCTGCCACATGGTCGTCAGCAGTCCTTCCCAGCCTTCCGATGCGGCGTTGGGAGCCATGGCGCCGAGAATGAAGACGATCGGCACGATCATGATGTCCTCGAACAGCAGCATCGACAGCGCGGCGCGACCGACGGGACTGGTGCTGCCCGAAATCGGCAGGACGATGGCGGTGGACGAGAAGGCGAGAGCAAAGCCCAGCGCCAGTGCGCCGATCCAGTACTGCCCCATCATCGAAAGCACGACCGCAAGGCAGAGGCCACCGATGAGCAGTTCTGCCGCGCCGAGGCCGAAGACGAGCCGGCGCAATTGCCACAGTCGCTTGAACGAGAGTTCGAGCCCGATGGCGAAAAGGAGCAGGATGATCCCGAATTCGGCGAAGAGGTCCAGGGACCCGGGATCGGATATGGTTATGTGTTCCAGCCATGGTCGCTCGAACACCATCTGCCCGAGGCCATAGGGGCCGACGAGGATGCCGATCAGGATAAAGCCGATGACCGGCGTAATGCGGAACCGCGTGAAGACGGGAATGACCAGCCCCGCCGCGCCGAGAATGACCAGCGCGTCCGAAAGTGCAGGTGATGCGAGTTCGCCCGAAGCCATGGGGTTGCTCTAGCCAGCCTTTTCTAAGGTGTCACCAAGCCGCAGGCGCTTAGCCACCGCCTGGCCCGGTCGGACCGAGCGGTTCGCGGCGCGGGCGCGGCTTGCCGGGGTGCTTCCCGTCTTCGTCCCACTCGATGCGGTAGAGGTCGAACCGGCGGTCGGCGAGGTTGCGCACCGTGCCTTCCGCGCGCGCCCACTGGAGGTCGGCGAGGTTGATGTCGCTGATGGTGAGCGTTTCCACGTTCTCGGTCGCTTCGGCGGCGATACCGTCACGCGCGAAGGGAAAGTCGCAAGGGGTCAGGATACAGCTCTGGGCGTACTGGATGTCCATATTGCCGACATTTGGGAGGTTGCCGACATTGCCCGAAAGGACCACGAAACACTGGTTCTCGATGGCGCGCGCCTGACCGCAATAGCGGACGCGCAGATATCCTTGGCGGCTGTCGGTGCAGAAGGGCACGAAGATAATCCGCGCGCCTTCGTCGGCAAGGCGCCGGCTGAGTTCGGGAAACTCGCTGTCATAGCAGATCTGCACACCGATCGGGCCGCAGTCGGTCTGGATCACCTCGACCTTGTCGCCGCCCTTGATGTTCCACCAGTAACGCTCGTTGGGAGTGGGGTGTATCTTCTCCTGCGCGTGGACCGAGCCATCCCGCAGGCAGACATAGGCGACGTTATGGATGTCGCCATCCTCCATCCGCGTAGGGTGGCTGCCGGCGATGATATTGATGTTATAGCGCATCGCCATTTCGGAAATGTCGGCCTGCAGGCGCGGCGTGTATTCCGACAAGCGTTCGATCGCTTCGACGGGGGAGAGTTCCTTCTCCTCGAAACTCAACAGCATGAGCGTGAAGAGTTCAGGAAAGACTATGAAGTCTGCCTCGTAATCGCTTGCAACATCGACGAAATAGGTGACGTGGCGCATGAACTCGTCATAGTCGGCGACCTGCCGCGCCTGCAGCTGGCAGGTGGCCACGCGGACCGCCTCCACACCGCGAGGGAGGCGCTTCTTTACGGGCTGGTCGCGCTCCACATAGGGGTTGCGCCAGACCATCATGATCGCATTGGCCATGCTGGCCTTGTCTTCGGGCAGGTAGCCTTCCATCACCCGCTCGGGCTCGAACCCGTTTGCAAGCTGGAAACGCAACACGGGGTCGTGCAGCTTCCCGGCGACCACTTGGTCGAGATAATCTTGCGGGCCATCAACCTTACGGCGCAGGCGCCGATAGTTCGGCATCCGTCCAGCAAAGACGATGCCCGTCAGATCCTTCTCTTCGGCCAGTGCGCGGCGCTCTTCGTAAAGGCGGCGCCCGATGCGCACGCCGCGGACCTTCGGGTCCACGCACATTTCGTAGCCGTATAGCCAGTCCCCGGTCGGATCGTGACGGCTGCCATAGCCATTGCCGGTGATCTCGTCCCAGTCATGCTCCTGGAAGGCCAGCGCTTCGGCGAGCTGCATCGTGGCGCAATAGCCCACCACCTCGTCATCGAGCAGCGCAACGAAGCAGCCTTCGCGGAAATTGTTGATCTGGCCGCGGATCTCGCCGTGGGTATAGGCGGGCATGTCCTCGTAGACCCGGCGCACGAGGTTCGCGATGCCCGGAATGTCCTTGATCATCGCGCCCCGGACATCGAGCCGCTTCTGCCCGAACTTTTCCGAACCCTTGCGGCGAGTGGTGCGCTTTTTCGCTGGCTGCTTGGCCATCAATACCCCGTCTTCAATGTGTCGACCCCAAACGAAAACGGGGCCGGCTTTGCGCCGACCCCGATGATCTGGCTTATCCGGGTAACGAGCCGGACAGCATAGGGTTTCAGCCCCAGTTCGCCATTTCGGCTTCGAGGCCTTCCACGATGGCTTCGAAGAATTGTTCGGTGGTCATCCAGCTCTGGTCCGGACCGATCAGCAGCGCGAGATCCTTGGTCATCTTGCCGCTTTCGACGGTCTTGATGCAGACCTGCTCGAGCGTCTCGGCGAACTTCACCACCTCGGGCGTGTTGTCGAACTTGCCGCGATACATGAGGCCGCGGGTCCAGGCGAAGATGCTGGCGATCGGGTTGGTCGAGGTCGCCTTGCCCTGCTGGTGCTGGCGATAGTGACGGGTGACGGTGCCGTGCGCGGCTTCCGCTTCCACCGTCTTGCCGTCGGGCGTCATCAGGACCGAGGTCATGAGGCCGAGCGAGCCGAACCCTTGCGCGACGATATCCGACTGCACGTCGCCGTCGTAGTTCTTGCAGGCCCAGACAAACTTGCCGTTCCACTTGAGGGCGGCGGCGACCATGTCGTCGATCAGGCGGTGTTCGTAGGTGAGGCCGTGCTTTTCGAACTCGGCCTTGTATTCGGTGTCGAACACTTCCTGGAACAGGTCCTTGAAGCGGCCATCGTACTTTTTGAGGATGGTGTTCTTGGTCGACAGATACACCGGCCACTTGCGGTCGAGACCGTAAGCGAAGCTGGCGCGTGCGAAGTCGCGGATGGAGTCGTCGAGGTTGTACATCGCCATGGCGACGCCGGGGCTCTGGAATTCGAACACGTCGAGATCGATGTTCTCGCCGTTCTCGCCTTCGAAGACGAGGCGCAGCTTGCCGGCACCCGGGATCAGCGTGTCGGTGGCGCGATACTGGTCACCGAAAGCGTGACGACCGACCACGATGGGATCGGTCCAGCCCGGCACGAGGCGCGGGACGTTGTCGATGACGATCGGCTCGCGGAAGACCACGCCGCCGAGGATGTTGCGGATGGTGCCGTTGGGCGAGCGCCACATCTTCTTGAGGTCGAATTCCTCGACGCGCGCTTCGTCGGGAGTGATCGTCGCGCACTTCACGCCGACGCCGTGTTCCTTGATCGCGTTGGCCGCGTCGACCGTGATCTGGTCGTCGGTCTCGTCGCGCTTCTCAATCGAGAGGTCGTAATATTTGAGGTCGACGTCGAGGTAAGGAAGGATCAGCCGTTCGCGGATCCACTTCCAGATGATCTTCGTCATTTCGTCGCCGTCGAGTTCGACGACCGGGTTGGCTACCTTGATCTTGGCCATGGTTTTCCTGTTGTTTCGAATGCAGTTGCGCGCGCTCTAGCAGAGTGGCGCAAGAGGGCAAGGTGGGGGCGGCCGGCGCACCGTTGCAGTAGCGTTAACCCTATGGGCTTTTAGCAAATTATATTGCGTCGGGCCGTGACGCTGAGTAAGACTGCGCGAGAGTGGGGCGCGCTATTCGCCCATGTTTCTTAACAGCGAATGGACCCGTCCACGGGCCGGTTTGAACCGGAACGAAGCATGCCTTTGAAAGACTTTATCGAGCAAAACCAGCGGCCGGCGATGGAGCATCGCCGGATACAGCTTTACGCAGCGCTATTCCTGTTCGACATCGCGATTCTGTTTGGCAGCTTCTGGTTGTCGGCAGCTATCCTGGTTGGTCAGACACCATCGATGCGCGCGATCCAGGTGATGCAGTTCACGATCCCGATCTTCGTCGTCATCGCGATCTACAATCGCCTCTATTCGATCCAGACCCTCGAAAACCTGCGCCATGCCTTGACCAGGCTCGCCATGACGCTTGCTGTTTCGGCGATGCTGTTCCTGGTCATGACCTTCTACGTGGGATCGACCACTGACTTTGCGCGCCTGACCTTCTCGACAGCGATCGTCATGGCATTCGTCGCCATGTTGCTGGTGCGGAGCGTGTTTTACTGGAACGTGCGGCGCAATTTTGCCGGGAGGGTCTCCAACGTTCTCATTATCGAGGACGGCGGTCCCCACATCGACTTGCCGGGTGCCGGCCGGGTCACTGCTGACAGTGCCATGGTCGAGAACGCCCATACGGACCCCGAAGCGCTTGATCTGCTCGGGCGCACCATGCGCGATATGGACCGTGTCATCGTCAGCTGTCCGATCGAGCGGCGCGTGTTCTGGACCCGGATAATGCGCGCGGCCGGGGTGCACGGCGAAGTCGTTTCCGAGGCGTTGCAGGAACTCGGCGCGCTGGCGCTCGAGCGTGAGCACGGCTGGTCTTTCCTGGTCGTATCTGCAGGCCCATTGGGGTTGCGTGCGCGCCTGACCAAACGCGTGATCGATCTCGCCTTCACTCTGCCGGCGGTCATCCTGCTCTCGCCGCTCTTCCTGATCGTGGCGCTGTTGATCAAGCTGGAGGACGGCGGGCCGGTGTTCTTCGTGCAGCCGCGGATGGGGCAGGGCAATGTCATGTTCGACATGCTGAAATTCCGTTCGATGAAAGTGGCCAAGCTCGATTCGGAGGGCGCACGCTCGACTTCGCGCGATGACGACAGGGTGACGCGGATCGGCAAAATCATTCGCCGCACAAGTATTGATGAGCTTCCGCAACTGTTGAACGTGCTGCGTTCCGAAATGAGCCTTGTGGGGCCACGCCCTCATGCGCTCGGATCGCTCGCCAACGAGAAGCTCTTCTGGGAAATCGACAGCAATTACTGGCAGCGGCATTCGCTGAAGCCGGGTCTCACCGGACTGGCACAGGTGCGCGGATTCCGCGGCGCGACGGAGACCGAAGGGCATTTGACGGACCGCCTGGGAGCTGACCTCGAATACATCCGGAACTGGTCGCCGCTGGGCGATTTGAAGATCATATTCGCGACCGCTAAAGTACTCGTGCATCCGAATGCATACTAACCGTAAGGTGATGCAAAAATGTCAGTTTTCACTAAATTGTGAGAACTCAGGAACAATCCGGGCTTGGCATCTTTGGTGTCCTGTGCGAGCGCAAGGAAAGCGCTCGTAGTCGGAATTTAACCGGTTGCGCTTAGGGCGTAATGTTGCTAGCGAGCCAATTGAATTCTCGTAAGAAGAAAAAACTAGGAGATTACCTATGAAGACCAGCCGCCTTCTTTCGGGCCTCGGTGCAGTCGCAATGGCCGTTGCGCCCGTCGCGGCTCAGGCCGGTACCCGTGCTGCCGACACCGGCGCCATTGCTGTCCAGCCCGTCAAGATGTCGAGTGTTGAGCGTGGTGCCGAAGCTGCGACTTCGGAAAGCGAACTTGGTGGCTCGGCCACCATCCTCGCTGTTCTCGCTGCTGTCGCTGTGATCCTCGGCATTATCATCGCTGTCGATGACGATGACACTACCGATTAATTGAACGGTTTTCGATTCGAACCCCGCTGGTTATAGAAACCGGCGGGGTTTTTTATGCCCGCTAGCAACGTCGGCGATAATCAAGTTCAGAACGGGTTGATGCGAAGCAAATCGTCTTCAGATCGAATCTATGCCCAGATCAGGGAATTCGGGTTTTCGCTCGCTATATTTCTTTTGATTGCACTTATTTTGGGTGGTGGTGGAATTCGTCATGGTCTGACCAATCTGTTCGTGCAGCTTGGTGGGCTTGCGCTTCTTCTGTTGTGGCCGGACAAGATCGGTCAATTCCTTTCAAAAGCGCCGAAGGGCCTGATTGTTCTCGTTGCAGCCACAGTGCTTTTGCCTGTGATGCAATTGGTGCCTTTGCCGCCTGAGGTCTGGAAGGCGCTGCCTGGGCGTGAAATGGCGCTTGAAAGCCGGGCACTTGTCCATGCCGAAAACGACTGGTTCCCGCTCACGCTCGACCGAGGGCGAACTATAACAGCCTTATTTGCGCTGGCGGGTCCGCTGGCAGTGATAGTAACGTATCGCTTTGGCTCGAAGAAAGCGTCCCATGCGGGGCTGGGAATTTTGGCCGGACTAGCAATTCTGCAGCTGGCATACGGGGTTCTTCAGCTTGCCGTGGGCGGAGACGCTCTGTTGCTCTATGAAACGAATAGCGAGGGCCGCTTTTATGGCTTCTTTGTGGGCCACATCGCCAGCGGTCTTTTCCTGGTGATCGGCTTGTGCGCGCTCATCGGCCTGTACGAGGTTTCGAATAAATCCACAGTGCGGACCACGTTGTTTATTGCCTTCAGCATTTTGCTGGTGATCGGGGTCATTTTGACGAATTCTCGATCGGCTGTTGCCTTGCTGTGCCTGCCAGGCCTTTGGGCTCTGATAATCGCGGTGCGGCGCGTTATGGCCTTACCTTCCAGAAAACGATGGGTCTCACTTGGCGCAGCTCTATTTGCTTTAGTCGGGGCGGGAATGCTGATGGCAACCAACAACCGATTGGATCAGACGTGGGAGCGCTTCGAAGACTTCGAAGATTCGCGGCCCGACATCTGGGCAGATACAGTGGTGGGAATTGAGCGTTACTGGCCTGTCGGAAGTGGAATGGGCACCTTCGACGAGGTATTTCAGGTGGAAGAATCACTCGAGGCGCTAATCACCAAAAAAGCGGCTCGGGCCCATAACGAATATCTGGAGATATTGCTCGAAGCGGGCATTTTCGGAGTAGCACTCGTCATCGCTTGGCTGCTTTATCTGCTTTACGCGATCATCTGCGGTTTGAGGACTGTTCAGGCTCCCGTCACGCTTGCGGCGGCATTGGCTGGATCGTGCATCGCGCTTCAGGCTCTGCTCTATTTCCCGCTGCGGAATATGGCCGAGTTATGCGTTGCAGGACTCCTCGTGGCTCTGCTAACGGCGCCATTGACGACGAAGAGGGATCGTAAAATTGCCTAAGACTACCCGCGCTGCTCTTGCCGCATCGACACTGCTGCTTGCTGGCTGTTTTAGCCCGTCCAGCGACTTACCGAAGGGCGAACTCGCTTATCGGACCATGCCCGCTGCGAGTGATAAGATCGGGGCTCAGGAGTACAGGATTGGTGTGCTGGATACCCTCTCTATACGCGTCTTCCAAGAGAGTGAGCTTACGTTTGACGAGCTCTCAGTCAATTCGGCTGGAACGATCAACTTCCCTTTCATTGGCGAAATGACCGCGATCGGTAAAACGCCAATCGAACTCAGTCGAGAAATCGAGGCGGGCTTGGGGTCCCGTTACATTCGCGACCCACAGGTCGTGGTTGGCGTGGTCAGTTCCGCGGCGCAGCGTGTGACAGTAGACGGTGAGGTGGAGCAGCCTGGTGTCTACGAAATTGCAGGTACATCCTCATTGCTTGAATCGGTGGCGCGTGCGCGAGGGATAACTTCAGTCGGAGTAGATGATGAGGTTATCATTTTCCGCATGATCAATGGTGAACGTCATGGAGCCATCTTCGATCTGAAAGCAATTCGTGAGGGGCGGGCAGACGATCCCGAAGTGCTGGGTGGAGATCGTATTGTGGTTGGCTATTCGGCTCTGCGGGGAACTTGGCAAAGCTTCCTGCGAGCTGCACCGCTTTTCAACGCGTTCACAAGGTTCTGATAATTGACAACTGGCTATCTCATCGAAAACTCGCAGGGTCACGATCCTATGAGAGATGGAAGTGCTCGGGATTCAAGTGGCTCGGCCGGGGTGACTGACGATGTCTTTTTCGACATCGATTTGCGCCGCGTCGGTGCTGCGGTGCGTCGCAACATTCTCGGTATAGTTGCGTTCATCGTTCTCGCACTCGTTGCTGGGGTTTTGGTTACCCTATTGATGCGTCCGCAATACGTTGCAACCTCGCAGGTCCTGATTGAGCAAACTACTGACGCGATTATCGAAGGGGCCGAAACACAATCTAGTGTTCCAATGCAAGAAACCGAAAGGTTCCTGCAGACGCAGGTCGATGTGATCCAAAGCCGAAGTTTGGCGGAGCGGGTTGTCGAGGCTGAAAACCTCGCTGCCAGGGAAGACTTCTATACCGCTCAGGGCAAAGACATTCCACAGTTGGAATCGCTTCCAGGAACTGGTTATGGTGGCAGCGAAGGTCTCGCTCGCTTTCGTCGTGATATGGCGACTGATATGGTGCTGGAAGGCCTTACTGCTACTTTGCCGATCGACAGTCGTTTAGTATCAATCAATTTCCAAAGCGGTGACGCTGCGATCGCAGCTGAATTGGCAAATTCGATTGCGCGGAATTTTATCGAAAGTAATCTAGCCCGTAAATTCGACAGTAGCGCATATGCGCGCGAGTTTCTCGCGCAACAGCTCGAGGACGCTCGCAATAAGCTCGAGCAGAGCGAAAAAGATCTTAACTCCTTCTCCCGCGCGGCGGGCCTGATCCGCATAAGTGGCAGGGGGCAGAACGCTGACCAGGAAACCACTCTTTCGGTTACGAACGAGACATTGCAACAGCTCAACTCCGCTGCTGCACAAGCAACCGCTGATCGCATAGCGGCCCAGAACACATGGGAGGCGATTGAAAGTGAGCCAATTGGTTCGATACCGCAAGTTCTACAAAATCCAGCGTATAGCCAGTTGGTACGCGAGCGCGCCGTAGCTGAATCACGCCTCGCCGAAGAGCGGACGCGACACCTAGATGAACATCCGAATGTCCAAGCGCTGCAGGCGCAAGTTGACCAAATAAATAGGCAGCTACAACAGGTCGGAACTTCGATCAAAAATTCGGTTGAATTAAATTATCGATCCGTTCGCGATCGAGAATCGCAGATCAAAAGTCAAGTCTCGGAAGTACGCGACTTTGCTCTCGATGAACAGGATCGGGGAGTACAGTACAACGTTTTGAAGCGTGTCGCTGAAACTGACCGCGCGCTCTACAACACTTTGCTAACCCGATTTAATGAACTAAGTGCCACAGCAGGTGCGACGTCGAACAACGTTTCGTTGGTGGACTCAGCCCAGACGCCACGGGTACCCTCCTCACCGAGCCTCTTGCTTAATATGCTGATTTCCTTGCTTGGCGGGGTAATGCTGGCAGCCGCGTTTGTTTTCTTGCGAGAGCAGTTCGACGAGGTCCTCCGCACACCGGAAGATGTTGAACGCAAAGTTGGTATTCCGCTGCTCGGGCTGATTCCCTTGGTTCAAGGTGGTAATCCGGCCGAGGATCTTGACGATCCCAAGTCCCCGGCCAGCGAATCTTATCAATCACTCGTTACGAACCTTCGGTACAGTACGGGGGAGGGCATACCGCGCACGCTTATGGTCACCTCGGCGCAAGCTGGGGAGGGCAAGACAACTTCGGCAGGAAAGCTCGCACTGGAATTTGCGGAGTTGGGCCGTAAGACGCTGCTGCTCGATGCAGATTTGCGCCGACCGACCCTTCATCGCAAACTGCCGAACAAGGACCAGGTGGGTTTCACCACCGTTCTTGCCGGAGAACGGACTATCGACGAAGTTCTTGTTCGCTCGGACAATCCGAACCTGACCTATATGACAGCGCTTCCTATACCGCCCGATCCAGCCTCTCTGCTTGCCAGCATCAATTTCAATGAATTAATTGCCGATTTGCTCACGCGTTTCGACAGCATCGTTTTTGACGCTCCGCCGATGCTCGGACTGTCTGACGCACCCACTATTGCCGCTCATACCGATGCTGTTCTTATCGTGATTGACGCTGAGAAGGGCAATCGCGGCGCGGTCAAGACAGCGCTCGGCCGCCTGGCTATGGTCAAGGCGAACGTGATCGGCGCTATCTTAACCAAATTCAATCCGCGCAATGTTAGCGGCGAATACTCTTATTACGGCACCGATTACTATACATATGAATCGATGGCGGACGAACGGTGATCGAGGGCCGGAGCTGGCTTGGTTGGGGCTCAAGAGTAGCAATCTTTTTGGTGTTGGCTGCGGTAGCTGCGGTCTTTCAGATCGACCGTCATTCCAACACACGGCCAACATTGATGGTTTACGTGCCTCCAGGGATTGGTGGCTTTGCCGACGCAAAAATTGGACGCTTACTCGCAATGCCTGCACCTCAGCTTGCGCTGGAGCGAACAGAAGCCTCACTTCGTCATCGTCCGATTGATGCGGGCACGCTGGCCGCCTTTGCCATGGCTGCTGTCGAAGCGGACGATCCCGATAGGGCTGGCCGTGCCTTAGGGTATGCAGCGAGCCGAGGCTGGCGTGATACCTACACGCAAATTATGGTAATCGGCAGCGCGATTTCAGAAGAAAACTGGATCATCGCTGCGCAGCGAATTGACGCTCTCACCCGGCTGCAGCGAGAGAAAGAAGCTATCTTTGCCTCATTAAGCATGATGCTTCCGTCCGCGCATGGGCGAGAGGCACTAGCAGCACGGCTCGAGGGAAGTAACACGCTTATGTTTGCGCTTGCCGATTTTCTCGGTGCCTACCCTAATTTCAGCGCGGAAGTGGCGGATACCCTAATCACCGCACGCGAGCGAGCGCCCCAAATGCCCTGCGCGCGGTTTGCTCGTGTTACGCGTACATTGCTGGCTCGCAACCGCGGGGCACTGGCGATCGCTGTGTGGCCTGAGGGCTGTATGGGTTCGGAGGGTCGGGGATTGGCATTCACTCCAAGTCTCGGGGAAAATTACCCTTTTTCTTGGATCTATCCTCCTTCTCCCGGGGTCGTGGTTCGCCAAGTCGACACAAGCGGTGTCCTAATAGTGCAAAACCGTGATCGCCTCCGGCATCCCTTCGCGACGCGTTATACCGTGTTGGAACCTGGGGAGCGGCGACTTACGCTGCAGAAAGATGAGCAATCCGACGCGCGACTTGGAGCTTATCCACGAGCAGGTGATCTCCATATCGAACTTCGCTGCGATCGAAGCAGCAAGAGCCGGTATTCGGCTCTGGTCTCCCAAGTTTACAGCGAGCCGATTGCATTCAAAGTGCCCGCTGACTGCCCAACCCAATTTTTGACCCTATCGATCTCCAGCGGATCGGCCAAAAATCTTTCGATCTCGATCGATTAGAAATGAAAGTCTCTACCTCTTTGCCTTTGGCTTTGGCGATGGCGGTGCCTCGGACTGCATTCAGTTACGCTGGCTATGTCGCTGCACCGCTATTTATGATAAACTGGTTGTCTTCGCGGACATACGCGAAAGCTTCTTTTCTCTTCTCAATTCTCGCCATTTCAGCGATCGTCAATCTGTCACTTGGCCTCAGCTTTTCGATTACCGCTTGGGCACTAGAGCTTCTACTCCTGTTTCCTTTCATGGCCGCAGCGCTCGGATTTTTGGCGGTCAGATACTTGAATGGGCGGAAGTTCATCCGAATTCTAAATACACTGGTATTCGTTACTAGTATTTTCAGTTTGGTACAGCAAGGTTTCCCCTTCCGGCTTCCCTACATCCACTATCTGCCGGACTTCTGGAACGGGGGTTTTGGCAATGGCGGAGCGAAGATTGTCACAATCATCGGTTTTTTCGGCATCGTCGAGGCGCTGACTCGCAACCGCACTTTAAGAATCGTCAAAAACTATTCCTTGATCATCGCACTAGCAAATTTCCTCGTTCCAAATTTCATCCTCGGTATGCTAGCTGGGTTCGCCGCGCTGGTAATCTTCGTTCGTAAGAATCGTGCATTACTTTTTGCAGGGGCTGCGCTGGCATTGGTTTTGGTGCCGTACGTGCAGTATCGAATTGAACAGAAAAACGACGCTTTCAGTGAGGCCTACGGCTCCAGTCCAAAAGTTTACGCTTTTGCCGCGGTCGGGCAATTATATTTAAACGAACCTCACGCGATCATTGTCGGGACAGGTCTTGGACAATTCACGAGCCAGCCAGCAATTTGGTCAAGTCCCATCAATAGATACATCAGTTCGCATGACACCCCGCAATTGCCGGGAATGTTTTCGGCCGAAGTTCATGACGAGTATATTGCGCCTGCTATGTTGCGGTTCCGTACGCAAAAATGGGCCGTGCTGTCTTCCGCGAACAAACCTTATAGTGGACTTAGTCAAGCGCTCGCCGAGTTGGGTGTCCCTCTTACTTTCCTACTCTTTTACTGCTTATACCGACTTTTCTGGCGGGGTGGCACAGGTGAGTTCGGCAAGGCGGTTTTTCTCTTTGCCGTATTTGTCAATTTGCTCGATCCTCAGATCGACTCGCCTTGGTTCGGCGTGATGATGATCGCGTCGCTAGAGGTTATTAGGCGGACACGAGCTAAAGAGGTTCTTGATCTACGACCGCAAGGGTTCGACGCCGGGAAGCGCGCACCATTAACGGACCGTATGTCGCCGAACCGATATACGGCGACGCAAATGCGGTGAGCCCCCTGCGCGCTCATCGAGAGCATCCGGTCACGCGCTATTTAGGGTCGATTGGAAGCGGCGTGATAGGATAACCAGGTAATTGGACTGCCAAGTCTTAAGTTCATCAGTTAAACGGCTTACCTTGCTATCACTATCCTTTCGCCGCTCGTACTTCCTCGCGATTAACTTTTAAGATACTAAGATTCCGAGATGCCGAGGTCATCGATGGTTGTTGAGGGATTTAACATTTCGCTAGCCATCGACAAGATTACCGTGTGACGATTCGCGGGGATCCGTCTGTCCCCACAACCATGAGCAGGCGATTAGTGTGGCCAAAGATCGTTCGAGTTCTCTGATCCATGCACGGAGGTGAAATGCGCGCCTTCAATCCGTGACCACGGCCCTCGTTACCGGTGCGCCAAGAAGCGGCACCAAGGCTGTTGGTGAACTTCTGAGCCCCGTGCCTCGCGCGGTTGAGCCTTACGAGCCAACGAGTGATATTGTCGGTGATAGTGCCGTGCCCGATCGGTTTCCAATTTCAGGCCAAAATGGTTTTGAACTCCCGATGGTCGATGATCTTGTCGATTGCATTCTGCGGCGCCGACTGCGCATCAGTTGGCGACTGGAGGCGATACAGGGTACACAAGGTCGCAATCGCTATCTCAACCGGACCCGCAGGACCTGTGCGCTTGCGCGACTCCAACCATCGAAGGTATTTCACGGATGGAAAGATCCTACCGCGCTGATGCTGACTCCGCGTCTTGCAGCCCATTGTGACATTCCGATTATCATCACTGCGCGTGACCGGCTCAGCTTCGCATCTAGCTATAAGCGAATGGGCTGGCTTCCCCCTGTGGAGGGGCTAGTTCATAGTATCGAAATAGTCGGACTGCGCGTTGATCGGCGCATTCCGGAGATCTTGAAGAGTGACGTCGCTCCCGTACGGGCGGGCGCCTTGGTATGGAAGCGGCTGGCTGAGGTCACCGGCCTGGTAGTGCCGCACAGTGCGTATTGCTAGGAAAACACGAAGTAGAAGTCAGCGAACAGCCAAAAAAAAGCGCATTTCGTAAATTGCTCTAATGCCAGCATTACGTAAAACTGGAGGAGGAACCTTTCAGAAAGCGAGGAAGAGTTTGTGCGTGAACTGAACGACTAGCTTTGTAGCGAATTGGAGGACGATTTCCGCCGACAGCGCGAGAGTTGGTAAATTGCTGTCGGACATATAAAAAGCCCGCCGGGAACGGCGGGCTTTTGCTCGATGGTGGGCGTACCAAGGTTCGAACTTGGGACCCCTACGATGTCAACATAGTGCTCTACCGCTGAGCTATACGCCCACTCTATCGAACATGCCGTTTCTTGCGGCAGGCGCGCCAATTAACGAGGGAAGTTCCCCCAAGCAAGCTAAAAGTTTCGTCAGCAAGAATCTTTTTCAAGCGGCCTGATTTTCGCCAGTTCAGGACGGATGAGAAGCGCCCCCAGAACTCCTATTCACAGCTCAAAGCGCCATTCTGATCAAGGACAAATACGCCCGAAGTTTCGTAGGTGTTATAGGCTCGGGACTAGCCATACGGTTCCCCTGTAGGGCGCTATCATTTGTGTTTCTTAACGTGGTCGAGCAGACGCAGCCTCCATACGGATGTCAGAAAATTAAAATGCGGTATCTACCGCGCTACGGTCGTCGCCTTCACGTCGAACCTTGGACAGTCGAGCGCGCTATTCCCGCTATACCACGCGATGGCTGGACGCGCGGGACAAGCGGCAGCGTGGCAGATTGCAGGTCATGGATTTGTGCTCGCGTCACTGGAAGCATTTATAGTCTTCGCAATCGGGCTAATTTAAGCTTTGAGAAATGTGCGGGGATTTGACAAAGGTACAATTACCTTAGTGGCGCCTTCTCAGCTTCTCGACAATGCGGATCCCACCTTATCGCGCGCCTGACGGCATCAGCATGGTGCTTTCACCGCGCGCAATTCTGTGGTGTCCACTAGCTATCGCCGTATCGACAACCCTTACCGGTCCGGCGTGCTTGGCGGCAAGCGCTCTCCTGGCAATGGACGGTCTAGTCTGCGCAGGATCAGCTTTGCAACGGGATCGGTGACGTTATCAACCGGGCTAATAGGCCTCATGATCATCGTTCGGCACGGACAGCGCAATCATGGGCTTGCATTCTGGGTCAGATTAGCTTCGAGCGCCGTTCCATTAGCGATACATAGCGGGCTCGAGGGTTTGATTGTTACTCGACGATGATCATCACATTTAATCTGCATACACGTCTTGCAGCCGGTCAATTTCTGAATTCAGCCTAGCGCGGTGATACGAGTTTGCGGCCCTTGACTGATTAAGAGCTAGGACCAAGCTCTGACTTGATCGATGTGGTGGAAATTTCAGGAGTGCGTTCCAGATAGACCACCTCGCAAAGGTCGGAGAGAAAATCGAATTCACCCTTCCAGTCGTCTCCCATAACAAAAACGTCGACTTCGTGTGATTTTATGTCATGGCGCTTTTGATCCCAACCGCTTTCACGGATTACTAAGTCAACATAGCGGATCGCTTCAACCATATGTTTGCGTTTCTCGTAGGAGAAATAGCATTTCTTCCCTTTGATTGCATTAAACTCGTCGTCCGAGATCGCTACGATAAGATAATCTCCACGCGCTTTCGCCCTACGGAGGAGGTTTACGTGCCCGTAATGCAGGAGGTCGAACGTGCCGTAGGTAATGACTTTTTTCATTGTCCGAATTCCAGAGTTTTGAGTGGGTGCTTAGGTTTACGCTTTTGCTCTGGCGGAAGCTCCATGAAGTTGTCACCATAAAGGTGGCGAAGGTACTCGTCTATCGGATGGGGACAGGGAAATTCCCCGCCCTCAAAAGCGATTGGTTTTGCATCGCGGATCCAGCGCTTCTGGAGCGTCTCCTTCTGCAATGAATAGGAGCCGGCTATCGCGATGACCTGATTGCCCGGCGAGTGGCTTGCCCGTTTAACCACTCGCTGAAGCATGTGTTTCAGGCGCTGTGCGCTCAGTGGGATGGCAAAAATCTTCGCTGCTATATCACCAAGAACTAGCGGAAAACCGAGGTACTTGGTGGAATATGATAGCTTGTGTCTTAACGCGCGTTTTAGGAATGTGACTTGTGCGTGGAACAGCTTTAGCTCGCGGCGCGAGGTCGGGACCGTGTCGAGCGGAAAAATATCGATGAAAATACCTTTGTGGCCACCGACATCCTTGGACGACATTTCCACCATCCGAGTGCCGTTTTTGCGCAATTTGGCAATTGGAGCAGGTAGGTATTCGTCCTGCATCCAATCCTGAAAGTAATAACCATCGGGAAAATGGCTCACGAGCTCCACGAACCTGTCATAATCGGCGCGCAACATACCCACGTCGATATCATCGTCCCACGGAATGATGGCCCGATGCCGACGAGCTCCCAATGCGCTGCCCGCAAGCAGGCAGAAATGGAGGCCGTGCGCGGAACAGAATGTCGAGAACGCTTCGAGAATTTCGAACTGGACCCGGTGCAATTTTTCGAGGTTGCTCACTTCCGCAGTCATCAGGCACTCTTGTCAAAGCGTGTGGTCGACATCGTACACCTTCGTAGTTTTATGGTTTGCGCCCGAGCGCGCTGAGATTCTGTAGATATGCAAACAGTCTGACCTCAACCCTAACGCTCAGGCATACGAACACACAAGTCCATTTGGTATTCGGCGATTCCTATCAAGATATCGGCTGTAGTCGAGGCGATTAGCCTTACGAATTCACAGCTGCGCGCTGACCTTTTCTTCCAGCACGCGCTCGACTTCCATCACCAGATCGCGCAGGTGGAAGGGCTTGGAAAGCACTTTGGCGTGCGGCTGTTCGCGGCTTGCCTTCAGGGTCACGGCAGCGAAGCCGGTGATGAACATAACCTTGGTGACCGGGCTGATCTCATTGCAGCGCTGCGCCAGCTCGATGCCGTCCATTTCGGGCATGACGATATCCGACAGCAGCAGGTCGTAATGGTCGTTCTCGAGCAGGGGGATGGCTTCGGTCCCGCGATCGACCGCATCGACGCTGTATCCGGCCTGATCGAGCGCGCGCTCCAGATAGGTGCGCATGGCCTCGTCGTCTTCGGCCAGCAGGATTCGTTTGTGGTGCAGCTCACTCATGCGGTCCTCCATAGCCCAAATCGCTTAACAAATCTTCCGTTCCATCGAAGATTGTCTCTTATTGAGACCGCAGGGCTTTGACTTAGCTTTCGCAGCGCGACACACTTGGCCGATGGAGCCCGGACAGGACAGCCAAAACAGCAGCGATTCTCCCTTCGGGCAGCCGATTGCCTTCACGCTGACGCCGCCCGACGACGCTTCGCTTCCGGTCCTTATCGCCGCCCCGCACGGTGGCCGCGCCTATCCCCCCGAAGTCATGGAGAATTTCCGGGCGCCGGAAGCGCGCCTGCGGCTCGAGGATCGCTATGTCGACGTGCTGGCGCAGGAAGTGGCGCGCCTGACCGGAGCCGCTTTGCTGACGGCGCATACGCCGCGTGCGGTCATCGATCTCAACCGCGCGCCTGACGATGTCGACTGGTCGATGATCCGCGGCGCGAAGCAGGGGCCGAGGCGTCACTCGCTCGCCAACCGCAGGGCGCGCAGCGGGCTGGGCCTCGTCCCGCGCAGGCTGAGCGGGCTTGGCGAACTGTGGAGGCACCCGATCACGCAAGCCGAACTCGATGCGCGGATCGAGCGTGTCCACCGTCCCTATCACCAGGCTCTGGGTGACGCGCTGGAACGCGTGCGCGATCGTTGGGGCGCTGCGCTGCTGCTCGATTTGCATTCCATGCCGCCGCTGCGCCGCCGCCACGAAGGGGAGGCCGTGGCCGAGTTCGTCCTTGGCGATCGGTTCGGATCGAGCTGCGACGGACGCCTGGCGGCCGCGGCGCTGGCGCATCTTGGGGACGAGGGGAGGGTGGTTGCGCACAACCGTCCCTATTCCGGCGGCTACGTGCTGGACCGGCACGCAGCCCCGCGGCGTTCGATCCATGCCATGCAAATCGAGGTGTGCCGCTCTGTCTATCTCGACGGCCGGCTGGCGGAGCCGGGAGTGCGGCTGCCCGCCATTGCCCGCTTGCTCGCCCGCATGGTCCAGCGGCTTTCGCGCGAGCTGGCCGACATGGGCACGCCCGGCGATATGCTGCAGGCGGCCGAATAGGCGATAAAAAACCACCCCGTGCGTGTCGCACGAGGTGGCCAAGGTTCAGGGAGGAGATGCACCTATGTGCATCGTGCCGGCAGGCCATGAGGGGAGCGCCGCCGGCTCAACTGAAATGGGTATTCGCCCAATCGCTTTCAAGCATAGAAAAAGTGGCGGAACCGGTCGGATCGACGCGGTTCCGCCACTGTTTGCCGGTTGGCTTCTCCTATCCGGGGAAGGCGCCCTGTCAGGCTGCTGCGTTGGCCTTCGGCGCGGTGCCCTGCTGGACCTGGCGCGCGAAGATGACGCGCATCAGTTCGAGCGAGAAGATGTGTGCATTCACGAGCATCATCAGGCCGCTCTTGTTCCAGGCTTCGACCTTGTCTGCGGGAAGCTCCTGCAGCTTCTTCTGGTCGACCATCTTGAAGCCGCGATAAACGAAGGGCTTTTCTTCGCCTTCGCGCTGGATGGCAACTTCGCCGTCCATGAGGAGATCGGCATCCTTGAGTTCGGTCAGGAAGGCCTGCGTACGCTGGGCCGACTGTTCGAAGTGCTGGCAGAATTCGAGGACGCGCTTGGTCGTGTCGGTCGTGTTGCCTTCGTCGTCGAACATACGCTCGCCTTCATCGAACTCGCCGATCGCTTCGCTGGTCGGGTCGAACATCAGCGACAGGTCGGTTGCGTCGGGCCTCATCTTGGCGAGCATGAAGGGATAGCGGCGGATGTAGGCGGGGAGGTAGACCTGCTCGGTGACCTTGCCGTCTTCGCCGACGAAGGTGTTCACGCCTTCGTTGAGGCCCATGAGCGCCAGCGGAAGCGGGTTTTCCCCGCTCGAGAAAACGATCGGGAAATCGCGCTGCGCCTGGACGAACTCGTCCACCGTCAGGGGAATCGCGTGCGCCTTCGCAAGCCAGGGAGCCGATTCAATGCTGCGGCTGCGGAAATTCTTGTGATCCCGGCTGTTCAGCGGCATCAGATCGTTGAAGAAGAGGGGCAGTTGAGGCTGCTGCGGCGCGCTCGCCATGAGATGTCTCCGAAAGTCTTTTCTTGAATTGAAGGATTAGGCGAAGGCTACCCGGGCGGGCATCACGCGCCAGAAGCTGCGCCCCTTACGGAATAGCGGGGTCTTGCGCAAGCGGGACGAGCTTCCCGGGGTTGAGCAATCCACGAGGATCGAGCGCGTGCTTGATCGCCCGCATCAGGGCGAGCGCCGAAGGATCGCCCAGCCGGCCCAGCTCGTCGCGTTTGATCTGGCCGATCCCGTGTTCGGCGCTGATCGAACCGCCCCATTCGGTCACGAGATCGTATACGAAGGCGCTGATCGCCTTGCCCTCGCTGTTTTCCCATAGGCCGCGTGTCGCGCCGGAGGGCGCAAGGACATGGAAATGGACATTGCCGTCACCAAGGTGGCCGAAAGCGATGGCCCGCGTGCCGGGAAAGCGCTCCTCCACTTGTGGGGAGGCCGCTTCCACGAAATCGGCCATTCGCGCGACGGGCACGGAGATGTCGTGCTGCATGGCGGGGCCGATGGCACGCTCGGCCGGCGCAATGGAATCGCGCAACTGCCAGAAGGCTTCGGCCTGGGTCTCGCTGGCGGCGATGACCGCGTCTTCGAGCAGGCCCTCCTCCATCGCGCTGGCGAGCAGGTCTTCGCACAGGGCGCCAAGTTGCGCGGCCTCGGATGGTGATGCGACGAGTTCGATCAGGGCGTTCCAAGCGTGCGGCTCGGCCAGCGGCGCGCGCGCGTCGGGCAAATGGTCGAGAACCGCGGCGAGGCTGTGGGCCGGAACGACCTCGAAGCCTTCGAGCGCATCGCCAGCCGTCGCCTCACAATGAAGCAACAATTTGCGGGCCTGCTGGAGCGAGGTAACGCCCACCCACACGACACGCCGCTCGGCAATTTCGGGGACCAGAGCGAGAGTACCGGCGGTGACGATGCCCAGCGTGCCCTCAGACCCGATGAGAAGCTGTTTCAGGTCGAAACCGCGGTTGTCCTTCTTGAGCGGAATCAAGGTGTCAAGCACGCTGCCGTCCGCCATCACGGCCTCTAGGCCGAGGACCTGCGCGCGCATGGTCCCGTGGCGCAGCACCTGCGTGCCGCCTGCGTTGGTCGATATAAGGCCGCCCACCGTCGCCGATCCCTTGCCGCCGAGCGTTAGCGGGAACCGCAGGCGATGCTCCTGCGCCGCATCGTGCAGGTTCTGCAGCACGAGACCCGCCTCGCAGGTGATCTGGCGCGCGGCGGGGTCGAAATCCCGGATCGCATCCATGCGCCGGAGCGAGAGAAGGATGGCCTCGCCCGACCCATCGGGCGTTGCGCCGCCCGACATGCCGCTGTTCCCGCCCTGGGGGACAATGGGAACACCGTGCCTCGCGCACAGCTTCACCAGTTCGGCGGTCTCCTGCGTGCTGGCGGGAGAGCACAGGGCGAGCGCCTTGCCGGTAAAGCGGCCGCGCCAGTCGGTCAGCCAGGGCTCCAGCAGGTCCGGATCGCGGGTGAAGCCGCGCGGGCCGAGAAGGGCGCTGGCGTCGGACAGGAAGGTTTCTTGATCGGTCATCGCGGCGCCCATGCCACACACAGGCGCAATCAGGCTAGCTCTTGCCAAGGCGCTTCAATCAATTAAGCCGATATTCAAACGTCGGGGGGCATAGCGGCATCTTCTGATCCGCCGGCACTCCAATCGCACGGCCAAGAGGAGCGAGACCGCACTCGTAATGCCCAGCCTGCCCGCCCTGCTTGCGCCGCTTGCGCTGCTGTTTCCTCTAGGCATGGTCGGCGCGCCGGGCCCCGAGGCGGGCGAACTCAAGCCGGTTGCGCAGCAGGCGAAGGAGGGCGACAAGCGTATTACGCCGCTTCCCCTTTCGGATAGCGCGCCGGGCTGGTCCCCGCTTTTCGATGGGATTGCGCCGCAGCCGAACGAACAGGTCCGCATCGAGCGTCGCGTGATCCTGCGTATCTCGCCTGCGCCCGCGAACGCCCGGCAGAACCTTACCGCCGACGCGCCCCGCTCGCAGCCACGCACCCGGATTGTCGAGCGTGCGGCGGGCAAATGCCTTGACAGCGCCGACATCGGCGGGGTGACCGACCGCGGCAACCACTTGCTCATTTTCCTGCGCGACCGGCGCACCATCGCCGCGCGGCTGGAAAAGGGCTGTTCGCCGCGCGATTTCTACCGCGGTTTCTATGTGGAGCGCAGCGAGGACGGCAAGCTGTGCGTCAAGCGCGACCGCATCATGAGCCGGGCGGGGGCCAAGTGCCAGGTCGAACGCTTCACCGAACTGGTGGTCGAAAACGTGGACTGACAGCGCTTCGGAAGCGCTTTCCCTTGACTTTATGGCCCGGATTGGCGAAGGGCACGCTCGCTAAAGGCCGCGACATTGCGGCCTTTTTCGTATTTCCAAATCAGGGGCGTTTGACCACCGCATGAGTTTCGCCGATCTCGGCCTATCCGAAGACCTTCTGAAAGCCGTCGAAGAGGCCGGCTATACCGAGCCGACTCCGATCCAGGCGCAGGCCATCCCGCCGATCCTGATGATGAAGGACATCATCGGAATCGCCCAGACGGGTACCGGCAAGACCGCCAGTTTCGTGCTACCCATGATCGACGTGATGGCTTCCGGCCGTCGCCGTGCGCTCATGCCGCGCAGCCTCATCCTCGAACCGACGCGCGAACTCGCGGCACAGGTCGCGGAGAATTTCGAGAAGTACGGCAAGAACCACGATCTCAAGATGGCGCTGCTCATCGGCGGCGTGCAGATGGGTGACCAGGTGAAGGCGCTGAACGAGGGCGTCGACGTCCTTATCGCAACGCCGGGCCGCCTCATGGATCTGTTCGAGCGCGGCAAGATACTCCTCAACGGCTGCGAACTGCTCGTCATCGACGAGGCCGACCGTATGCTCGACATGGGCTTTATCCCCGATATCGAGTTCATCTGCGACAAGCTGCCCGAGAACCGGCAGACCATGCTATTCTCGGCCACCATGCCGCCGCCGATCGAAAAGCTCGCGAAGAAATTCATGAGCAATCCCAAGCGCATCGAAACGGCGCGCGCGGCGACGACGAACAAGGACATCACCGCGTTCAAGATCCCGGTGGAAACGCGCAAGAAACGCGAGACGCTGCGCTGGCTCCTGAACCACGACCATGTCGAGACCGCGATCATCTTCGCCAACCGCAAGACCACGGTGCGCGAGCTCAACAAGAGCCTGCAGCGCCATGGCTTCGCCAGCAGCGAAATCCACGGCGACATGGATCAGGCCAGCCGGATCAAGGAGCTCGACCGCTTCAAAAAGGGCGAGGTGAATATCCTCGTTGCCTCTGACGTTGCGGCGCGCGGGCTCGACATCAAGGGCGTGAGCCACGTCTTCAATTTCGACACGCCATGGCACCCGGACGATTACGTCCACCGTATCGGCCGCACGGGCCGCGCCGGGGCCAAGGGCCGTGCTTTCACCTTCGTTTCGAAGGAAGACGCCGAGGCAATCCAGAATGTCGAGAAGCTGACCAAGAACGAAATCTCCGTCTTCGGAAAGAAGGACGTGCGGGTCGATCTGGTCGAGCCTTCGAAGAAGGACGAGGCCGAGGAACGCCCCGCCAAGCCGAAGCGCGCCGAGCGTGAGGATCGCTCGGAGCGCAAGGAGCGCGAAGACAAGCCGAAGCGCGCACGGGACAAGGCCGCGGACGAGTCGCGCGCCGAAAAGCCTAAGCGCTCGCGCCGCCGGGACGAGCGTGACGACGAGCCGACCAAGCCGGGCGAATGGAACGGGCCGGTCCCGACCTTCCTCGAGGTTTCGGCGACCTGACTTAACGCTTTCCTTACCATGTCGCGCGCATGATGCGCGGTATGGAAATCTTCGCCAAACCGGCCCTGTCCACCTTTCTCCTGCTGGCGATGACCGGTCTGGTCTTCGGCCTGCTGGCGCTTGCCACCAAGCGGCGGGCAATCGGGGCGGCCGTGGCGCGGACACGCGGGGAATTCGTCACCAATCTCGGCCTCAGCGGGATCAACATGGTGCTGCTTGCGCCGCTGTTCGTATTTCCCGACGGAGCGCTGCGCGATGCCATCGGCGCACCAACTGCGTCCGTGGGAATGTGGGACCATGTTCCCGATGCGCTGGCACTCGTTGCCGCCATCCTGATCTTCGATTTCGTCGTCTACTGGCGCCACCGGCTCGAACACACGCGCCTGCTGTGGCCGATCCACGCCACGCATCACGCCGACACCGCGCTTCACTGGCTGTCGATCCTGCGCAAGCATCCGCTGAGCAAGCTTTTGAGCACCTGCGTGGACATCGCTCTGCTGCTGCTCTTGGGCGTGCCCGAATGGGCGGTGGGGGCTGCCGGTATCATCCGCGGCTGGTGGGGCTTTTTCATTCATGCCGACGTGCCCTGGACGCTCGGGCCGCTCGGCCATGTGCTGATTTCGCCGGCCGCGCACCGCCTCCACCACATCCGTGATGAGACGCTGATGGGCAGCAACTACGGCAACACCGTCACCCTGTGGGACAAGCTTTTCGGCACCTATGTCGACCCAACGCCGCATCTCAATTGCGAGACCGGCATTGCCGAAGGCACGCGGGGGCTGGGCGGGGAACTGCTGCGACCGTTCGAGAGGCGCTATTGGCGCAGGCCCGCTAAGGAAGCGGTGGAGGGCGAAGTCACCGCCTAATCGGCGGCAAGCTTCACGAAGCTGTCGAGCACCCGCTTGGTGCCGGCCTTCTCGAATTCGATTTCCAGCTTGTTGCCTTCCTGATCGGTGACGAAACCGTAGCCGAACTTGTCGTGGAAGACGCGCGCGCCGATGGCGATGTCGGTGCGCGGCTTGGCGGCGAAGCTGGCGGCGCTCT
Source organism: Qipengyuania aurantiaca (assembly GCF_019711375.1). Taxonomy (NCBI): domain Bacteria; kingdom Pseudomonadati; phylum Pseudomonadota; class Alphaproteobacteria; order Sphingomonadales; family Erythrobacteraceae; genus Qipengyuania; species Qipengyuania aurantiaca. The sequence goes on from NZ_CP081295.1 coordinate 2,407,811, forward strand.
TGCCGGTCTCGGCGATCCGCTTGGGGCTGGTGTCGTAGCCGCTCGACAGGGCGCGCTGCCAGCCGGGACCGCGCGCGGTGCTGCGGTCGGGCCGCGCGGTCGAGACATGGGCGAAGGGGTCTTCATTCTCGCTCCAGTTCGCTCGCCAGAGGGAGGCGCCGCCACTCATCGTGGTCTCGCTCTCGATATGCTCGTCGGGCAGTTCCTCGATGAAGCGGCTCGGGATCGAGCTGGTCCACTGGCCGTAGATGCGCCGGTTCGCGGCATGATAGATCGTGCAGCGACGCTTGGCGCGGGTGATCGCGACGTAGGCTAGGCGACGTTCTTCCTCGAGGCTGGCAAGCCCGCCTTCGTCGATCGCGCGCTGGCTCGGGAAGACGCCTTCCTCCCAGCCGGGCAGGAAGACATGGTTGAATTCCAGTCCCTTGGCCGCGTGCATGGTCATGATGGTGACCTTCTCGCCATCGTCGGCGCGGTCGTTGTCCATCACGAGGCTGACATGCTCGAGGAAGTCGGTCAGCGTCTCGTATTCCTCCATCGCGCGGGCGAGTTCGGTGAGGTTTTCGAGGCGGCCCGCGCTTTCGGCGCTGCGGTCCTTATTGAGCATGTCCTCATAACCGCTTTCGACCAGCACGATGCGCAGCAGTTCGGATGGCGTGACCTGTTCGGCCAGCTCGCGCCAATGGACGATTTGGGTGAGCAGGCCGCCCAGCGTGTTGCGCGCGCGGGCGGGAAGCTCGTCGCTGTCGGCAAGGTCGAGCGAGGCGGCCGCGAGCGGCATCTGTGTACGGCGCGCATGGCGACGCATGGCCTCCAGCGTCTTTGCGCCAAGCCCGCGCTTGGGCTGATTGTAGATGCGCTCGAAGGCAAGATCGTCGGCTGGCTGCGCGATGGTGCGCAGATAGGCGAGAGCGTCGCGGATTTCGGCGCGCTCGTAGAAGCGGAAGCCGCCCACGATGCGGTAGTTGAGGCCGATCTGGATGAAGCGGTCTTCGAATTCGCGGGTCTGGTATTGCGCGCGCACGAGAATGGCGACCTCGTCGAGCGGCGCGCCTTCGCTTTCCAGCCGTTCGATCGCTTCGCCGACCCGCCGCGCTTCTTCGGGCGCGTCCCATACGCCGACCACGCGGACCTTTTCGCCCGGCGGAAGCTCGGTCCACAGCGTCTTGCCGAGCCGTTCGCTGTTGGCGTTGATGAGGCCCGAGGCGGCCGCGAGAATCTGGGGTGTGGAGCGGTAGTTCTGCTCCAGCTTGATCACCGCCGCACCCGGAAAATCCTTTTCGAACTTGAGGATATTGGCGACTTCTGCCCCGCGCCATGAATAGATCGACTGGTCGTCATCCCCCACCACGCAGATGTTCTTGCGGGTCTGGGCGAGCAGGCGCAGCCACAGGTACTGGACCTGGTTGGTGTCCTGGTATTCGTCGACGAGGATGTATTTGAAGCGCTGCTGGTACTGCGCCAGCACGTCGTGATGCTGGCGGAAGATGTTCAGCATATGCAGCAGCAGGTCGCCGAAATCGCAGGCGTTCAGCGCCTTCAGCCGGTCCTGGTAGAGCGTGTAGAACTGCGCGCCCTTGCCGTTGGCATAGGCTTCGTTCTCCACCGCATCGAGGTCGCCGGGGTTGAGGCCGCGGTTCTTCCAGCGGTCGATTAGCCCGGCCAGCTGGCGCGCGGGCCAGCGCTTCTCGTCGAGGTCGTTTTCCTGGATCAGCTGCTTGAGCAAACGAAGCTGATCGTCCGTGTCGATGATCGTGTAATTGCTCTGCAATCCGACCAGCTCGGCATGGCGGCGCAGCATCCGCGCGCCGATCGAGTGAAAGGTGCCGAGCCAGGGCATGCCTTCGACCGCATCCCCGATATGCCGCCCGACGCGCTCACGCATCTCGCGCGCGGCCTTGTTGGTGAAGGTGACGCACAGGATCTCGCTCGGCCAGGCGCGGCGGGTTGCGATGAGATGGGCAAGGCGTGCGGTGAGCGCGGCAGTCTTGCCCGTGCCGGCACCGGCCAGCATCAGCACCGGCCCTTCCGTCGTCAGCACCGCCTCGCGCTGGGGCGCGTTGAGCGGCGCCGCATAGGGCGGAATTGCGCCGTCTTCGGCGGAATTTGTAGGGGCAGGGAGGTCGGACATGGTCATGGAACAGCTAGGGAACGCGGGGGCGCAGCACAACCCCTATACCGACCCTTTCGGAACTATCGCCTTGATCTATGAGTAATATTGGCAATGACACTCCTAGGAGGAACACGAATGAAGAACCTTATTCTTGCCGGCGCAGCCGCTCTTGCCTTTACCGCCGTGCCTGCCGCCGCAGACCACCACATGGAAGGCGAAGTCACCACATACCAGCTCGGTGAAGACCAGGTGGTGATCTACGAAGGCTGGCCCGAAGACCGCCGCGTGATTTACGATGCTTGGCCCTATGGCGTGCAGGAGTATTACTGGACGCTCGAGCCGGCGCAGACCGAAGGCTGGTGGGTCCTGACCGATCCGCAGCGCGTGCGCATCTACGAAATGACGCCCGACCAGCGCGCCATGGCCTGGCAGCAGATCAACGCCCAGATGAGCGGCGACAACAACGCCAGCACGACCGGCACGACGGCGCGCACCACGGCCGCTACCACGACCTCGGCCTCGCCGCGTTTCGTGCGCAGCGAAGTGACGCAGACCACGCCGGCTGGCTACACCGCCGCAGCTTCGGGCGATGACCTGCCCGTCTGCACGCCGAACCAGCAGGATGGCTGCATCAACAGCTGGGAAAAGAACAAGACCGGCAATCGTCCGCTGGAATATTGGCCCGGTCGCCCGGCCAGCGAGATCGACGGTCCGCTGCCCGCGACCCAGGCTGAATACGACAGCATGAATAGCGACGACGACGACGATAACTAATCGGAACGTCCAGCCCCGCTGGCTTTGCTAGCGGCGACGCTTGGAGGGGGCGGTTCTACCATGGTGGAGCCGCCCCTTTTCGTGCGCTCAGTCTTTCAGGCGCAGCAGCGTGAGCTTGGCCTTGCCGACCTTGCGTTCGGCCTCGATCGCCAGCGCCTTGACCGCGATATCCTCGTCCTTACGGGTTTCCAGCGCGATCCAGCTCGCCGGGCCGAACCAGCCGAGCCGCGCCATGCGATCGAGCGCGACCTGTCCTGCGCCGGTGTCGTAGGGCGGGTCGAGGAGGATAAGGTCGTGCGGCGCCTTGGCCGGGGCGAGGCCCATCACCGAAGCCTGCTGCACCTGCGTCCGCACACGGCAATCGAGCGCGTCGATATTGGCGCGGATGGCCTTTACCGCATCGGGCTCCTGTTCGACGAAGAGGCAATGCGAGGCCCCGCGGGACAGGGCTTCCAGCCCCAGCGCGCCCGATCCTGCGAAGAGGTCCAGCACCGAGAGGCCCTCGAAACTTCCCAGGCGGCTGGCGAGCATGTTGAACAGCGTCTCGCGCGTGCGGTCGGCGGTCGGACGCGTGCCTTCGCCCTTGGGAGCGACCAGTTTACGACCGCGCCAGTCGCCTGCGATAATCCTCACTGGCGGCCACCCCGGCCGAGTTCGCGCTTGAACGCCTGCACGTCGCCGCGCTTGAGTTCGACCGCCTGACCGCGCGGCAAATCGCCGAGGTGGAAGGGGCCGTAACCGATGCGCAGCAGGCGGTTCACTTCCAGCCCGAGATGCTCGAGCACGCGGCGCACTTCGCGGTTCTTGCCTTCGCGCAGGGTCATCTCGATCCAGCGGTTGCGCCCCGAACCGCGTTCGAGGTTGGCCTCGATTTGGCCATAGCGAATGCCGTCGATCTCGATGCCTTCGATGAGGCTGTCGAGCTGGTCCTGCGTGATGTCTCCGAAGGCGCGTGCGCGGTAGGTGCGCGGCACGCCGGTGGAGGGCAGTTCCATCGCGCGCTTCATCTCGCCATCGTTGGTGAGCAGCAGCAGGCCCTCGGTGTTGAAGTCGAGACGCCCCACCGGCATCACGCGCCCAGCATCCTTGGGCAGGGCGTTGCGCAGGGCGGCGTAGATGGTCGGGCGGCCCTTGGGGTCGCGCTCTGCCGTCAGCAGGCCGGAGGGCTTATGGAAGGCGAATAACCGCGTCTCTTCCGCTTCGCCGACGGGCTTTCCGTCCACGGTCACGCCGCGAAGGCTTTCGAGCTTCACCGCGGGCGTGTCGAGCACCTTGCCATGGAGCGACACGCGCCCGGCTTCAATCATACGCTCGATCTCGCGGCGGCTGGCCACACCGGCGCGCGCAAGCAGCTTGGCGATACGGTCGCCGGCTTCGGGGAGTCTGTTGTCGGACATGGATGCGCGGTTAGGCGCTCAGTTGGCGGCGCGCAAGGCTTCCTCGACCGTCTCGTGATAGCGGCGGATGCCGCCTTCCATCGTGCCCAGCGTCAGGTGCGGCACCGCACCGGTCGCCAGACCCTGCTGGCCCAGTTCTGCGGCGCGGAAGTCCTCGCTGGCGAATACACCGCCGTCGAGCAGCGCCCAGCTGCGCTCCCAGTGATCGCGCGCCTTGTCGGTGCTGGGATGCTCGGGAATCAGCATGAAGTCCTCGACCAGCGTGCGGTCGTGCGCCTGCGGCATCATCACCATGAGGTTGATGTAGTCGGGGCTGGGGATGACCAGCGCCCCCGGCATTAACTGGTAGGCAAAGGTGATGACCTTGCGCATCTGCGCCATGTCGGTGAGGTCGACGCCTTCGAGTTCCTCCAGCCGCCCGACCGCGCTGCGCGAGTGCGGGCCGATCATGTCGCCGCTGGTTACGCCGTCCTTGAAGAAAGGGCCGATCGTCTGCGCATGGAGGCGCGTCACATGGTAGCTTTCGAGGAAGGCATCCATGATGAGCTTCCAGTTCCCCGCCACCTCGTGCGTCTTGCGGCGGAAAAGGACATGGTCGGCCACGCCGAGCGCATCGAAATCCTCGCCCAGCTTTTCAGCCAGGGAGAAGTCGGCGGTGCCCTCGCGCGGGGAGAACCAGATCATCCCGCCCGCTTCTTTCGACGGCAGCTCGACCAATCCCATTTCTCCCTTGTCGAGATCGGGGAAGGTGTCGGGACGGGGCAGAGCGAGGAGGCGCCCGTCCACCGAATAGGTCCAGGCGTGATAGGGGCAGACCAGCTTTTTCGTGCAGGCGACCTCGTTGCCTTCGACCAGCCGCGTGCCGCGATGGCGGCAGACGTTGAGGAAGACATGGACCACGCCTCCCGCATCGCGCGTGATCAGGAGTGGGCGCCCGGTCGGATCGTGCGGCACGGCCATGCCCGCTTCGGGAAGAAGGGCGCTGGGGCAGAGGATTTGCGGCAGCCGATCGTAGATCGCCGCCTTTTCGCGGACCCAGTAATCGGGATCGGTATAGACGTGTGCGGGCACGGTGGACTGCTTGAGCCCTTCGTGCTTCTTCTCCTCGGCGATATCGCGCGCCAGCCTCAGCATGCCGTCCGTGGGCCGCCGTCCGTCGAGCAATGAAGTCGGAACTCCCATCGCGCCTGTTCCTTTCTCTCTCTTGGCGCTAGTGTCGCAAAAAATATACGAAAACGGAAGGACGCTAGGGCATGGCCGAAGCGGTTGAAGAAAAGAAAAAATCCGCTTGGAAGGTTCTCGCGCTGGCGCTGAGCAACCGCAAGACCGGCTTCATGCTGATCTTCGGCTTCGCCAGCGGCCTACCTTTCGCGCTGTTCCTCGGCACGCTGTTTGCCTGGCTGACCGAGGCCGAAGTCGACCTCGAGACCATGGGCATCTTCAGCCTCATCGGGCTTGCCTACGCCTTCCAGTTCCTGTGGTCGCCGCTGATCGACAAGGTCAACATCCCCATCCTGCGCAAGCTGGGGCGGCGCAAGCAATGGATCGTGCCGGCGCAAGTCCTGCTCGGGACGATCCTCATCACAATGAGCATCCTCGATCCCAAGAGCCAGCTGGGCATGTTCAGCCTGCTCGCCGGGATTGGCGCTTTCGCCAGCGCCACGCAGGATATCGCCATCAACGCCTGGCGTATCGACGTGGCCGACGATGTGGCGACGATCGACATCCTCTCGACCGTCTACCAGATGGGGTATCGCCTTTCCTCGCTGGTGGGCGGCGCGCTGGGCCTGATCATCGCCGCGCGCATCGGCTGGCCGGAAACCTACGCCCTGATGGGCGCGATCCTTCTGTCGGTGGGCTTCGTGGGCCTCTGGGCTCCCAACGCGAGCGAAGTCGACGCCGATGTCGCGACGGAAAGCGAACTCCAGGTCCGCGCGCTGCGCAAGTCGGGCGAACTCGCACCCGGCATCCGCAACCGTGCTCTGCTGCTGGTCGGCCTGTTGTGGGCAGGAGCCATCGGCACCGTGCTGACCTTCATGGTCCTGTCCATGGCCAACGCGCCGGAAGATCGGCCCAACCCCACCGAATTCACCGCCACTTTCGGTCCGCTGATTATCCTTGCGACCATCATCCTGCCCGGCCTTATCGCCGGCTGGCTCGCCGCGCAGAAGAAGAAAGGCAGGCACGTCCTTGCCTCTGATGCGCCGGAGGCCACGGGCGGGGATTACGCGCTCGACCATCTTTACCGCGCACTTGTCCTGCCGCTGGTGGAACTGGTGGGCCGTGTCGGCTGGGCGCTGGTGCTGATCCTCGCCGTGGTGCTGACCTACCGCATTTGCGATGCGATCTGGGGCAGTTTTGCCTATCCATTCTACCTTGGCGAATTGGAATATACGAACGACGACGTTGCCTTCGCGTCGAAGTTCTTCGGTGTGGGCGCGATCATCCTTGGCCTCGCGCTGGGCGGCTTCATGCTCACCACCATCGGGCGCATGGCTACGCTGCTCATCGGCGGGATCCTCGCTGCGCTCACCAACCTGCTTTACGCCGATATGGCTGTGGGTGGGCATAACATGGCCGCGTTCAGCCAAGCCGTCGGGTTCACCTATCTTATCGAGCAGGTGCCGGGCATCGGCGATGCGGACCTTGCCAAGCTGACCATAACCATCGGCTTCGAGAACCTCGCCATCGGGATTGCCGGAGCGGCCTATATCGCCTGGCTGTCGAGCATCGTGTCGAAGAAGTTCAGCGCTGTGCAGTATGCTCTGCTGGCTTCGCTGACCTTGCTCGTCGGCACGCTGGGGCGCGGTGCGCTGGGCGAGATGATCGAGAACCAGGGCTATTACGACGTCTTCATCCTGACGACGTGGATCGGCCTCGCCGCTGCCGTGCTGGTGTGCTTCGAATGGTACCGCGAGAGCCGGGGCAAAAAGGAAGCGGGCATCGTCGCGCCCGAAGCTGGCGAAGCCGTCCCGGCGGAGTGAATTTCCTGACAGCCGTTCGGGCTGAGCTTGTCGAAGCCCTGTACTTTTCTTCTAGCGCCAAATCAGAAGTGAAGTGCGGCCCTTCGACAAGCTCAGGGCGAACGGATCATTGAGGTATCTCATTGTTGAGGCGCAAAGCTTCGCCCGCGAGATAGAGGGATCCGGAGACCAGTGCCGGAAGGCCGTCGTCGGGGAGGGCGGCGAGGGCCGAGGTCACGTCCGCGGCTGGCTTTGCTGCGGGACCGAAGGCGGCGGCCGCGTGCCAATTGTGGCCGGGCACGGGGACTACCGCGATGCTGGCGATGGAGTCGGCCAGCGGCTCGACGATGGCGCGCGGGTCCTTCGCGTCGAGCATGCCGACGATGAGATGCAGCCTCTGTCCGGCAAAATGCTCGCCAAGGATCGCTCCGGCGGAAGGATTGTGTCCGCCGTCGAGCCAGACTTCGCGGTCGCCCGTCAGCGGTCCTGGCGCGAGGCGCTGGAGCCGCGCAGGCCAGCGGACGGCGCGAAGGCCTTCCGCCATCGCGTCTCGCGACACCGAGATGTAATCCTGATGGCGCAGCATGGCGACCGCCAGCGCCGCGTTCTCCGGCTGGTGCGGGCCGGGCAGGACGGGAAGTGGGAGGGCGAGCTCGCCATGCCGATCGGCGTAATGCAGACCCGTCTCGCTCGCGCTGATCGACCATTCGCGACCGCGCATCGCGAGCGGTGCGCCGTTGCGCATGGCGGCGGCTTCGACCTCCAACGTCGCCTCATCCGGATAGGACAGCGTGACGAGCGAAGAGCCGGGTTTCGCGATACCCGCCTTCTCGAAGGCAATGCGGGCGAGAGGGATGTCCGGCACTCCGTCCTCGGGCGCGAGCAGGAAGCGCTCGTGGTCGATCCCCAGCGCCGCGATGCCGCAGGCGGCGGGCTGCTCGAGCACATTGGTCGCATCGAAGCGGCCTCCTAAGCCCACCTCGACCACGCAGGTATCCGCCGGGACGCGCGCGAATTCGGTGAAGGCGGCGGCGATGGTGACTTCGAAGAAGCTGGGATTGAGGTCCGCGCCCGCATCCAGCACCTCGGCCAGCAATTCGGCCAGGCGCTCGTCGGAAATCAGTTCGCCAGCCACGCGGATCCGCTCGTTGTAGCGCACGAGGTGGGGGCTGGTGGTGACGTGGACCTTGTAGCCTTCCGCCTCCAGCATCGCGCGCAGGAAGGCGCAGGTGGAGCCCTTGCCGTTGGTCCCGGCGACATGGAACACCGGCGGCAGCTTACGGTGCGGATTGCCGAGCCTTTCCAGCAGCGTGCGGATCGTCTCCAGCCCCAGCCGCCCTTCGGGCACACTCAGGGCCGCCAGCCGGTCCAGCTGGGCCTGCACGGCGGAATTATCGGAGCGGGCGAAGTCCCGCATGGCGCGCGTCAGGCCGCTTCGGCAGGCGCGAGATAGTCGATGATCGTCGCCAGTGTGTCCTTCAGGTCGTGGCGATGCACCACCATGTCGACCATGCCGTGCTTGTGCAGATATTCGGCGCGCTGGAAGCCGTCGGGCAGCTGCTCGCGGATTGTGTCCTGGATCACGCGCTGCCCGGCAAAGCCGATGAGCGCGCCAGGTTCGGCGATATGCACATCGCCCAGCATGGCGTAGCTTGCGGTAACGCCGCCCGTGGTCGGGTCGGTCAGCAGGACGATATAGGGGAGGCCTGCCTCTTTCAGGCGGCGCGTCATCACGGTCGCCTTGGGCATCTGCATCAGGCTGAGGATGCCTTCCTGCATGCGCGCACCGCCAGCGGCGGTCACGACGATATAGGGCGCGCGCAGCGTCAGCGCGCGCTCGGCGCCCTGGCAGAAGGCGGTGCCCACGGCCATGCCCATGCTGCCGCCCATAAAGGTGAAGTCCTGCACGCCGACGACCGCAGGCTTGCCCTCGATCGCGCCTTCGCCAACGAGGAAGGCGTCCTTATGCGGGCTCTTCGCGCGGGCCTGCTTGAGGCGGTCGGTGTATTTCTTCGAATCGCGGAACTTGAGCGGGTCTTCCTTTACATCCGGCACGGGAAGCGTCTGGAAGCCTTCGTCGAGCAGCATGGCGAGGCGCTTGTCCGCGCCGATGCGGCCGTGATGGTCGCAGCGCGGGCAGACATCCATGTTCTCGGCGTATTCCTGGCCGAAGACCATTTGCTGGCATCCCGGGCACTTGACCCAGAGATCCTTCTCGGTGGTGCGCTTGGGCAGCCAGCTGATATTGTTACGGACGCGTGTAAACCAGTTCATGGGGCGCCCTTTGCCGCCGAATGCACCGCCTTTGCAAGACTTGCCGTCAATTCGCGAAGCTTTTCCGGAGCGTCGGAGCCGTGTTCGCCGACCAGTTCGACCAGCGCGGAGCCTACGACAACACCGTCGGCGACCTTGGCGATAGCGCCCGCCTGCTCGGGCGTGCGGACGCCGAAACCGACCGCGATGGGCAGGTCGGTGGCGGCCTTCAGGCGGGCGACCGAATCCTCGATGGAGGTTTGCGCGGCCTGCTGCTTGCCGGTGATGCCCGCGACCGAAACGTAGTAGAGAAACCCGTCTGAGCCTTCCAGCACCTGCGGCAGGCGCTTCGCATCGGTGGTCGGCGTGGCGAGGCGGATAGGCGCGATGCCCGCAGCGCGCAAATCGGGGCCAAGCGCGTCGTCTTCCTCGGGCGGGATGTCGACGCAGATCACGCCATCGACGCCGGCGTCCTTCGCGGCGGAGGCGAACCAGTCGGGCCCGCGCCGGATCATCGGGTTGGCATAGCCCATCAGCACCAGCGGCACGTCCGGATGACGCTGGCGGAACTCGGTGGCGATGCGCAGCACGTCGGCGGTGGTCGTCCCCGCACCGAGCGAGCGCAAATTCGCGTTCTGGATCGCGGGACCATCGGCCATGGGATCGGTGAAGGGCATCCCCAGCTCAATCACATCCGCGCCGCCCTCGACCAGCGCGTCGAGATTGGCCGCCGTGTCGCCATCGCCTGCGGTGATGAAGCAGACGAGCGCGGGGTGGGGCTTGGAGAAGGCGTTGGAGAGGCGGCTTGGGGCGCTCATGACTTGGGCGGCAATCCTACAGCTTGGAACGGATGGAACACGGTCCTGGCGGAAAACTTCTCGGGGCCGTGAGAACGCAGGAAACCGGGCGTTTTGATGAGTTTGGAGGCGGTCATTCGACGCCCATGCCAGACCTACGTCGGTGTAGGACAGAGCCGTCTGACGAATTGAGAAGGGGGGAATGAACTCCACCGTCACCCCGGCCGCTGAGCCGGGGTCCCGCTGCCTCTCGCGCGCGGTCAGAAGAAGCGGGACCCCGGATCAAGTCCGGGGTGACGCAAGAGGGGCGAGGTTTGCAGAGGGTGTTGTGCAGGTTGGTCAAAATGGAATCCGCTCAGAAAACAGTCCGATGAGTCCTGCAGTGGCGGACAAACAGACGGCCACGACAATCGCGTTATCGGACAAATTTAGTTCACCAGTTTGAAACCACCACAACAGAGGCAGAATTACCAACGCAGAAAAGAAGACACTCAATCCGCGAGCAAGATTGAATCGCTTTTTCAGTTTGCCCAATTTCGATTGATCGCCACCGATGATCGGTCCGTCACCATCGTAGATCACATCTCCACTCCCAGCCGTTCGGCGACGGTGAAGATGTCCTTGTCCCCGCGTCCGCACAGGTTGGCGAGGATCACGCTGTCCTTCGGCATTTCCTTCGCGCGTTTTGCCACAGCCGCGATGGCGTGGCTCGGCTCCAGTGCGGGGATGATGCCCTCGGTGCGGCAGAGGAGCTGGAAGGCCTCCAGTGCCTCCTCGTCGGTGATCGCGGTGTATTCGACGCGGCCCATGTCTTTCAGCCAGGCGTGTTCGGGGCCGATGCCGGGATAGTCGAGGCCGGCGCTGATCGAGTGGCCTTCGGTGATCTGGCCGTCCTCGTCCTGCAGCAAATAGGTCTTGTTGCCGTGGAGCACGCCGGGGAAGCCGCCGAGCAGGCTTGCCGCGTGCTCGTCACCGTCGAGACCGTGGCCTGCCGCCTCGACGCCGAGCATCTTCACGTCCGGATCGTCGAGGAAGGGGTGAAACAGGCCAAGCGCGTTGGAGCCGCCACCGATGGCCGCCACCAGCAGATCGGGCAGGCGGCCGATGCGGTCCTGCATCTGCTGGCGCGCCTCCTTGCCGATCACGCTCTGGAAGTCGCGGACGAGCTCGGGGTACGGATGCGGGCCGGCGGCGGTGCCGATGATATAGAAGGTGTCGTGGACATTCGCGACCCAGTCGCGCAGGCCTTCGTTCATCGCGTCCTTCAGCGTGCCGCGTCCGCTGGTGACCGGCACGACTTCTGCGCCGAGCAGCTTCATGCGGAAGACATTGGGCGACTGCCGCCGCACGTCTTCTGCGCCCATGTAGATCACGCAGGGCAGGCCGAAGCGCGCGCAGACGGTGGCTGTGGCCACCCCGTGCTGGCCCGCGCCGGTTTCCGCGATGATGCGCGTCTTGCCCATGCGGATCGCGAGCAGGATCTGCCCGATGCAATTGTTGATTTTGTGCGCGCCTGTGTGATTGAGCTCGTCGCGCTTGAACCACACCTGCGCGCCGCCAAGTGCTTCCGTCAGCCGCTCCGCGAAATAGAGCGGGGAGGGGCGGCCCACGTAGTGCTCCAGCAGGTCGTCGAACTGCGCCTGAAATTCGGGATCGGCCTGAGCCGCGCGGTATTCGCGCTCGAGGTCGAGGACCAGCGGCATCAGCGTTTCGGCGACATAGCGTCCGCCGTAATCGCCGAAGTGGCCGCGCTCGTCGGGCTGGTTCTTGTAGGTGTTCGGATTGCTCGCCATGCCTCCCCCATGCCGAGGGATTGCGGACAAGTCGAGAGAGGCTTTGGTTTGTCCTCGACAAGCCGCATTCAACGCGCCATTCGCCCCGTCCATGGACGAGAATTACAAGCTTCCCGAAGATTGCGAGACCATGGCCGAAGTGCGCAAGGGCGTGGACGCGACCGACCGCGAACTGATGGCGCTGCTCGACCGCCGTTTCGGCTACATGCGCGCCGCAGCCCGGATCAAGACCGACCGCAGCGTGGTGCGCGACGAAGCGCGCAAGGCGGAGGTTATTGAAAACGCCCGGACCGATGCAGAAAAGCGCGACCTTCCGCATGGGAAAATCGCGCAAATCTGGGAGGTTCTGGTCGAAACCTCGATCGCTTACGAACTGGTCGAGTGGGACCGCATCCGCAGCTAAATTAGGCTCACGGCCTCAATTGCCGTTGTTGAACGCGATCCAGCCTTCTTTCGTCAGACACACCTTTTCGCGGCGGCGGCTGCTGGTGTCCATCTGGACGAAGCGGCAAATCTTCTTCTCTTCGGTCTTGGCCGGTTCCTGCGCTTCGGGCTTCTCGTCCTTCTTCTCTTCCGGCTCGTTCGCGAAAGCAGGTGCGGCGAACGTGGCAAGGGCGAGTACGGGCAATGCGAAACGCATGATATTTCCTCGAGTTGTTGGGAAGAAAGGTTCGCGGCCGGACTAATGCAAGCCCGATGAACCTACTATAAATATTCGACTAACTGCTTTTGGGGTTCCGCTGGAGGCTCGACAGCACGCCGCGCAAGGTGCGTACCTCCAGGTGATTCCAGCCCGGCTTGGTCAACACGCCCCGCAAGGTCCGACGCGTGGCGTCGGCGCGCGGTTCGGGGAGGAAATAGCCCTTGGGCTCCAGCATGGTTTCGAGATGCTGGATGAGACCTTCCAGTTCCTCCTGCGGGGCGGGGGGAAGCAGGTCCTCCTGCGTCGGCTGGACGAGGCTTTCGTGCTTCGACCACTCATAGGCACAGAGAATGACCGCCTGCGCGAGGTTCAACGAACCGAATTCCGGGTTGATCGGCACCGTCAGGATGGCGCGGGCCAGCGCCACGTCCTCGGTCTCCAGGCCGGAGCGTTCGGGGCCGAACAGGATCGCGCTGCGTCCTTCGGCCTGCGCCATTTCCCGGCTCGCTTCTTCGGGCGTGTAGACGGGCTTGGTCACGCCGCGCTTGCGCACGGTGGTGGCGTAAACATGGGCGCAGTCGGCCACGGCCTCGGCAGTGCTGTCGAACACACGCGCCTTTTCGAGCACGATATCTGCCCCGGCTGCGGCAGGCCCGGCATCGGGGTTCGGCCAGCCATCGCGCGGAGTGACCATGCGAAGCTCGACCAGCCCGAAATTGAGCATGGCGCGCGCGGCCTTGCCAATGTTCTCGCCCAGCTGCGGCCGGACAAGGACGATGACCGGCTTTCTCGCCTCAGCTGCGCTCATTGGCGGCTTCCTGCACCGTGCTGGCGAATTCCTCGAAGTCGCGCGCTTCGCTGAAGTCGCGATAGACGGAAGCGAAGCGGATATAGGCGACGCTGTCGATCTGGCGCAGGCCGTCCATCACCATCTCGCCGATCCGCTGCGAAGGGATTTCCGGCTCGCCTGCGGTTTCGACCTGGCGCTGTATGCCGCTGACGAGCTGGTCGATCCGTTCGGGCGCGACATCGCGCTTGCGGCAGGCGAGCGAGATCGACTGTTCGAGCTTGCTGCGGTCGAAAGGCTGTCGACGGTCCCCGCTTTTCACAACGGTGACTTCGCGCAGCTGGACGCGTTCGAAGGTGGTGAAGCGGGCGCCGCAGCTGGAGCACTGGCGGCGGCGGCGGATCGAGGTAGCGTCCTCGGTCGGCCGGGAATCCTTCACCTGGCTGTCGTCATGGGCGCAGAAAGGGCAGCGCATCGAATATCCGTGTGATCAGGGGCGCAGGCGCTTGTAGAGCGCCACACCGGCGCCCGCGAGACCACCTAGGACCGGGCCGACGGGCACAATGAGGCCCGCGACGATGCCAATGGCCGCGCCGGTCAGCACCGGCTTTGTCGAGGGATGTTCAAGGCCATCGACCGCCATCGCCTTGATCTCCGCCGTGGCGTCGGGGATCAGGTCCGGATCGCCATAGGGCTTGCGCGGTTCGCGTGGCTCGCGATCCTCGCGGCGCGACGAAAAGCGTTCCTTCTCTTCCTTGCGATCCGTGCTCGAGGGACGGAAATTCGTCGGCTCGCGGTCGTCGGGGATATTGCCCATGAAACGCTCTCCTTACCTTCCGGGATAGACCGGGAAGGCCTTGCACAATTCGGCGACGCGGTCACGCACGCTCTGCTCGACCTGGCCGTCGCCCTCGGCGCCGTTCTTCGACAGTCCGTCGACGACTTCGCAGATCAGCTTGCCGACCGTTTCGAACTCGGCCTCGCCGAAGCCGCGCGTGGTGCCTGCAGGCGTGCCGAGGCGGATGCCGCTGGTCACGAAGGGGCTGCGCGTGTCGTAGGGGATGCCGTTCTTGTTGCAGGTGAGCCAGGCGCGGTCGAGGCCGGCTTCGGCGGCCTTGCCCGTCACGTCCTTTGCCGTGAGGTCGACCAGCATGGAGTGGTTGTCCGTGCCGCCCGACACGACGCGCAGGCCGTTCGCCTCGATGCTCTTGGCCAGCGCGCGGGCGTTGGCGACCACCTGCTTGGCGTAGCTCTTGAATTCGGGGCGCAGTGCCTCGCGGAAGGCGACGGCCTTGGCGGCCACGACATGCATCAGCGGGCCGCCCTGCATGCCGGGGAAGACCGCCATGTTGATCGGTTTGGTGAACTCGTCCTCGTTCCACAGGATCACTCCCGAGCGCGGTCCGCGCAGGCTCTTGTGCGTGGTGGTAGTCACGACATGGGCGTGCGGGAAGGGGTTGGGGTGTTCGCCGCCGGCAACGAGGCCGGAGATGTGGCTCATGTCGACCATGAGATAGGCGCCGACTTCGTCCGCAACCTTGCGGAAGGCCTCCCAATCCCACACCCGGCTATAGGCCGTGCCGCCCGCGATGATGAGCTTGGGCTTGTGCTCTTTCGCAATCGCCATGACCTCATCCATGTCGATGAGTTCATCGTCCTTGCGCACACCATAACTGACGGGGTTGAACCACTTGCCGCTCATGTTGACCGGCGAGCCATGGGTCAGGTGCCCGCCCGAATTGAGGTCCAGCCCCATGAAGGTGTCGCCGGGCTGCAGCAGGGCGAGGAAGACCGCCTGGTTCATCTGGCTGCCCGAATTGGGTTGGACGTTGGCGAAATTGCAGCCGAACAATTCTTTCGCCCGCTCGATCGCCAGCGTTTCGACGACGTCGGCATAGTCGCAGCCGCCATAGTAGCGCTTGCCCGGATAACCTTCGGCGTATTTGTTGGTGAACACGCTGCCGGTGGCTTCGAGGACGGCGGTCGAGGCGATGTTCTCGCTCGCGATCAGCTCGATCTTGTCCTGCTGGCGCGCGAGTTCGTTGCGCACGGCGGCATAGACCTCGGGGTCGGCCTGTTCGAGCGTGTCGTTCCAGAAACGGTTGTCGGTCATGCGGGTCCTAGAGGCTGGGATTGGAGAGCTTGTCGACGCGGCGCTGGTGGCGCCCGCCGGCGAATTCGGTGTCGAGGAAAGCGGTGACGCAGGCCTTGGCCATGTCGACCCCGGTCAGGCGCGCGCCCATCGCGATGCAGTTCGCATCGTTATGTTCGCGGGCCAGGGCGGCGGAAAGTGGTTCCGAAACCAGCGCGCAGCGAACGTCTGGATTGCGGTTCACGCTCATCGAGATGCCGATCCCGCTGCCGCACAGGGCAATGCCGCGTGTCGCCGTGCCGTCGGCCACGACCCCGGCCAGCTTGTAGCCGAAGTCGGGATAATCGACGCTGTCGGTGGTCTCCGGCCCGAGGTCGGCGACCTCGTGACCCTGTTCGATAAGCCAGTCGCGCAAGGCTGCTTTGAGCTCGATTGCGGCATGGTCGGAAGCAAGGGCGATACGCATGGCCGCCCCCATAGGGACTTGGCGCGATTCTCTCCACCCCGTTTGCCCCTTCGTGCACACGAATTAACGCCGCGCGCAGAACGCGATGGGCGAAAATATTAAGCATTAACGGCTAGGTGCTTGCCTCATGCACATGCCAGTCAACTCTTCGATGATTCCCGCCGCAGTCGCCGGGATTTCGTCCGAGCCGATCGAGAACGGGTCGATCGACCGCATCCTTCACGCCGTGCGCCAGCACCTGGGGACCGAGATCGCCTTCGTTTCGCGCTATGTCGAGAACGGTGAGAAGGAACTGACCCACGTCGATTCCGATCTCGAATTGCCGATGGGGCCGGGCTTTCGCGATCCGCGCGAGAACAGCTATTGCTGGCACATCGCCGAAGGGCGCCTGCCCGAACTGATCCAGGACCCGGCGGATCATCCCTTAACACAGGATATTGCGATTACGCATTTCCTGCCCGTGGGCTGCCATTTGAACGTGCCGCTGCGCCTCTCGGACGGGTCGCTCTATGGCAGCTTCTGCTGCCTCAGCCGCTCGCCCGATCGCACGATGAACGAGCGCGATATCGGCGTGTTGCGCGCTTTTGCCGCGCTTGCGACCGAGCAGATCGAGACGCATCTCGACACCGACTACCGCCTCAGCCGCATCGACAAGCGTATCACCAAGCTGATCGGCGACCGCGCGATGCAGATCCACCAGCAGCCGATCCATTCGATCAAGGAAGGCAAACCGGTCGGGGTTGAGTGCCTCGCGCGCTTCCCGGATGCGATGATGCGCGGACCGGACAAATGGTTCGAGGAGGCGGCCGAGATCGGTCGCGGGCTGGAGCTTGAGCTGCTGGCGGTCGAATGCGCCCTTGAAAGCCTCAAGCAGGTGCCGAAGGACTTCTATGTCTCGGTGAACGCGTCACCCGACACGATCATGTCGGGCGCGCTCCACCAGGTGCTGGAACGGGCGGGCAAGAAGAACCTCGTGGTCGAGGTGACCGAGCACCAGCAGGTCGACGATTATGCGGCGCTCAAAAAGGCCTTGAAGCCGATCTCGAAATACGCCCGCGTTGCCATCGACGATGTGGGTTCGGGCTATGCCGGCTTGCGCCATCTGGTCGACCTTGGACCCGACATGCTCAAGCTCGACATGACGCTGACGCGCGACATCCATCAGGACCTCGCGCGCTGTGCGCTGGTCGGCGCGATGGTGCGCTTTTCGGAGGCGATCGGCTCAAAGCTGATCGCCGAGGGTGTGGAGCACGCGGAAGAGGCCGAAGTGCTGAAGAAGCTCGGCGTCGAGTACGCGCAGGGCTATTATTTCGGCAAACCGATGCCGGTCGAGGACGCGGTCAAGCACCTCAAGAAGGGCTGAATTTCCCGGAAGCCGTAAAGCGCAGCAGACACAGAAAAGCCCCGGCACCCTAAGGTGTCGAGGCTCCTGATGATGACTCCGTAAAGAAGCTCATCATAACCAGATGATTTTTACATCGTCTGATACTGTACCAATGATCGGGAGCCGTTCGGGTTCCCGACTTTAAGCAAAATCCCCGTTACTGATCGAGGAACGAACGCATCTTGCGGCTGCGGCTCGGGTGCTTGAGCTTGCGCAGCGCCTTGGCCTCGATCTGGCGGATACGTTCGCGCGTCACCGAGAACTGCTGGCCGACTTCTTCCAGCGTGTGGTCGGTGTTCATGCCGATGCCGAAGCGCATGCGCAGCACGCGTTCTTCGCGCGGGGTGAGGCTGGCAAGGACTCGGGTGACCGTTTCCTTGAGGTTCGCCTGAATCGCCGCGTCGACCGGGATAATCGCGTTCTTGTCCTCGATGAAATCGCCAAGGTGCGAATCTTCTTCGTCTCCGATGGGCGTCTCGAGGCTGATCGGCTCCTTGGCGATCTTCATCACCTTGCGCACCTTTTCGAGCGGCATGGAGAGCTTCTCCGCCATCTCTTCAGGTGTCGGTTCGCGGCCTTGGTCGTGCAGAAACTGGCGCGAGCAGCGGACTAGCTTGTTGATCGTCTCGATCATGTGGACCGGGATACGGATCGTGCGCGCCTGGTCGGCGATCGAGCGGGTAATCGCCTGGCGGATCCACCAGGTCGCATAAGTGCTGAACTTGTAGCCGCGGCGGTATTCGAACTTATCGACCGCCTTCATCAGGCCGATGTTGCCTTCCTGGATCAGGTCGAGGAACTGCAGGCCGCGGTTGGTGTATTTCTTCGCGATGGAGATCACGAGACGCAGGTTCGCCTCGACCATTTCCTTCTTGGCGATACGCGCCTCGCGCTCGCCCTTCTGGACCATGTTCACGATGCGGCGGAATTCAGGCAGGGCCATGCCGGTGGCGCTGGCGATGTCGCTGATTTCCGTGCGAATACGGTCGATCGCATCGCCTTCCTTCTCGGCGAAGGCAGCCCACTTCTTGTCCTTGAGACGACCGTCCATCCAGTTGTCGTCGAGCTCGTTGCCGATATAGGCGTCGAGGAAGTCGACGCGCTTCACCTTATGGCGTTCGGCAAGGCGCAGCATCTGGCCGCCGAGCGCGGTGAGGCGACGGTTGAAGGCGTAGAGGTTGTCGACCAGGAATTCGATCTTGGTCGCGTGGAACTGGACGCTCTCGACCTCGGCGGTGAGCTGGTCGGACAGCGCTTCGTACTTCTTTTCCTTGGCGGCCGGGAAGGTCTCTCCGCGGCCCAGGACCTCGACACGCTCGGCCTGGAGCTTCTCGAACTTGCCGAAGAGGTCCTTGATGCGGGCGAAACGTTCGATGGCGTCGGGCTTGAGGGCCGCTTCCATCTGGGCGAGCGACATGGTGTTGTCCTCGTCCTCGTCCTCGTCCGACTTCGAGGAACCTTCCTCGCCGTCTTCGCCTTCGGAATCCTCGTCCGAATCGTCGTCATCGTCGTCCCGGATGGTGGGGCCGGCGGTCTCTTCCGAGATCTCGCCGTCGTCATCATCGTCTTCGGCGTCGTCGTTGAGCTTGTCGGCCGGAGGCTCCTTGGACAGCATGGCGTCGAGATCGAGGATCTCGCGCAGCTGCATTTCCTCGTTGTTGAGCGCTTCGGACCACTGGATGATCGCGTGGAAGGTAATCGGGCTTTGGCACAGGCCCATGATCATCATGTCACGGCCGGCCTCGATACGCTTGGCGATGGCGATTTCGCCCTCGCGGCTGAGCAATTCGACCGCACCCATTTCGCGCAGGTACATGCGGACCGGATCGTCGGTCCGGCCTTCCGAAGCGGCTTTCTTAGCAGGCGCCTTCTTGGCGTCCTTTTCCTTGGCCGACGGGGCAGGCGCGATTTCCTCGACCTCGTCCTCGGGCTCGGCGTCCTCGTCATGCTCGACGATCTGCACGCCCATTTCGGAAAGCGCGGACTGGATGTCCTCGATCTGGTCGGAACTCATCTCGCCCTGGGGCAGCGCGTCGTTGAGCTCGTCATAGGTGACGTAGCCCTTTTTCTTCGCCTTTGTGATGAGCTTCTTGATCGACGCCTCGTTGAGATCGATCAGGGGTGCGTCGTCCTTGTCGCCAGACTTCGATTTGGTGGCCATAAACTGCAATCGGTCCGTTTTATGCGTCGCCTTCGGGCTGGTTGCCCTCGGCGCCTGAATTCGTGTTGGCCGGCTTAGCGGCCTTTCGACTTGCCATTTTTCCGAGTCGTGCCTCGAACTCGAGCTTCCGTTTCAACAAACGCTGTTGTTCGGCGAAAGCTCCCTCGGGGTCGGTCTCGAATCGCGCAGTCGCCGCAGCGAGCGCAGCTTCGAGGGCCGGTCTTTCGACCAGCAACGACACGGCTTCAGCCAGATCCTCGCGCGCATCAACCGGGTCTGTGCCTTTGTCGAGAAAGGCGAAATAAGTGTTTGCCGGTGGGGCGGGAAGGCCTCCGGGCAGGGATATGGGCGATTCGGCGTGCGAATCAAGCGTTTCCGCAGCGGCAATCAACGAATCTATCGCAGGGCCGACATTCCGGTCACTCGCGGCAAAGCGAGAAAGCGCCGCTTCATGGCTCAGGATAGTATCTGGAAAGCGCAGCAATCCGTGGATGACCGCTACCGCGAGCGCATCGCGCGACCCGCCCGCCATGGCCCTTTTGAGCCGCGCTTCGGTCTCAGGCGAAAGGCGCGGGGGAGGGGCGTTGAAGCCGCCCTTCTTCCACTCGCCCCGCGGCTTGAATTCGCGTGGTGCTCGCGGTGGAAAGGCAAAGGCGGAGAAGCGGTCGAGCAGTTCCTTGCGGTAAAGCGCGCGAATATCGTCGTGCTGGATTGTCTCGGTATGCGCGAGCAGCCGCGCTTTGAGGCCCGCCTTCTCTTCCGGCGAGGTGAGGGGTTGGGCGTCGCGCTCGAACGCCCAGAGCGTATCGAGCAGGCTGGCGGGCGAGGACAGCAATTCCTCCATCGCGCCAACGCCGCTTTCCTTGAGGAGGTCGTCCGGGTCCTTGCCCGCGGGCATGCGGACGATGGAGAGCGAATGGCCGGGCCGCAGCATGGGCAGGACGCGCCCGATCGCGCGCATGGCAGCGCGCTGTCCGGCGTTGTCGCCATCGAAGCACAGGATCGGCCGCTCGACCTGACGCCAGAGCAGCTCGATCTGGTTCTCGGTCAGGGCCGTTCCGAGCGGGGCGACTGCTTCGGCGATGCCTGCGTTGGCAAGCGCGATGGCGTCCATATAGCCTTCGACCACAACGATCCGTCCGCTCTGGCGCGCGGCGGGAGCGGCGCGGTGGAGGTTGTAGAGCGTGCGCCCCTTGTCGAAGAGCGGCGTATCGGGACTGTTGAGGTATTTGGGCCCGTAGGCGTCGCTGTCGAGGATACGGCCACCAAAGGCGATCACCCGGCCGCGCGTGTCCTGGATCGGCAGCATAAGGCGACCGCGAAAACGGTCGTAGGGATCCTTGTCCTCGACCTCGATCCGCATACCCGCCTCGATCAGCATGCGCTCGTCGAACTGCGAGAGGGCGGATTTCAGCGCCTGCCGGTCCTCCGGCGCGAAGCCGAAGCCGAATTCGCGCACCACGCTATCGGAAAAGCCCCGCCGCTTGAGATAGGCTCGCGCTTCCGCTCCTTGCGGAGTGGCCAGTTCGCGTACGAACCATTCCTGCGCTGCGGCGGTGACATCGTGGAGGCTGGCGCGCTTCTCGGCGCGTTCGGCCGCGCGCGGATCGGGGGCGGGGACTTCCATCCCAGCCTCAGCAGCCAGTTCCTTCACCGCGTCCATGAAGGGCATGCCTCGCTGGTCGGTCAGCCAGCGGATTGCATCGCCATGCGCTTCGCAGCCGAAGCAGTGGTAGAAGCCCTTCTCGTCGTTGACGTAGAAGCTGGGCGTCTTCTCGTTGTGGAACGGGCAACAGGCCTTGAACTCACGCCCCGCCTTGGTGAGGCGCGTGGTCCGGCCGATCACGGCGGACAGCGTCGTCCGCATGCGCAATTCGTCCAGCCATTGGGGTGAGAGGGCCATCGGCCCCCTCTATAGCGACAGGGCGATGATCGCTAGTTCGCGGCCGGTGCCTCTGCCGGTTTTTCTTCCGCAGGGAAGGGGCCCATTGCGCTGATCTGGTTGCCCATAACTTCCAGAAGAAACGCATCTGCGGGTCCAGCCGGGGGCTGGGTGGTCTGCCACCAGAAGGTGACGGTCGAACCCTGCTGCCAGTCGGGCGTACCAGTGACGCGCCAGATCAGCCGGCCATCGTCGACAGTCACGCCGACCGCGTCCTCGCTGCCGAAGGCGGTCTGAGCCTGGCTGCGCGAATAGCCGATGGAGCCATTAAACCCGTGGGCGCGCTCCGTAGTCCTAAACAGGGTGGGCGGGGCTTCCACGACCTCGGGCCCCGAAGTCGGTTCCGCGGCGCTGACGCCGTCGAGGGTAATCTGATGGACGAAGGTGTAGACCGTGCCTTGCGGCATTTCATCGGGGAGGCACTCCTTAACACCTTCGGGGCAGGCCACATAGCTGACGATGCGACCGATCTCACCGCCGCCTAGCATCAGGGGGGCTTCCGGCTCGGGACCCTGCGGGCCTTCGATCTTCGCGCCGAGGCTGTCGATGTCGAGTTCCGCAGGCACGAGAGTGCGCGGTTCAGCAACTGTCGGGGAGGGCGTAGGCGTCGGTTCGGGTTCGCTCTGCGAACAGGCCGCGAGCGCCAGCGGAGCGATCAGCAGGACGCGCTTCACGATAGGGCCTCCTTAACGAGGCCGCTCGCCTTGGTCATGTCGAGCGTCGCGCCATGGCGCGCCTTCAGCTCGCCCATGACCTTGCCCATGTCCTTCATGCCGTCGGCACCCGTATCGGCCTTGATCTGGGCGATGGCCGCGCGGGTTTCCTCCTCGCTCATCTGCTGGGGCAGGAACTCCTCGATCACGACGAGCTCGGCCTTTTCCTTTTCGGCCAGCTCCTGTCGCCCGCCGTCTTCGTACATGGCGATCGATTCCTTGCGCTGCTTGGCCATCTTCATCAGCACGTCGGTGACGAGTTCGTCGTCCTCCGGCTTCTTGTCGGCGGTGCGCAGTTCGATGTCGCGATCCTTGATCTTCGCGCCGATCAGGCGGAGCGCGGCGGTGCGTTCCTTGTCCTTGGCCTTCATGGCGGTCACGGTCTCGGACTGGATTTTTTCGCGGAGCATTGTGTCTCTTCTATTGTCTAAGCTGTGGAAGTTTCTCGGCCCATGTAATGGAAGGCCGCAGAAAGCCAAGTGTTCCACCGCATGGCGGCTTGACGGGAATCGCTGCGGTCCCTAGCGGCTGGGACTTAGCACACATCGCTGGAAACCCCTGACCCGGAGCGCCCCATGGCCCTGTCCGCATTCTCGCACGCGCAACCCAAAGGCGCGACTGGCGTCATCGTCTTTGCGGATGGTACCTGTATTTGGGGGAAAGGCTTTGGTGCCAGCGGAAGCGCGGTAGGCGAAGTCTGCTTCAACACCGCCATGACCGGCTATCAGGAGGTGATGACCGATCCCTCCTACGACAGCCAGATCGTCACCTTCACCTTCCCGCATATCGGCAATGTCGGCGCGAACGAGGAAGACGTCGAAAGCCGCGGTCTCGGCGCCGTAGGCCTGGTGGTACGGCAGGACGTCACCCGCCATTCCAATTTCCGCGCCCGCGACGAGTTCGTCGAATGGTGCGTGCGTCATGGCAAGATCGGCTTGTCCGGCGTCGACACGCGCGCGCTGACCCGCCGCATTCGCATCCAGGGCGCCCCTAACGCGGTGATCGCGCACAATCCGCGCGGCCAGTTCGACATGAAGGCGCTGAAGAAGCAGGCCGCCGAATGGAGCGGTCTCGAAGGCCTGGACCTCGTGCCCGGCGTGACGCGCGACGCGCATGAGGAATGGAAGGGCGGTTACTGGCAGCTTGGCACAGGCTATTCTGAGGCCGACAACGCCAAGCCGCATGTCGTCGCCATCGACTATGGCGCGAAGGATAACATCTTCCGCAACTTCGTGAAGGCGGGTGCGAAGGTGACGGTGGTCCCTGCGCGCACGAGCCTCGAAGATATTCTCGCGCTCCAGCCGGATGGCGTGTTCCTCTCCAACGGTCCGGGCGATCCGGCGGCCACGGGCGAATACGCCGTGCCGGTGATCAAGGGCCTGCTGGACCGCGACATCCCGCTCTTCGGTATATGCCTCGGCCACCAGATGCTGGCACTGGCGGCGGGTGCGAAAACGGCCAAGATGTTCCAAGGGCACCGCGGTGCGAACCATCCCGTGCAGCGGGTCGGGGAGGGCTGGGGCGAGAGCACCGGCCTCGTCGAGATCACCAGCATGAACCACGGTTTTGCCGTCGACGCCGAGACACTGCCCGAAAACGTCCAGCAGACGCATGTCTCGCTTTTCGACGGGAGCAATTGCGGCATCTCGATCCGTGGCAAGAAGGCCTTCGGCGTGCAATACCATCCCGAAGCTTCGCCGGGGCCGCAGGACAGTTTTTACCTGTTCGAGAAATTCGTGGGGATGTTGGGATGACGGGTTTGACGCGCTTGGCAAAAGGCACGTTTGCTGCCGCTCTTGTTTTCGGCCTTGGCGCCTGCGGAAACGACGCCGAAACGCAGGTAAGCCGCAACGCCGATGGGATGCCGCAGGGCGACACCGGCTGGCAGGTGCGCGAGGAAGGTGAAGGTCTTCGCATGCGGCGCCAATTCGACCAATTGACGCTTGTCTACGCACTCGAACCCAAGACCGGCGGTGTGGGCGCGACGCTGACTGCGCGCGCTGCTCCCTGTCTTGGCGGTAAGGGCGAATTCGAAGTGGAAGACAAATTTACCCCGCTCTCCGCCGACGAGGCCAGCGAACTCACCGATATCCGCGATCGCATGGAAGGCCTGGTAGGCCGGGTCGCGGATCGCTGCGATATTCCGGACAAGGTCCGCAACCAGATCACCGCCGGTTTCGACGGCCTGTTCTTCCGCACTTCCGGCCAGCGCGCGGCCGTTTCCGGCTCCTAGACGAAAGCTCCCATGCCCAAACGCACCGACATCTCCTCGATCCTCGTAATCGGCGCCGGCCCGATCATCATCGGCCAGGCGTGCGAGTTCGACTATTCCGGCACACAGGCGATCAAGGCGCTGAAGGAAGAGGGCTACCGGGTCATCCTGGTCAACTCGAACCCGGCCACGATCATGACCGATCCGGAAATGGCCGACGCGACCTATATCGAGCCGATCACGCCCGAAATCGTCGCCAAGATCATCGACAAGGAACGCCCCGACGCCGTCCTGCCGACGATGGGCGGGCAGACCGCGCTCAACTGCGCGCTCGCGCTGTTCAATAACGGCACGCTGGAAAAGTACGGCGTGCAGATGATCGGCGCCAACGCCGACGCAATCGACAAGGCGGAAAACCGCCAGCGTTTCCGCGAGGCGATGGACAAGATCGGCCTCGAAAGCGCGCGCAGCGGCGTAGCCAACACGGTCGACGAGGCCTTCGCGGTTCTGGAGCGTACGGGCCTCCCCGCCATCATCCGCCCCAGCTTCACGCTCGGCGGGACGGGCGGCGGCATCGCCTACAACAAGGCCGAATTCGACAAGATCGTGCGCGAAGGTCTCGACGCCTCGCCCACCACCGAAGTCCTGATCGAGGAATCGCTCCTCGGCTGGAAGGAATTCGAGATGGAGGTGGTGCGCGACCGCAAGGACAATTGCATCATCATCTGTTCGATCGAAAACGTCGATCCGATGGGCGTGCATACCGGCGACAGCATCACCATCGCGCCCGCGCTGACGCTGACCGACAAGGAATATCAGATCATGCGCACCGCCTCGATCGAGGTGCTGCGTGAAATTGGCGTGGAAACAGGCGGTTCGAACGTACAGTTCGCAGTCAATCCAAAGGATGGCCGCCTGATCGTGATCGAGATGAACCCGCGCGTTTCGCGGTCCTCGGCGCTGGCATCGAAGGCCACCGGCTTCCCCATCGCGCGGGTGGCCGCAAAATTGGCCGTGGGCTACACTCTAGACGAGATCCAGAACGAGATCACCGGAGCTACCCCTGCCAGCTTCGAGCCGACCATCGACTATGTAGTGACCAAGATCCCGCGCTTCGCCTTCGAGAAGTTCAAGGGCGCGAAGAATGAGCTTTCGACCGCGATGAAGTCGGTCGGCGAGGTCATGGCCATCGGCCGGTCCTTCGCGGAATCGATGCAAAAGGCGCTCCGGGGCCTCGAAACCGGCCTCGACGGGTTCAACCGCGTGCCCGAACTCGAAGGCGTCAGCCGCGAGAAGATTACCGCTGCGCTCAGCCAGCGCACGCCCGACCGCATCCTCAAGATCGCGCAGGCGTTCCGCGAGGAATTCACGGTCGAGGAGATCAACCAGATCACCGGTTTCGATCCGTGGTTCCTGCGCCAGATCGAGGCGATCATCTACGAAGAGAAGATGCTCGGCCATAACGGCCTGCCGCGCGACGAGGCGGAAATGCGCCGCCTCAAGGCCATGGGGTTCTCCGACAAGCGCCTTGCAACGCTGGCCGTGCGGTCTGTTGGTGTTGCGGGCGGCCTCGCCGAAACACAGGCGCGCCGGTCGGGCCTCCTTCACGATGCCCTGCGCGCCATGGCCGGTGCCACCAGCGAAGAGGAAGTCCGCAAGCTGCGCCACAAGCTGGGTGTCTATCCGGTCTACAAGCGCATCGACAGCTGCGCGGCCGAATTCGAAGCCATCACGCCCTATATGTACTCGACCTACGAAGCGCCCAGCTTCGGCGAGGCGGAGGACGAGGCCGATCCGAGCGACCGCAAGAAGATCGTCATCCTCGGTGGCGGCCCGAACCGGATCGGGCAGGGCATCGAGTTCGACTATTGCTGCGTCCATGCCTGCTTCGCGCTGGCCGAAGCCGGGTTCGAGACCATCATGGTCAACTGCAATCCGGAAACGGTCTCGACCGATTACGATACCTCCGACCGCCTCTATTTCGAGCCGCTGACCGAGGAAGACGTGCTCGAGATCATGCGCGTCGAAATGTCCAAGGGCGAAGTGGTGGGCGTGATCGTCCAGTTTGGCGGGCAGACCCCGCTCAAGCTTGCCGCAGCGCTCGAACGCGAAGGCATTCCGATCCTCGGCACCTCGCCCGATGCGATCGACCTTGCCGAAGATCGCGAACGTTTCGCCAAGCTGGTAAATAAGCTCAACCTCAAGCAGCCGCTCAACGGCATCGCCAAGAGCCGCGACGAAGCCGCCGCTGCCGCCGCTCGCATCGGCTATCCGGTGCTTCTGCGCCCGAGCTATGTGCTGGGCGGTCGCGCGATGGAGATCGTCGACAGCGAACCGCAGCTCGACGATTACATCAACACCGCCGTCAACGTCTCGGGCGACAGCCCGGTGCTGGTCGACCAGTACTTGCGCGACGCGGTGGAGTGCGATGTCGATGTCGTCTCGGACGGCAATGAAGTGCGCATCGCAGGCGTCATGCAGCATATCGAGGAGGCCGGCGTGCACTCAGGCGACAGCGCCTGCACCCTGCCGCCCTACAGCCTGCCCGCCGACATCGTCGAGGAAATGGAACGCCAGGCCAAGGCGCTGGCCGAAGCGCTTAGCGTGCGCGGCCTGATGAACGTCCAGTTCGCGGTGAAGGACGGCGAGGTCTACCTGATCGAGGTCAACCCGCGCGCCAGCCGCACCGTGCCTTTCGTGGCCAAGGCCATCGGCCAGCCGGTCGCCAAGGTCGCCGCGCGCGTGATGGCGGGCGAACCGCTGTCGAACTTCGAGCCCTTCGATCTCAAGCCCGACCACATGGCCGTGAAGGAAGCTGTCTTCCCCTTCGCGCGCTTCCCGGGTTCCGATCCGGTCCTTTCGCCCGAAATGAAGTCGACCGGCGAAGTGATGGGCATCGATCGCGGCTTCCCCGCCGCCTTCTACAAGTCGCAGCTGGGAGCGGGGATGACGCTGCCGACCGGCGGAACCGTGTTTGTGTCGGTGAAGGACAGCGACAAGGACGTCATCCTGCCCGCCGTGAAGACAATCCTCGACCAGGGCTTCAAGGTCATCGCCACCGGCGGCACGCAACGCTTCCTGTCCGAACAGGGGCTGGAGGTCGAGCGGGTCAATAAGGTCGCCGAAGGGCGCCCGCACATCGTCGACGCCATTATCGACGGCGAAGTGGCGTTGATCTTCAATTCGACCGAGGGCTGGCAGTCGCTGCTGGACAGCCAGTCGATCCGCGAAGCCGCGCTTGAAAAGAAGCTGCCCTATTATACGACCGCCGCCGGAAGTCTTGCCGCGGCCCGTGCAATTGCGGAGGTTTCGACCGAGCAGCTTGAAGTGCGCTCCCTGCAGGACTATTATAGCTCCTAAGAACTAGACGCGTACCCTTCCTCACATTCGGCCATCAGAGGTTCCGCACTTCGCGGACCGGGGTCGAATTGTCCGGGGAGGGACGCTTTGCAGGAAGGACAAAGGGGTCCCATGGATAAGGTGCCGATGTTGGCCGAGGGCTATGAGAAGCTGACCGCAGACCTGAAGGTCCTGCGCGCCGAGCGCCCGAAAATCGTCGATGCAATCGAGGAAGCGCGCGCGCATGGCGACCTTTCCGAGAACGCGGAATACCACGCGGCCAAGGAGCGCCAGGGCCAGGTCGAAGCCATGATTGGCGACCTCGAAGACAAGATCAGCCGCGCGCAGATCATCGACCCGACCACGCTTTCGGGCGACAAGGTGATCTTCGGGGCGACCGTGACCCTGCTCGACGAAGAAGACAAGCCGGTGAAGTACCAGATCGTCGGCCAGACCGAAGCCGATGCGAGCAAGGGCCGCATCAGTTACACCTCGCCTATCGCGCGCGCGCTGATCGGCAAGCAGGTGGAAGAAGAGGTCGAGGTCACCGTGCCGAGCGGCGACAAGTTCTACCTCATCGACAAGATCGAATTCGTCTGATCGAGCGGGCGGTTGCTGCGCGCACCGCCTTTCACAGACAGCCTTCGCTAATCAGGTGTTGGAGAGCCGGCCCGTCTTTTTCGGGGCGGGCTTCGCCTGTTCGATCTCGCGCACCATCGCCCAATTGGTGATGTCGACGCCGTCGATTTCGAAGGTGCGCTTCTTCATCGCCGTGTAGCCTGCGCTTTCGAAGGCGGGCTTGGCGATTTCGCTCGCCTCGGTGAAGAGGTGGGTGATCCCGTGATACTTGGCGTAGAGCGCGGCCGTCGCCAGCAGGCTGGAGGCAATGCCTTCGTCCGTATGGTCGGGATGGCAATAAAGGTGGTCGAGATGGCCGGTCAGCTCCAGCATCGCATAGGCGACGGGCGTATCGTCCTCGTCGGTGGCGATGAAGATCTGGGTGCCGGCATCGGCCTGCGCCTGGTAGACTTCGGGGCCGGCGAAATTGGCCAGCCAAGCCTCCACCTGTTCCTCGGTATAGGCTTCCGGTCCGATGGCCCCGATCGCCGCGCG
The DNA here is from genome assembly GCF_019711375.1 of Qipengyuania aurantiaca. Classification (NCBI taxonomy): domain Bacteria; kingdom Pseudomonadati; phylum Pseudomonadota; class Alphaproteobacteria; order Sphingomonadales; family Erythrobacteraceae; genus Qipengyuania; species Qipengyuania aurantiaca. The sequence continues at coordinate 2,436,753 of NZ_CP081295.1, forward strand.
GCCGAGCTCGGCGAGCGCTTCGGCGTCACCTTCCTCGAAAGAGCGGATCGAATAGGCCATCGGTTCTCGGGTCCTTATGCGTCCGGATCGAGCAGCTTGTGCAGGTGGACGATGACGTATTTCATTTCCGCATCGTCGACCGTGCGCTGGGCGTTGCCGCGCCAGGCGCTCTCTGCGTCGTCATAGGTGGAGTAAACGCCGGCGACGTGGATGCTTTCGGGATCCGAAAAGGTGACGCTGCGCGGGTCGGTCACGCGGCCGCCCATCACCAGGTAGAGCGTCTGCTTGCTCTCTTTTTCTTCCATTGGTCCGTTCTTCCGTTTGGGGAGGGAGATAACGGCCACGCCCCATAGCGGAAGCGGCGCGACAGGCAACCCTGTCACGCCGCTACGCGAAGTTGGTTTAGGAAGAGTTTAGTTGGTCAGGCGCGCACGAAGATCGCGATAGGCACGCGACGATTTTCGGCTCGCACGGCGACCGCTCGACCGCAGGCTGTCGCCCATCGAGTCGAGGCGATAACCGGCGTCACGCTTCAGGCGACGGCTCTGCGTACCGGCCGCGTCGGTCATATCTTCGAACTTGTCGCCTGCCCCTTCGATCATCGAAAGACCGTAGGCGAGCGCAGTATCGGCGGCGTAAGACGCCCACGAGCCGCCACGACGGCCAAGTTCGCGGCCACGGCGCGTCATCGCACCAATGGCGAGACCGACGGCAACGGCACCGGCGACGGTGGCAACCGGGTGCTTCTTCGCGAATTCAACGGCGCTGTCGGCAACGTCCTTGGCCTGGTCCATCAGCGACCGCTCTTCGTTGCGGCGTTCGCCTGCTTCGATGCGGGCGCGCAGCTGATCACGCTTTTCCTGATCGGTCAGCTGACTGTCGGCGCTGATGGGGGTGACGTTGGTCTGCGGGGTTTTGGCGGTGTCTACCATTGGGTACATCCTTGAATAAGTGTTCGATAAACCAACGGGTTTACCGACCCAATCGTTCCTCCAACTCGTCGCGGAGGTCCCACCCGCTGTCGTCTTCCTCGTCCTCGTCGTCCGGCGCAAGGCCGAAAGCAGAGAGGATCGGATTGCGTGCGAACCAAACAACCACCGCCGCAATCAGGGCTGCAAGGGCGCCCTTATTGTCCTCGGCCACCTCGATGGCTTCCTCGTACAGATCCATCGCGCCTTCGGTGACACGATCCATGGCCCTCTGGCCCAGGCCCTTGTGCGCGAAATCGGCCTTGATGTGCTGGATATCGGCGTCGACGAGCGCACGCGCGGAATCGCGCAGGTAGCGGTCGGCAAGCATCTGCGCCTTGCGGTCACTCATCGCCCTTCTCCTTTTCCGCAAAGGCATCGCGAATATCGTCGATCCGGCCCTTGAGCATTTTCAGGAGGACTACGCCGATGACCAGCAGCGCGATGGTGACGATGGCCGTCGCGATCCACGGACCCACGAGGGGAACGAGGGCGATAACCAGACCGACCACAAAGGCGATCAGGGCAAGGTGGAAAACGCCAAAGGCACCAAGCCCGATGGCAATGGCGCCCTTTAGACGGTTGGCGGTATAGCTAGCGCGGCTCTTCTGATAAGCGATCTCCGCCTCGGCATAGGTTTTGCCGTCTTCGAAAAGCGCGAGGACATCTTCGGCGAGCGAAGGGCCATGAGCACCTTCATCCTCCTCGATGTCCTCGTAATCGTCGGGCAGGTCGAGCGGACCTTCGTAGTCCGCCCGTTCCCTGGTGTCTTCGTCCCGCATCATTTCCCCTGTTATCGCTAGATCTTAGCGACGGAAAAGACGCGAGAGCATGAAGCCGGCGACAGCAGCGATGCCGATGGCCGTGCCCGGGCTTTTGCGAACGAACGCGCGGCCGTCTTCGACCAGATCATCGACGCTCTTTTCGTCGAGCTTCGCGGCGTAATCGTTGAGCGCACCCGAGGCGCTGCGGGCGTAATCGCCATATTTGGCGCCGAGCTTTTCATCGACCTGATGGGCGTTTTCGCTGATCGAACGGCTGAGCGAGCGCAGGCCTTCACTAGTCTTCACCTTGCCTTCGGTGGCGAGTTCCTTGCCCTTGACCTTGGCGTCGGTGCCATAGGTCTTGGCATCGCTGACCCAGTCCTGGCTCTTGCCCTTGGCCTGGCCGCGATAGGCAGCAGCGCGTTCCTTTCCTTCGGCCTTGAGCGCGGCAGCGCCCGCCTTGGCTTCTTCCAGAGCGGCGTTGAAGCGGCTCTTGGCTTCGGCGCGGTGCGGATTGGTTGCGGTGGTTTCGGTTGCGGTAACGGTGTTGGTCACGGGGACTGTCTCCTTGGCTGCACCCTTCTTCGCCACGGTCTTGCGCGGCTTCTTCGCGGTGCTGGTTTTTGTCTTGGGGGTGGTCTTGGGCTTTTTCGGCGCGCCCGACGCGGTGTTTTCTGCCATTGCTCTCGTCCTTGCCCTCAATTCGTATTCATTTCCCGGCGGTTGGCGTGAACCGGGGGTTCTATGGTGCAACGCAACTTGCGCCGTGATGTTCCGACGCATAGAGCGCTTTCCGAGCCCTCGATCTGGGGGTGTTTTACTGAATTACAACACCTGTCACCGGAGTCCATCCTTCCCATGACCGCCATCATCGATATCCACGCCCGCGAAATCCTCGACAGCCGGGGCAATCCCACGGTGGAGGTCGATGTCTTGCTCGAGGATGGCAGCTTCGGGCGCGCCGCCGTGCCCTCGGGCGCGTCGACCGGTGCGCATGAGGCGGTGGAACTGCGCGATGGCGACAAGGGCCGCTATCTCGGCAAGGGCGTGACCAAGGCGGTGGACGCGGTGAACACCGAAATCCGCGACCTTCTGGTCGGCAATTTCGACGCCGAGGACCAGCGCGACATCGACTTGTCGATGATCGCGCTCGACGATACGCCCAACAAGGGCCGTCTCGGCGCAAACGGCATCCTCGGCGTCAGCATGGCGACCGCCAAGGCCGCCGCCAATGCGCGCGGCCTGCCGCTCTACAGCTATATCGGCGGCGTTTCCGCCCATGTCCTTCCCGTTCCGATGATGAACATCATCAACGGCGGCGAGCACGCCGACAATCCGATCGACATCCAGGAATTCATGGTCATGCCGGTGGGAGCGGACAGCCTCGCCGAAGCCGTGCGCTGGGGCGCGGAGATCTTCCACACGCTCAAGAAGAAGCTGAGCGAGAAGGGTCTTGCCACCGCCGTAGGCGACGAGGGCGGCTTCGCCCCGAACCTTGCCGGCACGCGCGACGCGCTCGACTTCATCATGGCCTCGGTCGAACAGGCTGGCTTCAAGCCGGGTGACGATGTGGTGCTGGCGCTGGACTGCGCGTCGACCGAGTTCTTCAAGGACGGCAAGTACGAAATCTCGGGCGAGAACCTGTCGCTCGACGGGCATGAGATGGCCGAATATCTCGACAAGCTGTGCCGCGACTATCCGATCCGCTCGATCGAGGACGGCATGGCCGAAGACGATTTCGAAGGCTGGAAGGCGCTAACCGACCGCATCGGCAATTCCGTGCAGCTGGTGGGCGACGACCTGTTCGTAACCAACCCCCAGCGCCTGCGCGAAGGCATCGACCAGGGGCTCGCCAATTCGCTGCTCGTGAAGGTCAACCAGATCGGCACGCTGACCGAGACGCTGGACGCCGTCGCCATCGCCAACCGCGCGAGCTACACGGCCGTCATGTCGCACCGTTCGGGCGAGACCGAGGACGCGACCATCGCGGACCTCGCCGTGGCGACCAATTGCGGGCAGATCAAGACCGGCAGCCTCGCGCGCAGCGACCGGCTTGCCAAGTACAACCAGCTGATCCGCATCGAGGAAGAGCTGGGCGACAGCGCGTTCTACGCGGGCCGCGACTGCTTCGGAAAAATCGTCTGCTGACCGGTTAATCGCCCGCCCGGTTTTTCGGGTGGAACCAGTATTGCCACACGCCCCAGCCGTTGATGAGCAGCAGCAGGCCGTTCATCGCGGCCAGCGGCATCGCGTCCTCGGTGAGCCCGATATAGATCCAAAGCGCCGAAACAGCGCAGAACAGCACGAAGCCCCATGCGGTGGCCCGGCGTCCCATGTCGAAAGCAATCATCGACGCGGCGGCCACCGTTCCTACGGACGCGATCCATTCGATGGGTCCGTTCATGCTTTACTCTTCCTCATGTTTGCCACGACGAACCTGGCAGGTTAGCGTTCCAAAACTGCTCTTTGTGGGAGAGGGGCCTTGAGCGGATTTCCGGTCCATCCTGACGAGGTCACGCCTGCATGGCTGTCCGAGACACTCGGCGCACGCGTCCGATCGGTCACGTGGGAGCCGATCGGGACCGGGCAAGTCGGCGATAGCGTGCGATTCCATCTCGACGTCGAGGGCGTCCCGGACACGCTGGCAGGCAAATTCCCCGCCGCCGACGAGACCAGTCGCGGGACGGCGGCGATGTTCGGGCTTTATCGCAAGGAGGTTGAATTCTACCGGCAGGCAGCCCCGCTGCTCGACGTACGCGTGCCGCAAACCTTCGCCGCGGAAGCGAGCGAGGACGGGGCCAGCTTCGTCTTGATTTTCGAGGACCTCGGCCCCGCGCGTCAGGGGGACCAGATCGCGGGCTGCACGCTGGAGGAAGCGAAATCAGCCATCGCGCAAGCCGCTGCGATCCATGCGCCGAGTTGGAGAAGGCCGGAGATTCTCGATGCTGGGTGGATCCAGCCTCCCGAAGACTTGGGCGCGAAGGTCGGCGCCATGTACCCGCAGGCGCAGGCGCTCTTTCGCGAACGCTATGCCGATACGCTCGAGCCGACTTACATGATCGTCTGCGAGCAATTGGCGGAACATGCTGCGACTTATTTCCGGCGCGACCCCGACATTCAATGTCTCGTCCACGGGGATTTCCGGCTCGACAACATGCTGTTCGATATCCGCGGCGGTTCCGAGCCCATCGCCATCCTCGACTGGCAGACGGTGACCATCGGCAAGGCGATGACCGACATCGGTTATTTCCTCGGCTGCGGGATCGGGCAGTTGGGTCTCGATCACGAGGAGGAACTGCTCGACCTCTATCTCGCCGAAATGGCGGCAAGGGGTGTGCACCTGACCCGCGCGGACCTTGCCGAGGATTACCGCGTCGGCATCCTGCACGGCGTTTCGACCGCCGTATTCAGCGCCGCCTTTGTCGAACGCACCGAGCGCGGGGATGCCAACTTCCTGTCGATGGCGCGCGGGGCCTGTGCGCTGGCCCTGAAGCATGACAGTATCGCTGCGTTGAAGGAGAAGGGTTGATGGCGCTTTCCAAGGGTGACGAATATCCCATCCACCAGACCGCGGAGCCTGTGGCCTATGCGGGCACCGACCGCAATTTCTACGACCGCTACTTCTTCAACGGCTACGCGCCCGATGGCAGCGGGTTCTTCGCGCTGGCGCTGAGCGTTTACCCCCATCTCGACGTGGCGGACGCGCATTTCAGCTTCATCCGGGGCGGCACCCAATATTGCCTGCACGCCAGCGCGGAAATGGGGATGGAGCGGATGGCCATGCGGGTTGGGCCCATCTCTATCGAGGTCGTCGAACCGCTTCATGCGTTGAAGGTCACCATCGAAGAATCCGATGGCATCGCGGGCGAATTCACCTTCACCGGACGCGCCTTCCCGATCGAGGAGCCGCGCTTCACCCACCGCATCGGTCCGCGCGCCTTCATGGACTACACGCGCATGACGCAGAACGGCCATTACGAGGGCTGGATTGCCGTCGATGGCGAGCGGCACGAGATGGTCGACGGCACCGCCGGCACGCGCGATCGCAGCTGGGGTGTGCGGCCCATCGGCGCGCGCGATTCCCAACCGATGCCCGGCGCGCCTATGCCGAGCTTCTTCTGGCAATGGACGCCGATCAGCTTTCGCAACGGCAGCCTGTACTTCCACGTCAACAACGACACGCATGGCCGCGCCTGGAACACCCGCGCCGCCTGGGCGCCAGACGGGGCCGATGCCTCCGATATTGCCGAGGGCCACGGCGGCATGCGCACGCGCCTTTTGCCCGACACCCGCTGGCCCTCGGGCGGCACGCTGTCGCTGGCGGTCATGGGCGCGCCAGAGCAGGTCACTTTCGAATCTCTCGGTCGCTTCCAGATGCGCGGGCTGGGCTACACCCATCCCGAATGGGGCCACGGCATGCACCACGGCCCCTTGCGCGTGGAGCGCGAGGATATCGATCTAGCAGGCCTCGATCCGCTAGCGCCGGAGAACCTCCACGTGCAGACGCTGGTGCGCGCCACCGGCAATGACGGCAGCGACGGGATTGGCGTCTTCGAACAGCTCATCCTCGGTCCCTTCGCCCCGCTGGGACTGACCGGGATGGTGGACGGCGGTGCCTAGGCGGCGAAGCGCCCCTGAAGGTCGAGCAGGGCCAGAGCCGCCTTGGCCGCCTCGCCGCCCTTGTCCTTCTTCGACGGGTCTGCGCGCACGAGCGCCTGTTCCTCGTTTTCGACCGTAATGATGCCGTTGCCGATGGCAATCCCGTCCATGGTCAGCGCCATGATCCCGCGCGCGCTTTCGCCGGCGACGATCTCGAAGTGATAAGTCTCGCCGCGGATCACCACGCCGATGGCGACGAAACCATCGTAGCGGCCCGTTTCGGCAGCCATGGCGATGGCGCCGGGAATTTCGAGCGCTCCGGGAACGGTCAGCACTTCGACGCTGTGGCCCGCTTCTTCCAGAGCGGCCTTGGCGCCTGCCACCAGCATGTCGTTCAGATGATCGTAGAAACGCGCTTCGACGATAAGGAAATTGGCCATGGGGATCACTCCGGAATGGGCATATGGTCGACGATATTGAGGCCATAGCCTTCGATCGCGACGACGTTGGGTTGCGAATTGCTGAGCAGGATCATGTCCTCAACGCCCAGGTCGGCAAGGATCTGCGAACCGATGCCGACATTGCGCTCGGCCTCGCTCTGGCCATAGCCGCTTGCCGGGCGGCCGGTGATGATGACGATCACACCCGAACCGTGTTCGCCCATGACCTGCATCGCGCGCTGGAGGGTGCGCTTGCGGGGGCCGGGCTTGCCGAGCACGTCGTCGAAGATCGAGATCGGGTGGACACGGGTGAGGGTGGGGTGGCCTTCGCTGACCTCGCCTTTCTGCAGGACGTAGCTCTCGCTGCCGTCGACGGTGTTGCGATAGGTCAGCATGCGCCAGGCGCCGCCGTAATCGGAATCGAAGGTGTCTTCCGCCGTACGCTCGACGAGATGGTCGTGACGCATGCGGTATTCGATGAGGTCGCGGATCGTGCCGATCTTCATGTCATGCTTGCGTGCGAAGCTGACGAGATCGTCGAGCCGGGCCATGGTCCCGTCGTCCTTCATGATCTCGCAGATCACGCCGGAGGGGTTGAGGCCGGCAAGGCGAGAGATGTCGACCGCGGCTTCGGTATGGCCGGCGCGGACCAGCACGCCGCCGTCGCGCGCGGTCAGCGGGAAGACATGGCCGGGCGTGACGATATCGTCCGGGCCCTTGGTCGGATCGATGGCGACCGAGACGGTGCGCGAGCGGTCGGCCGCGCTGATGCCGGTGGTCACGCCCGTCTTCGCCTCGATCGAGGTGGTGAAGGCGGTCTGCATGCTCTCGCGATTGTCGCGGCTCATCGGCTCGAGGCCGAGAGCTTTCACCCGCTTGCTGTCCAGCGAAAGGCAGATGAGGCCGCGGCCATGCGTGGCCATGAAGTTGATCGCGTTGGGCGTGGCCATCTGCGCGGGAATGACGAGGTCGCCTTCGTTCTCGCGATCCTCGTCATCGACGAGGATGAACATGCGGCCGTTGCGCGCTTCGTCGATGATCTCTTCCGCACCGACGATGACCGGGGTCTCGTCGTTCTCATCAAGGAAGGATTCCAGCTTACCGAGCGTTTCGGCGGTCGGGTTCCAGCTGTTCTCGGTGCAATCGCGAAGGGTGTTGGCATGGAGGCCTGCGGCGCGGGCAAGGCCGGCGCGGGTCATCAGGCCATTGCCGATAAGCGTGCGGACTTTTTCGATCGTGTTCATGCAGCGAGTGGCTATCACATCACAATGTGATGCGCAATGCGTGGCGCACATTGGATGTGAAGGCGCGCAATCCAGTCGCGGATGGCGGGGCGCTTCAAGGCTGAAAAAGAGAGGAAATGGTGGACGCACTAGGGCTCGAACCTAGGACCCGCTGATTAAGAGTCAGCTGCTCTACCAACTGAGCTATGCGTCCACACTCACGGTCAGATTTCCGTGTCCCGCCCGGTGTTGCGGGCGTTCCCCGACTCGGGGGAGGCGCTCATATAGCGGCTGTTTCGCGGAAAAAAAGCGCTAATCGCAAATTTATGCAACGTCGCGGTTTTTCAGAAGCGAAATTCCGGTTTCGCGCAGGCGGATCGTCGCGCCGAACGGGTCGCTCGGATTGTCGAGGATGTCGACGATCTTGCCGTATTCAAGGGCCCGCAGAGCCGCGAAGGCCTCGTGCAAGGGGAGGCCCGTCATGCGGTGGATGTCCCACACGGTGGTTTCTTCGCCCGCCTGTTCGCGCTGGCACAGGCCAAGCAGGACCTCACGGCACGCGCCGTCGCCCGCGTGCTTCGCAAGCTCTTCGCATTCCAGTGGATCACGTGCAGAAGTATTGGCGCCTGGTGAGAGGCGTGTCGGTTCGACCAATGTTGCGTCCCTTTTTATCAGCAGCGCCGGCGCCTCTCAATTCACTGGCAGCTGCGTCTTCAATTCTTTCGTATAGTTAATTCTTCGCTTTTTGTCAGTCACTCGTTCGGGTGACACGACCTCGGAAGTGCGTTTTGTCTTCCAGAAATACGCCTAAGGGCGTCTCTTTTTGGCGATTGCTGCACTGGTGAACGCATACGTATGCGTGAATGATGGTCGAAGCTCAACCTCCGACCAGACCAGTCCGCGGCGCACTGCGATTCCACCTGTGAATCATCATCAGCACGCCAATGCAGATCATATTGGTCATCATCGAGCTGCCGCCGTGGCTGATGAAAGGCAGGGGGATGCCGACCACGGGGGCAAAACCCATGACCATCAGTAGATTGATCGCAATGTAGAAGAAGATCGTCGCGGTCATGCCCGCGGCAAGCAGCTTGGAAAAGCGGTCGTTCGCGGCCTTGGCGACCTTGAGTCCCCAGAACAGGATCAGGCCGAAACAGGTAAGGATGAAGAGCCCGCCAACGAAGCCCCATTCCTCGGCCATGGTGGCGAAGACGAAGTCAGTGTGCGGTTCGGGCAGGTAGTTGAGATGGCTCTGCGACCCTTCGTTGAAGCCTTTTCCGAAAAGTCCACCCGAACCGATCGCGATTTTCGATTGGGTGATTTGGTAGCCGTCGCCCAAAGGATCGTTCTCTGGATCAAGGAAGGTCAGCACGCGCTTTTGCTGATAAGGTTGCAAGCCTACAAAAAAGGCGACCGGGAGCAGCGCCAGCCCCGCAATACCCGCCGTGACAAACCAGCGCAGCGGAAGACCCGCCAAGAACATCACCACGAAACCGCCGAATGCAATGGCAAGGCTGGTGCCGAGATCGGGCTGCAGAAGGACGAAGGCGATCGGCAACAGGATGATCGCAGCGGCCGGCATGAGGGCCCGAAAACTCGGGACCATACCGACGGGAAGGCCGCCATAGTAATGTGCCAGAGCAAGAACGGCTGCGGGCTTCATCAATTCGGACGGTTGTATCCGGATTGGTCCCGCCTCAAGCCAGCGCTGGCTGCCACCCTGAACCTGCCCCATCACTTCGACAGCGAGGAGTAGAAGGAGGATCGCGATGTAGCCCGGATAGGTGAGCATCTGCACGGTCGGTTTGTTGAACCGAGAAATGACTACCGCCATCGTGAAAAGAATTGCGAAGCGCAGCAGGTGACCACGCGCATAAGCATCGAAATCGCCCGCCGCGGCGGATGTCAGTACCAGTGCTCCGAACCCGATCAGGGCGAACAGCGGGAACAGCATCATCCATGGCTGGCGCGCAACGGGCGCTGGGACGATGCCGCTCACTGGCCGCTATCCGGCACAGGGGCGGCCACTTCGGCCGAGGTGGTTGGCGGTCGCGAGCCTTCGTTGCGCGAAGAGGTCGGCTGCGTCGCGAGTTCTTCCGACTGGCGCTGCGCAAGCCGCGCTTCGGCGACGACCTGGTCGAAGATCTGGTCGGTGCGCTGGGGCACGGGTTCGACCACTTCGCCTGCCGCTTGCGCATAGGCACGGTATTTCGCGTCGAGCCGTTGCTGGGCGGTGCCGCCCCATTGCTCTTCCAGAGGCCGCAGGGCTTCCATGCCCTTGGCCGGGTCGAAGAGGAAGGTCATCACGTCGCGCGCAATCGGGTAGGCCGCGCCCGAGCCGCCGCCATGCTCGATCACCACGGCGCCTGCGTATTTCGGCTTGTCGAAGGGGGCGAAGAACACGAACAGGCCGTGGTCGCGGTATTTCCACGGGCCGGTCTTGCCGTTCGAGATGCTGAGCGAGACGACCTGCGCCGTACCGGTCTTGCCGGCCATCTGCACGCCTTCGATCGGCAGTCTTGCACGGCCCGCGGTGCCGGGACCGTTGACCACGTCGCTCATCGCCTTGCGGACGTAATCGATCTCGCTGGCCGAAAAATCGAAATGCTCGAACTCAGGACGAGGATCGTCCATGCGCAGGTGTGGAACGACTTTGTAGCCCGTCGCAAGCCTTGCGCTCATCACCGCCAGCTGGAGCGGGTTTACGAGGTAATAGCCCTGTCCGATCGACGCGTTGACCGTGTCATAAGGCTGCCAGGCCTGATCGTATTTGCGCTGCTTCCAGGCCGGATCGGGTACGGTGCCGTAGAACTGGCTTGTAACCGGCAGCTCGAACTCTTCGCCAAGCCCCATTTTGTGCGCCCATTCGGCCACTTTCTCGAAGCCGATCTGCTGCGCGAAATGGTAGAAATAGCTGTCGCACGACTGGTAGATCGCCTTGGCCATGTCGACGCGGCCGTGGTTGCTCCAGCAGTTGAAGAAGCGGTTGCCGATACGGCGCCCGCCACCGCACATGATAGCCTCTTCCGGCTTCACACCGGCGTCGAGGAAGGCCATGCAATGCATTGGTTTTACAGTCGAACCTGGCGGATAAAGCCCCTTTAGGACCTTGTTGCGCAGGGGCACGCGTTCGTCCTCGCGCAGCATGGAATATTCGACGCGGCCAATGCCGGCGGAAAAGCTGTTGGGGTCGAAGCTGGGCATGGAGGACATGCACAAGATGTCCCCGCTTTCGCAGTCCATCACCACGCAGGACCCGCTTTCCAGACCGATGCGTCGGGCGGCGTAATCCTGCAGCGGGCCGTCGATCGTGAGGCGCACGGGCGCGCCCTGCTTGTCCTCGCGCGTTTCGAGATCGCGCACGATGCGGCCCGAGGCCGTCACCTCGACGCGGCGTGCGCCCGGCTTGCCCTGAAGCTCCTTCTCGAACTGCGCCTCGAGCGCGTCCTGTCCGATTTTATAGCCAGGTGTGATCAGGATTGGATCGGGGTTCTCTTCGTAATCCTCGGCCGACGCCGGGCCGACATAACCGATGAGATGGCCCACGCTCGCCCCGGTTGGATAGAAGCGGGAGAAGCCGCGCTGCGGCACCACGCCCGGCAGGTCTGGCAGGCGCACGCTGATGGCGGCGAAATCCTCGTAATCGAGGCCGGTCGCCACTTCGACAGGCTGGAAACCGCGCGCCTCTTCAACTCGCTTGTTGATGTCGGCGAGAGCGTTCTCGGACAGGTCGAGAATGCCGGCGAGCTGCATGAGCGTCGCCTCCACATCGTCCATCCTGTCGGGAATGACATCGACGCGGAAATCGGCCCGGTTGGAGGCGAGAGGGGCACCGTTGCGATCGAGGATCCAGCCACGCCGTGGCGGAATGAGCGACAAATTGACGCGGTTGCTTTCGGACTCCAGCACCCAGCGTTCGTTCTCGGCAATGCCGATATAGGCCATGCGCGCGGCGAGGATCGTCCCGATACCGCCCATGCCTGCGCCGATCACGAAAGTGCGGCGGTCGAAGGCGTTGTCGAGCGTCGTCTGGCTGACCAGATCGCGCGGTTTGGCGCCGATCCTCTTGCGGCGAAACAGACCCATCAGACGCGCCTCCAGCGCCTCAGGCGCAATTCGTCGAGCCGCGCGACGAAGCGGGCGATGACGGGGAAGACGAGGATGGTCAGGACAATCTGCGGCACGAGGGCAACCAGCGAGGGAAGGGTCGGCGAGGCGCCCGAAAGCAGCCAGCCGGCGAGGAGATAGAGCAGGCTCAATATACCCGCCGTGAACCAGTCCTGCCAGAAGGCACGCCACGGCCAGCGCATCTCGATGGCCTCGATGATAAGCAGGGTCATCGACCAGGTCATGATGGCGAAGCCGAAGGGCTGGCCGCTGAAGAGATCGTCGAACAGGCCGAGCGGAAAGCCTGCCCAGACGGGCAGCAGACCGGGGCGCACCAGACGCCAGGCCAGCAGGACGACGAAGCCGAGCGGCGGCACCATCGGCAGGGCAGCGGCAATCGCAAAGATCGGCAGGATCGAGGCGACCAGGATCGACGCCCAGGGAATGATATTGGCGAGCAGCGGCGAATGGGAGCGGTTGATGCGACTGCCATAGGCATCGCTGCGGGCGCGCGGTTCGATCCGCTCCATCAGTCGCCCAGCTCCTCTTCGATCGGGGTCTGTGCGCCCAGCGCCGCTTCGGGTTCGAAAATCGCTTCCACCGCGACATAGTCGGTCGCCGCAGGATCGCTGACGATCCGGGCAAGGCCGCCGTCGTCGGTCAGTTCGGTCACGATGGCAACCGCGATGCCGGGCGGGTAATAGCCGCCTGCGCCACTGGTGACGAAGAGGTCGCCCGGTTGCAGCGGATTGATGCCGAGATTGATGAGCTTGATCCGCAGCAGGCTGTCCCCGCGCCCTTCGGCGAAAGCCACGGTCTCGTCGCCGGCGCGGCGGACGGGCAGCACGCTTTCGCTGTCGGTCAACAGCAGGACGCGCGAGGAAGTGCTGCCGGCTTCGAGAATACGGCCCACCACGCCGCGCGGACTGCGCACGGGCATGCCGACCATCACCCCGTCATCGGACCCTGCGCCCAGATAGGCGAAGCGTCGCGTGCTCGAAGCCGAGGAGCCAACCAGCCGCGCCACGGCAACGGGTTTGCGCTCTTCTTCCTGCAGGTCGAGCAGGCCCTTCAATCGCACATTCTCCTGCCGCAGCGCTTCGGCTTCCGCGAGTCGGATGCGGGCGAGCTGCATCTCGCGCTTGAGTTCGGCGTTTTTCGATCCTGCCCGGTAATAGCCGCTGACCGAATCCCACAGGGACTTCGTCCCCGTGCGGGCCGCGGCCGCGGTCTCGGTAGCCGGGCTGACAGCATCATTCGCCGCACCGCGCGGGCCGCCGAACAGGTCTGGCTGGAAGAACGAAATGCCGAGCAGGACGGCGCCGATGAGCGCACCGGCACCGGCCACGATGTAGCCCGTGAACAGATTGTATTGCGCCCGCTTGGAATAGCTGGAGCGCCGCTGGCCACTCGGCGCCATTGCCGTACCCCCTTATGCGGTCATCAAGACGCCGCGATAGATCGGGTCTTCCATAGCACGGCCCGTGCCCACCGCCACACAGGAGAGCGGATCTTCCGCAATCGTGACGGGCAGGCCGGTTTCCTCGCGCAGGTATTCGTCGAGGCCGCCGATCAGCGCGCCGCCGCCGGTGAGCACGATGCCCTGGTCGACGATATCGGCCGCCAGTTCCGGAGCCGTGTTCTCGAGCGCGATGCGCACGCCTTCGATGATGGCGCCGATGGGTTCCGAAAGCGCTTCGGCGATATGGCCCTGGTTGATCGTGATTTCCTTGGGCACGCCGTTGACGAGGTCGCGGCCCTTGATCGTGATCTGCTCGCCGGTGCCGTCTTCGGGCTGGCGGGCAACACCGTAATCCTTCTTGATTCGCTCGGCCGTGCTGTCGCCGATCAGCAGGTTGTGGTGTCGTCGGACGTAAGAGACGATGGCTTCGTCCATCTTGTCACCACCGGTACGGACCGAGGTGGTGTAGGCAAGGCCGCGCAGCGAGAGGACGGCGACTTCGGTGGTGCCGCCGCCAATGTCGACGACCATCGAGCCGACCGGTTCGGTCACCGGCATATCGGCGCCGATCGCGGCGGCCATGGGCTCGAGGATAAGGTAGACCTGCGAAGCGCCCGCGTTCGAGGCGGCGTCGCGAATGGCGCGGCGCTCGACCGAGGTCGAACCCGAGGGCACGCAGATGGTGATTTCGGGATAGCGCATCAGGCTCTTGCGGCCGTTCACCTTGCGGATGAAGTGCTTGATCATTTCCTCGGCCACGTCGAGGTCGGCGATCACGCCGTCGCGCAGCGGGCGGATGGCTTCGATGGAATCGGGCGTCTTGCCCATCATCATCTTCGCATCGTCGCCCACGGCCTTGACGCGCTTCATGCCGTTGACCGTCTCGAGCGCAACCACGCTCGGTTCGTTGAGGACGATGCCCTGGTCCTGTACGTAGACAAGCGTGTTGGCGGTGCCGAGGTCGATCGCCATGTTCTGCACGCCGAATTTGAAGATGTTGTTCCAGAGGCCCATTTTCGTGTCGTAATCCGTATGATGCGTGGGGTCAGTCGAGGGTTGCGAGTCGCCGCTGTCGTGAACCCGGGGGGAAACGGTGGCGGTGCCTTAGCTTTATTACGCGCGGAAAGCCAAAAATTTCCTCACTGCTTGCGGGGGATAGGCAAACAAGTTGCCTCGGATTCCTCGCGCTTCGTCGCTATGCTTGCCGGTCCATGCCCGAAATACGCCGCCTGCCCGACACATTGGTTAACCGTATCGCCGCCGGCGAGGTGGTCGAGCGCCCCTCTTCCGCGCTCAAGGAACTGGTCGAGAACGCGATCGACGCGGGCGCGACGCGGATCGCGGTGAAGCTGGTCGAGGGCGGACTGACCAGCCTTGAAGTGACCGACGATGGCTGCGGCATGGGGCCGGACGAGATGGCGCTTGCGCTTGAACGGCACGCGACGTCCAAACTGCCGGACGATGCGATCGAGCAGGTTTCGACGCTGGGCTTTCGCGGCGAGGCGCTGCCGAGCATCGCCAGCGTGGCGCGGTTCACGCTCGAAAGCCGTCCGCAGGGAGCGGAGCAAGGCTGGAAGCGCGTGGTCGATCACGGCGAGCTGGTGGCCGAAGGGCCTGCAGCCCTGCCGCCGGGAACGCGGGTGCGGGTGGAAAACCTCTTTGGCAAGATCCCGGCGCGCCGCAAGTTCCTGCGCACGCCGCGCAGCGAATACGCCGCTTGCCTCGACGTGGTGAAGCGCCTCGCCATGGCGCGGCCCGATGTCGCGATCACGCTCGACCATGGCGACCGCCGCATTCTCGGCCTGCAGGGCGGGGAAGGGCTGGCCAACCGCGTTGCGCAGGTCGTGGCGCGCGAGTTGAAAGAGAACGGCGTCGCCATCGATCTCGACCGCGGGACCATGCGTCTCACCGGCATTGCCGGCCTGCCGACCTACAACCGCGGGATAGCCGATCACCAGTATCTCTTCGTCAACGGCCGTCCGGTGAAAGACCGGCTGCTGACCGGCGCGGTGCGCGGGGCCTATTCCGATATGCTCGCGCGCGACCGGCACGCGGTGCTCGCGCTGTTCCTCGACCTGCCGCCCGAAATGGTGGATGTGAACGTCCATCCGGCCAAGACCGAGGTGCGTTTCCGAGATTCGCACGCGGTGCGCGGTTTCATCGTGTCAGGCCTGCGCAGCGCGCTCGCAACGGGCGACAAGCGCAGCGCGCAGACGCCCGATGCCTCCGCCATGTCGCGCTGGCAGCAGGAGCCTGTCCGCGAGGAACCCGCCCCGGCGCTCCGCTCGATTTTTGAGGGGCGCGACTGGTCGGCCCCGCAGACGCGTGTTTCGGAGGCAGGTGCGGCGTGGCGCGGCTACGAAGCCGAGGTCATGGCCGAGCCGCGTGGCCGGGCGGAAGAGGCCGCTCCCGCCCCGGCGGCAGAGCAGGATTATCCGCTCGGCGTGGCGCGTGGGCAAGTGGCGAACACCTATATCGTGGCCGAGGCGAGTGACGGGCTGGTGCTGGTCGACCAGCACGCGGCCCACGAACGCCTCGTCCTCGAACGGCTGAAAGCGGCGGGCGCGGAAGAAGCGGTGGCGCGCAGCCAGGCGCTGCTGATCCCCGAAGTCGTCGAGCTGGAAGAAACCAGCTGCGACCGGCTTGAGGAGGCCGCCGACACGCTAGCCAAGCACGGTCTCGCCATCGAACGGTTCGGCCCCTCCGCCATGCTCGTGCGCAGCCTGCCGCACGCCATCGCGCGCACCGATCCCGAAAAGCTGCTGCGGGACATCGACGACGACCTCGCTCTCAATGGCGAGGCCCTGCATCTTGGCGAGAAGCTCGACCTCGTGCTCGCCACCATGGCCTGCCACGGCTCGGTCAGGGCAGGGCGCACCTTGCGCGTCGACGAAATGAACGCCCTGCTGCGCGAGATGGAGCGCACCCCGCGCTCGGGCCAGTGCAACCATGGGCGGCCCACGTGGGTTAAGCTCTCGATGGAAGACGTCGAGAAACTGTTCGGGAGGCATTGATGCGTTGGTTTCCGGTTCTTGCCCTTGTTGCTCTCGCAGCCTGCGACAGCACCACGCCGGCCGAGGAAGAAGCGGCGCGCCAAGCCGATGTGGCCGAGGTCGAGGCCAATCAGGAGCCTCCCCCCGAAGAACTCGTGCTCGACCCGATCCGCTATCCCGAAATCGAGAAGCACAATCTGTATGGCGCCGGTTGCAGCTTTGCGCCCGATGGCGGCGGGCTGGGAGCGGTGGCGCTGGCGATGGCGGACGAGGGCTACCTTATCCGCAAAGGCGAATTGGTGACGCTGGCGGCGGACAAGGGGAGCAAGGAGCTACCCTATCTCGCGCGGCGCAAGTATGACGGTCGCGAGTATTCCTTCACTCTCGACCTCGATGAGGCGGGAGGTGAGCAGAGCGGCTACGAGACTACCGACTATCGCGGCACTCTGACCGTGCGGGACGGCAGCAACCGAGTGCTGTATCGGGCCGACGGACTGACCCAGTGCGGGGCGTGAACTAGTCCGAACCTTCCGGATCGCGCGTTCGCATCAGCGCGTTCGAAACCATTTCCAGCACCATCTCGTCCTTCTGGTTGAAGGTACGGATGCGGCTCTTGAAAATGCCCATTTCGGGGCGCGAGGCGCTGCGGCGTTTTTCGATGATCTCGGTTTCGCAGCGCAGCGTGTCGCCGGGATAGACCGGCTTGATCCAGCGCAGCTGGTCGACCCCGGGCGAGCCAAGACCAGCGGATTTTTCGTTCATCATGTTCTCGACCATCATTCGCATGGTCATCGAGCAGGTGTGCCAGCCGCTGGCGGAAATCTTGCCAAAATGGGTCTGCGCGGCGGCCTCGTCAGAAAGGTGGAAAGGCTGAGGATCGTATTTCGAGGCGAACTCCAGCACCTCCTCGCGTGTTACCTCATACCCGCCGAAGCTACGGGTCAAGCCGATCTCGAGATCTTCGTAGAATATCATGGCCCCGTGCTTGGACTAGACCATGGGGCGGAGCAACATCCAAATCGCCATGCCGATCATGGCGAGGTTCTCCGTCAGCGACACGAAGCCCAGCGGCACGTTGGCGCTGCCGCCGACGCAGGCGCATTTGATGGAGCGTTTCTGGACATAGACGGCATAGAAAACGCTTACCGCGCCAATAGTGCCGATGAAGAGCGCGATCGGAATCGACAACCATGGAAGGATACGGCCAGCCATGAGCACGGCGGCGGTCGCCTCAAGGAACGGGTAGGCGTAGGCATAGGGTACCCAGCGTTTGCCGAGCAGGTCGTAGCCCACGAACATGGTCGAGAATTGCTCGACATCCTGAAGCTTGAGCATGGCCAGCATCGCCATGGAGAACGCCACGAACCATTCGGCAGCGCGGATCGTCAGCGGCGAGCCGTAGACGAAGATGCTGAGCGCGATGGCCAGCGCTGCGCCCACCGCAAAGACCGCCAGGACCGGCGTGTAGCTCGTATCGCTGGCCGTTTCCTTGTCGTGGCCAAAATGCTTGCGCAGGTCGGTGTAGCCGCCGATCCGCTTCCCTTCGATGAAGCTCTGCGGGGTCGTCTTCACGCCGTGCTGTTCCTTGAAGGCATCGGTCGCCTCGCGCGTGGCCAGAGGATGGTCCTCGACCGTGTAGCCCTCCCGCTCGAGCAGCCACTTGGATTTGATGCCATAAGGACAGACGTGCTTGTCCATCGCCATGCGGTAGAGTTTCGCGGTCTTGGTCATGACTGTAATGTCAGGCCCGGAAGCTGGGTTTCAACCCTTCAGGGCCGAAATCCGGGATCACGCGGTAAAAGGCGGTGAAGAGGCTGAACAGTCCGAACAGGATCAGGCCGACGGCAACCCAGACATAGATATAGCTCATATCGCGAAGGGCCAGTATCGCCTCCCCGAGACCACGAATGCGATCTTCCTCTCCGGCAAGCGCGCCACGCGTCATCGACCACCCGATCAGAAGGAAGACGGCCGCGCGGGCAAGGTGACCGATCCGTCCGATGGGATTGACGATGGCTGGAGCGTGACGACTGATGCGATGCATGAAATGCGCGGTCACTGCGGTCTTCGCCTGCATGAAAGCGCCGGTCAGGAACCCCAGGCCAATCAGCAGAATGAGAATCCATCCGGTGTCGTACTGCAGGATCGATCCCGCCATCGCCTGCCCACCGCTGTCGCCCTCGGTCGATGTGCGCGTCCAGGTCGCGAACTGGAAGCAGGCATAGGCCAGAAACAGGTGGGCGACCGCACTCGCAGCATCGCCGATGCGCTTGAGGATGCCGGTGAAGTCGGTGCCCCGGTGCTGGATATCGCTGATGGCGCACATGAGACGGAAGGCGACGTAGGCCAGCAGTCCCACGGACATAACCCAGAGGATCGGCGTGCCGAAAGGCACTTCCTGCAAATAATCGTAAACAGCGCTTCCGCCGCCTTCGGCATCACCCCTCGTGCTGAGCGCGATATAGCCCAGCAGGATATAGGTGATGCCGCGAGCGGCGAAGCCAGTCCGGACCAGCCAGCTGAACTTTTCGGACTTGTCGATCATGGCTGCCGGTTCCTGTAATTCCGCGCGTCAGGCGCGGAACTTGGGGACGCCCGCGTCGCTGTCGAGGTCCGGGATAATCCGGTAGCGGGCCAGCACGAGGCTGAAGAGACCGAACAGCATCAGGCCGATGGCGGTCAGCGTGAAGATGAAGCCTTCGCCCGCGAGGCTGGCGACTGCCTCGCCCAGCGTCTTCACCTGGCCTGCGCCGCTCGACATGAAGCCCGCCTTGAAGAGCGACCAGCCGATAACGGTGTAGACCACGCCGCGCGCGACATAGCCCGCGCCGCCCAGCCAGCGTGTGGCCGAAGGCGCCTGCCCGCTGATGCGGTTCATGAACTCGCCCGTGATGCCTTTCTTCACTTGGAAGATGGCGGCGATGAAGAAGGCGATGCCGAGCAGGCCGAGGATCGTGCCGCCGAAGTCCATCGAGAGGACGCCCGAGGCCGCTTCCTGCGCGCCTCCGCCTCCGCCTGAGCTGCCCTGCGCCGCTTCACCCGTGTCGCGTCCGGCGAACTGATAGGCGGAATAAGCAAGTGCGAGGTGAGCAATGCCGCTACCCGCATGGCCGATGCGCTTGGCCCAGCCTTTGCCGTCGCTGCCCTGATTCTCGATATCGAATAGCGGCGAGCAGAAGCGGAATAGCGCATACGCCAGAAGGCCAATTACCATGATCCACAGGATCACATTGCCGCCGGGAAAATCATTGATCGCACGGAAGATGCCATTCGTGCCCTCGGCAATCTTGCTGGCGCTGGTCAGCGCGATGAGGCCAAGCACGAAATACAGGATCGCACGGCTGAAATAGCCGACGCGCACGAGCCAGCTGAACTTTTCGGATTTATCTACCACCAGGAAAACTCCCCTTGTTTTGAGAGCCTAACGGCAGGGGAGGGCGATGCGTTCCGCTTCGTGCTCAATCGCTTGTGGACAATATATCCAGAAGAGAGCCCGAAAGCGGGTCGCCGGCTTCGGCCTGCGGCAGGCCGACGAGCTGGCGCAGCAGCGGCGCGAGCTGCGTGTTCGCGAAGATCGGCGTCGTTACGCCATCATGGAAGGCCGGGCCGTTGGCGATGAAGAGTGCCTGCATTTCCGGCGCGAAGGGGTCGAAGCCGTGGTTTCCCCCGGTCCAGGAAGAGGTCGGAGCGGAGCGAGCGATCGTCCAGCCGGTTTCGGGCAGGCAGAAATAGGGCGGGATTCGCTCATGCGTGCCGTACTGATAGCGCGCCGGGATATTTTGCTTTGCCCAGCAGGTCATGTGCTCATGCTCGGCGAGGATGGCTTCGCGAAATTCGCTTGTCTTGCCCTCGGCTGGCTCGAAGGTGGCGTAGGCTCCGGATTCGACGAGGCGGTAGAGCGAGCTGTCGAGGACATCGTCGAGAGCGATCACGCGCTCCGAACTGGTTGCCGCCATGCCGTGGTCCGACACGATCACGAGATTGGCCGGCTGCCCGAGGCTTTCCAGCCCATCCACCAGCATGGCGATATGCGCATCGACATCGCGCAGCGCCGCGTTCACTTCCTCGCTGTCGGGCCCGCCGTCATGCCCGGCGCTGTCGACCGTGTCGAAATACAGGGTGAGGAATTCGGGCCGGATGTCTGCCGGACGGCGCACCCAGTCGAGCACCGAATTGACCCGCTGCGTGTTCGAAACCTGCATCGAAAACGCCTGCCAGTCGCTTGGCAGGATGCCGTCGGTAACGGGGCCATAGCGCACCGCCGTGCCGCCCCAGGGAACCGCACTGCCGGGCCAGAACATGGCCGCCGAGCGAATGCCCGCTTCCTCGGCCTCGACCCAGACGGGCTTGGCCTGGTTCCACCAATAGGGATCGACCGTCGCCATGGTGAAAGGCTCTTCGGGCTTGCCAGCATCCTCCATCCGGTTGGCAGTGATGCCGTGCTGGTCGGGCACGAGGCCGGTCACCAGCGTCCAGTGGTTGGGAAAAGTCTTGCTGGGAAAGGAAGGGCGCATCGCCGCGCGCACGCCGCCCTCTGCAAGGCCGCTGAGCGTGGGCGTGATGCCGCGGTCGAGATAGTCGGGATGGAAGCCGTCGATAGATACAAGAATGGTCACCGGCTCGCGTACTTCCGACTGAACGGCCGAGACGCTTTCAACCTGCGGGGCGCAGGCGGCGAGGGTGGTCGCGGTGGCGAGGGCGAGAGCGGTGACCAGTTTCTTCATCGAGCGCGTGTCCTCAGACGTTGAACTTGAACAGCATCACGTCGCCGTCCTTGACGAGGTATTCTTTGCCTTCCTGGCGCAGCTTGCCCGCATCGCGCGCACCGCTTTCGCCGCCCAGCGCGATGTAGTCCTCGTAAGCGATCGTTTCGGCGCGGATGAAGCCGCGTTCGAAATCGGTGTGGATCTCGCCCGCTGCCTGCGGAGCCTTGGCGCCTTCGGGGAACGTCCAGGCCCGCGCTTCCTTGGGACCGGCGGTAAAGAAGGTGTTGAGGCCAAGGAGCTTGTATCCCGCCTTGATCACGCGGCTGAGGCCGCTTTCCTCAAGGCCGAGTTCGGCAAGGTATTCGGCGCGGTCTTCGGCTTCCATCGCGACCAGCTCGCTCTCGATGGCTGCCGAAACGACAACCGCCTGCGCGCCCTCGGCCTTTGCCTTTTCGAACACGAGATCGGAGAAGGCGTTGCCCGTGGCCGCGTCTTCCTCGCCCACGTTGCAGACATAGAGCACCGGCTTGGCGGTGAGCAGCTGCGCCTGCCGCAGCACGCGTGCTTCTTCTTCGTCATTGGGTTCGGTCAGGCGAGCAGGCTTGCCGTCGCGCAGCAGGGCGAGGGCCTGTCCCAGCACGCTGGCGATGATCTTGGATTCCTTGTCGCCCGCCGTGGCGCGCTTTTCGGCCGCCGGCACGCGCTTTTCGAGGCTTTCGAGGTCCGACAGCATCAGCTCGGTCTCGACCACTTCGGCATCGGTGATCGGATCGACCTTGTTGGCGACGTGCTGGATGTCGTCATCCTCGAAACAGCGCAGCACGTGGACGATGGCATCCACTTCGCGGATGTTGCCGAGGAACTGGTTGCCCAGACCCTCGCCCTGACTTGCGCCCTTCACGAGACCCGCGATGTCGACGAAGGCGAGCTGCGTCGGGATGATCTTGGCCGAACCGGCAATGGCGGCGATCTTGTCGAGCCGCTCGTCCGGCACGGAAACCTGGCCGACATTCGGCTCGATCGTGCAGAATGGATAGTTCGCGGCCTGTGCGGCCTGCGTTTCGGTCAATGCATTGAAAAGGGTGGACTTGCCCACGTTGGGCAGGCCGACGATCCCGCAACGGAAACCCATCGATAACTCCGGAAAATAAGTGTTGGGCGCGCCCTTAGCGGTTCAGGCGCGCAAGGGGAAGCGCGCTGTAGGCCGGGCGGCGGCTCGACAGGGCAGGATCGGGTGATAGGGTGCGCGGCACAGACAGAGGGGAGATTATCATGCGCCACTTCGCCTTCGCCGCATCGCTCGCGCTGACCACCGCGCTTACTGCCGCACCGGCCAGCGCCGAGGACCGGCTGATCGACGTCAGCACGAAGGTGGAAGAAGGCACGATTACCCTCACCTTGCCCAAGCCCGATTCTGACGGGGTGGCGGGCCGATATCTCTATGTCGCGCAGGTCGAGACCGGCGTAGGGTCGGCGGCGACCAATGTGGATCGCGGCGCGCCGCTCGCCACCGGCATCATCCGCTTTCGCCGCATGGGCAAGAAGGTCGTCGCCGAACTAGAAAACACCCGATTTTATGCGCCTTCCGGAAGCGCGGCGCAGCAGGAATCGGTCGAGAACAGCTTTCCCACGGCAACCTTGTGGGTGGGCGAAATCGCCGAGACCGCGAAGGACGGCAGCATCAGCTTCGACATCGCCCCCTTTCTCGCGATGGATCATTTCGGCTTCGCACAGCAACTGGGCGAGGGGTATGCGCTGAACAAGGAAGGCTCGCTGGCCGACCCTGCACGCGTTCGCGTTTTTCCCGAGAATGCCGAGTTTTCGGCCATGCTGACATTCACCGCCAAGGATGCCCCGGCGGAACTCCGGAACGTGTCTCCCGCAAGCGGCACGATCGCCCTGTGGGTGCGCCATTCGCTGGTAGAGCTGCCAGCGCAGCCCATGTCGGTGCGCACCGACCCATACGGATTTGCCTTTTCCGTCCCGCGCTACGATTTCTCTGCGCCGCTGGGCCGCTCAATGCTGACCAAGCTGGCGGAACGCCACCGGCTCGAGAAAACCGACCCCACCGCGGCGCGTTCTCCGGTGAAGGAACCGATCGTCTATTACGTCGACGGTGCAGCGCCCGAGCCGGTGCGGCAGGCCCTCATAGACGGCGTTGGCTGGTGGGCCGAAGCGTTCGACGCGGCTGGTTTCGTCGATGCCTTCCGCGTCGATGTGCTTCCGGCCGATATCGACCCGCTCGATATGCGCTACAACGTGGTGAATTGGGTCAACCGGGCGACACGCGGGTGGTCCTATGGCCCGAGCATCATCGACCCGCGAACCGGCGAAGTCCTGAAAGGCAGCGTGATGCTCGGCTCGCTACGGGTGCGGCAGGACATTTTGATTTTCCAGGCGCTGGTCGGTTCAGGCCTAACCGATACGGGCGATCCCAACGACCCGGTTCCCGCGGCGCTTGCCCGTATCCGCCAGCTTGGTGCGCATGAGGTCGGACATACGCTGGGCTTGGCGCATAACTTCGCCGCCTCGTCGCAGGGGCGCTATTCGGTGATGGACTACCCCGCGCCGCGCGTGACGCTGGTCGACGGCCAGCCCAGCATTGCCGATGCCTATGGCGTTGGCGTGGGCGAATGGGACAAATTCGCGATCCGTTACCTCTATGCGGCACGAACGGACGAAGAGGCCCGCGAAATGGTGCGCGAGGCGCAGGCGAGGGGGCTGCGCTTCGTGGGCGATGCCGATGCGCGCGGGACCGGTGCAGCCAATCCCGAAGGTTCGCTCTGGGACGATTTCGCCGACCCCGTGGCAGAGCTTGCCCGCATCATGGAAGTGCGCCGCGTCGCGCTGGCGCGCTTCGATGTGAACGCGATCCCCGGCGGTCAGGACTTGCCGAGCCTGCGGCGCGCCTTCGTCCCCATTTGGTTGCTGCACCGTTATCAGGTCGAAGCCGCGGCAAAGGCCTTGGGCGGTGTCGTCGCTCCCCACGGGTTAGCCGGTGATGCCGTGGAGGTTGCGCAGGTGTCCGGTGCTGACCAGCGCGCCGCGCTCGATGCTTTGATGGCGGCACTCTCGCCCGAGGCGCTGACGGTGCCTGCGCGGCTGCAACCGCTGCTGTCATACGGCCCGGCAACAGATTACGATTATTCAACCACGATCGAGGTCATGCCGACAGCCGGTGGCCCCGTGTTCGATACCTTGCGTGCGACCGAGATCGGCGCGGTGCATGTGCTCGACAGCCTGCTCGACCCGCAGCGACTCAACCGGCTCGAAATGCAGCATGCCTCCGATAGCGAGGTGCCTTCCGCGCACGATGTGACCACGCGGCTTCTGGCGCGGGCGGACGGGCTTGCGGCAGAGGGCGCGGTGGGGCGCCGGATCGCCACGACCATTGCGCTCGACCTTGCGCGGACTGCGCGAGAAGGCGGCCTCTCGCGCTCAATTGCGCTGCAGATCGACGGCCAGCTCGCGCGCTGGGGCGAGCGGCTTGTGAATAGCAGCGGCGGGAGCGAGGAGGCGGACTGGCGCCGCGGCCTCGGCGCGCTTCTTTCCGATAGCGATAAACTCGCCGCGGCGCTGGAGGACAAGGCTTTGCTGCCCGATGTGCCGCCGGGCATGCCGATCGGCTGAGGACCTGGTCAGGCGTTGTGAACGGCGCGCACCAGCGGGCCGAGGCGGCTTTCGCCCAGCCATTCGACCTGCGTCTTTGCGCTGACTTCGTTGATGGCGGTCTGCGGGATCGCGCCCCCGCTGACCGGCAGGCGGACGGGGCGCGTCCCGGGCGGCATGGCGAGTACGCGGGCCATGGCGCGCGGGATATCCATCGGGTCGGCGCTGCGGCCCGAACCGTCCTCCTCGCCCATTCGCGCGACCACTTGCGGATAGCCGTCGAGATGGATCGCCTGCGCGCGCGATTTCAGTTCGGCTGAATAGCGGTTGCGGTTGACCCAGACCTTGGTCGGATAACCGCCCGGCTCGATCACCGTCACGCCGATACTGTGGGGCACGAGCTCGTAGGCGAGTTGCTCGCCCATCGCCTCCACCGCGAACTTGGTGGCGGAATAGTGCCCGGCATAAGGCACGATGACGCGTCCAAGCTGGCTGGAAATGTTGAAAATGTGACCGCTGCCGCGCGCCCGCATATTGGGCAGGACCGCGCGGACGAGGCGGTGGTAGCCGAAGACATTGGTGTCGAAGGCGAGGCGGGTGGCCTCCATGTCCTGCACTTCGACCGGTCCGGTGATGCCGATGCCGGCGTTGTTGACCAGCACATCGAGCCCACGCCCGATCTCGCGCTCGGCCGTGCTGACCGCGTCGGCGACCTCATTGTCGAGCAGCACGTCCAGCCGCATCACGCGGATGTCGAGTTTCTCGTCGCTGGCGAGTTGCTTCAGCTCTTCGGCTTCGGGGCGCGGAGTGTTGCGCATGGTGGCGAAGACGGTCGCACCGGCCCGTGCGAAATGTTCCGCCGACAGCCTTCCGAAGCCTGACGAACAGCCGGTGATGAGGATCGCCTTGCCCGAAAGATTTGGGGCGGGGGCCTCCACCTTGTCGGCCTGCGCAGCGCGCGCAGTGGCAGCGATGGCTCCAGTGGCAGCAACGCCAGCAAGCAGGGTGCGGCGGTCGAAATTCGGCATCACGGTCTCCTCTCGTGAGGAGACGTTAGCAGATCAATCCTGCATCCGCAGCGCGATATCGTTCATGAAGCGCACGTCGTCGCCCTTGGCGAGCCATTCGGCCTCCGCGCCCATCGCACCGAGCATGTCGGCAAGCGCGTCCATCTCGCTCTTGGCATAATTGCCCAGCACGTGGCCGGTCACGCGGTCCTTGCTGCCGGGATGGCCGATCCCGATCCGCACGCGGCGGAAGTCGGGGCCGAGATGCTGGTTGATCGAGCGCAGGCCGTTGTGCCCCGCAAGCCCGCCGCCGCGCCGGACCTTCACTTTGAAGGGCGCAAGGTCGAGCTCGTCGTGGAAGACGGTCAGGTCCTCGATGTCGAGCTTGTAGAAGCGCATCGCCTCGCCCACCGCGCGGCCGCTTTCGTTCATATAGGTCGCAGGCTTCAGGAGGACGATCTTCTCGCCGCCAATACGGCCCTCCTGCACCCAGCCGGAGAATTTCTTCTGCACGGGTCCGAAGCCGTGGATTTCGGCCAGGGCGTCGCACACCATGAAGCCGATATTGTGCCGGTGCATCGCGTATTGCGGTCCGGGATTTCCGAGGCCTGTCCAGATTTGCATGGGTGCCACCTAACCTGACGGTGCTGAAAAACAAGAACGCCGGCCTCTCTCGAGACCGGCGCCTTGGTGATTTCTCGGATAGAAAAGAGCTTATTCGCTCTTGTCTTCCTGTTCCTGAGCGGCGTCTTCGTCTTCGCCCTGCTCGGTGGCCGGAACGTCCTGCGGATCGACGTCGCCTTCGCCCTCTTCGCCTTCAGCGCCTTCGCTCTTCTTGAGCGCCGACGGAGCGACGAGGGTGGCGATGGTGAAGTCGCGGTCCGTGATCGCGCTCTCGCTGCCTTCCGGCAGCTTCAGTTCGCTGATGTGGATCGAATCGCCGACTTCCTTGCCGGTGACGTCGATTTCGATCTCGCTCGGGATCTTGTCCGCTTCGCAGACCAGTTCCAGCTCGTGACGGACAACGTTCAGCACGCCGCCCTTCTTGAGGCCCGGGCTACCTTCTTCGTTGGTGAAGACGACCGGAACGCTCACATCGACCTTGGCGCCCTTGCCGAGGCGGAAGAAGTCGACGTGCTCGGGGCGGTCGTTGACGGGGTGAAGCGACACGTCCTTGGGAAGCGTCTTGACCTTTTTGCCACCCAGTTCGATCGTGACGATCGAGTTCATGAAGTGGCCGGTGCCGAGCTGCTTGACCAGCTCCTTGGCTTCGACGTGGATCAGTGTGGGTTCTTCCTTGCCGCCATAGATCACGGCGGGGACACGGCCTTCACGACGCAGTGCACGGGAGGCTCCCTTGCCTGCCCGTTCGCGCGTCTCGGCCGGAAGTGTCAGAGCATCGCTCATGTCGCTTACCTTTCGAATGCGATTGATATGTTCGGTCCGCCACGCCTCCAGGGATGACCATGACGCCGAAGCGCGCGCCTATAGCGGGGCGGGGAGGAATTGCAAGGCAAAAGCCCCCCGCCTCGGGTGAGGCGGAGGGCTGTTTCGGTGAGCGGCCTGCGAAGGGCCGGTTTACTGGATGCGCGTGATCGCGATGTCCCGCTCGGCCAGATAGTCCTGCACGCTTTTCTCGCCCGCAAGGTGCCCGGCGCCCACCGCCATGAACACGGTGCCCGGCGAGTCGAGACGCTCGTCGATCCAGCCCGCCCAATTCGCGTTGCGGACATAGAACAAGCGCTCCATCAGCAGGGGGTCGGTCTCGGCGCCTTCCTGAAGCATGGCAGCAAGCTCGTCGATGTCGCCGACCTTCCATTCCTCGATGATGCGGCCGAGCATGGCGACGCTTTCGTCGGGGTTCTCGACCGACTGGATCAGGTACGGGACCTGCTTGTCGAGCGGCAGGGAATCGAAGATGTCGATCTGGTACTCGGCCGTCTCCAGGGCCGCGCGACCGGTGCCTTCGGGCACGGTGGCCTCGAGTATCTTCTCGACGCCGTTGTCACCGTCGACGCCAGCCTTCTGCAAGGTGACCTGCAAGACGGTGATGGCGGCGAACCAGGGCTCGAAACGGTCGAGGGCCTCTGCCGGAATACCGGTCTGGGCGAGCCCGGCCTCGTATTTCGCGCGCTGCTCGTCACTCATCAGCCCGCGCAAAGTCTGGCCTTCGGGCAGCATGGCCTTGCTCATCACCATCGGCGCGAGCGCGCTCATGCTCTCGGGCGTCATGTCGACTTCGGTCACCAGCGTCTGCGAAGAGGTGATGGCTTCGGCGACGAGGCCGCTGTTCCAGTCGATATCGGCGGGAAGGGCATGGACCGTCCCGAAGATGTAGATCGTGGTGTCCTCATCGGCCACCTTCCACAGCGCGGGGCCATCGCCGGTCGGCACGAAAGCGGGCTCGCTTGCGGCCACGGTTCCGGCGTCGGCATAGGTCGCACAGCCCTGCAGGCCGAAAGCGAGCGCGGCGGCGCAGATCGTGGTCTTCAAAAGGCGCTTTGCGTCAGTCATTCTCTTCTCTCCTGTTAGGCGCCTACTAAGCGTCGCGTATCCCTGTTGGAAATACGTAAAGATCGTAATTGCTTCGTATCTAAGACAATAGCGTTGGGTCGTGGCATTCACACCCGAACCTGTTGCACTGCGGCATTGACCCGTTTTCGCCCTTGCGCCATTGCGCGCCGCATGGACCGTAATCCGCAAAAATCCTTCCAGGACATGATCCTTGCGCTCCACGATTTCTGGAGCGCGAACGGGTGCCTCATCCTGCAGCCTTACGACATGCGTATGGGCGCGGGTACCTTCCACACCGCCACCACGCTGCGCGCCCTGGGGCCGGAGCCATGGAACGCGGCCTTCGTGCAACCATGCCGCCGCCCGACCGACGGGCGCTATGGCGAGAACCCGAACCGGCTGCAGCACTATTACCAGTACCAGGTGATCCTGAAGCCGAGCCCGGCGAACATCCAGGACCTCTATCTGGAGAGCCTGCGCGTGATCGGCATCGATCCGCTGAAGCACGATATCCGCTTCGTGGAAGACGACTGGGAAAGCCCGACGCTGGGCGCATGGGGGCTTGGCTGGGAAGTCTGGTGCGACGGGATGGAAGTCACACAGTTCACCTATTTCCAGCAGATGGGCGGCTTCGACTGCAAGCCGGTCGCGGGCGAGTTGACCTACGGCCTCGAACGCCTCGCCATGTACATCCAGGGCGTGGACAACGTCTACGATCTCGACTTCAACGGCCAGGGCGTGAGCTATGGCGATGTCTTTCTCGAGAACGAGAAGCAGATGTCGAAATGGAACTTCGAAGTCGCCGAGACCGATGCGCTGTTCGACCTGTTCAACAAGGCCGAGGCCGAGTGCAAAAACGCGCTCGCGCACAATGTCCCCATCGCCGCTTACGAGCAGGCGGTAGAGGCCAGCCATATCTTCAACCTGCTGCAGGCGCGCGGCGTGATCAGCGTGCAGGAACGCGCCAGCTACATGGGCCGCGTCCGCGACCTCGCACGGGGAAGCTGTGAAGCACACATGGAAAAGGAAGCGCCCGTGTGGGCCGAAAAATATCCGGAGTGGTCGAAATGAGCGCTCTAGCACCACCTCCGTTCGGCCTGAGCCTGTCGAAGGCCAGCCGCAACGTTTCGCCTGCGCTTCGACAGGCTCAGCGCGAACGGGCGTTTGTTCGGGGGGCGGGCAATGTCTGACTTCCTCCTCGAACTGCGCAGCGAAGAAATCCCCGCCCGTATGCAGGCTGGGGCGCGCGCCGAACTCGAAAAGCTGTTCCGCCGTGAGATGGATGCCGCCGGTGTCACGACGGGCGAGATTACCGTCTGGTCGACCCCGCGTCGTCTTGCGCTGATCGCGCGCGGTCTGCCCGAAGCGACCGAGGCAGTCAGCGAAGAACTGAAAGGCCCTCCGGTCGGAGCGCCCGACCAGGCACTCGAAGGTTTCTGCCGCAAGGTGGGGGTCGAGAAGGGCGATCTCGAAACGCGGGAGGTGAAGGGCAGGGCGACCTACTTCGCCGTGAAAAACATTCCCGGACGCGCGACACGTGATCTGCTCGCCGAGGCAATCTCCGCAATCATCCGCGATTTCAGCTGGCCCAAGTCGATGCGCTGGGGGGCTGCTTCGATTTCGACCGAGAGCCTTCGCTGGGTTCGCCCGCTGTCGGGCATCGTCGCGCTATTGGGTGACGACGTGGTCGAATGCGAGGTGCACGGCGTCACCTCCGGCTCGGTCACTCTGGGCCACCGCTTCCACCATTCGGGCGACATCACCATCGGCAATGCCGACGACTACGCGATGAAGCTGCGCGCCGGTCACGTCATCGTCGACCATGAAGAACGGCAGAACCTCATCCGCTCGGGCGCGGCCAAGGTCGCCACCGAAGCTGGCCTCAAGCTGGTCGAGGACGAGGGCCTCGTTATCGAGAATGCAGGCCTCACCGAATGGCCGGTCCCGCTGCTCGGCCGGTTCGAGGAAGATTTCCTCGAGGTCCCGCCCGAAACGATCCAGCTCACCGCGCGCGTGAACCAGAAGTATTTCGTCTGCGAGGACGAGGCTGGCGAACTCGCCAACGCCTTCATCTGCACCGCCAATATCGAGGCGGAAGACGGCGGCGCGCGCGTGGTCGACGGCAACCGCAAGGTCCTCGCCGCCCGCCTGTCCGACGCGCGCTTCTTCTGGGATGTCGACCGCAAGAAAACCCTCGCCGAACACGCCAAGGGTCTGGAACGCATCACCTTCCACGAAAAGCTGGGCACCGTTGCCGATAAGGTGGACCGCGTGGCGAAGCTCGCCCGCTGGCTGGCCGAGGAAGGCATCGTCAAAGATGCTGAGCCGGACATGGCCGAGCAGGCTGCGCGCCTCGCCAAAGCCGATCTCGTCACGGAAATGGTCGGGGAGTTTCCCGAACTGCAGGGCCTGATGGGCGGCTACTACGCCCGCGCCGAGGGCCGGCCCGATGCAGTCGCGGACGCAATCCGCGATCACTACAAGCCGGTCGGGCAGAGCGATGAGGTGCCAACGGCACCCATAACTGTTGCTGTCAGTCTTGCCGATAAGTTGGACACGTTGGTCGGATTTTTCTCGGAAGGAGAAGAGCCAACAGGATCAAAAGATCCTTTTGCACTCAGGCGCGCGGCAATTTCCGTGCTTAATCTCCTGCTTATCAATGAGATACGCTTGAGTCTTAAAGACCTCATGCTGGTTGCAATGGAGAATCGAGCAGGGCGTCTCGGCGACGAGTTGGGATCGACTGTTGGCAGTCTGATCGTCTCCTTGAGCAACGCGAAGGTCGATGTCGCCAAAGACGTCGTAGCTGCGTGGTCTAAGGAATATGTCCGTCAAGAAATGGTCGATCGAATTGCGAAGGATGTGTTCGCGCCGGTGGCTTCCGGTATCGCTTCGCTGGTGACCTTCCTTGCCGACCGCCTCAAAGTCCAGCAACGCGAAGCTGGCGTCCGCCACGATCTCATCGACGCGGTCTTCGCGCTCGGTGGCGAGGACGATCTCGTCCGCCTGCTTGCCCGGGTGAAGGCGCTTCAGTCCTTCATGGAAACCGAAGACGGCGCCAACCTCCTCGCGGGCTACAAGCGCGCTGCCAATATCCTCAAGAAGGAGGACTGGCACGGCATCGAGGGCGAAATCGCGCGCACCGGAGAGGAAGACCCGCTCGCTCTGGTCGACGATCCCGACATGAAGGCGGTGATCGACGCCAAGATGTCCGAGCGGCACGCGGCGGAACTTTCCTACACGCCCGAACCGGCCGAAAAGGCCCTGATGGACGCTCTGGCCCATTCGGAACCGGCAGCGGCGCAGGCCATTGAAGCGGAAGACTTCTCCGCCGCCATGGCTGCGCTGGCGGCGCTGCGTGCGCCGATCGACCGTTTCTTCGATGAAGTGACGGTAAATGCGGAGGAAGAAAACAAGCGGGCACATCGCCTGGACCTGCTTGCACGCTTCCGTGCTGCAGTGCACAAAGTGGCGGACTTCAGCCGGATCGAAGGCTGACAATTTGATCTTCGGGACCGTGCTCCAGGTGCTCCACGGTTCAGACAAGCAAGGATGAACATGAACGATACGGTCTTCACCTTCGGCGGCCCAAATGCGCACGGGGCTCCGCATTCGAATGCACGACAGAAGGACAAGACCGTCACCGGCGGCAAGGGCGCGAACCTCGCCGAAATGGCCAGCATCGGCCTGCCGGTCCCTCCCGGCTTCACCATCGCCACCGAGGAATGCCTCAAGTACCTCGCCGGCGGCAGCGACTTTTCGGAGAAGCTGCGCGCCGATGTGATGGCCGCGCTCGCCCATGTCGAGAAGACGGTGGGCAAGGGTTTCGGCGATGCGGCGGACCCGCTGCTCGTTTCGGTCCGCTCGGGCGCGGCGGTGTCGATGCCAGGCATGATGGACACGGTGCTCAACCTCGGCCTAAACGACGAGACGGTCGAGGGCCTTGCGAACACCAGCGGCGACGAACGCTTCGCCTGGGACAGCTACCGCCGCTTCATCCAGATGTATGGCGATGTGGTGCTTGGCGTCGATCACGGGCTGTTCGAGGAAGCGCTCGAAATCACCAAGGAAGACAACGGCTATTACGCCGACACCGAGCTGAGCGCCGAGGAATGGAAGACGCTCGTCGCCGAGTACAAGGCCATCGTCGAGCAGGAACTGGGCAAGCCCTTCCCGCAGGACCCGGTCGAGCAGTTGTGGGGCGCGATCAGCGCGGTCTTCGACAGCTGGGATACCGAGCGCGCCAAGATCTACCGCCGCCTGAACGACATCCCGCACGACATGGGCACGGCGGTCAACGTACAGGCGATGGTCTTCGGCAACATGGGCGACACCAGCGCCACGGGCGTCGCCTTTACCCGCGATCCCTCGACCGGCGAGAAGGCCTATTACGGCGAATGGCTGGTCAACGCGCAAGGCGAGGACGTGGTGGCCGGTATCCGCACGCCGCAGTACCTGACCAAGGCCGCGCGTGAGGCCGCGGGCGCCGACAAGCCGAGCATGGAAGAGGCCATGCCTGAAGCCTTCGCGGAACTGGCACGCCTCTTCGACCTGCTCGAGAAGCACTACCGCGACATGCAGGACATCGAGTTCACTGTGCAGCAGGGCAAGCTGTGGCTGCTCCAGACACGCAATGGCAAGCGCACCGCGAAGGCCGCGCTGAAGCTGGCGGTCGACATGGTGGGCGAAGGACTGATCGACGAGAAGACCGCCATCCTGCGTGTCGATCCGATGGCGCTGGACCAATTGCTGCACCCCACGCTCGACCCCGACGCGCCGCGCGATGTGCTGACCACCGGCCTGCCGGCCTCGCCGGGTGCGGCGAGTGGCAAGATTGTACTCGATGCCGACACGGCAGAGCTTTGGGCAGGGCGGGGCGAGAAGGTTATCCTCGTCCGCGTCGAGACCAGCCCTGAAGACATCCACGGCATGCACGCGGCCACCGGCATCCTTACCGCACGCGGCGGGATGACGAGCCACGCGGCGGTTGTCGCTCGCGGCATGGGGCGCCCGTGCGTTTCGGGCGCGTCGCAGGTCTCGATTGCAAGGGAAGGGCGCACGCTCACCATCGGCAATCGCGAGCTGAAAGAGGGCGACACCATCACGCTCGACGGCGGCAACGGACAGGTCATGGCGGGCGAGGTCGCTACAATCGAACCGGAACTCGCGGGCGATTTCGGCACGCTGATGGAATGGGCCGACAAGCATCGCCGCATGCGTGTTCGAACCAATGCCGAGACCGAGACGGACTGCCGCATGGCGCGCCAGTTCGGAGCCGAGGGCATCGGTCTGTGCCGCACCGAACACATGTTCTTCGACGCCGACCGCATCAGCGCGGTGCGCCAGATGATCCTTGCCGACACCGAGGCGGGCCGCCGCGATGCGCTGGCCAAGCTTCTGCCCGAACAGCGCGCCGATTTCGTCAAGATTTTCGAGATGATGACGGGCCTGCCGTGCACGATCCGCCTGCTCGACCCGCCGCTCCACGAATTCCTGCCGCATGGCGAAGCCGAATTCGAGGACCTGGCCGCGGCTACCGGTAAGAGCGTCGAGCAGCTGAAACGCCGTGCGGGCGAGCTTCACGAGTTCAACCCCATGCTGGGCCATCGCGGATGCCGTCTCGGTATTACCTATCCCGAGATCTACGAGATGCAGGCGCGGGCGATCTTCGAAGCGGCGTGCGAGGTCGCCAAGGCGAGCGGCGAGGCACCGGTGCCTGAAGTGATGATCCCGCTGGTTGCGACGCGCAGGGAGCTCGAACTGCTCAAGGCTGTCGTCGACCGCGTTGCGGGCGAGGTGTTCGAGGCTTCGGGCTGCAAGGTGGACTACCTCGTCGGCACGATGATCGAACTGCCGCGCGCGGCGTTGATGGCGGGCGAGATCGCCGAAGTGGGCGAGTTCTTCAGCTTCGGCACGAACGATCTCACCCAGACGACGCTGGGCGTCAGTCGCGACGATGCGGGGCGCTTCCTCACCGACTATGTCGACAAGGGCATTTTCGCCCGCGATCCCTTCGTGAGCCTCGACATCGACGGGGTTGGCCAGCTGGTCGAACTCGCCGCCGAGCGCGGCCGCAAGACCCGCGGCGACATCAAGCTCGGCATCTGCGGCGAACACGGCGGCGATCCCGCCAGTATCGCGTTCTGCGAGAAGACCGGCCTCGATTACGTCAGCGCCTCACCCTACCGCGTTCCGATCGCCCGGCTCGCGGCAGCGCAGGCGAGCCTTCGCTAGTCTTTCCAGCCGGTTAACGTCAGAATCTCGAAGTTCTCGAGCACGCGATCCTGATCGTTCCTCGCGGTCAGGAAAGCGGCCCGAGCGTTCTCCAGCGCCGCCTTGCCCAACGGCGGAGCGGCGTTGGCAAGGCTCGACGTCAGGCCTTGGTCGCGCAGGTCCGACACCAACCGGTCGAGCGAACGGAAGGCCACTTCCAGGCTGCGGCTGTCGACCACCTGCCGCTTGAACAGCGCGCGCTGCATCAGCGCCGAGGCCGCCGCGTTGTCCACCAGCGGGTGCATCCGCGCTGCCGGACGGTCGGGCTCGGCCGCGATCATTGCGCGGCGCAGGTTGGCGAGGCTGCCCGCACCGATCAGCGAGGCGATCAGCATGCCGCCCTCTGCCAACGCGCTGCGCAAATGGAGCAGGGCGCCGGGAAGATCGTTCACCCTTCCGAGCGAGGCGAGGCTGACGATCAGGTCGTAAGGGCCGCCGTCCAGCGGCCGCTCCTCGTCGAGGGTGCGGACATTGGCCTCCTCTACCTGCGATCGACGACCGCGCAGTGACAGCGCAAGCGTGCCCGTCCAGTCGCCGATCACCAGCACGCGGGCCGGTTCGAACCGCATGAATTCCAGCCGGTCGAGCACATCCTCGACCATGTCGTCGACCACATACCGCGCTGCAT
Source organism: Qipengyuania aurantiaca (assembly GCF_019711375.1). Classification (NCBI taxonomy): domain Bacteria; kingdom Pseudomonadati; phylum Pseudomonadota; class Alphaproteobacteria; order Sphingomonadales; family Erythrobacteraceae; genus Qipengyuania; species Qipengyuania aurantiaca. The sequence goes on from NZ_CP081295.1 coordinate 2,472,046, forward strand.
CGCGCTGCGACTGGCGCACGAGCGCGCGGCGGAAGCCCGCCTTGCGGCGCTGACGGCTGAAAATGCGGGGAGGGGCCCTGTTATCCATTGCGCGTATCCATCGCGCGCTCCCCTGCCGCGCTTGCCAAATCCATGCAAGCCATGCAGCAGGTTCCTATGGGGAGAGTAACCACGATGGGGCGGGTGTTGCGCGATGGGATTGCGCCGATTGTGGACCTGATCTACCCGCCGCGCTGCCCTGCCTGCGGGGAAGCGACGGGCGAACAGGGCGGCTTGTGTGTCGAATGCTGGTCCGGTCTCGCCATCCCTTCGGAGCCTTCCTGCGCCGCGTGCCAGCGTCCTTTCGGGAACGAGGCTATACCCGAAGGGAGCTTCTGCGCGCCGTGCCTCGGATCGCCGCCACTCCATGACGGCATTGCGGCCGGAACGCTCTATACTGACACCTCGCGCAAGCTGATCCTCGCGCTCAAGCACGGGCGGCGTATCGGGCTCGCGCCGGTACTTGCGCGCTTGATGGCGGCGCGAATTCCGGTCACAGAAACGGAGCGTGTCATCATCCCGGTGCCGCTCCATCGTTGGCGGCTATGGCAGCGCGGCTTCAACCAGGCGGCCTTGCTGGGGCGCGAGCTGGAGAAGGCGGGCCGTGGGACGCTGCTGGTCGACGGGCTGATCCGCACGAAGCGTACGCCGAGCCTCGGGGGAATGGGAGCAAAGGCCCGGACACGAGCGCTGGCAGGCGCGATTGCGGTAAGGCACAAAAACCAGATTGAGGGGCGCGACATCCTGCTGGTCGACGATGTGCTGACCAGCGGCGCGACCAGCTTGGCCTGTGTGAAAGCCCTGAAACGTGCCGGCGCGCGGACGGTCGTGATCACCTGCTTCGCGCGGGTGCTCGATGAAGCGCTCGACCATGCCCGATAAACGAAACGCCCGGGATCCGAAGATCCCGGGCGCCACGTGACGAAATACACCGGGTCGTTTTGGTGCAGCCCCCCAGCATGCACCAGGCCCTATCCCTCATCGTTACCGGATGCGCCGCATATAAACCCCCATGCGGCTGCGGATCCGGGACCCCCTGAACCTGGCGCTCTGCTGGCACCGTCGTTCCGGTGGGCAGGCCTCACATAACCTGCGATTGGGAACATCACTCAAAATGGCCGTTCATCAAACAGTCTTCTGCCGCTAGTGTCGATTTTGGACACCCCTTGTGGTGATCCTGCAACAACCTGTCGTATTTCTACAATTTATCGGAGCAATCGTGTCCACCGATCAGACTGAACGCGAAACCGGATCGCAATTCCTTCCCAAATTCGACGACAAGGGCTTGCTGAGCGCAGTCGTTCAGGACGCGGATTCGGGCGCGATTCTGATGGTAGCGTTCATGGACCAGGAGGCGGTCGACGCGACTCTGAATACCGGCATCGCCCATTTTCATTCGCGCTCGCGCGGCACGCTCTGGAAGAAGGGGGAAACCTCGGGGAACACGCTGCAGGTCGAGCAAATCCTCGTCGATTGCGACCAGGATGCGCTGGTTCTGCGGTGCCTCCCGGCCGGCCCGACTTGCCATACCGGCGCGGTGAGCTGTTTCTATCGCAGGCTGGAAGACGGTATTCTCCAACCCGTCAAGTCTTGACGCTTACGTAAACGTTGATCTATTGGCATGGGCATGACCCAGCCGCTTCCGCATGCCGAAAACGATCGTCGCCACGCCGGCGCCCACCTCGAACGGCCCGACAAGCTCGAACGCGAACAATTCTCCATCTCCGATCTCACCAGCGAGTTCGGCTGCACGGCGCGCGCCTTGCGCTTTTACGAGGACGAAGGGCTTATCGCTCCCTCGCGCGTGGGGTTGACGCGCATCTATTCCAAGCGCGATCGCGCGCGGCTCGCGTGGATCATGCGCGCCAAGAACGTCGGTTTTTCGCTGACCGAGATCCGCGAAATGATCGACCTTTACGATCTCGACGATGGCCGTGCCGAACAGCGCCGCGTGACGCTGGAAAAGTGCAAGAAGCACGTCTCCAAGCTGAAGGCCCAGCGCGCCGACATCGACAGTTCGATCAAGGAACTGACCGAATTCATCTCGCTTGTTGAAGAACAGCTGGACTGAAATTTCCTCCCCCGGCGAGACGCCGACCAAACGACACTCTCTCCAAGGACTTACAATGCCCACCTACACCGCACCCACCCGCGACACGCGCTTCATCATCAACGAAGTGCTCGACCTTGCCAGCTACGGCAATCTTCCCGGCTTCGAAATGGCAACGGACGATGTGACCGATGCCGTCATTAACGAAGGCGGCAAGTTCTGCGCCGAGGTGCTCGCGCCGCTCAACCGCGTGGGCGACGAGCATGGCTGTGTGCGAAACGAAGACGGTTCGGTGACCACGCCTCCGGGCTTCAAGGAAGCCTTCGACCAGTTCCGTGAGGCGGGCTGGGGCACGCTCGCGCATGACGAGCAGTTCGGCGGGCAGGGCATGCCGCACGTCCTCGGCTTCGTGATGGAAGAATTCATCTCCAGCGCCAACCAGGCTTTCGGCATGTATCCGGGCCTTACAAACGGCGCGATTTCGGCGCTGGTGGCCAAGGGTTCGGACGAGCAGAAGGCAATGTACCTGCCCAAGATGGTCTCGGGCGAATGGACCGGCACCATGAACCTGACCGAGCCTCATTGCGGCACCGATCTCGGCATGATCCGTACCAAGGCCGAGCCGCAGGGTGACGGCAGCTACTCCATCACCGGCACCAAGATATTCATCTCGGCCGGCGAACACGACATGAGCGAGAACATCATCCACCTCGTCCTCGCGAAGACCCCGGGCGCGCCCGACAGCACCAAGGGCATCTCGCTCTTCGTCGTCCCGAAGTTCCTCGTGAACGAGGACGGCACTCCGGGTGAGCGCAACGGCGTGATGTGCGGCTCGATCGAAGAGAAGATGGGCATTCACGGCAACTCGACCTGCGTGCTCAACTACGACGGCGCCAAGGGCTGGATGGTCGGCGACGAGAACAAGGGTCTCGCCGCCATGTTCATCATGATGAACGCCGCGCGCCTCGGGGTCGGTATTCAGGGTCTTAGCCAGGCCGAAGTTGCTTACCAGAACGCGGTCGCCTATGCGCTCGACCGTCGGCAGGGCCGCGCCCTGACCGGCCCGGCAGAGCCCGAAGCGCAGGCCGATCCGATCTTCGTCCACCCCGACGTGCGCCGCATGCTGATGGACGCCAAGGCTTTCACCGAAGCCATGCGCGCTCTTGCCCTGTGGGGCGGCCTGCTGGTCGACCTGACGCACAAGGCGCAGACCGAGGAAGAGCGCGCCGAGGCCGATCTTCTGCTTGGCCTGATGACCCCGGTCATCAAGGGCTACGGCACGGACAAGGGCTATGAAGTTGCCACCAATATGCAGCAGGTCTTCGGCGGCCATGGCTACATCGAGGAATGGGGCATGAGCCAGTTCGTCCGCGACGCGCGTATCGCCCAGATCTACGAAGGCACCAACGGCGTGCAGGCTATGGACCTTTGCGGCCGCAAGCTCGCCCAGAAGGGCGGCGCCGCGGTGCAGGCCTTCTTCAAGCACGTGGGCGAGGAAATCTCCGCCGCCAAGGAAGTCGACGAGCTGAAGGACATGGCCGAGGCGCTGGAAAAGGCGCTGGGCCAGCAGCAGGCATCGACCATGTGGTTCATGCAGAACGCGATGCAGAACCCCAACCACCTCGGCGCGGGCGCGCATCACTACATGCACATCATGGGCATCGTGACGCTCGGCCTGATGTGGCTGAAGATGGCCAAGGTCGCCGCATCGAAGCTTGCCAGTGCGGGCGACGACAAGGCGTTCTACGAACAGAAACTCGCCACCGCGCGCTATTACATGGACCGCTACCTGCCCGACGCCGGCGCGCTGCGCCGCAAGCTCGAAGCGGGCAGCGACAGCCTGATGGCACTGGGCGAAGACGCCTTCCAGACGGCCGCCTGATTAACGCGAGACACAAGAAAGGGCGCCTTCCGCGAGGAGGGCGCCCTTTTGTCTGGTCTAAGTCAAAGCGGTTATTCGGTCGGCAGGAAATCCGGCACCGACAGGTACCGCTCGCCCGTGTCGTAATTGAAGCCCATCACGCGAGCGCCAGCATCCAGTTCCGGCAGTTTCTTCGCAATCGCCGCCAGCGTCGCGCCGCTTGAAATGCCGACCAGCAGGCCTTCCTCGGCCGCACAGCGCCGCGCCCATTCCTTGGCGTCTTCCGGTTCGACCTGGATCGCACCGTCGATGCTGTCCGTGTGGAGGTTTTCGGGCACGAAGCCTGCGCCGATGCCCTGGATCGGGTGCGGGCCGGGATCGCCGCCGCTGATGACGGGGGAGAGAGTGGGCTCGACTGCATAGGCGAGCATTTCGGGCCAGGTTTCTTTCAGCACCTCGGCGCAGCCGGTGAGGTGGCCGCCGGTGCCGACGCCGGTGATCATCACGTCGATGGGTTCATTGGCGAAATCGGCGAGGATTTCTCGCGCGGTGGTGCGTTTGTGGACTTCGAAGTTCGACGGGTTGTCGAACTGGCTCGGCATCCATGCGCCGTCGGTGCTTTCGACCAGTTCTTCGGCGCGGGCGATAGCGGCTTTCATCCCGCCTTCCTTGGGGGTGAGGTCGAAGGTTGCGCCATAGGCCAGCATCAGGCGGCGACGCTCCATGCTCATGCTTTCGGGCATGACGAGTACCAGCTTGTAGCCCTTGACTGCGGCGGCCATCGCAAGGCCGATGCCGGTGTTGCCGCTGGTCGGCTCGATGATCGTGCCGCCGGGCTTCAGCTTGCCGGCCTTTTCCGCATCCTCGACCATGGCGAGGCCGATGCGGTCCTTGATCGATCCGCCGGGATTGGCGCGCTCGCTCTTCACCCAGACCTCGTGGTCGGGGAACAGGCGCGCAAGGCGGATGTGCGGCGTGTTGCCGATGGTTTCGAGGACGGACTGGGCTTTCATGGCAATTGCTCCTGGAGTTCTTCTTCCGGGGGTGTTTTTCGAACGGGTTGTTCTTGCAATTCCTCAGGCGGGTCGAAGGTCCGGGTCGTGCGAAGAACGGGAAAGATTTTCGCCCACATGGCGACTGTGATGATGGCGCCGGTGCCGCCGGTCACGACTGCCGCGACCGGGCCGATGGCGTAAGCGAGGCTGCCCGAAAAGAAGTCGCCAAATTCATTCGAGGCGCTGATCGTCAGGAGGCTGACCGAGGACACGCGCCCACGCTTCTCGTCGGGGGTGTGGAGCTGGATCAGCGACTGGCGGATATAGACGCTGAACATATCCGCCGCGCCCACGATGAAGAGCATGGCGAGGCTGAGCGGCATGGAGGTCGAGAAGCCGAAGATGATGGTCGCCAGTCCGAAGAGGGCTACGGCCCACAGCATCTTGGGCCCGACATTGGTCTTGAGCGGACGGAAGGAGAAATAGAGCGCGGTCAGCGCCGCGCCGACGGCAGGGGCCATGGCGAGCTGCGCGAGGCCGGTCTCGCCGACTTGCAGGATGTCGCGGGCGTAAACGGGGAAGAGCGCGGTCGCCCCGGCGAGGAAAACGGCGAAGAGATCGAGCGTGATCGCGCCCAACACCATCTTGTTGCGCACCACATAGCGCAGGCCTTCGACCATGGCGTGGATCGGGCGCTGGTTCTGCGGACGTGGAGGCTGGGGGACCTTGCCGATGAAGGATAGCGCGGTGATCGAGACGAGGAAGAGCGCGGCTGCCGTGATGTAAGGCAGCGACGGGAAGATCGCGTAGGTGTAGCCACCCACAGCCGGCCCCACGATCATGCCGACCTGCCACGAGATGCTCGACAGGGCGATTGCGTTGGGCAGGATCGCCTTGGGCACGAGATTGGGGGCAAGGGCCGACAGCGCCGGCCCGGCAAAGGCGCGCGCGATGCCGAGCAGGATCGCGACGCCGAATATCCACGGCAGGCTCACCGCGTCGGTCCAGGTGAGCCAGGCCAGAAGGCCCGCGCACACCAGTTGCAGCAGAACCGTCAGCCGCCCAAGATTGCGGCGGTCGAAATGGTCCGCCGCCCAGCCGCTGAACGGCGTGAGGATGAACAGCGGGACGAATTGCAGCAGGCCGATCAGCGCCAGCTGGCCCGAACTTTCGGCAACGCTCATCCCGCTGTCGCGCGCGATGTTGTAGGTCTGCCAGCCGATGATCAGCATCATCGCGTATTGCGCCAGCGTCATCGACAGGCGCGATAGCCAGTAGGCGCGGAAGTTCGGGATTCTGAGAGGCGAAGTCTCGGGAGAGGGCGCGGTTTTGGACGTCACGCCAAACGCATGGCAGGCGCCCCTTCGCTTGTGAAGAGACGCCTGCTTGCTCGTTTAGAAACGAATGTTGGTGCTTCCCCTCAGCGCAGCTTGCGCAGGCGCGGGTTGGGCTGGAGCGTATCGATCATGGCGAGGAAGTCGTCGACGCGGATGATGCGCTCGAACTGGAAGCCGGCGCGGTTGTCGCGGCACCAGATGCAATAGGCTTCGATGCGGCCGATGACCGGCAGGCGCACGACCACGCGTTCCCCGCGACCGATGCTTTCCGCATCGTCGATCATGAAACCATTGGCCGAGATATTGGCGATATGCATCCGCATGTCGCCCTTGCCGTAATGCTCGGCAATGACCGGGTGATCGACCGGGTGCCGCGCCATGCGGCGCTGGTCGGTTACGCTGAGTTGTGCTCCGGCGCTCATGCGGTGTGAACCCTTTTTGATGTTCTCGTGACCCACACCGTAATGGCTCATAAAGCCAAATAATTGGTAAACCGGGTTGCAAGTTTTCGCGAGAGAGCGCCCGCTAACTATCGGTCAACGGCAGATAATCGCGTGTTTCTTCTTGCCGAGCGAAAGCTTTGCCTGGCAGCCATCTGCCACTTCGACGAGGTATCCCGGATCGGTCACCGCCTCGCCATCGAGCTTCACCGCCCCTTCGGCGAGCTTGCGCTTGGCTTCCTTGCCCGACGCGCAGAAGCCGAGGCCCGTCAGCACCGCGCCGATGCGCATGCCTTCCGCGCCGACCGAGATGCTGGGCAAATCCTCTCCCGCGCCGCCGCCGGCGAAAGTTTCCGCCGCCGTGCGCTCCGCAAGATCGGCCGCTTCGGAGCCGCGGACAAGCGCGGTCACTTCGTTAGCAAGGATGGTCTTCGCCTGGTTTATCTCCGCGCCCTCGAGGCTTTCGAGGCGGGCGATCTCGTCCAGCGGCAAGTCGGTGAAGAGGCGCAGGAAACGGCCCACATCGCGGTCGTCCACATTGCGCCAGTACTGCCAGAAATCATAGGCGGGCAGCTGCTCTTCGTTGAGCCACACGGCGCCCGCCGCGGTCTTGCCCATTTTGGACCCGTCGGCGGTGGTCAGCAGCGGCGTGGTCAGGCCATAAAGCTCGCGCCCGTCCATGCGGCGCGCCAGTTCCATGCCGTTGACGATATTGCCCCACTGGTCGCTCCCGCCCATCTGGAGACGGCAGTCGTAACGCTGCGCCAGCTCGCGGAAATCGTAGGCCTGCAGGATCATGTAGTTGAATTCGAGGAAGGTCAGCGGCTGCTCGCGGTCGAGGCGCAGCTTGACCGAATCGAAGGTCAGCATGCGGTTGACCGTGAAATGCGGACCCACATCGCGCAGCAGATCGATATAGCCGAGTTGGCTCAGCCACTCGTCATTGTTGACCATTACCGCATCGGTTGGCCCGTCGCCGAATGTGAGCAGACGCTCGAACACCGTGCGGATGCCGGCGATATTCGCGTCGATCCCCGCATCGTCGAGCATCTTGCGACTTTCGTCCTTGCCCGAGGGGTCGCCCACCTTGGTCGTGCCGCCGCCCATCACCACGATCGGCTTGTGTCCGGCCTGCTGCAAGCGGCGCAGCATCATGATCTGCACCAGGCTGCCGATGTGGAGGCTCGGCGCGGTAGCGTCGAAACCGATATAGCCGGGCACGATTTGCCGCGCGGCAAGACCGTCCAGTCCTTCCGGATCGGTAATCTGGTGGATATAGCCGCGCTCTTCGAGCAGACGCAGGAGTTTGGATTGGTAGGTGCTCATGATGGAGCGCCCGCTAGCATGGGGATTTGGCTTTGGAAACGCATGAACTGGAAGCGCACACGGCCTATCCGCCGCTTGAGGTGACTTCCGTCGCGGCGCGGATTGTGTCGCGGGACGAGAACTGGCTGCGCCTGCGCTGGCGTATCGAGGGCACGGGCAAGCTGGTGGTCCCGCCGTTCGCAGGCAAGGGCAGGGCGGACGAGTTGTGGCGCACGACCTGTTTCGAGCTGTTCCTCAAGCCCGAAGGCGGCGAGGCCTATTGCGAATTCAATCTCTCTCCGTCCGAACGCTGGGCGGCTTATGACTTCTCGACCCAGCGCGACGGGATGGAAAACCGCCCGGTCCCGCGCGAGCCGGAATGCACCATGCGGCAGGGCAGCAGCTTCGCCGTCTTCGACGCCGCGATTCCCGCAGCCGCACTTCCACAGCAAGACTGCGCCGCCGGTTTGACCTGCGTGCTGGAGGAAGAGGGCGGCATCAAGAGCTTCTGGGCGCTCTGCCACCCCGGCGATCAGCCCGATTTCCACGATCCCGCTTGCTTCACCGCGCGGCTTGCTGCACCGACAACCGCATGAAATTCGGCATAGATCGTCTCCTCACCGAAAGCGAACTGCGCGCGCCTCTCGAAGGCAAGCGGGTCTCGCTGATAGCCCATCCGGCATCCGTCACAGCGCAGCTCGAGCATTCGCTCGACGCGCTGATCGAACGCGGGATCAACGTCACCTCGGCCTTCGGTCCGCAGCATGGCCTCAAGGGCGACAAGCAGGACAATATGGTCGAGACTTCGGACGAGACCGATCCGCGTTACGACATCCCGGTCTTCAGCCTCTATGGCGAAGTGCGCCGCCCGACCGGGCAGGCCATGTCGACGGCCGATGTGTTCCTGTTCGACCTGCAGGATCTGGGCTGCCGCATCTACACCTTCGTCACCACGCTGCTCTACGTGGTGGAGGAAGCGGCGAAAACGGGCAAGTCGGTCTGGGTGCTCGATCGGCCCAACCCGGCCGGCGGCCCGGTCGAAGGGACGCTGCTGCTGCCCGGGCAGGAAAGCTTCGTCGGCGCCGCGCCGATGGTGATGCGGCACGGCATGACGATGGGCGAGATGGGCCACTGGTTCATCGACCACTTCGGCCTCGACATCGATTACCGCGTCATCCCGATGGAAGGCTGGAAGCCGGGCAAGGCGCCCGGGTACGGATGGCCGCAGGAGCGCATCTGGATCAATCCCAGCCCGAACGCCGCCAGCCTCAACATGGCCCGCGCCTATGCCGGCACGGTGATGCTGGAGGGCACGAATTTGAGCGAGGGGAGGGGGACCACACGCCCGCTGGAAGTGCTGTTCGGCGCGCCCGATATCGACGCGCTTGCCGTGCTGGAGGAAATGAAGCGCCTGTCGCCGATGTGGCTGCGCGGATGCCGCCTGCGCGAATGCTGGTTCGAACCGACCTTCCACAAGCACGCAGGAACGCTCTGTAACGGCTTGATGATACACGCCGAAGGCCAGTTCTACGACCATCACGAATTCAAGCCCTGGCGCTTGCAGGCGCTTGCTTTCAAGGCGATCCGCAACCTCTATTCCGATTACGAGATCTGGCGCGATTTCCCCTATGAGTACGAGTTCGACCGCCTCGCTATCGACGTGATCAACGGCGGCCCGGCCTTGCGCGAATGGGTGGACGACAGCGAAGCCGAACCGGGCGATCTCGAAGCCATCGCCCATGCTGACGAGGAAAGCTGGCGCGAAACCATCGCGCCGCACTTGCTCTACGGTTGATCGTCAGTTGAGCTTGCGCAGCTTCACCTCGTCTTCGACCTGAGGAAGTGGGCGGACGTCGGTAGTGTCCTGCCGCAAGACCATCACCGCGCAACCGTCGATACTCTGGTCGACCGCCGCGATAAAGTAAGCCTCATCGGGCGAAGCCGGCGTGGCATCCAGTTCGGGCTGGCCGTTGGCGGAGCGTACCTTCGTTATACGATCGTCACAGTTGGGCTGCTCCGCTTCTGCTCGCGGTTCAAAATCTTCGGCATCGCGTTCCGTCGGTTCAATCAACTCGGTCTGGGCGAGCGCAGCGCTGGCGATGAGGGAAAGGGCACCAAGAGCTAGCAGTTTCATCCTGTCTCTCCTTCGAGCCCGTTATGCCAAAGTTACCTCTTCATCTCAATCGCCTGGCGGCTTTACCGGCTGCACGAGGCTGACCAGCACGAAACTGATCAGCATGAGCAGGTACCAGCTGCCGAGCTTGGCTAGGCTGACCATTTCCCAACCGTCCTCCTGCCCCGGATAATTCCAGGCGTTGGCGAAGGTGGCGATGTTCTCCGCAAACCAGATGAAAAGCGCGACGAGGAGGAAGCCCAGCAGGAGCGGCATCCAGCGGTGCACGCGCCAGTTGCGGAAGTGGACTCTGGTCTTGCGGAACAACCAGAAAGTGATCGCGAAGAGCAGCAGCCGGATGTCCGGCAGCCAGTGGTGCACGAAGAAGTTGACGTAAATCGCCGCGGCCAGCGCATAGGTTGCCCAGCGCGGCGGGTAGGCCGAATAGCGGAAGTCGAAGATGCGCCAGACGCGCGCGATGTAGCTGCCGACGCTGGCGTACATGAAGCCGGAGAACAGCGGGACGCCGGCGATGTGGAGGAAGCTGTCCTCGGGATATATCCACGAGCCGGCAGCGGTCTTGAACAACTCCATCACCGTGCCGACGACATGGAAGATCAGGATGACTTTCGCCTCGTCCCAGGTTTCCAGCCGGAATAGCAGCATGCCGACCTGTATCGCCAGCGCCGCCAGCGTGAGGAAATCGTAGCGATGCAGCGCGGCGTCGTCGGGGTAAACGAAGTGGGTGAGGAGCAGCAGAGCCAATAGCAGCGCGCCGAACAGGCACGCCCAGGCCTGCTTGAAGCCGAACAGCAGGAATTCGTAGAGCCACAGCTTCCAGCCGCTACCCGGATCAAATGTCTCGAGGCGCTGGCGGATGCCCTCGAAGCGGGTGTGCCTGCGACCGTTGGCTTCAGTCATCCCGGTTGTATTCGCGCGACAGGTGCTTCCTCGTGTGCCGCTCGTATCTGCGATCCTCGCGTTCGGCATAGGCGCGAAAGCCCGTCCACAGCACGAAGCCTCCGTAAGCCAGGCCGGGTATGCCGAACAGGATCATAAGCACGAAAGCGATCTTCACATATCCGAGCGATGCGGCTGCGATGATCGGAAACAGGGGCAGAAGTCCTAGGGCCGCGTCGGGCTCGATACCGTGCAGGCCAGCGGACCTTCGGTTTGAAAAGATCTTGCGGCGGATGGCTTTGCGCCGGGAGGCCAGGAACTCGCCGATCATTACCCCTGCTTGCGACTCAATTCGCGCATGGCGTCGTCCAGCCCGTCGAGCGTGAGCGGATACATACGGTCGTTGACGAGGTGCTTCATGACCTTGGTCGACTGCGAATAGCCCCACTGCTTCTCAGGCACGGGGTTCAGCCACACGGTGGCGGGATAGGTGTTCACAACGCGCTGCATCCAGGTGGCGCCCGCTTCCTCGTTCATATGCTCGACGCTGCCGCCCGGATGGGTGATCTCGTAGGGGCTCATTGCCGCATCGCCGACGAAGACGACCTTGTAGTCGTGCCCGTATTTGTGGAGCACATCCCAGGTCTTGGTCCGCTCCTGCCAGCGGCGGCGGTTGTCCTTCCAGACGCCCTCGTAAAGGCAATTGTGGAAGTAGAAGAATTCGAGATTCTTGAACTCGCTGGTCGCGGCGCTGAACAGCTCTTCGGTGACCTTGATGAAGGGGTCCATCGATCCGCCGACATCGAGGAAGAGCAGCAGCTTGACCGCGTTATGCCGTTCGGGTCGCATGCGGATGTCGAGCCAGCCCTGCTTGGCTGTGCCGCGGATCGTCGCATCCAGATCGAGCTCGTCCGCCGCGCCCTCTCGCGCGAAGCGGCGCAGGCGGCGCAGCGCCATCTTGATGTTGCGCGTGCCCAGTTCCTTGGTGTTGTCGAGGTTCTTGAACTCGCGCTTGTCCCACACCTTGATCGCGCGCTTGTGCCGGCTTTCCCCGCCGATCCGCACGCCTTCCGGGTTGTATCCCGAATTGCCGAAGGGCGAGGTGCCGCCCGTACCGATCCACTTGTTGCCGCCCTGGTGGCGCTTTTCCTGTTCCTCGAGGCGCTTTTTCAGCGTCTCCATGATCTCGTCCCAGTCGCCCAGGCTCTTGATCTTCTCCATCTCTTCTTCGGAGAGGAATTTCTCGGCCACCGCTTTCAGCCAGTCTTCCGGCACGTCGACCGGGTTCTGGCCGTAATCGGTCATGATGCCCTTGAAGACCTTGGAGAAAACCTGGTCGAACCGGTCGAGCAGGCCTTCGTCCTTCACGAAGGTGGCGCGGCTGAGGTAATAGAAGCTTTCGGGCGACTGGCCGATGACCTGCTTGTCCAGCGCTTCGAGCAGCGTGAGATGCTCCTTGAAACTGGCCTGGATCCCTGCGGCGCGGAGCTCGTCGACGAAATTGAAGAACATGCCGTTTCCCTATCGCGGCGCGGTCAGCTGCGCCACCCTTTATCATTTCCTGTAAAATCCCGACAAACTTAACGGTCCGCTAACCATTCTTCCCTAGGAGGCATCCTCGAAGAAGACCAAAAAGGGGGTCGGGTTTATGGAAGCCAGTGCAATCGACGTGAAAGGCGCCTCCGCGCTTGAGCGTATTCCCGAAGCATGCGGCAAGGTTACGGTCGGCTGTTCCGATGTTGCCGGTATCGTCCAGGCGGTGCTCGACAGCTCGGGAATCCTGCGTGCCGAACACGTGGAACTGCAAGGGACCGTCAAGGAATTGGAAGCGGACCAGCGCAAGGTCGCCGAAGCGAGCGACGAGGCGCGTATCCTCTCGGCCCGGGCGATCGAACGCCTCAACATGGGCACGAGCCAGATCCAATCCTCGCTTTCGCAAATCACCAACCTGCTCGACCTCGTCGAAACTCTGGCGACGCATGTCACCGGTTTCGCCGCGGCGATGGACCAGGTGAAGCGCTGTTCACAGGACATCGAGCAGATTGCCGAGACGACCAATATCCTCGCGCTGAACGCCACCATCGAAGCGATGCGCGCCGGCGATGCAGGCCGCACTTTCGCCGTGGTTGCCAACGAGGTGAAGACGCTCGCCGGCGAAACCCGCAAGGCCACCGACGAGATCGCCGAAGTGATCGAGACGCTGGGCAGCGAGGCTTCGACCGTGATCGAACGTATCGAGGCGGGCGCCAAGGCCTCCAACGAGGCCAAGACTTCGGTCGCCAGCATCGATGCCACCATCGCCGGCGTCAGCCAGTTGGTGGAAGAAGTCGACCAGCAGAACGACCAAATCACCCGCGCCACCGGCATGATGACCGAACACGTCGACCGCGTCTCGGCCGTCATCGACAGCTTCGACCGGGCGGCCAATGAGAACGAGCAGCGTCTCGAAACCGCGCATGAGCGGATCGAGGAGCTGGAACTCACGGCAAGCGAAATGTTCGACCGCATCGTACAGGCCGGACTTTCGCCGCAGGACAGCGCGATGGTGGAAGCCGCGCAGAAGCGCGCGCGCCAGGTCGAAGAACTCGCCGAAAAGGCTATCGCCGAGGGTAAGCTCTCGCTCGATCAGCTGTTCGACCAGAACTATGTGCAAATCGAGGGCAGCAACCCGATCCGCTATCGCACGGGGCTGATGGACTGGGCGCATGATCACTGGCGCCACGTGCTCGACGATGCCGCCGAAGGCGACAGCCGCGTCATGGCCGCCGCCTGCACCGATATGGCTGGCTACCTGCCGACGCATCTTACGCGCCATTCGCAGGCACCGACAGGCAATTACGAAGTCGATGTGCGCAACTGCCGCAACGGTCGCAAGATCCTCGACCCGATCGATCAGCGTGCCAAGAACAGCAGCGCGCCTTACATGATGGCGGTCTATCGCCAGGAAAACGACGGCAAGACCTATCGCGTGGTGCGCAACGTCTATGTTCCGGTCACCATCGGCGGGCGTCGCTGGGGCGATTTCGAGCTCGCCTACAGCTTCGGCTGATGCCTCAAAGTTACTCCAAGAAAAAGGGCCGGGAAGCGCAGTGCTTTCCGGCCCTTTTTGTGTGCGACGAAGCCGGTCACGTCTGGCGGCGCGCCATGAATGCTAGGCGCTCGAACATCATCACGTCCTGCTCGTTCTTGAGCAACGCACCGTGGAGCGGCGGGATGGCCGAGTTTGGGTTGCTGTCCTGCAGCACGTCGAGCGGCATGTCCTCGTTCAGCAGCAGCTTGAGCCAGTCGAGCAGTTCGCTGGTGCTGGGCTTTTTCTTCAGGCCCGGGACTTCGCGCAGCTCGTAGAAGATTTCCATCGCCTTGCTGACGAGGTTCTTCTGGATGTCGGGGAAGTGGACCTCGATGATCTCGCGCATCGTGTCGCGGTCGGGGAACTTGATGTAATGGAAGAAGCAGCGGCGCAGGAAAGCGTCGGGCAGTTCCTTCTCGTTATTCGAGGTGATGACCACGATCGGGCGTTCCTTTGCCTCGATCCGTTCATGCGTTTCGTAGACGTCGAAGCTCATGCGATCGAGTTCCTGCAAGAGGTCGTTCGGGAACTCGATATCGGCCTTGTCGATCTCGTCGATCAGCAGCACGGGCAGCTCGGGGGAGGTGAAGGCCTCCCACAGCTTGCCCTTCTTGATGTAGTTGGAAATGTCGTGAACGCGCTCGTCGCCCAGCTGGCCGTCGCGCAGGCGGGCGACCGCGTCGTATTCGTACAGGCCCTGCTGCGCCTTGGTGGTCGACTTCACGTTCCACTCGATCAGCGGGGCGTTCAGCGCCTTCGATATTTCATGCGCTAGCACCGTCTTGCCGGTGCCCGGCTCTCCCTTCACCAGCAGCGGGCGGCGCAGCGTAACCGCGGCGTTCACCGCAACCTTCAGGTCCTCGGTGGCGATATAAGATTGGGTGCCTTCGAAACTGGTCGGTTCTGACATCGGTTTTCCCTTGCAACTTTCCGAGCAGCGTTAGGGGGCGGGCACGGTAAGGGCAAGGGGGCGTTGTAACCGCAATAGGCGCTGCGCCGAAGGAGGGTTCATGCCGACCGAGAATATCACCATCCCCACCGACGCGGGCCATGAGCTGACCGGCTCGCTGGAGCTGCCCACTGGCCTCGTGCGCGGTGCGGCGCTGTTTGCGCATTGTTTCACCTGTACGAAGAACAGCAAGGCAGCGGTGGCTATCTCCCGTGCCTTGGCGCGCGAGGGTATTGCGACACTGCGCTTCGATTTTACCGGGCTGGGCGGCAGCGGCGGGGATTTCGGGCGTGCGGGGTTTGCCGTGGATGTGTCCGACCTCGTCGCGGCGGCGGAGGATGTGCTCGACCGCTTCGCCCAGCCGATCCTCCTCATCGGCCACAGCCTCGGCGGCGCGGCCGTGCTGGCGGCGGCAGACGATATCGGCTTCGACAAGATCGCTGCCATCGCCACCATTGGCGCCCCTTCCGACATTCCCCATGTCCTCGCCAATATCGAGGGCGATATCGAAGCCATCCGCGAGGCGGGGCAGGGCGAGGTCCGCATTGGCGGGCGCGAATTCACGCTGGGCCGCGAATTTGTCGAGAAAGTCGAGAACACCGACCTTCTTGCCGAGGTCGCACGGCTGCGCAAACCGCTCATGTTCCTCCATTCGCCCATCGACGATGTGGTCGGGATCGAGCACGCCAGCGCGCTGTTCCAGGGGGCCAAACATCCCAAGAGCTTCGTCAGCCTCGAAGGCGCTGACCACCTGCTGCTGTGCGAAGAGGACGCCCAGTTCGTCGCCAGTGTCATCGCTGGCTGGGCGCACCGCTATCTACCCATGCGCGAGGACTGGCCGATGCCGGAAAAGGGCGTTGTCACCTGCATGGGGCACGGCAAGTTCGGCACGGAGATTCACACCACCTCGCACCGCTTCATTGCGGATGAGCCGAAGTCGTACGGTGGCGACGATACCGGACCCACGCCCTACGACCTGCTGCTGGGCGCGTTGGGGGCTTGCACCTCGATGACGATGAAGATGTACGCCGACCGCAAGGATTGGCCTCTGGAAGGTGTCGAGATCCACCTCACGCACTCGCGCGACCATGCGAAGGACTGCAAGGAGTGCCTCGCGGAAGAAGACGGGATGCCCCACCAGCTGCTGACGCGCGAGATTACGATTACGGGCGACAAGCTGGATGCGGACCAGCGGCAGCGCCTGCTTGAAATTGCGGACAAATGCCCGGTTCACAAGACGCTGGAAGGCCGCATTTCGGTCGAGACGCGGCTGGTCGATTAGGAAGGGTCGGTCTTCACCATGAAGCGGTGGCTGGTTCCGGCCTCGCACTCGAGCTGCTCGAGACTGGTGCCCAGCGACCGCGTGATCGCCTTGATGATCCGCATGCCGAGCCCCGTTCCGGTGGGAGCCGCGCCCTGGACTATGCCGCCGCCATTGTCGCTGACCGTGACGCTGTAGCCATCGTCCAATGCGGCAAGGACGACATCGACGCGCCCCTTTTTGCCTTCGCCGAAAGCGTATTTGGCCGCATTGCTGACCAGCTCATTCACCACCACGCCGACATTCACCGCATCGTCTGGCGAGACTTCGACGTGATCGGAAGCGTAGGTCAGTTCCACACAGTCGTCGGTTTCGGACATGTTGGAGCGAAATTCCTCCACCAGCGTGCCTAGATATTCATCGAGATCGATCGTCGTCAGATCGCCGCGAGTGTAGAGGTTCTGGTGAACCTTTCCGATCGCCTTGATACGGTTCTGGGTCGCCTCGAGCGCGTCCTTGGCATCTTTGGAATCGGTCTGGTTCGCCTGCATGGCGACGAAGCTCTGCACCATCTGCAGCGAGTTGGAGACGCGGTGGTGTACCTCGCGCACCAGCATTTCCAGCCGTTCGTTGGCTTCGCGCAAATTCGCTTCGACCTCGCGCTTTTCGCGTTCCAGCCGGTCGCGGGCAAAGGCCTGCCGAAAACGGCTGTCGAGCAGGTCGAAGAAGCTGTCACCCACCGTCTTCACCACGAAATCGGTCGCGCCTGCGTGGATCGCCTCGACAGCTACGGCGGTGTCGCTGTCGCCGGTCACGAAGACGACGGCGGGATGGCCCTCCAATTTCACGATATCGTCCAGCATCTGGCGGCCGCTTTTGACCGGCATATGGTTGTCGATCGCGACGAGGTCGTATTTCGTGCGCGCAATGCAGGCGAGGCCTTCTTCCGCGCTTTCGGCGGTCTCGACGTCGAAACCGCGTTTGCCCAGAGCGCGCTGGATCAGCCGCCGCAGACCGGCGTCGTCGTCCACATAAAGGATCTTTTTCGGTTCTATTGATCGTCTGCCGAAGGGACCTGGATCACGGAAAGGAACAGGCCAAGCTGGCGGATGGCGTCGGCGAAACTCTCATAGTTCACCGGCTTGGTGATGTAGACGTTGCAGCCCAGATCGTAGCAACGCTGGATCTCGACCTTGTCGTCGGTGGTGGTCAGCACGACGACGGGGGTGCGATGCAGCTTTTCGTCCTGCTTGATCTTTTCGAGGATCGACGTCCCGCTCATGTCGGGCAGGTTGAGGTCGAGCAGGACCAGCGCCGGGCCGCCGTGCGCCGGGCCGCTGGGATCGTTGAAGAGATACTCCAGCGCCGTCGTGCCATCGGTGAAGTGGTTGATGTCGTTCGAAATACCGGCACGGCGGATGTTCTTTTCGATCAGGCGTGCGTGGCCTTCGTCATCTTCGATCATGACGATGCTGACAGTTTGCTGGGAATTCATGCAAGTGCCTCCTGGGCAACGAAATTTGCGGGCAGGGAAAGCCTGAATCTAGAGCCGCGGTCAAGTTCTGATTCGACTTCGATCGTCCCGCCCAGACGATAGGCGAGGGCGCGGACATTGGCGAGGCCGAGGCCTTCGCCCTCCCGGTCCTGCGTACCGGCGCGGCGGAAAAGCTCGAAAATCCGTTCCTGATCTTCAGGAGCGATGCCGCGCCCGTTGTCGATCACATCGATGCGCACTGTGCCGACGGCCTTGCTGCCTTCGACGATGATTTCGCCCGCGCGGTCGGGGCTGGAATACTTGATCGCGTTCTCGATCAGGTTCTGGAGGATCTGCTCGACCGCGATCCGGTCGCTTTCCAGTTCGGGTATCGATTTCACTTCGACGGTTGCGCCGGCATCTTCCGCAAACTGGTGAATGGAATCGGCGATGGCCTGCACGAGTTCCTCCATGTCGAGTGTCTCGGGCTGGAGCTTGCGTCGGCCCTGTCGCGACAGTTCGAGTATGGAATTGATCAGCCGGTCCATCTTCTCGGTCGAGGAGCGGATGAAGCCGAGGGCTTCGGGGAGGTCCTCGTCGACAGCGAGCCAGGTTGCCTCGTCACGCAGCTTCGGATGAGCCTCGTATAGCTCTTCCAGATGTTCGCGAATGATCTTGCGCGCTTCGTCCAGTTCGGCCGTAAAGCCGAGCACGTTCACTAGCGGCGAGCGCAAATCGTGGCTGACGATATAGGCGAAGCGCTGGATTTCTTCATTCGCGCGCATCAGTTCCGCCGTACGGTTCTGCACAGCCTTCTCGAGACCCAGATTGGCATCGCGCAGGCCAACTTGCGCAGCTGCAAGCTCGCGGTTGTAGCGCAAGACCACGAGCACTGCGCTGATCAACACGCCAAGCAGGAGCAGCAATGCGATGCCCCCGACCACGTAGAACAGCTTGAGACTATCGAGCTGCGCCCGGTTGCGGCGGACGAGTTCTTCCGCTTCGAAAGCCGACATTTCTTCGGCGATCTGGCGAATCTCCTGAGTGATAAGAACGCCGGTGTCCTCGTTGAAATCGAGGTTGCGCGCTTCGGCAAAGGCTTCGTCGGGAGCGCTGAACATCGCGTCGATCAACACGGTGCGCTGCGCGTTGAGCGTCTTGATCTGATCGAGCCGCTCGCGCTGCTCCCTCATCTCAAGCATGTCCTCTAGCCGCGCCTGTTCGGTCTCGAAATCGGTGCTGGCCTCGCGCACGGTGCGGGCGAAGGCAGGGTCCGGTTGCAACAGGAAGCCGCGGCGTCCGGCGGAAATTTGCTCGTTGTAGGTGGCGAGGCTGTCGATCGCGGCCTGGCGCTCCAGGACAAGCTCGACCTCATCGGTATCCTCCGAGATCGAACCCAGGGTGACAATGGCGGCGATGATCGCGATGGCCAGCAGGCCAAAGCCCACCCCCAGGAGGGAGAGCACCCGGCGGCGGCCGATCTTCTCGTAACGTTGGCGGACGGCCTCGGGCATATTGTCTCTTCTGTCAGGGACTTATAAGAGGGCCGTTAGCGCGGTTATGCCGAAGAAGAAAGCCAGCATGAGAGCCGTGGCAAGGCGCCAAGCGAAGGATGCCGCCGCCATTCCGCGCTCCATGGCGAAATGCCAGATGACACCACTGGCCAGCAGCGCCACCGCGACTACGATCAGAGGCGAAAGCCCGAGCACGCCGCGCACAATTGCGAACAGGACCGGTTGCGCGATGATTTGCAGGAGCAGCGCACCGGCGAACCACACGATGGGAACGGGGCGATAGGTCGCATCGACGCTCGCCCAGTCCGGCACAGAGGCGTCAGGGCGCGAGATGCGGCGGTCGTCGTAGACGATGTCGTCTTCGCGCGGGTCCTTGTTAGGCCCCTCAGGCATCGATCATGTCCCGGTCGAATTCGCCCGCATTGTTCTGAATGAAGTTGAAGCGGTGTTCGGGGTTGCGGCCCATGAGCTGGTCGACGAGTTCTTTCACCACTGCGCGCTGCTCGAATTCGGCGGGTAGGGTGATCCGGATAAGGCTGCGCGTGTCCGGGTCCATAGTGGTTTCCCTGAGCTGCGCGGGGTTCATTTCGCCGAGGCCCTTGAAGCGGCCCACCTCGACCTTCTTGCCCTTGAAGACGGTCTCTTCCAGTTCCTTGCGATGCTCGTCGTCGCGGGCATAGCGGCTCTCCTTGCCCGCGGTGAGGCGGTACAGCGGCGGCTGGGCCAGATAGAGGTGCCCGTTCCGCACGATGTCGGGCATCTCCTGGAAGAAGAAGGTCATCAGCAGCGTGGCGATATGCGCCCCGTCGACATCGGCGTCGGTCATGATGATGATGCGGTCGTAGCGCAGGTTTTCCGCGTCGCAATCCTTGCGCGTCCCGCAGCCCATGGCGAGGCTGAGGTCGGCGATTTCGCTGTTGGCGCGGATCTTGTCGGCGGTGGCCGAGGCGACGTTGAGGATCTTGCCGCGGATCGGCAGGATCGCCTGCGTCTTGCGGTTGCGCGCCTGCTTGGCGCTGCCGCCTGCCGAATCGCCTTCGACGATGAAGAGCTCGGTTTCGCCGTCGCCTTCGCCCGAACAGTCGGTGAGCTTGCCGGGCAGGCGAAGCTTCTTGGCGTTGGTCGCCGTCTTACGCTTGATCTCGCGTTCCTGCTTGCGGCGCAGGCGCTCGTCCATCCGCTCCATGACCTGACCCAGCAGCGCCTTGCCGCGCTCCATGTTGTCGGCGAGGAAATGGTCGAAATGGTCGCGCACCGCGTTCTCGACGAGGCGGGCTGCCTCGGGCGAGGTCAGGCGGTCCTTGGTCTGGCTCTGGAACTGCGGATCGCGGATGAATACGCTGAGCATGACATCGCCGCCGACCATGATGTCGTCGGCGGTCAGGTCCTTGGCCTTTTTCGTGCCGGTTAGTTCGCCAAAAGCGCGTAGCCCCTTGGTAATTGCAGCGCGCAGGCCCTGCTCGTGCGTCCCGCCGTCGGGGGTGGGGACGGTGTTACAATACCAGCTGGTCGAGCCGTCCGAGTAGAGCGGCCATGCAATCGCCCACTCGACGCTGCCCTGTTCGAGGCCGTCGGCTTCGGGAAAGGCCTGCTTGCCCGCGAAGGGCTGCGCGGTGACACATTCGCGCCCGTTCAGCTGCTCTGCAAGGTGGTCGGCAAGGCCGCCGGGGAATTTGAACACCGCTTCTGCGGGGACCTCTTCGGAGGCGAGGCTCTCGGCGCATTTCCAGCGGATTTCCACGCCTGCAAAGAGATAGGCCTTGGAACGGGCAAGCTTGAACAGGCGCTTCGGATTGAACTTGCGGTCGCCGAAAATCTCGGTGTCGGGAATGAAGGTGACCGTGGTGCCGCGGCGGTTGGGGGTCGGCCCCAGTTCCTCGATCCCGCCCTTCGGCGCGCCCTTCGAGAATTCCTGCGCGTAGAGCGTCTTGTCGCGCGCTACCTCGACACGGGTGTAATCGGACAGCGCGTTGACCACGCTGACGCCGACCCCGTGCAGGCCGCCGCTGGTGGCGTAGGCCTTGCCCGAAAACTTGCCGCCCGAATGCAGCGTGGTGAGGATCACCTCGAGCGTCGACTTGCCCGGATATTTCGGATGCTCGGCCACCGGCATCCCGCGCCCGTTGTCGGTGATGGTGACGCGGTTGCCTTCCTCGAGGCGCACCTCGATCCGGCTCGCATGGCCCGCGACCGCCTCGTCCATCGAGTTGTCGAGCACTTCGGCGACGAGATGATGCAGCGCCCGGTCGTCGGTCCCGCCGATATACATGCCGGGGCGGCGGCGCACGGGTTCGAGGCCCTCGAGGACCTCGATCGAGGAAGCGTCATAATCGCCGGAGGATGTCGGCGTGTTTTCGAACAGATCGTCGGACATGACGACAGGCTATATCGCGCTCACGCCCCCCGGCAAGAAGGGCGGCGAGGTTATCCGCCTGTCAGAAGCCCCGCGGAGCCGCTGCGACCACGTCGACATCGCCATTCCCCACGCGGCGCACTTCCATCGCGCGCTCGACGACGCCGTTGCGCTGGAAGCGGAACGGTCCGTCCATCCCGTCGAACCCGCCCGACTGGAACAGGACATCGGTGGGGAAGGGGCGACCAAAACGCCAGTCACGCGCCGCGCGCAACGTCAGCAGGACCGCGTCGTAGCCAAGCGTGGCGACCCGGTATGGCTGGCCGCCGAAGCGTTCTTCGTAGCTGCGCACAAACCCGGCGTAGCGCGCATCGCTGACGGCCGAGAAGATCGCGCCGCGCAGGGCCGAGGAGCGCAGGACAGCGCTATCCCCACTCCACCGGTCGGTGCCGAGAATCTGCAATCCGTCGAACTTCACCGCTTCCCCGCCACGGATCGAGGCCGTGCCGCCATCGGCAATCAGGACCGCGTCGAAGCCGCCCCGTTGGCGCAGGCGGCCGCCGGCGCTGACGACGGAGGTGTTGGTGCGGGCGTAGCGTTCGCTCGCCACCAGGCTCCCGCCGTGGGCGGAGAGCGCGGAACGCAGCGCCGCTTCGGCGCGGTTTCCGTAGTCGCCGTCCGGCGCGAGGATCGCGAAGCTGCGCGCACCCCCGTCACGGGCGTACTCGACACTACGCGATATAGACTGCTCGGGCACATGGCCCATCACGAACACGCCCGGTCCGGCCACGCTGGTATCGTTGGAGAAGCTGATGATCGGGACGTTTGCCGGTGCTGCTTCGGCGCGCACGGAAACGACATTGCTGCCAAGCAGCGGACCGAGGATGAGCTTGTTGCCATCGGCCAGTGCCGCGCGCGCCGCGGCCTGCGGACCCTGCGCGGTGTCATAGGTCGTGATACGCAGGTTGCTCGCCTCGGTATCGAGGATCGCCATGGTGGTGGCGTTGGCAATCGCCTGGCCGACTTCGCCGTTCTGGCCCGACAGCGGCACGAGCAGCGCCACGCGGTGCAGGCCCTGGTCCTGCGGCAGGCTGGTCGCGCTCGGTTCGGGCGTAGGCGTGCCCGTCGTCGGCGTATCGCCTCCCTTGGGAATGATCGAACAGCCCGAAAGCAGGACCGCGCCTGCGGCCATCATCATGTTGCGCCGGGTGACAAATGCTCGGTTCATTCTTGCCGCGTCCCTCGAATGTGGTTCATGGGGGGAGGGTGAGCGACAGCGCCCAACCTCTTCCTGACGGCCTTACACCCGGTCTTTACCTTGTTGCCACCCCTATCGGGAATCTCGGCGATATCACCCTACGGGCCGTGGACATCCTGTCACGCTGTGATGGCGTGGCGTGCGAGGATACGCGGGTGACGGGCAAGCTTTTGAAGCACCTCGGCATTTCCAAGCCGCTGTGGCGTTACGACGATCACAGCGAGCATCGCGACCGTGGCCGTCTGGTCGAATCGATGCGCACCCGTGCGGTGGCGCTGGTGAGCGATGCGGGCACCCCGATGATCTCCGATCCGGGCTACCGCCTGGTCAACGATTGCCGGGCCGAGGGGATACCCGTCACCAGCCTTCCGGGCGCGTGCGCTGCTGTGGTCGGCCTGACGCTGGCCGGGCTGCCGAACGACCGCTTCCTCTTTGCCGGTTTCCTCCCGGCCAAGGATAAGGCGCGGCGCGAGACGCTTGAGGAGCTCGGCGCCACAGATGCCACGCTGGTCTTCTACGAGACCGGGCCGCGCCTCCTCAAATCTCTGGCCACGCTCAAGGAGATCATGCCCGAGCGCGAGATAGCCGTCGCGCGCGAGCTTACCAAGCTGCACGAGGAATGCCGCCGGGGGCTCGCCGACGGGCTGATGGCCTATTACGACGCGCATCCGCCGAAGGGCGAGATCGTCCTGCTTGTCGGCCCGCCTGAAGAACACGCGCCGAGCGATGCCGATGCGGACACCATGCTGCGCGAGGCCATGCAGACGATGAAGGCCAGCCAGGCCGCCGCGAAAGTCTCCAAGGCGACAGGGCTCGACCGCAAGACGCTCTATGCCCGCGCGATGGAGATGAAATCGGAATGAAGCGCCAGCGGGCCGAACAAAGCGGTCGCGACGGCGAAACGCGCGCCGCGTTCTGGCTGAAGGCCAAGGGCTGGCAAATCCTCGATAGCCGCGTGAAGACTCCGGCGGGCGAAATCGACCTCGTCGCGAAACGCGGGAAACTGGTCGCTTTCGTCGAAGTAAAGTGGCGCAAAAAGCGCGAGGAACTCGACCACGCGATCGACCAGCGCCGGCTCGCCCGGGTCGCCGCGGCGAGCGAGGCGGTGGCGCATCGCTATGCGGGAGAGGGCGAAGATATTCGCGTCGACGTGATCCTCCTTGCGCCCGGCGCGTTCCCTCGCCACATCGCCAACGCCTGGCAGCCCTGAAGGAAGTTTCATGACCCTACGCGTCGCCGTCCAGATGGACCCGCTCGAAAGCATCAAGATCGCGGGCGACAGCAGTTTCGCGCTGATGCTGTCCGCGCAGGAGCGCGGGCACGAGGTCTGGCATTACGACGTCTCCAGCCTCGCGTGGCAGAGTGACGGCACGTCTGCCGGGAAGATCACGGCCCATGCCGCGCCGGTCACGGTGCAGCGGGTGGAGGGTGATCACTTCACCGCCGGGGAGCGCCGCCGGATCGACCTCGCTAGGGACATTGATGTCATCCTGATGCGGCAGGACCCACCGTTCCATCTCGGATATATCAGCGCCGCCTTCCTGCTCGACCGGTTGAAGGGCACGACACTGGTGATCAACGATCCGCGCGAGGTGGTGAACGCGCCGGAAAAGATGTTCGTGCTCGACTACGCGCGGTTCATGCCGCCGACGATGATCGCGCGTCATCTCGACGATCTGAAAGCCTTCCAGCAGGAACACGGTTCGGTCGTCATCAAGCCGCTTCACGGCAATGGCGGCAAGGCTATCTTCCGGCTCGACGCGGACGGGACCAATCTCTCCGCGCTGAGCGAAGTTTTCGACCTGACCTGGCCCGAACCGCACATGATTCAGCCCTTCCTTCCCGAGGTCTCCGAGGGCGACAAGCGGATCGTGCTGGTCGACGGTCATTTTGCAGGCGCAATCAACCGTTTCCCAGGCGAAGGTGAGTTTCGTTCGAACCTTGCGCAGGGCGGCCATGCGGAGTCGGCCACGCTGACGGCGCGCGAGGAGGAAATCTGCGCGGCGATGGGGCCGGAGCTCAAAAAGCGCGGCCTCGTTTTCGTGGGGATCGACGTCATCGGCGGGAAATGGCTGACTGAGATCAATGTGACCTCGCCCACCGGCATCGTCGCCATCGACAAGTTCAACGGCACCGACACGGCGGGGCTGATCTGGGACGCGATCGAGCGCCGTCACGCGGCCATGTAATCAGTCCTCACGCTCGCGCGGGTGGGCGTTGCGATAGGTATCGAGCAGGCTGGCGGCATCGACCTTGGTGTAAATTTGCGTTGAGCCGAGGCTGGCATGGCCGAGAAGTTCCTGCAGACTCCTGAGATCGGCTCCCGCTCCGAGCAAATGCGTGGCGAAGCTGTGCCGCAAGGCGTGGGGCGTTGCCGTATCGGGCAGGCCGAGGGCACGCCGGGCGCGGGCGGTCGCCTTTTGAACCACACCCTGTGACAGCACGCCGCCTTTGACGCCGCGAAACAGCGGGTCCTCCGATCCCAGCGGCCAGGGACATTGCTTGGCGTAAGTGGCGACCGCGTCGCGGACGAGCGGCAGGAGCGGGACGACGCGCTGCTTGTTGCCCTTGCCGGTAACGGTGAGCGTTTCGCACAGCGGCAGGTCGCTGCCCTTGAGCGACAGGGCCTCGGATATCCGCATGCCGGCTCCGTAAAGCAGCAGCAGCACCGCCCGGTCGCGCGCGCCGACCCAGCCGTCGGCAGCCAGTTCCTCGACCGTCTCGGCAAGGCCCATGGCATCATCGGGGGTGACGGGGCGCGGGAGGCCCTTCTTGAGGCGAGGCCCGCGCATCCTCGGTGCGTCGGTCTGCTCGTGGCCAGCCTGCGCGCGGGCAAAACCGATGAAGGATTTGAGCGCCGACAATTCCCGCGCGGCCGATGCGTTGGACAAGCCATCGCTGCGCCGCGAGGCGAGGTGGGTGCGGAGTTCGCCCGCCGAGAGTTCGGCGACTTGGTCGAATTCCTGGAGGTCGAGGCGGGAAAGCAACCGCTCGGCCGCCTTGTGATAGGCGCGGACCGTGTGCGGCGAGCGGCGCAGGCCGAGCGCCAGATGATCGTGCCACGCGCCGAGGACGTCCTGACGGCTCAAGGGCTGACCAGTTCCGCCGGGACGATTTCTCCGAGCAGGGCATCGAGCAGAGGCATACCGGCGTCGGTGACGAACAGGCGCTCGCCCTCCATCCAGACGAGGTCGAGATCGCCGTACAGCGCCAGCTTGGCAGGTTCGACAAGCTGCGCCCGTTCGACCCCGAAGCGATCCTGCAATTCGCGCAGGTCCACGCCCTCTGTCAGGCGTAGGCCCATGAGCATCGCCTCGCTCGCCTGTTCGCGCAGTCCCAGCACGCGATGCTCGGCAATCCCGTCGCCCTGCGCGGTGACTGCGGCGAGGAAGTTCTCCGGCTTCTTGTGCCGCGTCGTCGCCACGCCCCCGCGACGCCCATGCGCGCCGGGTCCGATGCCGTGGTAATCGCGATAGCGCCAGTAGGTGAGATTGTGGCGGCTTTCTTCGCCCGGCCGCGCATGGTTGCTGATCTCATAGGCGGGCACGCCGGCTGCGGCGGTCATCTCGCGGGTGAGAGCGAAGAGATCGGCCGCCGGATCGTCGTCCAGAGGATCGAACACTCCGCGCCGGACATCTGTCGCGAAACGGGTCGAGGGTTCGATGGCCAGCTGGTAGAGCGAGAGGTGCGAGGTGCCGAGCGCGAGGGCTTCGGACAATTCCTGACGCCATTCGTCCTCGGTCTGGTCGGGACGCGCGTAGATAAGGTCGATCGACACGCGCTCGAACAGCTTCTGCGCCGTCTCGGTCGCTTTCAGCGCCTCCTCGACACCGTGTAGTCGCCCGAGGAATTTGAGCACATCGTCCCGCAGCGATTGCACGCCCAGCGAGACGCGGTTGATCCCCGCACCCGCCAGATCGGCGAAATTGGCCGCTTCGACCGAAGAAGGATTGCCTTCGAGCGTGATCTCGATGTCCTCGGCAAAGCCCCACAGACGCTCGGCCTCGCGCAGCAGTGACGCCACCAGCGCAGGCGCCATGAGCGAGGGCGTTCCTCCACCAAAAAAGATACTTACGAGCGGTTCTTCGCTTTTCGTCGCAGCAAATTCCGCACGCATATCGGCGAGCAGGGCGGTCTCCCAAGCGGCCATATCAGTGCGCTCGCGCACATGGCTGTTGAAGTCGCAATAGGGGCATTTCGCGAGGCAAAAAGGCCAGTGGATGTAGAGCGAACGGGCCAAGGGGTGCCTTCACGTCAAATTAAGCAGGACCACGCCAGAAAAGCGGCATGGACGGGTCAAAAATCATCATCGCGGCAGGCGCCGCCATCGCTGCGCTATGTGCCACGGGAATTGCTGTGGCCGCAAGCGCGAGGGAAAGCGCGTCACCGGCGCAATATCGGGCGCAGGAACGCTATGACAACCGCATGAGCGACCGCCTCGCCGTGCGGATGCTCGACGCCCACAACCGCGAGCGCGAGCGGCTCGGCCTCCCGCGCCTCAAGTGGAACCGCGCGCTCGAGCATGAGGCGAAGCAATGGGGCCACGAGCTGGCTCGCAAAGGGCGGCTCGAACACGCCGACCTGCGGACGCGTAATTCCACCGGCGAGAACCTCTGGATGGGTAGCCAGGGCCAGTGGGATGTGATCGTCGGGCTCGACATGATGATCGACGAGAAGAAGCACTACACCCACGGCAATTTCCCCGAGATCTCGCGCACCGGGAAATGGGCCGACGTGGCGCACTACACCCAAATCGTGTGGCGCGACACGAAGGAAGTCGGCTGCTCTGTGGTCAACGACCGCGGGTGGGACGTGCTGGTCTGCCGCTACTGGCCGGCCGGCAACGTCTGGGGTCAAAAAGCTTACTAACTAGCCGAACTGCTCGGCGACCAGCTTGGCAAAGGCATCGGCCCGGTGGCTGATGGCGTGCTTCTCTTCCGGTGCGATCTCGGCGAAGGTTTGTTCGCGGCCCTTGGGCATGAACACAGGGTCGTAGCCGAAGCCCAACTCTCCGCGCGGCGGCCAGGTCAGCGTGCCGGGCGCGGTCCCTTCATAAACGGCCTGCTCGCCATCCGGCCATGCTAGCGCAAGCACGCAGTGGAAGGCGCAGGAGCGGTCGACATCGGCGCCCTTCTGCTGAAGCATCCCTTCGACCTTGCCCATGGCCATATACCAGTCACGGCCCGGCTCGCCCTCGAAATGCTGCCGCTCCGCCCAGTCGGCGGTGTAGACACCGGGTCGACCATCGAGCGCATCGACCGACAAACCGCTGTCGTCGGCAAGGGCCGGAAGGCCCGAGGCTTCCGCCGCAGCCCGCGCTTTCAAGAGCGCGTTCTGGACGAAGGTTGTCCCGGTTTCCGGCGGTTCGGGCAGGCCCAGCGAGCCGGCAGAGATGCACTTCACCCCGTACGGAGCGAGAAGCGCGGAAATCTCCTTCAGCTTGCCTGCGTTGTGCGTGGCAATCACAAGGCTGCCCGAACTGATGCGGCGTGTCATTTGCGCGTGGCCTCGTCCTGCGCGCGGAAAATGTCCGCACAACCCATCTGGGCGAGGCGGAGGAGGCGGAGAAAAGCTTCCTCGTCATAGGGCGCGCCCTCGGCGGTGGCTTGTGCCTCCGCGATCTTGCCGCCTTCGATCAGCACGAAGTTCGCATCCGCATCGGCATTGCTGTCTTCGGGATAGTCGAGGTCGAGCACAGGCGTGCCCTTATAGATGCCGCAGGACACGGCAGCGACCTTGGCGGTGATCGGGTCTTCCACGATGTCGCCCGACTTCATCAACTCGTTGACGGCAAGGCGCAGCGCGACCCAGGCGCCCGATATCGAGGCCGTCCGCGTGCCGCCATCGGCCTGGATGACGTCGCAATCAAGCGTGATCTGGCGTTCGCCGAGCTTCTTGTGATCGACCACGGCGCGCAAGCTCCGCCCGATAAGGCGCTGGATTTCCTGCGTTCTTCCGCTCTGCTTGCCCTTGGCAGCCTCGCGCTGGCCGCGGGTGTGCGTGGCGCGCGGGAGCATCGAGTATTCGCCCGTGACCCAGCCTTCGCCCTTGCCGCGAAGCCACGGTGGGATGCGTTCTTCGACGCTTGCCGTGCACAGCACCTTGGTCTCGCCGAAGCTGATCAGGCAGCTGCCCTCGGCGTGCTTGGTGTAACCGGTTTCGATGGTGATGGCGCGCATTTCATCGGGCGCGCGTCCTGAAGGTCGCATGGGATTCTCCTGTCACCCCCGACCGCTCAGCCTGAGCCTGTCGAAGGGTCGTACTGTTTTTGTGAGCACTCGCTAGAAGAAAGTGCGGCACTTCGACAAGCTCAGTGCGAACGGAAATTGAGATTGTCGACGACTGTGCTTAGGTGGTTTTCATGAATTCCCCACCGCTCACCGATCTGTCCGACCGCGCTCGCGAGATTTTCCGGCTTGTGGTCGAAGGCTATCTGGAGAGCGGGTCTCCCGTCGGGTCGAAAGCTCTGGCGGGGCCGAAAGAAGATGGAGGCGGCGGGGTAAACCTGTCGCCCGCTTCCATCCGCTCGGTGTTGGCGGAGCTGGAACAGCGCGGCCTCCTTGCTGCCCCGCACACCAGCGCGGGCCGGATGCCGACCGACAGCGGACTGCGCCTCTTCGTCGATGCGATGATGCAGGTGGCCGAACCGTCGGCGGAAGAACGAGCCGCGATCGAGCAGCGGATCGCGCAGCCCGGACCGATCGAGCGCGCTCTGGAGCAGACCAGTGCCTTGCTATCCGATCTTTCGGGCGCAGCGGGCATGGTGATGGTACCGCGCCGCGAACCACGCCTAGCGCAGGTTTCGCTCACCGCGCTCGACGCCAACCGCGTGCTCGCCGTGCTGGTGGGCGAGGACGGGCAGGTCGAGAATCGAATCCTCGCGCTGCCCGCCGAAGCGCTGGGAACCTCGCTCGAACAGGCGAGCAATTTCCTCACCGCCAAGGCCGCCGGACGCACGCTGGCCGAGGCAGCGGCCTTGGTCGAGCGCGAGATTGCAAGCGAGCGAAGCGCGCTCGACGAAGCCAGCCGCGATATTGTTGCGCGCGGTATCGCCATGTGGTCCGAGGACGCTTCGCATCGCCCGGTGCTCATCGTGCGGGGGCAGGCGAACCTGCTCGACGAAAGCGCGCTCGCCGATATCGACCGGGTACGCTCGCTGCTCGACGACCTTGAAAACAAGCAATCGGTCGCGACCCTGCTTGAAAACGCGCGCGAAGCGGAAGCCATGCGCATATTCATTGGCAGCGAGAACCGGCTGTTCTCGCTCTCCGGCTCGTCAGTGATCGCCGCGCCCTATCGCGACGCGCAGGGAAAGGTGGTCGGTGTGCTCGGCGTGATTGGCCCCACGCGGTTGAATTACGCGCGCGTCGTCCCCATGGTGGATTTCACGGCCCGATCCTTGGGCAAGAGAATAGGCTGACAGGGTTTTTCAAGTGACCAATGAGAACACGAACGAACCGCAGGACAAGGCGGTCGATGAAGAAGTAGCGCGCGAGATGGAAGGCGTGCCCGAGCATCTGCGCGACGATGGCGGCGAGGATGAAGATGCCGCCGATGTGGCGCTCGACGATGCGCTCGCCAGCCTGCGCGGCGATCTCGAGAACGCGAAGCAGGAAGTGCTTTACGCCCGTGCCGAAACGCAGAACGTGCGCCGCCGCATGGAAAAGGACGTGCAGGACGCGCGCAATTACGCCGCGACCGGTTTCGCCCGCGATATCCTGAGCGTGGCGGATAATCTCTGCCGTGCGCTCGACGCCATTCCCGCCGAGCAGCGCGAAGACGAGAAGCTGAAAGGCTTCATCGCCGGTATCGAAGCGACCCAGCGCGAGCTGGAAAAGGTGTTCAACCAGAACGGCATCACGCGCATCGCCGCCAAGGGTATGCCTCTGGACCCCAACCAGCACCAGGCAATGATGGAAATCCCGACCGCAGACGCGGAGCCGGGGACCATCGTGCAGGAAATGCAGGCCGGCTACATGATCAAGGATCGCCTCCTGCGTCCGGCCATGGTCGGCGTGGCCAAGAAGCCGGACTGATATTCACGACATCGGGAGAGAGACGATGAGGACTGCCCTTTTGACGAGTGCGGTCCTTGCCGCCTCTGCCTTGGCCATGCCGCTCGCCGCGCAGGACAGCGCGGACGAGCGGGTGATGGCGCTCGCCGACGAGTATTACGACTACAATCTCGCCGAATACGGCATGACCGAGACCGAGAGCGGCAGCACCGAATGGGGCGACCGTTTGTGGAGCGTGACGCCCGAGGCGCAGCGTGAGCGTGCGCTCCGCTATGCCGATATTCTCGACCGCCTTGAGGGAGTGGACCGCAGCGGGCTGTCCGAAGAGGCACGGACCAATGCGCTGGTGCTCCAGACCTTGCTGGAAAGCGACATTGGCGACGCTCGTTTCGACGAGTGGCAAATGCCTTTCGACAGCGACAGCAATTTCTGGTCCTACCTCGCCGGGCGCAGTGCGTTTTCGACCGTCGAGGATTACGAGAACTACATCGGCCGGATGCGCGATTTGCCGCGTTATTTCGCCGAGCAGACTACTAACGCGAAAATCGGTCTTGCACGCGGGTTCAGCGTGCCGCGTGTCACACTCGAAGGGCGCGATGCATCGATCGAGGCGTATGTCGTCGACGCCCCCGAGATGAGCCCCTTTTGGGCGCCGTTCGACCAGATGCCGGAGCGTTTCTCTGAAGAGGACAAGGCCCGGCTGACAGCGGCAGGCAAGGCCGCCATCGCCGAGAGCGTGACACCCGCTTATCGCGACCTGCTCGACTTCTTCCGCAACACCTACTTGCCGCAGACCCGCACCACGCTAGGGGCCAGCGAATTTCCCGAAGGCGAGGCCTATTACGCCCAACAGATCCGCCAATACACCACGCTCGACCTGAATGCCGAAGAGATCCACCGGATCGGGCTTGAAGAGGTCGCGCGCATTACGGCCGAGATGGAAAAGGCAAAGGGCGAGGCAGACTTCACCGGCTCGCTCGCCGAGTTTATCACCTTCCTGCGCACCGACGCGCAATTCGTTGCCGATACGCCCGACGAGCTGATGGGCGTGGCCGCCTACACCTCCAAGCGTGTGGACGACAAGCTGGGCGAATTTTTCGGCTTCCTCCCGCGCTATCGCCATGGCCTTCGCCCCGTCGATCCGGCCATTGCGCCATTCTACACCGCAGGGCGCGGAGGGCTGGAGTATTGCCAGATCAACACGCACGACCTGCCGTCGCGCCCGGTCTACAACATCCCCGCGCTCACCATGCATGAATGCGCGCCCGGCCATTCCTTCCAGGCGGCCATTGCGCTCGAACGGGATGACGCACCGCGCTTCCGCCGCCAGACCTATTTCTCCGGCTTCGGGGAGGGGTGGGGGCTCTACACCGAATATCTCGGCAACGAGATGGGCATTTATCGCACGCCTTACGAACGCTTCGGACAGCTATCCTACGAGATGTGGCGGGCGGCGCGGCTCGTGATCGACACCGGCATCCACCACTATGGCTGGAGCCGCGAGCAGGCAGTCGATTACCTGTCGAGCCACACGGCGCTATCCGACCGCGAGGTCGGGACCGAGATCGACCGCTATATCAGCTGGCCAGGGCAGGCGCTGGCCTACAAGCTGGGCGAAATGACTATCCGCCGCGTTCGCGAAAAGGCCGAAAAGGCGCTTGGCGAGGATTTCGATATCCGCAAATTCCACGATGTGGTGCTCTCGCTCGGCTCGGTGCCGCTGCCGGCCCTCGAAGAGCGGATCGACGCCTTCATCGCCGATGGCGGGCAAGGCCTGCCCGGAGTGACTTACGAATAAGCCACCCCGGACAGGACAGGATCAGGAAACCACCTGTGCGCGATTTTCGTCGCGGTGTTTCTTGAGGTATTTCATGAAGGGCGTGCCGCCGGTGCCGACATCGGGATCGTTGCCTGCGATCGAACCGGCCTGCTTGTTTATGTAGCTCGCCGCATATTCGAGATGCCGCGTGCGGAAGCGGGCCGACTGTTCGAGACAGGCGTTGAAGGCGTTCTTCAGCTCCTGGTTGTCGCTCGCGCTGACGAAATCGCGAAGCGTCGAATGCTTTGCGAGATCTTCGATAAAGCGGCGATGCTCGACCGGGCGGTACTGGTGCAATTCGTCGAGGAACTGGCGCAGCGGGTCGTCGCTATGGCCGACCTGGAACAGCGCATCCATCGCCGGGACGATGCTGGATTGCGAACCCGTCTGGCCGCGGAAGGCCTGCGGCTTGCCTTCGTACCGGTCCATCCCTTCGTAGATGAGGCCGCCACCTTCCAGCGCGGGGTTGTTTGCCCAGCCGTGAATGTAGGGGCGCACGCGGTGGAAATAGATATAGGGATCGCACTGCTCGGGCATCCGGGCGAAGTGCTCGTAGATACGCTCCCAGGCCTCGTCCATTTCCTTAAGCCGCCGGGTCGCCTCGACCTCGTCGCCATCCTTCGCCAGCGTCACCAGCCGCGCGGCGTTGTCGAGCAGCACACCCGCCTCGGCCTCGATCGCGACATGGACGAGCACGAACCAGTTCTCATCCGCTCCGCACAGGAAGTTCTGGTGCATGGCGATATTGTCGAGCGTGATCGGCCCCGACTTGTCGAGCCGGTACCAATTGTCGAGGACATAGCCGGAGTAGGGCAGCAGGGGCGCCTGCCCGAGCCGGTCGGCAAGCGCGCACATCGGGCGCGAGAGGTTTGCCGGGAGATGCCGGGGCGGGGTCGCCTCGCCCCAGACATAGGCTTGCACGAGGAAGGAATAATGCACCATGGCCGTGCGGACCTCTTCCTCCGCTGCCGTCTGCGCCCATTCGCCGATATCGGGATCGGGGAGGGCGTCGAGCCAGTGCCGCACGCGGCCTGAGGTCAGCAGTGCGGAGAGTTTTTCGGCGGCTTCGACAATCGGTGCGAAGCGTTCGGGAAGAGTGATTTCATCGATTTCGTAATGCGAAAGATAGCCGCGTTCGCGGCTCATACCGTAGTCTTTAAGCTCCATTTTGATGACTCATCGCCGGGCGCGGGTTGGGCCGCCCGGTCAACGCGTGCATTCGTATCCATTGTAACCGGTTGGCTCAAGCCAGAGTAGTGGAAAACTCCGCGATGACGTAAGGTCAGCCCGTCGCACCGGGAAAGCGGACGAGGAGGTCGTAGGCAGCCGGGTCGGATGCTCCGGCCAGCTTTACCCCGTTCCGAAGCCAGAACGCGTGTTTCACGATTTCGGCCTGTTGTTCGATCCCGTAGCGTTCGAGCGCCCAGCCGGGCTTGAGCGAGTAGTCATAGCGCGCCCACGGCATCCGGTGGGTGACGAGATACCACTGGCCCTTGGTCTGGACCTGCCAGACATGCACCAGCTCGTGGATCAACAAGCCTTGGCGCATTACGCCCTCGCGCGAGAAATCCTCGCAATAACTCTCTGAGTTTGGGTGAAAATGCAGGTGGCCGCGCGGGGCCATCGTGATCTTGCGGGGCTGAAACGGAAACCACTTCCGTCGCCGGATCGTGACACGCGGATAGTCGATCGCATCGCCGAAGACCGTGCGCGCAAGGGCGATTTCGCCCGGGGTGAGGGGCCGCTCTCCGCCCACCGGACAGGTGGACGGGACCGGCTCCTCGTGACTTTCGACCCCGAGCGTATCGCGAAGATCGTTCAGCGATCGTCCCCTGCCGCCTGGATTTCGGCGGTGAAGGTGTGGCGCTTGCCGCCAGCGGCCACCAGCGTGACCTCGGCTGTTCCGCCAGCGGTCATATCCTCCGCCAAGTCGAAGACCATGACATGCATGCCACCCGGCGCGAATTCGAGGCTTCCACCGGGTTGAATGGTCTGGGGATGTGCCTCACCCATGACCATCTTTTCGCCTTCCATCATCGACTGGTGGATTTCCGCGCGCCCTGCGCCCGTAACCTCGGCGTTGCGGAAGGTCACGCTGCGCTCGCCCGCATTGCCGAGATCGAAATAGACGGCAGCGGGATTGCCGCTGACAGGTGGGAGGACCAGCCGCGCGTTTGTGATCTCGATCCCGGCGATCGCGTTCGCGTCGACAGCCTCTGCGGGCTGCTCTGGCTCCCCACCGCAAGCGGCAAGCGGGATCGAGGCGCCGGCGAGCATCAGCGCGGCAATAATCGGTTTGTTCATGGCAATTTCCCTCCTGTGACAGGCGCAAAAAACTAGCGCAGGCCATCCCTTGTGCCAAGGAAAAGCGCTCCTATATCGCCCCTGTAATACACCGTTTTATCGAGCTGCCGACCGGTTTTGCCGTTCAAGGGAAACCAGCTGCGCAGCGTCCAATGACTTGAAACAGATGGGGAAACCATGAGCAAGATTATCGGTATCGACCTTGGCACCACCAATAGCTGCGTCGCCGTGATGGACGGCGGCAAGCCCAAGGTCATCGAAAACTCCGAAGGCGCGCGCACGACGCCCTCGATCACCGCGTTCACCAAGGATGGCGAGCGTCTGATCGGCCAGCCGGCCAAGCGCCAGGCGGTCACCAATCCGGACAACACCCTCTTCGCGATCAAGCGCCTCATTGGCCGCCGGTTCGACGACCCTATGACCAAGAAGGACATGGAGCTGGTCCCCTATGACATCGTCAAGGGTCCGAACGGCGACGCATGGGTCGAAGCTGCCGGCGAGAAGTACAGCCCCAGCCAGGTTTCGGCCTTCATCCTCCAGAAGATGAAGGAAACGGCCGAGGAATATCTTGGTGAAAAGGTTTCCAAGGCGGTCATCACCGTTCCGGCCTACTTCAACGACGCCCAGCGTCAGGCGACCAAGGATGCCGGCAAGATCGCTGGCCTCGAGGTCGAGCGCATCATCAACGAGCCGACCGCGGCGGCGCTGGCCTATGGTCTCGACAAGGACGACGGCAAGACCATCGCCGTTTACGACCTTGGCGGCGGTACTTTCGACGTCTCGATCCTCGAGATCGGTGACGGCGTGTTCGAAGTGAAGTCGACCAATGGCGACACCTTCCTCGGCGGTGAAGACTTCGACAGCGCGATCGTCGAATGGCTGGCCGACCAGTTCAAGAAGAAGGAAAACATGGACCTGCGGAGCGACAAGCTCGCGCTGCAGCGCCTCAAGGAAGCGGCCGAGAAGGCGAAGATCGAGCTCAGCTCGGCGCAGACCACGGAAGTGAACCTGCCTTTCATCACCGCGCGAATGGAAGGTGGCTCGTCCACCCCGCTGCACCTTGTGGAAACCATCAGCCGCTCGGACCTCGAAAAGATGGTCGGTGACCTCATCAAGCGCACGCTCGAGCCCTGCAAGAAGGCTCTCGCGGACGCAGGCATCGACAAGGGCGGCGTGGACGAGGTCATCCTCGTCGGCGGTATGACCCGTATGCCCAAGGTGCGCGAAGTCGTAGAAGAGTTCTTCGGCAAGAAGCCGCACACCGGCGTGAATCCCGATGAAGTCGTGGCCATGGGTGCTGCCATCCAGGCCGGCGTCCTCCAGGGCGACGTCAAGGACGTGCTGCTGCTCGACGTGACCCCGCTTTCGCTGGGTATCGAAACGCTCGGCGGCATTATGACCAAGATGATCGATCGCAACACGACGATCCCGACCAAAAAGAGCCAGACCTACTCGACTGCCGAGGACAACCAGCAGGCGGTGACGATCCGCGTGTTCCAGGGCGAGCGCGAAATGGCGAGCGACAACAAGCTGCTCGGCCAGTTCGACCTCGTCGGTATCCCGCCCGCACCGCGCGGCGTGCCGCAGATCGAAGTCACCTTCGACATCGACGCCAACGGCATTGTCAACGTGTCGGCCAAGGACAAGGGCACCGGCAAGGAACAGCAGATCCGCATCCAGGCATCGGGCGGCCTGTCCGACAGCGACATCGACCAGATGGTGCAGGACGCGGAAAAGTTCGCGGATGAGGACAAGAAGCGCCGCGAAAGCGCCGAAGCCCGTAACCAAGCCGACAGCCTCGTCCACGCGACCGAAAAGCAGCTCGAAGAGCATGGCGACAAGATCGACGCATCGCTGAAGAGCGAAGTGGAAGAGAAGGTCGCAGCGCTCAAGACCGCGCTCGAAGGCGACGATGCCGCTGACATCAACGCCAAGGCCCAGGACCTGTCGCAGAGCGCGATGAAGATGGGCCAGTCGATCTACGAGAAGGAGCAGGCGAACGCCGGTTCCGACGCTCCGGAAGGCGGCGACGCCGGTTCGGAAGCAGCTCAGGAGGAAGAGGTGGTCGACGCCGAATTCTCCGAAGTCGACGAAGACGCGAAGAACTGAGACGCCTGATGAGAACTCCGCCCCCACCGGTGCAACTGCGCTCCGGTGGGGGTAAGTTTTAGGGCGGGGATTGTAATGTCAGCTACCGAAATCGATTTCTACGAAGTGCTCGGCGTCAGCCGCGATGCCGATGGCGCGGCCATCAAGAGCGCCTATCGCAAGCTCGCGATGAAGCATCACCCGGACAAGAACCCGGGCTGCACCGAGAGCGAAAACACCTTCAAGGCGATCAGTGTCGCCTATGATTGCCTGAAAGACCCGCAGAAGCGGGCGGCCTATGATCGCTATGGCCACGCGGCCTTCCAGAACGGCGGAGGCCCCGGCGGTGCGCATGGCAACGCCGATTTCGGCGATATCGGTGA
The DNA here is from genome assembly GCF_019711375.1 of Qipengyuania aurantiaca. Lineage (NCBI taxonomy): Bacteria > Pseudomonadati > Pseudomonadota > Alphaproteobacteria > Sphingomonadales > Erythrobacteraceae > Qipengyuania > Qipengyuania aurantiaca. The sequence goes on from NZ_CP081295.1 coordinate 2,509,574, forward strand.
CATCTTCGAGACCATCTTCGGCTCCGCCTTCGGGGGCGGCGGTGGGCGAGCCCGCCCGCGGCGCGGGGCGGACCTGCGCTACGATATGGAAATCGGGCTAGAAGACGCCTTCCACGGCAAGTCGACCGAAATCGAGATCGAAGTCAGCAAGGCCTGCGACACCTGTCACGGATCGGGCGCGCAGCCCGGCACCCATGCGCGCACCTGCAATCTGTGCGGCGGGCAGGGCAATGTCCGCGCGAAACAGGGCTTTTTCGTGGTCGAACGGCCGTGCCCCAACTGCCATGGAGCAGGCGAAGTGATCACCTCGCCCTGTCGCGACTGCCGCGGCGAAGGGCGCGTGGACGTGCCGCAGAAGCTTGAGGTCGACATTCCTCCCGGCGTCGACACCGGCACGCGCATCCGGCTTTCCGGCAAGGGCGAGGCAGGACCGCGCGGCGCGCCTGCGGGCGATCTCTACATCTTCGTCCATGTGAAACCGCACGAGATATTCCAGCGCGAAGGCACCACGCTCGCCACGCGTGTCCCGATCAGTTTCACCAAGGCCGCGCTCGGCGGGTCGATCGAAATCCCCGGCCTCGACGGCGAGGAACTCACTCTCGAAATTCCGGCAGGCATCCAGTCGGGCAAGCAGCTGCGCCAGCGCGGCGCAGGCATGCCGGTCTTGCAGGGGCGCGGACGCGGGGACATGGTGGTCGAGATCGCGGTCGAAACGCCGACCAAGCTCAGCAAGGAACAGCGGACGCTCCTCGAACAGTTCCGCGAGCTGGAAACGGGCGATGAATGCCCGCAGTCCAAGGGCTTTTTCGACAAGATCCGCACCGCTTTCGGCGGCTGATCACTTGCCCAGGCGTTCGAGCACTTCCGATCGGATTTGCCCGATCAGCTCCGCTGAACAGCGATAGGCACGGGCTTCCTCGTCGAGAATGGCGAGGAATGCCCGACGCTTGTAAGAACGCACGCGGTCCGGCTCTGCATCGCCCGGCGTAGTCGAGAAGACGAGATCGATCATCCGCTCGGCCCCGTGCAGGCGGCCCCATAGATAATCGTTCTCGCGATAAGCCCGGCTGAAGAAGGCGCCGAAATTGTAGAATTCGGTCCCGCGCAAGGTGGCTGCCGTGCCGCCTTCTCGGATGCTCTTCGCATCGTCCGGGCTGATCCGGTCGACCTTGACGGGGTCGAACTCGGTAAGCCCCTCGTTGCGCAGCAGCGGCAGGGTCGCGACATCATAGAATGGGAAGCCGAGATAGGCGAACAGCATCCGGCGCTTGAGGTTATCGGGCATGTCCGCAAGCGCCTCGGCCAGCATTTCTTCCGCCCTGTCGTCGATCTCGGGCAGCAGGCGCTTGTGTTCGACATGGTCGAGCAGGGCCGCCGGATTGGCTAGGACATTGCCGGCGATCTTACCAAATTCCTCGCCCAGCGCGCTGACATGCTCCTTTTCGAAATAGAGCGCGAGGATTTCGAAAATCGCGTCACGCCCCTTTTCCAGCGCATCGTCGGGAATCTCGGGGTCCGCCTCCCAGTCGCGGGCGAGCCGTCGGGAAAGCAGGCGCAGGCGACGAATGCGAAAGCCGATGTCGTGCTCACGGAAGAAGGTGATGGCCTCAGGCGTCGCGCCGCCCTTCGGATTGGCCAAAGTCGCGAGACCCCGCCGCTGCAATTCGCCGCGCAGTACCTCCGACACCGGCGTATGGTCGCGCAAGTGCAGGGAAGGGGCGGCCTCCCATGCCAGCTTAGCAAGGCGGGTGACGATACCGCTCAGCTTGGACTGGGCGTAGGAATGGAAGGCGTAGCCCGCCTGTTCGGCCGCCGCCTGCTGGGCCTTCTGTCGCCAGGCCTTGAGGCGCTTCGGCGTCGGACTGTCGAGGAACAGCGTGTATCCGAACAGCTTCTCGACCGTACGCTCGACCTCGGGGCGTAGCGCCGCAACGATCCTTCCCAGCCGTTCGGCTTCGCGGCTTTGTTCTTCCAACTGCTCCAGATTGTCGCGAATGGGCTGCTCGCGCGGGATGGTGGAGAGCGATCCGAAGATGGCCGAGAAGAACCCAACGTCTTGCTTGCCGCGAGCATGCCTCTCGCTGAAGCGATCGGGCTGGGGATCGACGTAGACGAAGCGGCGGTCGACCTCGCGCTGCGCAGGGCGTCCGCTCAGGGCGGCCATGGCGCCTCCAAAGGGTTTGTTCACCAGCACCGAACCGTCGATCAGCGAAACGCTTTCCACCCCGTCGCGCATGACGTGGACCGGCATTATGCGTTCGAGGAAGGCATCGCGCGTGTCCCATTTCCGCTCGCTTTTTTTCGCAAGCCGATCGATTTCGTCGACCTTCAGCGGGGGAAAGGCGCCGGGGAAACTCGCCGTGGCACGCGCGGCGAAGACCAGTTCCAGCGGGTTGGCGAAATCCTCGCCGCCAGTTCGCGGCGTCTTGCGGCGCATGGTGATCGGCAGGCGATGCTCGCTGTCTTCGACCACCGGGGGGCTGTGGAGATGCAGAAGTTCCAGATAGCCGTGGAAGTCGGTCGTGGTGACGAAGAGGTCGAGCGGATGACCCGGCGGCAGCAGCGGCGCCTCGGCCTCGGTCTCGGCCATGGCGGTGAAGGCGCGTTCGAGCAGGCGGGAGAAACCGAGCCCGGAGAAGGGCGGTTCAAACCAGCGCCCGCGGATCAAATGCGAGACCTTGCGCCGCACCTCGTCGCGCGTTTCCGGCGCGACCTCGGTCGAGATTTCATTGCCCGGCCGCGACAGAAGCCAGCTTGCGAGCGGCTGCGCCCACATCTTGCCGCCCGACCACCGCAGTTTCGCATCGGGATCGGTCAGCTCGTCGACATCGGCCACTTCGAGCCACAAATCGGTCAGCGGCTCGAGGCTCTGCCCCGAATAGATGGCCTGCGCGAGGAAGACCGCATTGATGCCGCCCGCGCTCGCACCGCTCATGATGTCGGGCAGGACGCGCAGGCGCAGCTGATCGTCCGCCTCGATCTCGCGCAGCAGGTCTAGATAGACGTCGTGCACGCCGCCGCGCGGATCGTGGCCGACATGCAGATCGCGGCTTGCCCGGGCCAATTGCCACAGCTCGCGCGTGACCCCGTGCATATAGACCGCAAGGCTGACCCCGCCGTAGCAGACAAGCGCGATCCTCAGTTCCTTCTGCCTCATCGCTTTTGCTTGTGCACAGGCGGAGGCGGAAAGGCAATTGCGTTCCATAAATGTTCTGTTAGTGAATTGGCATGGCCAAGCCGAAGAAACGCTATGTTTGCCAAGCCTGTGGGTCGGTGTCGCACCGCTGGCAGGGGCAGTGCGCCGATTGCGCTGAATGGAACACGCTGACCGAAGATGCGCCGGCGACGGTGTTTTCCATGAAGCACGATCTGTCGAGCGGGGGGCGGGCCGTGGAGTTCGTCGATCTCGACAAGCCGGGCGAAATGCCGCTGCGTCAGAAGACGGGGCTGGCCGAGTTTGACCGCGCACTTGGCGGGGGGCTGGTGCCGGGCAGTGCGATCCTGATGGGCGGCGATCCGGGAATCGGCAAATCGACGTTGCTGCTTCAAGCTGCGGCCAAAGTCGCGCGCGAAGGGCACAGTGTGGCCTATGTCAGCGGCGAGGAGGCCTCGGGACAGGTCCGTATGCGGGCCGCGCGCCTAGGGCTGTCCGATGCGCCGGTGAAGCTGGCGGCAGCGACCAGCGTGCGCGATATCCTGACCACGCTCGGCCAGATGGAGACGCCCAAATTCCTCGTAATCGATTCGATCCAGACCATGCATTCGGACACGATCGAGGGCGCGCCCGGCACGGTCAGCCAGGTGCGCGGCTGCGCTTTCGAGCTGATCCGTTACGCCAAGGAAAACGGCGTCGCGTTGGTGCTGGTCGGCCATGTCACCAAGGATGGCAATATCGCGGGGCCGCGCGTGCTCGAACACATGGTCGATGTGGTGATGAGCTTCGAGGGCGAACGCAGCCACCAGTACCGCATCCTGCGCGCGCTCAAGAACCGCTTCGGCGCGGTGGACGAGATCGGCGTCTTTGCCATGGCGGGGGACGGGCTGGAGGAGGTCGAGAACCCTTCGATGCTGTTCCTGTCCGGCCGCGATCAGCCCATGGCGGGCAGCTCGGTCTTCCCCGCGATGGAAGGGACCCGCCCGGTGCTGGTCGAGATCCAGGCGCTGATCGTGCGGTTGCAATCGGGGGCGACCCCGCGCCGGGCGGTGGTGGGCTGGGACAATGGCCGGCTCGCCATGCTGCTCGCGGTGCTGGAGTCCCGCTGCGGCCTCTCGTTCAGTACGGCAGAAGTCTATCTCAACGTGGCGGGCGGCTACCGCCTGTCCGACCCTGCGGCCGATCTCGCCGTGGCGGCCGCCTTGGTCAGCGCGCTGGCCGACAAGCCGCTCCCGCAGCGCAGCGTCTGGCTGGGCGAGGTGAGCCTTGCCGGAGAAGTGCGCCCGGTGGCCCATGGAGGGGTGCGCTTGCGCGAAGCGGCGAAGCTTGGCTTCGACAGCGGCTTCGGTCCGACGGATGCAAAGAACGGCTCGCCCGAACTGCGCTATGCGGAGCTGGGACAACTCTCGAACCTCGTTGACCGCGTGATGAGCAGTTAATAGACCGCCAACCTGTAGGGGTTAATAGGGTCTTATGACGGGTTTCGACTTTCTCGTATTGCTTATCGTGGGCGTCGCCGCCGTTGGCGGCTATATGCGCGGCTTCCTGCAGGAAATCCTGTCGCTCGCATCCTGGCTCTTGGCAGCCTTCGCCATCCGCTTTCTCCATACGCCGCTGACGCTGGCAATGCAGGACTTTATCGGAGCCGGGGTCACGACTTCTGTTCTCGCCTTCACCTTTTTGCTGCTGATTCCCTATGCCGCGATGAAGGTCATCGCGAACAATGTAGGTCAGGCGTCGCGCGGTTCGGTCCTCGGCCCGATCGACCGCGTACTGGGCTTCGGCTTCGGCGCGCTCAAGGGCTTCGTGATTTGCGTCATTGCCTTCTCCGTCCTCGTGCTCGGCTATGATGCGGTGTGGGATTATCGCGGACGGCCCGTCTGGATTACCACGGCGCGCAGCTATGAAGTGGTGGACGCAGGTTCACGCTCGCTGGTCGAAGTGCTGGCGCAGCGCCGCGCGAAGTTGCGCGGCGAAGAAGCGGCCGCAGCGGCCGAAGAGACGCCCGAAGAAGCCCCAGCCCAGTGAGCGGTACGCCTAGGGCCGCGCTTTATTCCCCGGAATTGCTGGCCCTAGCGGTCGAGTTGGCGAATTATCCCTATGATCCGACAGCTCCGTCTCAGGGCGAGGCCCATTCGCGAAGTTGTGGGAGCACAATCCGGCTTTCAGCGTCTGACGACACGTTAGGCTTGCAGGTCACGGCGTGCGCGGTGGGACAGGCTTCCGCTGCTATCTTCGCGCGCCATTTCGCCTCCGCCGACACCGCCAGCATTGCACCTGCGAAGGTCCAGATCGAAGCGTGGCTGACCGGCACAGGTGAGCAGCCCGACTGGCCCGACATCCAAATGCTCGCCCCCGCGCTCCCATATCCCGGCCGCCATGGCGCGATCCTCTTGCCGTGGAGAGCCGCGCTCGACGCGCTTTCCAAGGGTGGGGCGGGGCGCTAAGTCCCTTCGCCACATCGCGAAAGAGAGGGGAGCGAGAACAATGGCAGGGGCAGCAGCCTTGCAGAGGGAACCGACCGAGAAGGAAATCCGCCTGGTCATCGCCGCGTCGAGCGCGGGGACAATCTTCGAATGGTACGATTTCTTCATCTACGGAACCCTTGCCGGCCTGATCGGTGCGGCCTTCTTCCCGAGTGGTAACGAGACGCTGCAAATCCTGCTCGTGTGGGCCGGCTTTGCCGTCGGTTTCGGCTTCCGCCCGCTCGGCGCAATCCTGTTCGGCTATCTCGGCGACAGGCTGGGGCGCAAATACACCTTCCTCGTCACCGTCACCCTCATGGGTATCGCGACCGCTGGCGTCGGCCTGATCCCCAGCGCGGCGAGCATCGGCCTTGCCGCCCCCATCATCGTGATCGGTCTTCGCATCCTGCAAGGCCTTGCACTGGGCGGTGAATACGGCGGCGCGGCGATCTATGTCGCGGAGCACGCTCCTCCCGAAAAGCGTGGCTTCTACACCAGCTTCATCCAGGCCAGCGTTGTGGGCGGCTTCGTCCTCTCGATCATCGTGGTCCTCGCCTGCCGCGCAATCATCCCGGCGGACGACTTCGCCGAATGGGGCTGGCGCATTCCCTTCCTGCTGTCGATCGCGCTGCTCGGTATCTCGCTGTGGATGCGCCTCAAGCTATCGGAAAGCCCGGTGTTCCAGGCCATGAAGGAAGCGGGAGAAACCTCGTCGAACCCGTTCAAGGAAAGCCTGACCTACCCGGGCAATCCCAAGCGCATCTTCGTGGCGCTGTTCGGCATCACCGGTATCCTGACCACGATCTGGTACACCTCCTTCTTCTCTTCGCTCAGCTTCCTGCGCCGCGATATGCGGGTGGATGAAAGCACGGTGGAATGGATCCTGCTGATCGCCGGCTTCATCTCGATGAGTTTCTACATCGTGGTCGGCAAATGGTCCGACCGGGTGGGCCGCAAGAAACCGATCATCATCGGGGCGATAGCCACGCTGGCGCTGCTCTTCCCGATCTTCTGGACGATGGGCAGCCTTGCGAATCCCGGTCTCGCGCAAGCGGCAAAGGACAATCCAGTGGTCGTCACCGGCCAGAATTGCACCACCGATCCCTTCGCCGACCTGTTCGACCGCGAGCAGAGCGGCTGCGGCAAGATCCTCGAAACACTGACCGCGAGCGGGGTCGCCTATACCGTCGAGGAGGGCGAGACGCTCGGCCTGACCGTGGGCGGGGAAGAGGTTGCGCTCGGCGCGAACTGGGCGGGCGATCCGGCCGCGCGCCGCGACGGGTTGCAGGACGCGCTTTCGAGCCGTGGCTTCGACTTCTCCAAACAGAGGCCGCCGCTCGCCAATATTCTCGGCATCGGGGCGCTGCTGCTGGTGTGCGGAATGCTGTCGGCGCTGACTTATGGCTCGGTCGCCGCGCTCCTGACCGAGATGTTCCCTGCCAAGATCCGCTACAGCTCGATGTCGATCCCCTACCACATCGGCGCTGGTTATCTGGGCGGGTTCCTGCCGCTGATCGCCGGGATCATCGTGGCACGCACGGGCGACGTCTATGCAGGTCTCTGGTACACGATGGCGGTGGTGGCCTTCGGGCTCATCGTGGCCTGGTGGGGCCTGCCCGATGGACCGCCGACGGACTTCGAGGAATCGAACGAGCTGCCTCCCGTAGGCCCGGCCACACCGTGATCGCCGCTTGAGCAGCCTTCCGCCCCCGACTCTCAGGCTCGACCTCGATCGCGAGGCGTTGTCTGCCAACTGGCGCGCGCTCGACAAGATGTCGGGATCGGCGAGGGCTGGCGCGGCGGTGAAGGCCGATTGCTACGGCCTCGGCGTGGAGCATTGTGTGCCGGTGCTGCGCGATGCGGGATGCCGGGACTTCTTCGTCGCCCATTGGAGCGAGGTGGCTGCGGTCATCGAGCACGTCGAGGCTGCGCAGGTCGCGGTGCTGCATGGTCCGCTCGATGCGAACGAGGCGGCCTATGCGCGCGAAACCGGTGCGCTGCCGGTCATCGACTCTCTCCGCCAGGCGAAGCTCTGGGAGGAAGGCGGGGGAGGGCCATGCCACCTCATGGTCGACAGCGGCATCAACCGCCTCGGCATCTCGCCACAGGAAATTTCGGACCCCGTTGTGCAGGCGCTCGATGTGCAGGTGCTCCTGAGCCATCTCGCCTGCGCGGACGAAGACAGTGCGATGAATGCGCAGCAGCTCGAGGCTTTTCGCGATGCGATCCAGCGTATCGAGCACCGCGAGGCGAGCCTCGCCAACAGCGCGGGGATCGCGCTCGGCAGCAACTACCATTTCGACCTGACCCGCCCAGGCCTTGCTCTTTATGGCGGTGTGCCGAGGCCGGAACTGGCCGATCACATCCGGCAGGTCGCGTATCCCAAAGCCGCCATCATCCAGACCCGTAAGCTCTCCGCCGGCGACTGTGTCGGCTACAACGCTACCTTCACCGCTCCTTCCGAAATGCGGGTCGGCGTTCTGTCGCTTGGCTATGCCGATGGCATCCTGCGGAGCTGGGGCGGGGCGGCGTTTCGGAGCTGCGAGAAAACGCTTCCGATCCTTGGCAAGGTGTCGATGGACATGATCGTTATCGACCTCTCCAACGCTCCCGAACTGGGTGAGGGCGACTGGGTCGTATTGCCCTACCATCTGCCCGATGCTGCGCAGCAAACCTCTCTAACGCAATACGAATTGCTCACTGTTCTGGGTAACCGCTTCGCCCGCTGAGAGCATGTGTTGCGCTGCACATTGTGCAAGTGCTAAGCGTGGCTGCAACGCACAATGGGGAGATAAAGCGACATGGCCAAGCGGACCGCCGAGGGCGAACCGATCATCATCAAGAAATACGCCAATCGGCGGCTCTACAACACCGATACTTCGAGCTACATCACGCTCGATGATCTGGCCAAGATGGTCCGCGACAATGTCGATTTCCAAGTGGTCGACGCCAAGACCGGTGACGATATTACGCACACGATCCTCACACAGATCATCGTCGAGGAAGAAAGCCAGGGCGGCCAGCAGATGCTCCCGGTCAGCTTCCTGCGCGACCTGATTTCCATGTACGGAAATTCGATGCAGTCGATGATGCCGAGCTATCTCGAAGCGAGCATGGCCAATTTCCGCAAGAACCGCGAACAGCTGCAAGCCGCCTTTGCCAAGGGCATCGAGGCGAACCCGCTGGCCAAGATGGCCGAAGCGAACCTCAAGATGATGCAGAACGCGGCCGAAGCCTTTATCCCAGCGACCCGCCGCAATGTCGACAACGCCAAGAAGGATGCCGACGGCGAACTGGCCGAGATGCGCAAGCAGATGGCCGCGATGCAGAAGAAGCTGGACGAGCTTAGCAAATAATTGCATCGGCGCGCCGCCGACCCTCAAGCAAGATACAGGAATTCCCGTGGCCCAGATCCGCCATGCCCTCACCGCCCGCCGCGCCGACGATTTCGCGGCCTGGTATCAGGAAGTCATCTCCGCGGCCGAAATGGCGGAGGAATCGGGTGTGCGCGGCTGCATGGTCATCCGCCCCTGGGGCTTCGGCATCTGGGAGCGTATGCAGCGCCTGCTCGACGACCGTATCAAGGCGACGGGCCACGAGAACGCCTATTTCCCGATTTTCATCCCGCTCTCCAATTTCGAGCGCGAGGCCGAGCATGTCGAAGGCTTCGCCAAGGAAATGGCGGTTGTCACCCACCACCGGCTGATTGCCGGCAAGGACGGCGGGCTGATCCCCGATCCCGAAGCCAAGCTGGAAGAACCGCTGGTCGTGCGCCCGACTTCGGAGACGATCATCGGCGATGCGATGGCACGCTGGGTGCAAAGTTGGCGCGACTTGCCGCTCAAGCTCAACCAGTGGGCCAATGTCGTGCGCTGGGAAATGCGCACCCGCATGTTCCTGCGCACCAGCGAATTCCTCTGGCAGGAAGGCCACACCGCCCATGCTAACGAGGCGGAGGCGAAGGAACACACGCTGCGTATGCTCGAAGTCTATCGCGCCTTTGCGGACGAAGACCTCGCGCTCGCCGTGGTGACGGGCGAGAAGTCGGAGAACGAGCGCTTCCCCGGCGCGGTCGAAACCTGGTCGATCGAAGCGATGATGCAGGACGGCAAGGCGCTGCAGGCGGGTACCAGCCATTACCTCGGCACGAATTTCGCCAAGGCCAGCGGCATCAAGTATCAGAACAAGGAGGGCGGCGAGAGCCTCGCCCACACCACGAGCTGGGGCGTGTCGACCCGCATGGTGGGCGGCGTCATCATGACACATGGCGACGACGATGGGCTGCGCCTGCCGCCCAAGATTGCGCCTCAGCAGGTCGTGATCCTGCCCATGCTGCGAGACAAGCCTGAAGATGAAGCGCTTATCGAATATTGCGAGGCCCTGCGTGCCACGCTCGCCAGCCAGCTGGTGCTGGGTGAGCCGTTGCGTGTGCTCCTCGACACGCGCCCCGGCAAGGCGGCGCAGAAGCGCTGGGACTATGTTCGCAAGGGCGCGCCGATCATCGTCGAGGTCGGTGGCCGCGACATGGAGAACGGCGTCGTCTCAATGCTCCGCCGTGACCGCCTGTGGGACGAGGAAACCGGCAAGCCCGCCTTCCAGACCCCCTCGCGCGAAGTCGCCGGGCAGACCATTCCCGATGTGCTCGCCGACATCCAGTCCGCGCTGCTGACTGAGGCAAGCGAACGCCGCGATGCGAATATCACGCGCGGCGTGACCGATTTTGCCGAGGTGGAAAAGCACTTCGCTGCCTCGCGCTATTCGGGCTGGGTCGAAGTCCAGTGGTCGAAGCCCACCGGCGCGGCGCTGGAAAAGGTCGTGGAACGCCTAAAGGAGCACAAGCTCACCATCCGAAATGTGCCGATGGACGCGGCACCGGTGGACGGCGTCTGCATCTTCTCCGGGGAACCGGCGACCGAGCGCGTGTTGCTGGCTAAGGCTTACTAGCTTGAACTGACGGCGGTTTTGCCCGACACCGGTCGGCATGAAGAAATTTCTACCGCTGCTCGCTGTCTTCGCAACGCCAGTCCAGGCACAGGACAGCCAAAACCAGGAAGAGGCCGACCGACTATACGACGAGGTCGCGCCCTTGATCGATACCGGGACACGGCTTCCGGGCCCTGCGATTGATGCGGTGGACCCCGCCGTATCCGTGTCCGAGGATCGCCTGCGCGCCGATATCGACACTCTTGTCGGTTTCGGAACCCGGCATACGCTTTCCGAACAGGACAATCCCACGCGCGGCATCGGCGCAGCGGTCGACTGGGGTCTCGCCGAGTTCGGGCGGATTTCCCAAAGCTGCGATGGCTGCCTCGAAATCGTCGCGCCTGAGCGGATCGAAGAGGGCCGCCGCCTGCCGCGCCCCACGCGTATTCGCAACGCCGTCGCCATTCAGCGCGGGAGCGAGAGGCCGAACGAGGTCGTGATCGTTCAGGCGCATATCGACAGCCGCGCGACCGATGCGATGGACTGGGAAAGCGATGCGCCCGGCGCCAACGATGACGGTTCCGGCACCGTGCTGGTTCTCGAAGCGGCGCGCGCGCTGACCCAGCGGCAGTATCCCGTCACCATAGTCTATGCTCTCCTGTCGGGCGAGGAGCAGGGTCTCTACGGTGGCCGGCTCATGGCCGATTACGCCGCGGAGCAGGGTTGGCAGGTGAAGGCCGTCCTCAACAACGACGTCGTCGGCAACAGCTGCGGCAGCGACGGCTATTGCGACCCCGACCATGTGCGCGTCTTTTCGGAAGGTCCGCGCGCCGATCTGACCGATCCCATCCGAGCCGCGCAGCGCCGCGAGGGCGGGGAGAACGACAGCCCGAGCCGCAATCTCTCGCGCTGGCTGGACAATCTCGCCGACGAAACCGAGGGCGGCCTCGATGTGCGTCAAATCTGGCGGGTGGACCGCATGGGGCGCGGCGGCGACCAGATACCTTTCATGGAGAAGGGCTATCCCGCCATCCGCATCGCGGTCGCGGTGGAGGATTACGAACACCAGCACCAGGACCTGCGGGTCGAGGATGGCGTGACCTATGGCGACACGGCGGACGAAATGGATTTCGATTACCTGGCGAAGGTGACCCAGTTCAACATCCGCGCGCTCGACAAATTGGCGCGCACCCCTGCGCCGCCCGCTGCAGCGGCACAAGCCGCCGTGCAGACATTCACCGACGTCTCGTGGAGCGAAGTACCCGGCGCCATCGGCTACACCGTCTGGCATCGCCGCACGGACGAACCCTATTGGCGCGAGGAACCGGTGATCGAAAACGTCGTCGCCACCAACGCGCGGCTCGATGGCGTGCGGGGGGATGACTGGATCTTCGGCGTCAGCGCAACCGGTGCCGACGGCATCCGCAGCCCCGTTTCCAGCGCGGTCCCGGCCGGACAATTCGCGCCGATCCCGATGGAAGAGGATGACAGCGAGTAGGTCCGTCCCCATATGGGCGTCATGAAAAAACAGAACAGGACCGGGCGGCCGCAGGGGCTGCCCAGCAAAGAACAGATAATCGAATTCATCCAGAGCTCCGACAAGCCGGCCGGCAAGCGTGAAATCGCCAAGGCCTTCGGCATCAAGGGGCAGGAAAAGATCGCGCTGAAGAAGCGCCTCAAGGACATGGCCGAAGAAGGCCTGATCGACGGCAAGAAGACAGCCTTCCACAAGATGGGCGGCCTGCCGAAGGTGACCGTGCTCAAGGTCGTCGAGATCGACGATGGCGAGCCTATCGCGATTCCCGAAAGCTGGGACCCCGATGCCCCGAACAAGCCGCCCCGCCTGGTGGTCAAGGAAAGCAAGAAGCTCGCGGCGCTGAAGCGTGGCGACCGGTTCCTCGGCCGTACGGAAGAGCGCGGGAAGGGCTGGATCGCCCACCCGATGAAAAAGCTGCCTGCGCGCACCGAAGGGCTGATGGGCGTCGTCGAGATGGACGGCAGCGGCAAGCCCTGGCTGGCCCCGGTGGACAAGCGCGTGCGCAACTCCTCGCCCATCGGCGACCTCGGCGAAGCGAAGGAAGGCGAGCTGGTGCTGGCCGAACCCATGGGCAAGTCGCCCCGCGCGAAGGTCAAGGTGGTCGAGGTGATCGGCGACCCGCTGGCGCCCAAGAGCTTCAGCCTCATCGCCATCGCCAAGCACGGCATCCCGCACATCTTCCCGCCCGAAGCGCTGGAAGAGGCGCAGACCGTCGCCGATCTCCCGCTCAGCGAAGAGAGGCGCGAAGACCTGCGCGATGTGCCTATCGTCGCCATCGATCCCGCCGATGCGCGCGATCACGACGACGCGATTTGGGCCGAGCCTGACGGGGACGGGGGCTACAAGGCAATCGTCGCGATCGCCGACGTGTCCTTCTACGTCCGCCCCGGCGGCAAGCTCGACCGAGAGGCGCGAAAGCGCGGCAATTCAGTCTATTTCCCCGACCGCGTCGTGCCGATGCTGCCGGAAATCCTCTCCGCCGATGTCTGCTCGCTGGTCGAGAACGAAGACCGTGCGGCTATGGCCTGCCACATCCGCATCTCGCCTGAAGGCAAGGTGACGAAGTGGCGCTTCACCCGCGCCATCGTGCGGCTCGCGGCCAACATCGCCTATGAAGACGCGCAGAAAGCCATCGATGATGGCAGCGCGGACGAGACGCTCAAAAACCTCTGGGGCGCTTGGAAGCTGCTGTTCAAGGCACGCCAGGCGCGCGACCCGCTCGACCTTGAATTGCCCGAGCGGCAGGTGCGCCTCAACGACGAGGGCCAGATCGAGGAAATTGCCGTTCGCGAACGCCTCGATGCGCACCGCGTAGTGGAAGACTTCATGATTGCCGCCAATGTCGCGGCGGCCAAGGCGCTGGAGGAAAAGGCCGCGCCGGTCGTCTACCGCGTTCACGAGACGCCGAGCCGCGAAAAGCTGGTGGCGTTCAAGGAATATCTCGCCAGCCAGGGCAAGAGCTTCGCCATGGGGCAGGTTATCACGCCTGGCCTGTTCAACCGTATGCTCAAGGACATCGTCGATCCGGCGGAAAAGGCGCTGATCATGGAGGCGGTGCTGCGCAGCCAGACGCAGGCCTATTACGGGCCGGCGAATGCGGGGCACTTCGGCCTCGCGCTGGGCAGCTATGCGCATTTCACCTCGCCGATCCGTCGCTATGCCGACCTGCTTGTGCACCGCGCGCTGGTCGACGCTTACAAGCTCGAACAGCCCAAACCCAAGGGTGCCATTCCCGACGCATCCGGCCTCTCCGACCGCGACCGGACAGCGCTGGGCCAGATTACCGACGCCATCAGCCAGACCGAGCGCCGCGCGATGGAGGCCGAGCGCGATACCATCGATCGTTATGTGGCCGCATGGCTTTCGGGCCGCGTGGGCGAGGTCTTCGACACGCGGATCACCGGGGTTCAGGGCTTCGGCTTCTTCGCCACTATCGAAAACCTCGGCGGTGACGGGCTGGTCCCGATTTCCACGCTCGGCCGCGAATACTTCCGCTATGATGAAGGCGCGCGCGAGCTCGTGGGTGAGGATACCGGCAAGACCTACGCCGTTGGCGACCGTTTGAAGCTGAGGCTTGCCGAATCCAACGCGCTCACCGGGGCGCTCAAGTTCGAATTGCCCGAAAGCGAAGGAGGCGCGCCGATCGAGAAACGCGGCGAGCGCCTCCAGCACAAGAAGAAGCCGCTGAAGAAAGGCAAGGGCGCACCCCGCCAAAAGCACGCGCAGGGTCCGCGCGGGCGTCCGGGGAACATCCGCCACCAAGGGCGAAAAAAGAAGTAGGCGGAACGGCCAAGGGGCTGTCCTCATTGGTTGGGCAAAGGAGAACCTATCCCATGCTCATCCCCGGACAGCCCGTCCCCGAACTCGATCTGCCGCTGACCATCGATGCCCGCTTCGAATTATCGAAGCAGGATCCCGAGGCCTTCACCATGCTGGTCTTCTATCGCGGCAAGCATTGCCCGATCTGCAAGAAATACCTCATCGAACTCGGCGGCAAGCTTTCGGGCTTCACCGGCAAGGGCATCAATGTCTTCGCCGTGTCGATGGACAGCCCCGAACGCGCCGCGGTTTCCCATGAGGAATGGGATACGGGAGACGTACCGCTCGCGCATTCGATGAGCGAGGAGAAGGCCCGCGAATGGGGCCTCTACATTTCCGAAAAGCGCGAGGGCAGTGAAGAGCCCGATACTTTCAGCGAACCGGGCCTGTTCCTGGTGAAGCCCGACGGGACGCTGCATTTCGCCGTGGTCCAGAATGCTCCGTTCACGCGCCCCGATCTCGACGACCTGCTGAGCGGCCTGACCTATACGCTGGAAAACGATTACCCGACGCGCGGCACGCTGACCTGACGCGTTAGGCGAGCTCGTCCAGCTCTTCCTTGCCCAGGTTTCCGGGGACAAGGTAGAGCGGGCAGGGCAGGTTCGCGGCGTGGGCGGCGAAGTGGCCGACGAGGGGGTTCTTCCCCTCACGCGCCGTGCCCAGAACCAGCGCGGCGATGGAGCCGTGTTCTTCCAGGTAGTTGCCGATCACTTCGGCAGGCGATCCCGGGCGCACGGCGATGACCGGCATCTTGCCCATTTCGCCGAAGATATTGCCCGCCGCGTTGTTCGCCATGACCTCGGCCCGTTCGCGCGCTTCCTGCTCGATCGTAGCCTGCACGCCGCCGAAGGCGTTGAAGGTCTGCTGCGGCACCAGCGCGAGGATGTGCACCGATCCGCCGGTCTTCATCGCGCGCAGCGAGGCGAAGCGCAGGGCCTGCTTGGCCTCCTCCGTTTCGTCCATCACGACGAGGTATATTCGCATAAGTCCGGCTCCCTCCGAAGGGCACCGACTACAAGCTAATTCGTATTCTGCGCAAGGACCTTGCGGGTCACGGCCAAATTGGCCAGAGACCCCTCAAACAATTCCCAGCGAGGACGTAACGTCAAAACATGCCCACGCCGATCAAGATGCCCGCCCTTTCGCCCACCATGGAAGAGGGCACGCTCGCCAAATGGCTGGTGAAGCCGGGCGACACCGTTTCCGCCGGCGACATCATGGCCGAGATCGAAACCGACAAGGCGACGATGGAATTCGAAGCCGTGGACGAGGGTACGATCGCCTCGATCATGGTCGATGAAGGCACCGAGGGCGTGAAGGTCGGCACGGTCATCGCCATGCTCGCCGAAGAGGGCGAGGATCTGGACGAGGCGGCCAAGGCGGCTCCTTCGGGTGGCGAGGCGAAGGCCGAGGAAGCGCGCGAAGAAAAGGTCGAGCAGGAAGAGAAGCGCACCGAAGCTCCGACTCCCGCTTCGGCTCCAGCAGCTGCGAAGAGCGATGACGGCACGCGCATCAAGGCTTCGCCGCTTGCCCGACGCATTGCCGAGCAGAAGGGCCTCGATCTTTCGACCATCACCGGCTCGGGTCCCAATGGCCGCATCGTGAAGGCCGATGTCGAGGACGCGAAGCCCGGCGCTTCGCCTGCAAAGGAAGCCGCCGCCGCACCCGCGCCGGCTAAACCCGCCACCATGGGCGGCGATCTCGATGCGCCTTACGAAGCGCAAAAGCTCAACAACGTCCGCAAGGTCATCGCACGCCGCCTGACCGAGGCGAAGCAGACCATCCCACACATTTACCTTACCGTGGATGTACGCCTCGACGCGCTGCTCAAGCTGCGCAGCGAACTCAACAAGAGCCTCGAGGCGGATGGCATCAAGCTGTCGGTCAACGACCTCCTGATCAAGGCGCAGGCCCGCGCGCTGCAGCGCGTGCCGCTGTGCAATGTCAGCTTCCAGGGCGACGAGCTTTACCAGTACACCCGTGAGGATATCTCGGTCGCCGTCGCTGCGCCTTCGGGTCTGATCACGCCGATCATCCGCGATGCGGGCCGCAAGGGCCTCGCGCAGATCAGCACCGAGATGAAAGAGCTTGCGGGCAAGGCGCGCGACGGCAAGCTGCAGCCGCATGAATTCCAGGGCGGCACCGCCTCGCTCTCCAACCTCGGCATGTTCGGCACCAAGCAGTTCGACGCGGTGATCAACCCGCCGCAGGCGATGATCCTCGCGGTCGGAGCAGGCGAGCAGCGTCCGCACGTCATCGACGGCGCCCTGGGTGTAGCCACCGTGATGAGCGCCACCGGCAGCTTCGACCACCGCGCCATCGACGGCGCGGACGGCGCGCAGTTCATGCAAGCTTTCCAGCAGCTGGTCGAGAACCCGATGGGGCTGGTGGTCTGATCTTCTCAAGGAGCAGGCATATGAGGTTTCTGATCTGTACGGCGGGCGCGATAGCGCTTGCCGCATGCTCGCAGGGCTCGGATGAACCCGCGACACCCGTCGCCGGACCGTCGTCAACTGCGGCCGCATCCTCCGCCGACGTCGATCCGCGCACGATTAATCCCGATTACACCGGACCGATTCCGCTGGCGATCAAGGTCGGCGGTGACGGCCCCGATATGGATGCGTGCGGCACCTACGCCGAGGTTGTCGCGTACGATTCGAGTGGCGAGGACATTCCCTATGTCCACGACGCCCCCAGCGCTTCCACCAAGGCGCGCGACAAGTTGAGCCCCGGCCAGGGCGTCCAAGTCTGCGCTGCCCAAAATGGCTTCAGCGGGATCGTCTATCCTCGCGACGATCAGGACGCCGCGGATTGCGGCATCGGCAGTCCCGTTGCGACCGAGCAGAACTACACCGGCCCCTGCCTCGCGGGCTGGGTCGAGAGCCGTTACCTCGAAATGATCGCGGGCTGAGAGATGGACAAACGCCAGCCCCTCATCCGTGTCACGGCCATGCCTGCCGACACCAACCCCTATGGCGGGGTGTTCGGCGGGTGGCTAATGAGCCAGATGGCGCTTGGCGCAGGCTCGCTCGCAAGCCGCGAGGGGAAGGGCAAGGCGGTGGTCGTCTCGGCAACCGATTTCGCCTTTCCCGGCGCGATGCAGGTGGGTGACGAACTCTCGGTCTATTGCGAGATCGCGGCGACCGGAAACACCTCGCTCACCATCACTGCCGAAGCCATCGCCCGCGAACGCAATGGCGAGGCCGAGACCAAGGTCGCGCAAGGAATATTCAAATTCGTCCTGCTGGACGAGGATAACAGGCCGCGCGCGGTGAACGCCGCCGCGCTTTCGGCAAACGATTAGAGAGACTTATGGCTGACACCAATTACGACGTCATCGTTCTCGGCTCCGGACCCGGCGGCTATGTCGCGGCGATCCGCTGCGCGCAGTTGGGCCTGAAGACCGCCATCGTCGAACGCGAACTGCTCGGCGGCATCTGTCTCAACTGGGGCTGCATCCCGACCAAGGCGCTGCTGCGCTCGGCCGAGATCCTGCATTATGCCCAGCACGCCAAGGACTATGGCCTCAAGATCGCAGGCGCAATCGAGGCTGACCTCGAAGCGGTGGTGAAGCGCAGCCGCGGGGTGGCGAAGCAGCTCAACCAGGGCGTCACGCACCTGATGAAGAAGAACAAGATCACGGTGCATATGGGTGAGGGCACACTGACCGGCCCGACCAGCCTCACCGTGAAGGGCGAGAAGGGCGAGGAGAAACTTACCGCCAAGCACGTCATCGTCGCCACCGGCGCGCGTGCCCGCGACCTGCCGTTCGCCAAGGCCGACGGAAAGCGCGTGTGGACCTATCGCCACGCCATGACCCCGCCGGAAATGCCGAAGAAGCTGCTCGTGATCGGCTCGGGAGCAATCGGCATCGAGTTCGCCAGCTTCTACAACGACATGGGCTGCGACGTGACCGTGGTCGAAATGCTCGACCGCATCGTGCCGGTGGAAGACAAGTACGTCTCGGCCTTCCTCGAGAAAAGCCTGACGAAGCAGGGCATGACCATCATGACCGGCGCGGGCGTGGAAGCGCTCGATGTCTCCGACAAGGGCGTGAAGGCCAAGATAAAAGACAGCAAGGGCAAGGTTTCCGAGACCGAGTTCACCCACTGCATCACCGCCATCGGCATTGTCCCGAATACCGAGAACATCGGGCTTGAAAAGCTGGCCGAAATGGACCGCGGCTTCATCCAGATCGACGATTACGGCCGCACCAAGTCGAAGGGCCTCTGGGCCATCGGCGATTGCACGCCCGGCCCGTGGCTGGCGCACAAGGCGAGCCACGAGGGCGTCACCACTGCCGAGGCGATTGCCAAGGAACTCGGCAACAAGGACGTCCATCCGCATCCGCTCGACCGCGGCAACATTCCGGGCTGCACCTATTGCCATCCGCAGATCGCCAGCGTCGGCCTGACCGAGGCGAAGGCCAAGGAAGCGGGCTATACCGTCAAGGCGGGCACCTTCCCGTTCATCGGTAATGGCAAGGCCATCGCGCTGGGCGAGGCAGAAGGCTTCGTGAAGACCGTCTTCGATGCCAAGACCGGCGAACTGCTCGGCGCGCATATGGTCGGCGCGGAAGTGACCGAGATGATCCAGGGCTTCGTCGTCGGCAAGACACTGGAGACAACGGAAGCAGAACTGATGAACACCGTCTTCCCGCATCCCACCATTTCGGAATCCATGCACGAGAGCGTACTTGCGAGCTACGGGCGCGCGTTGCACATTTAGGAATTCGGGCTACCCCGAACCCGTTCGGGCTGAGCTTGTCGAAGCCCTGTACTTCACTGTGGAGTTGGGCAGGTAGAAAAGGACGGACCTTCGACAAGCTCAGGGCGAACGGAAATGGAGGGCATGAGTAAACAGTGACCGGTTTCCTGATCCTCGCCTTCCTGATCCTGGTCGCCGGGGTGGTGGCGGTGCCGCTGGCGAGTCGCTTCGGGCTTGGGTCGGTGCTCGGCTATTTGCTCGCAGGAATGGCGATCAGCCCGATCTTGCTGGGCCTGAATGTCGACGTTGAGGCGCTGCAGGTCTTCGCCGAATTCGGCGTCGTGATGATGCTCTTCATCATCGGCCTCGAGATGGAACCCAAACGCCTCTGGGCTATGCGCGGCAAGCTGCTGGGGCTGGGCGGGGGGCAAGTCCTCCTCACCACGCTCGCCATCACCGGCATTGCGCTTATCGACCAGCAGCCGTGGCAGACGGCGCTCGCCATAGGCATGGTGTTGGCGCTCTCCTCGACTGCCATCATCGTCCAGACGCTTACCGAGAAGAACCTCATGAAGAGCGAGGGTGGAGAAGCCAGCTTCTCGGTCCTGCTGGTGCAGGATGTCGCGGTCATCCCGATACTCGCGCTGCTCCCCCTGCTCGCCATGCCCGAACTCTATAGCAGCGCGGCAGGTCATGGCGAGGGCGGCCACGGAGGTCTCGACCTGACTGCCAGCATGCCGGTCTGGCTGGCCGCACTCTCGCGCATCGGAGCCGTTGCGGCCGTGGTCGCCATCGGAATTTACGCCATCCGGCCTCTCTTCCGCTACATTGCAGGCGCGAACCTGCGCGAATTGTTCACCGCTGCTGCGTTGGTGGTCGTCATCGGAATTGCGCTGCTGATGAGCCTTGTCGGCCTCTCGCCCGCGCTCGGCGCTTTCGTGGCCGGCGTCGTCCTAGCGACAAGCGAATATCGCCATGAACTCGAAAGCGACATCAACCCTTTCAAGGGACTGCTGCTCGGCCTGTTCTTCATCACCGTCGGTGCCGGCATCGATTTCTTGCTGGCAGCGGAGATGTGGCAGGACGTCGTCTTCTGGGCGAGTGTAACCATTGCTGCGAAATTCGCCGTGCTTTTCCTCGTGGGCTGGCTCTACGGATTGCGCAAACAGGCCCTCTGGCTATTCGCGCTCAGCCTGCCGCAAGCGGGCGAGTTCGCGTTTGTCCTTATTCCCTTCGCGGTCGGCACAGCTGTCCTGCCGCAGGCGCTGGCCGATGAGTTGCTCCTCATCGTCGCGCTGACGATGCTGGTCACGCCGCTACTGTTCATCCTTTACGACAAGGTCATCGCACACGCCTATTGCTCCGACGGCGAAGGGCGCAAGGCCGATGCCATCGAGGAAGAAAACGAAGTCATTATCGCCGGGCGCGGGCGCATGGGCGGAATTATCGACCGTATGCTGCAAGCGGCGGGATATTCGACCACCGTCATCGACTATGACAGCAAGCAGCTTGAAATCGTGCGCAAATTCGGTTTCCGCACCTACTTCGGCGATGCGACCCGGCCCGACCTGCTGCATTCAGCCGGTATCGAGAAGGCGAAACTTCTGGTGGTGGCGCTGGACGAACGTGATCAGATCGATCGGCTCGTGCAGCATGTCCTGAAGAACTACCCGCACGTCCATATCACCGCACGTGCTATCGACCGAAACCATGTCTACGAGCTTTGGGCATACGGCTGCCGCGATGTCATCCGCGAAACCTACGACAGTAGCCTACGTATGGGCCGCTCTGCATTCGAGGCTCTGGGCATGGATCGCCAGCAAGCCATGGCCGCGCGCGACGCATTCGAGGCGATGGATCGCAAGTTCATGCCGGAAGTCGCAGACCTCTATCGCCTCGACATTCCCTATCACGAGAACGAGCCGCTGATGGAAAAGGTCAAGGAATTGCGCGGGCAATGGGACCCCATCCTGCGCGAGCAGATGGACGATATCCTCGAAAGAGATGGCTGACGCGCAATTTGCCGCGCGAATTCATCACTTTGCCGCAATCGCTGTGGCTACCTCCTCGTCCGAGCGTTTCATTTGCGAGGAGTAGTGCCATGGAATTCGAAATTCACGACGACCCGCAGGGTACCGACGAAGACGATGAATGCACCGCCGATGGTGGTCTGGTCGAAGATCATATCGCGCTGAAGAACCAGTCGAGCGTCCGGCCGGAGGATTATCCTGCCGAACACCGCCGCGACAGCTACGTTATCACGCCGCAACAAGCGGGCTGATCACAGTGGTCTGCTGGCGGACAGGGTAGGATAGGCCTGCGCTTCGCTTCGGCCGTCTTCGGCGCTGTGGCGCCTCCGACTTCAAACCCCGTGGGTTCTTTCCGCACCGCAATTCCGCCATCATCACCCGCTCTTGCGAGCGAGAAATGCTGGCGGACAGGGTGGGATTCGAACCCACGAAGGGCTTGCACCCTTGCCGGTTTTCAAGACCGGTGCATTCAACCGCTCTGCCACCTGTCCGCGTAGCGCAACGGGCGCTAGCGCCGCTCACACAAAATGTCACCTAACAATATCGGAACTCATGCCGGACCTGCCGCGTAAGCCGTTCATGACACTTGCCATTCATAATCAGCCTGCGAGAGTGCCCGCATGAGCCTTCGCAAAATCCTCCTCGCCGCATCCGCTTCGCTACTTGGGCTGCCTGCCGCCCCCTTGGCCGCGCAAGATATGTCGTTTGACGCCTATCTCCAGCTCCTCATGGCGCGCGCGCGTGCCGAGGGTGTCAGTGAAGCGACGCTGAGCCGGATGACGCAGGGGCTCACTCCCAATCAGCGGGTCATCGAACTCGACCAGACACAGCCTGGTTCTTCGTCCTCCCCCGGTTATCCGCCGCTCGCTCCCTATATCGCAACCCATGTAGACAGCGCGCGCGTTAGCGGCGGCAGACGGGAATTTGCCAATTACCGCAGCGCTCTTTCGCGGATCGAGCGTGAATACGGCGTCCCCGCTGAAATCATGGTGGCGATCTGGGGACACGAGACGGCTTATGGCCGCGTGAAGGGCGGCTTCGACCTTTCGCAGGCGCTGGCCACGCTGGCCTGGGAAGGGCGGCGCCGCGATCTTTTTTCCGCCGAATGGGTCGACCTTATGAAGGTGGCCGACAAAGGTTATTCCCGGAGCGAGCTCAAGGGCAGCTGGGCCGGGGCTTTCGGCAATCCTCAATTTCTGCCCAGCGTCTATCTGCGCCTCGCGACCGATGGTGATGGCGATGGCCGCGCCGACATCATGAACAACAGCGTCGATGCGCTTGCCTCTATCGCGAATTACTTCCGCGACGCCGGTTGGCGGGAAGGCCAGCCCTGGGGCGTGCGCGCCTATTTGCCATCGGGTTTCGATGTCGATCGCTACAAGACCGAGCTCGTCGGCCCTGTCTGCCCGCGCGTCCATGAGCGGCATAGCCAGTACAAGACCGCCGCGGAGTGGCGCGCTCTTGGAGTACAGCCGCAGGTTCCGCTGGCCGAGAACACTCTCGTCACCCTCTTCCAGCCTGACGGACCGGGCACGCCTGCCTGGCTGCTGACGAGCAACTACCGCGTGATCCTCGAATACAATTGCTCGAATTACTATGCGATGAGTGTGGGTCTTCTGGCAGATGAAATCGCGCGCTGATGATCGGGCGGGGGATAGGCCTCTCGCCCCCTCGCCATCGCGCAGCCGCGTGGCTATAACTCGGAAAGACTGACACTCTCGATAGGGAACGCTGCCGAAGGGCGGCGCAATGCGTTTGCTTCAATCGATCACGCGATCTTTCGCCTGCGTGCTGGCCGCCGGTCTGCTCTGCTCAGCGCCTGTGATCGCGCAGGAGGAGGATGCACCAGCGCCACCCTCTGCCGATATCGCGCCGATTGCCTATTTAATCGATTTGACCAGCGGCCAAGTGCTTTTCGAGCGCGAGGCCGACCGGCGTTTCATGCCTGCTTCGATCACCAAGGTGATGACGACCTTCCTCGCATTCGAGTGGATGGAAGAGGGCAAGATCGTGCCCCAGCAGGCCTTCACCATCCGGCCCGAAGTGTGGAGGAAATGGAATAACGTGGGCTCGACCATGTTCCTGCCGCACGATGCCCGGGTCACGGTCGACGACCTGGTGCACGGCGTCACCACGGTTTCGGCCAACGATGGCGCTGCAGCGCTTGCCGATGGCGCGGCCGGGTCGGTCGAGGGCTGGGTCGAAGCGATGAACGCCAAGGCCGAGGAGATCGGCATGGCGGACAGCCGCTTCGGCACCCCCAATGGCTGGATGGACGAGGGGCGCACCTTCACGACCGCCCGCGATCTTGTCACTCTCGCCACCGCCATGGTCCGCAGGCATCCGACGAAGTATCGCCATTTCGTCGGCAAGCCCGCTTTCACCTATAACGAAATCACCCAGCCCAATCACGACCCGATCAGTGGCGTGGTGCCGGGCGCGGACGGGATCAAGACCGGTTTCACTAACCAGGCGGGCTACGGCTTTCTCGGTTCGGCAGAGCGCAACGGTCGCCGCCTTGTTATGGTTGTCGCTGCCAGCCCGCGCGCGCGTGATCGCAACAGGGCGGCCCGCGATCTCATCGAATGGGGCTTTGGCGCCTTCGAACAGCATCGCCTGTTCGCGCCGGATGTACCGGTGGCTCTTGCGGAGGTGCAGGGTGGAAGCAGCCGCCAGATCGCTCTGGTTTCGCAATACGGCGTCTATGTGGACATGCCGGAGGGCGTGGAGAACGAACCGAAGCTGTCGGTTGAATACGAAGGTCCGCTGCGCGCTCCGATCGGGAAAGGCGAACGTGTGGCTACGCTGACGATCTCGGTACCGGGAATGCAGGATCACCGGATCCCCCTCGTCGCGCGCGACGCGGTCGAGGAAGCGGGCCTTGGCGCGCGCATTTTCAACGGCATGCTGGGCTGGATTTCGTGACGAGGGGCAAGTTCATCGCCTTCGAGGGCGGGGAGGGGATGGGTAAATCCACCCAAGCCCGCCTCCTTTGCGATGCCCTGGAACAGCGCGGCATCGAGGCCGAACTGACCCGCGAGCCGGGCGGCACCCCGGGAGCCGAGGCCATTCGTGAACTGCTGCTCCACCCGCCCGGCGAAGGCTGGGGCGCGCAGGCCGAGGCACTGTTGTTTGCCGCGGCGCGAGCTGATCATGTCGCGCGGCTGATCCGTCCCGCAGTGGAGGCTGGGCGATGGGTTGTCTGCGACCGTTTCCTCGATTCCAGTCGGGCCTATCAAGGCAGCGCCGGAGAGCTTGGCGACGAGCAGGTTCGCACTTTGCACGCGATTGGAAGCGGCGGGTTGCTGCCCGACCTGACCATCGTGATCGGTGCCGACGGAGACGAAGTCTCCGCGCGTCTCCGCGCTCGCGACGGGGATACATCCGATGCGATTGGGGGCAGGGACGAGACCTATCATCGCTCCGTTAACGAGGCTTTCGAGCGCTTTGCAGAGGAAGAGCCGGAACGCTTCGCGCGGATCGACGGGACTGGATCGATCGAGGGCGTGCACGCGCGTATCATGACGGCACTGGCGGGGCTCCTGCCGTGACGCTGGTCGGTCACGAGGCCGCATGGGAGGCGTGGCGCGCAGCCTTGTCGGGCGAGCGCATGCATCACGCATGGCTGCTCGCAGGCAAGAAGGGGCTGGGCAAGGCAAGCTTCGCGCAGGCCGCAGCGCGCGAATTGCTGGGGGCACCAGCGCAAAGTGAGCATCCCGATATCCTCACCCTGACCTATGGCCCCAAGAACAAGGACGAGGCCAAGAAGCGCGACGACGGCAAGCCGTACGAACTGGCCCGCGGGATCAAGGTTGATCAGGTACGCGAGGTCCAGCGCCGCCTGACCACCCGCCCGACTATGGGCTCGAAACGCGTTGTCATCATCGATCCGGCAGACGATATGGAGGTCTCGGCTTCCAACGCCCTGCTCAAGAGCCTCGAGGAACCGCCTCAGGGCACCTATTTCCTGCTCGTCGCGCACAGTCCCGCGCGCCTGCTCCCCACGATCCGCTCGCGTTGCCGCACTGTGCGCTTCCCGGCGCTACCCGCCTCGGCCATGGACGAGCTGTTGCGCAACCTTGCGCCCAAGGCCGACATTGCCACCCGCGACGCTGCGATAGCGGCGGCGGCAGGTTCGCCCGGTGCGGCGCTCGCCTTCGTCGAACTGGAACTCGGCAAGGCAGCGCAGCTCATGCGCCGCATCGTGGATGAGGGGGACCGCGACTTTTCGTTGAGGGGCCAGCTCACAGGCGTGATCGGCGCACGTCAGGACATCCCGCGCCTCCAGGCGGTGCTCGACCTCGCCCGCGCCATCCTTGCCGAGCGCGTGACCGGCAGCGCCGGCGATCCGCGCAAGCTGGTCGACACGCATGCCGAACTCGTGCGCCTCACGGGCGAGCAGCCGACCTACAATTTCGATCCCGGCCTGCTCGGAATGGAAATAGGAACCTTGCTCGCGACTGCAGGCGCGGCTAGCGAGCGCGGCAATGGCTGACCCTTATTACATCACCACCGCGATCCACTATCCCAACGGCAAGCCGCATATCGGCCATGCCTATGAAACCATCGCGGCCGACGTCATCGCACGCTTCCAGCGCCTAATGGGCCGCGACGTGCGCTTCCAGACGGGCACGGACGAGCACGGCCTGAAAATGGCGCAGAAGGCGCGCGATCTGGGCAAGACCCCGCGCGAACTGGCCGACGAGATGTCGGGTGCGTTCAGGGACCTCTTCGACCGGCTCGACATCACCTACGACCGCTTTATCCGCACCACGGACGAGGACCACCACGAGGCGAGCCGCGCCATCTGGGAAGCGATGGAGGCGAAGGGCGACCTTTATCTCGATCGCTACGAAGGCTGGTATTCGGTCCGTGACGAGGCCTATTACGACGAAAAGGAACTGAAGGAAGGTCCGAATGGCGAGAAGCTGTCGCCGCAGGACACTCCGGTCGAATGGACCGAGGAGGAGACCTGGTTCTTCCGCCTGTCGAAATACGCCGAGCCGCTGCTCGAACTCCTGAACACGCCCGGCTTCCTCGAACCGGCAAGCCGCCGCAACGAGATGATTGCCTTCGTCGAGGGCGGCCTCAAGGACCTCTCGGTCAGCCGCACGAGCTTCGACTGGGGCGTGAAGGTCCCCGACGCCGACAACCATGTGATGTATGTCTGGGTCGACGCGCTCACCAATTACATCACCGGCGTCGGCTATCCCGATGGCGGCGAAATGTGGGAAAAATACTGGCCCGCCAGCCTGCACCTGATAGGCAAGGACATCGTCCGCTTCCATACCATCTACTGGCCGGCCTTCCTGATGAGCGCGGACATCCCGCTGCCCAAGCAGGTTTTCGGCCACGGTTTCCTGCTCAACCGCGGCGTCAAGGAGTCGAAGTCGGCGGGCAACGTGACTGATCCCAATGAGTTGATCGACCTCTTCGGCGTCGACTCCCTGCGCTACTTCCTGATGGCGGAAGTCGTCTTCGGAAAGGACGGCAGCTATTCCGCCGAAGCGCTTGTAAACAAGGTGAATGCCGAGCTTGCCAACAGCTTCGGCAACCTCGCCCAGCGCACGCTTTCCATGATCCACAAGAACATGGGCGGCAAGCTCGATACGTTCGAGACCAATGGCGACGACAAGACGCTGCTAGCCACCGTGCAGGAGGCCTGCCGCGAGACCCTGCCGCGCGAGTTCGAGGCGCTCAATTTCAGCGTCGGCATCGAGGCGTGGCTCAAGGCCGTCTTCGCCTGCAACGCCTATGTCGATGAGCAGGCGCCCTGGGGCCTGAAGAAGACCGATCCCGAGCGGATGACGGCTGTCCTCCAGACGCTCTTCCTCGCCATCCGCGACCTTGCGATTGCAATTCAGCCTGTCGTGCCCACCAAGGCGGCGGCCGTGCTCGACCAGCTTGGCGTCACGCGTGAACGGCGCAGCTATGCCGATCTGTCCGACGAGGGATGGTTTGGTGCGCTCGTCGCTGCGGGCCATGTTGTCGAAAAGCCAACACCCGCTTTCCCGCGCCTCGAAATGCCGGAAGCCGAGGACGCGTGATGCTGGTCGATAGCCACTGCCACCTCGAATACGAAGGGCTGGCCGAAAACCAGTCGGACGTGCTCGACCGCGCGCGTGGGGCAGGGGTGGGGGCTTTCCTCAATATCTCGACCAAGCAAAAGGAATGGGGGCAGGTGGTCGGCACGGCCAATGCTCGGCCCGATGTCTGGGCGAGCGTGGGCATCCACCCCCATCACGCCGACGATCACCAAGACCTTACCCGCGAAGAACTGCTGGAAGCGACCCGCGATCCCCGCGTTATTGGCATCGGCGAGACCGGCCTCGATTATTATTACGATCATTCGGACCGCGCGGCGCAGCAGCGGCTGTTCCGCATGCATATCGAGGTCGCGCGCGAGACCGGGCTTCCGGTCATCATCCACACCCGCGACGCCGAAGACGACACGCTGGCGATCCTCACCGAAGAAATGGGGGAGGGGGCCTTCCCGGCGCTGATCCACTGCTTCACCGCCTCGGCGGAATTCGGCGAGGCCGTGCTTGCCTTGGGCCTGTCGATCTCGATCTCCGGGATCGTGACCTTCAAGAACGCGAAGGACTTGCAGGAGGTCGCCAAGACCGTCGCGCAGGACCGCTTGCTGGTCGAAACCGACAGCCCCTTCCTCGCGCCCGTTCCGCATCGCGGAAAGCCCTGCGAGCCTGGCTTCGTGCGCGACACTGCCAGCTTCATCGCCGAGCTGCGCGGCGAGACGCTGGAAGAGCTTGCCGAGTACACCACAAGCAACTTCTACCGGTTGTTCAGCAAGGCTGCTTCGTGAAGCTCCTCATGCTCGGTTCGGGAACGTCGGCCGGCGTCCCGCGCGTGGGCAACGACTGGGGCCAATGCGATCCGAACGAGCCGAAGAACCGGCGCTCCCGCGTTTCGATCATCGTCGAGAACGATGCCGGCCAGCGCATTCTGGTCGACACGGCAACCGATCTTCGGGCCCAGCTTCTCGCCAACAATATCGAGAAGGTCGATGCGGTTTTCTGGACCCACGACCACGCCGACCACTGTCACGGGATCGATGACCTGCGCGCCATGCGCTATGATCGCAGCAATCCGCTGCCGGGTTTCGCGGGCCGGGTGACCTGTGAGCGACTGCGTCGCCGGTTCGACTACATTTTTGAAGGTCAGTTCGGCTATCCGACCATCGTGTACCTGAAAGAAACATCGCAGGCTCAGATGGTCGCAGGCTTCACTTTCGATGATGTCGAAATGCCCCATGGTCCTGTCAAAAGCACCGGTTTTCGGTTCGAGGCCGATGGCAAGAGCATAGTGTACGCGACAGACTTCAGCGAAATCACGCCAGCGATGGTGAAGTGCTTCAAGGGCTGCGACTTGCTCGTGGTCGACTGCCTTCGGGAACGTCCGCATCCCACGCACGCGCATCTGGAGATGGCTTTGGACCTCGCTCGGCGCGTAAAGGCGAAGCGCACCGTGCTCACACATCTCGACAAGTCGATGGATTACGCCACAATCAGCGCCAAGGTGCCGAAAGGTGTCCTTGTCGGGTATGACGGTCTGGAGGTCGCGGTATGAATATGGACGGCGGAACGATTGCCTGGGCGGCGCTTATGAGCGCTTTGGCCGTGGCGTATCTCATGGGCATGAAGCGGGACCAGAACCTTAGCGGTAATCGGATGCTGAAGATCGCGCTGATCTGGGTAGGGATCATCGGAGGAGCTTATCTCTTGGTAAGGGCCTTAACCGCGATGAGCTAAGGATTGCCCGCACCCCGATTTAACATAATATATATTATCGTCCTAATGGTTTGAGTTCGGGGTTTAGCTTCCCGATAAACCGCCCTATCGCTTCTCCCATGTCCGAACAGTTAGACCGTCTGCTTCGCATCATGGCGCGCCTTCGCGATCCCGCAACCGGTTGCGAATGGGACACCGCGCAGGATTTCAGCACGATCGCGCCCTACACGATCGAGGAAGCTTATGAGGTCGCCGACGCCATCGAGCGGTCCGACATGGAGGACCTGCGCGGCGAACTTGGCGATCTGTTGTTCCAAGTCGTGTTCCACGCACGCATGGCCGAGGAAGGCGGCCACTTTGCCTTCGCAGATGTGGCCCGTACCATCAGTGACAAAATGGAAGCCCGGCATCCCCATATTTTTGGCGATGAAGGCGGCGTGATGGAGGAAAGCCGCTGGGAAGATCTCAAGGCCGCCGAGCGCGAAGCTTCCGGTGCGAAAGGCGCTCTTGACGGCG
Organism: Qipengyuania aurantiaca; assembly: GCF_019711375.1. Classification (NCBI taxonomy): domain Bacteria; kingdom Pseudomonadati; phylum Pseudomonadota; class Alphaproteobacteria; order Sphingomonadales; family Erythrobacteraceae; genus Qipengyuania; species Qipengyuania aurantiaca. Next base: position 2,538,973 of record NZ_CP081295.1, read on the forward strand.
TGGCGCTCTCCTTGCCTGCGCTGCTGCGAGCCCAGAAGCTTCAGAAGCGAGCGGCGCGACATGGATTCGACTGGCCGGATCACGAAGGGCCTCGCGCTAAGGTTCTTGAGGAAATCGAAGAACTTAGTGAAGCAAGGGGCGATTTAATCGAGGAAGAGGCCGGCGACTTTCTGTTCGCTGCGGTCAATCTCGTGCGCGCGTACGGGATCGACGCGGAAGGCGCATTGCGAGCGGCCAATGCAAAATTCGAACGGCGTTTCCGCGCCATGGAGGAACTTGCGGGCGGCGATTTTGCGACCCGCGATCTCGAGGCGCAGGAGGAACTCTGGCAGGAGGTCAAACGCCGCGAAAAAGCGACGTCATAGGCTCTCGAACTGGCCCAGCTCCTTTGGGTTGAGCCGCACCACAAAGCGCCTCAAAGGCCCCGAAGCGCCCTCGCCCGCATCCTCTTCGACCAGCACTTCGCCATGCGCGTGAAGCCAGGCAATGCGCCTGCCGTCGCTGGCCGGAACCTCGAATTCACGCACCGAAGCTTTCGCCGTGAGCATCTCCCCGAGTTGGGCGAGAAGTTCGGGCACCCCCTCCCCCGTCATGGCAGAAATGCGGATGATGTCCTCGCTGTTGTCGGCCAGCTGCCCCAGCTCATAGGCCTTCTCGCCATCGAGAAGGTCCCACTTGTTCCACACTTCGAGGATCGGGATGGAGGATGTCCCGTCCTCACCATCGATAACATCGAGGTCCTTCAGGACGCGCAGGACTTGCGTCTTCTGCGCCTCTGCCGATGAGTTGGAAATATCGCGAACGTGGCAGATCACATCGGCCGCCGTGACCTCTTCCAAGGTCGCCCGGAAGGCGGCCACCAGCTGGGTCGGCAGGTCCGATATGAAGCCGACCGTGTCGGACAGGATCGCCTTTTCGACGCCCGGCAGCGAGATGGCGCGCATGGTGGGGTCGAGCGTGGCGAAGAGAAGGTCTTCCGCCATCACTTCGGCGCCCGTCAGGCGGTTGAACAGCGTTGACTTCCCCGCATTGGTATAGCCGACGAGCGCAACAACCGGCCACGGGGCGCGTTCGCGGCGCTCGCGGTGGAGGCCGCGGGTCTTGCGCACCTGCTCCAGCTCCTTGCGCAGCCGGCCCATACGCTGGCGGATCATCCGGCGGTCGGCCTCGATCTGGGTCTCACCGGGTCCGCCGAGGAAGCCGAAGCCGCCGCGTTGGCGTTCGAGGTGCGTCCAGCTGCGCACGAGGCGGCTCTGCTGGTAATCGAGATGGGCGAGTTCGACTTGCAGGCGGCCTTCCGCCGTTGCCGCGCGTTCGCCGAAGATTTCGAGGATCAGTCCGGTGCGGTCGATGACCTTGCGGCCAAGTTTTTCTTCAAGGTTGCGCTGCTGGATCGGGCTAAGCGCGCCATCGACGACGACCAGCTCGGCTTCGTTCTGTTCGCAGGCGATGCGGACATTCTCGACCTGCCCGGCGCCGAACAACAGGTTCGGCCGTACTTCTCGGACCGGCAGGACAAAGCTGTCCTCGATCTCGATCCCGATGGCGAGTGCAAGCCCCTCGGCCTCGCGCAGACGGTTCTCCGCGTCGAGATCGTAGGCTTGCCCGCGAATATCGGGACAGATGACAAGGGCTTTCGCGCCGCGCGAAACCTCGCCGAGAAGGTCGTCGTCGAAACTCAGTTGTCGTCCTCGTCCCAATCCTCAGTCAGGTCGACCGGGGTGGCGGGCTGGATGGTGGAAACCGCGTGCTTGTAAGCGAGCTGGACGTAGCCATCACGCTCGAGCAGCATGCAGAAAAGGTCATAGGCGGCGATCTTGCCCTGCAGCATCACGCCGTTGACGAGGAACATCGTAACCTGCGCTTCCGCCTCGCGTACGCGGCTGAGGAAGACGTCCTGCAGCAGGCGTTGCTTCGCACCCGAACCCTGGCTGGCGAACTGGTCCGCCTCGATGGGCTGGCCGGGCATGATGGTGCTGACCGCGTGCTTGTAGACAAGTTGCGACTGGCCATCGCGGCGAAGAAGGATCGAGAAATTGTCGAACCAGGTGACAATGCCCTGAAGCTTTACGCCCTTCACCAGGAAGACCGTGACGGGCATCTTGTTCTTGCGCAGAAGGTTGAGGAAAGCGTCCTGCAGGCTGGGCTGCTTGCCCTTGGGTTCAGGCGGCTTGGGCGGACGAGGCCGTGCCGAGAGTGTACGTTCGCCAGACATCTTCGTGTCTCCTGTTGTTGGCGGCCGCTGAGACGGTCCGCGATCTGGACGCTCCCACCGCGTCCGGGCACCGGGTTTTTAGTCCGGATTTGAAACGCAATGTGGCAACAGGAGGTCCCGTCCGCAATAAATAAATGATTTTCGGACAGGACGCTGGAATTTGGAGTGCTTATTTGCGGTCGGATCCTTTGCGTTCCGCCATGCCGAGAAGCTTCAGTTTCCGGTGCAGGGCCGAACGTTCCATGCCGATGAAACTGGCCGTTTTCGAAATATTGCCGGAGAAGCGGCGGATCTGGATCGTGAGATATTCTCGCTCGAAACTCTCGCGCGCTTCGCGCAGGGGCGCGCCCATGAGCGCGGCCATACCGGCGTTGCCGCTGGTCTTGCCGCCGGAAATCTCTTCCGAAAGCATTTCCGCCTCGACCGTTTCGAGCTGTTCGCGCGGGGTGAGGATAATGGTGCGCTCGACCACATTGCGCAGCTGGCGGACATTGCCGGGCCAGTCATAGGCTTGCAGAGCCGCCATCGCTTCCTCGCTGATTGCGGGCGGACGAATGCCCTGTTCGGCGGCGTACCGGGCGAAGAAATACTCGGCCAGCGCCGGAATATCGTCGCGGCGCTCGGCGAGCGAGGGGATCTCCACCGGCACGACGTTGAGACGGTAGAAGAGATCTTCGCGGAAGTTCTTCTCTTCCATTTCGCGCGCAAGGTCGCGTGCGGTCGAGGAGACAACCCGCACGTCCACGCCGATCTGGCGGGTGCCGCCTACCCGCACGAAGCTCTGTTCGGTCAGGACGCGCAGGATGCGGGCCTGCGTGGAGAGCGGCATGTCGGCGACCTCGTCGAGGTAGAGCGTTCCACCATCGGCGGTTTCGAGCAGGCCCGGGCGCACCAACTTGCCGTCCGCTTCCTCTCCGAACAGCTCCTCTTCGAACCGTTCGGGGGTGATGCGCGCGGAATTGACGATCACGAAGGGCTTGTCCGCCCGGCTCGACCAGCTGTGGAGGAGCCGTGCAGCGACTTCCTTGCCCGCCCCGCCCGGACCGGTGATGAGCACGCGGCTGCCGGTCTGCGCGACCCGCTTGAGGGTGGCGCGCACGGTGTTGATGACGGCGGAATTGCCGGTAAATTCCCCGCCCTCGCCCAGACCTTCGCGCAGACGCGTGTTTTCGCGGCGCAGGCGTTCGGTTTCGGTTGCGCGTTCGACGAGGTGAAGCAGACGCTCGGCCTCGAAGGGCTTTTCGATGAAGTCCATCGCGCCGCGGCTGACCGCGCTGACCGCAGTGTCGATGTTGCCATGGCCGGAGAAAATGATGACGGGCAGCTCCGGCTCGCGCACCTTGATCGCGTCGAGCACCTCGAGGCCATCCATGTCGCTGCCGTGGAGCCAGACATCGAGCAACACGAGGCTGGGCCGCTTCTCGTCGACCGCCTCCAGCGCAGAAGCGCTGTCGCCGGCCGTGCGGCATTCGTAACCCTCGTCGCTGAGGACGCCGGCGACCAGTTCGCGAATGTCGCGTTCGTCGTCGACGATCAGGATATCCAAGGCCATAGTCAGCTTCCCATTCTTTCTTCGGTGGGGGCGTCCGCTTCGTCCTTGCGGGCAAGTTGCGGATCCCGGGCGAAGCGCAGCGTGACGCGCGTTCCGCCTCCGTCGACGGCGGAGAAGCTCATTTCCCCGCCGTGTTCTTCGACGATCTTGTTGACGATCGCGAGCCCGAGGCCGGTGCCCTTGGCGCGCGTCGTGACATAGGGTTCGAGAATGCGCTCGCGATCCTGCGGCAGGCCGATCCCGTTATCGGTCACCGAGACAGTAACGGCGTGCTCGTCCTCGATAACCTCGATCCCGATCTTTCCGCGATAGTCTGGCTCGGCGTGGACGCTGCGCGCCTCGATCGCTTCGGCAGCGTTTTTCAGGATATTCGTCATCGCCTGACCCAGCTGGTGGCGATCGGCCTGGATCAGCAGCGGTCCTTCTACCTTTGTCGCCAGCCCATAGTTTACCTCCGGATTGGCGACTTCCTGCAGGAAGAGCGACTGGCGAATAATGTCGAGCGCGTCCTCCGGGCGGAAAACGGGCTTGGGCAGGCGGGCGAAGCTGGAGAACTCGTCGACCATTTTTCTGAGGTCGCCGACCTGGCGCACGATGGTGCTCGTAAGTTCGTCGAACAGCTCGCCGTCCTGCTCGATCTGCTTGCGATAGCGTCGCTTGAGCCGCTCGGTCGCCAGCTGGATCGGAGTGAGCGGATTCTTGATTTCATGCGCGATGCGGCGCGCGACGTCGGACCAGGCCGCCTGCCGCTGGTCGAGCAACTGGCGCGTGATGTCCTCGAAGGTAATCACATGGCCATCGCCCTCGGGCACGATCTTCACGGCCAGCGTCATCAACTCACCCTGACGGCTGTGACTGACGATGCCGCGGTCGAGCCCGGCGATGACCATGGCGGTGATCTGCGGCGCCATCTCGTCCAGTGTTGCGGGTGTAGCCCCGCCCTGCCCACCTTCGAGCAGCGTATTCTGCGCGGGCGCGTTCATCAGCAGCACCCGGCGCTCGCCGTCTATGGTGATGACGCCGGCGCTGACCGATTCCAGAACCGCCTCGATGAAGCTGCGCCGGTCTTCCAGTTCGGCGTTGGCCGAAACGAGCGCGTCGTTCTGCTTTTCCAGCTGCGCGGTCATGCGGTTGAAGGCGCGGTTGAGCAGGCCGATCTCGTCGGCCCCCGTGCGGCCCTCGACCCGCATACCGAAATTGCCCGCACCGACCTTGCGCGCCGCGGCGACGAGGTCGGTCAGCGGTTCCACTTGCCGGTCGGCGAAGCGCAGGGCGAACCAGACGGCGATCCCGACCAGCGCGAGGCTGACGAAGAAAAGCGCAAGATTAAAGCGAAGCTGCAAGGCCCGCGCGCGGGATGTTAGCTCCTCATAGGCGCCCGAGATCGAGCGGGCGCGCTCCCAGCTGCGGAAGCTCACCCCTTCGGTATCGCGCGCCGTGTAGAGATAGATGCCCGCCACGCGGTCGATCGGTGCCAGCGCTTCGATCCGTTCCGGGCTGCCGCGCACCGCCACTGGCTCCCCGCTGCGCAGCGCGGTGAGGCTTTCCTCGGTAAAGGCGACGGGATCGCTGCCCTCGGAGATGTTGTAGAGCACCGCGGTACGCGCGCTGCCATCGGGCATGGCCTGGAGGATGGCGCTTTCGACCACGTCGCGCGGCTGCGCCTGGTATTCGTAGACCAGCATGAAGCCGGGATCGGTAATGGAAATGCGCTGGAGGTTCGTGCGCATATCCATCGCCATGGAGATCGTCTCTTGCGCAAGGTCGAGCTGGTTGTCGTCGTAATAGCTTTCGGCCAGCGCGTTGGCGTTCTCCATCAGGCCGCGCGAATTGTCCGAGAACCAGAAGTCGACGCCCGACTGGAACAGCACGGCAGCAAAGGCGGCCACCAGCAAGGTCGGGACCGCAGCGACCATCGAGAAGAAGAACACGAGGCGGACGTGGAGTCTTGCCGTGCTTCCCGCCGCGCGGCGCAAGGCTAGGCGCCTTCCGGCGAGAACCAGCAGCGCCATGGCCGGGATGAGCGTCCCGATCAGCAGCACGGCAACCTGTCCACTGGGCAGAAGTCGACCGTCCGGCGGGGCGGCCGAGAACGCCGCCACGCTCGTGCCGACCATCGCAATGAAGGACGTGACGGCAATTATTTCGAGCAGGGTGAAGAGGTTTGCGCGGCGCGACGTCACAAGGAACCGGCGCCACCAGCGCGGGCTCCTGCGGGTCTGGGGGGAGGCCTGCGTCGCCATCGTGGCGCTCTTACATCGCCACTGTTGCAATTTTGCAAGTATAAAAGCGACGAAATGCCATTCAGCTCCGCCGGGCGAAGTCCTCGGGCCGGATGGCAAGCTCTCCCAGCTTCTTGCGCAGCGTATTGCGATTGATGCCGAGAAGCTGGGCAGCGCGCAGCTGGTTACCCTGCGTTTCGCGCAAGGCGTGTTCGATCAGGGGCTTCTCGAATACGGCCAGCGCCTCGTGATAGAGATTGCCCGGCGCAGGCCGTGCATCGGCCAACCAATCGTCAAGCGCCGTCTCGATCGCCGAGCCCTGCCCTTCCTCCGTCCGGTAAGGTGTGGTGGGCAGGATATCGCCGACAAGATCCGCGCCGATCAGCTCGTCGCGCGCCATGAGGGCGAGGCGGAACACGACGTTGCGCAATTCGCGGACGTTGCCGCGCCAGTCGTGGGACGAAAGCGCCGCGACCGCCGCCTCGTCGATCCGGTGTTGCGGCAGCCCCTCGTCGCGCGCCTGGGCGAGAAAGTGGCGCGTAAGAGCGCCGATATCTTCGCGCCTCTCGCGCAACGGAGGCAGGTGGATGGGCACCACATTGAGGCGGTAATAAAGGTCTTCGCGGAACCGGCCGTCGGCGATCATGGGCACAAGATCGCGATTGGTCGCCGCGACAATGCGCACATCGACCGCGATTTCCTGCCGCCCTCCCACGCGCCGGATCCGGCCCGACTGGAGCGCGCGGAGCAGGCGGGTCTGCGCTTCGGCAGGCATATCGCCGATCTCGTCGAGGAAGAGCGTGCCACCGTTGGCCTGTTCGAACTTGCCGATCGCCTGGCTATGCGCGCCGGTGAAGGCTCCGCGTTCGTGGCCGAACAGCTCGCTTTCGAGAAGTTCGTGCGGGATTGCCGCCATGTTGACTGCGACGAACGGACCGGTGCGGCGCGCGCCGAGCTGGTGGATTGCCTCGGCCACCAGTTCCTTGCCCGTCCCGCTCTCGCCGGTGACTAGGACCGTGAGGTCGTTGCGCAGGACGCGCGTGATCATGCGGTAGACGTCCTGCATCGCGCGGCTGCGACCGATCAGCGGCAGCTCGCCGCCCTCTTCTGCCTCGCCGCTCGCTGCCGGTTTCGGCGAACGTGCGGCGGCCTGGTGGACAGCCTGCGTCAACTCGTCGAGGTCGAAGGGCTTGGGGAAATATTCAAAAGCGTCGCTGTCGCTGGCGCGCACGGCGGTGTCGAGCGTGTTCTGCGCGGAAAGGACGATCACCGGCATGTCGGGCGCCGCTGCGTGAACGCTGGCGATGCCGTCCAGCCCGTCGCCATCCTCCAGCATGATGTCGGTCAGCATCACGGCGAAGCTGCCGTTCGCGAGCAGCGCGTCGCGCTGGGCGATGCTGGTGCAATGTTCCAGCTCGAAGCCCTCGTCGCGCAGGGCTTCGGTGATGACGGTGGCGATGGCGCGGTCGTCTTCGACTAGCAGGATCTTGTGGCTCATGACGGCGCCCTGTCGGCAACGGGTAGGTTTATGCGGAAGTGCGTGAGGCCTGCGCGCGCATCGCGTTCATGCGAGATGCGCCCGCCCATGTCGCGTAGCAGCTTGCGGACCAGCGCTAGGCCGAGGCCCTGTCCGTGCTTCTTGCCCGATACGAAAGGCTCGAAAACGTGGTCCTGAAGATCGCTGGGAAGCCCCGGCCCGGGGTCGGTGACGGTGATTTCGATCGGCAGGCGCGTTGCCTTGCCGAGACGGATGGCCGAGAAAACCAGCCCGCTCACAAAACGCGTGCGCACCGAAACCTGCGCGCCCTCGAGGTCAGCGCAGGCATCGCAGGCGTTGGCGAGCAAGTTAATGAGGACCTGCTCCAGCGCGCCCTGGTCTGCCTCGACCGGGGGCAGCGAAGGGTCGAATTCCTCGACCAGTTCGCACCCGTCCTCGCGGCCCGCGCGCACGGTCGCCATTGCGTTGCGGATCGCTTCGTGGAGATTGCAGGGGCCGGTTTCGATCGGTTTGCGGCTGCCAAGCTGCTGCATGCGGTCGATTAGCTTGGCGATCCGGTCCACCTCGCCTTCGATCATGCGGGCAAGTGGACGGTCCTTGTCGCTGGCGCGGCGGGCGAGCAGCTGGCTCGCCCCGCGGATGGCCGAAAGCGGGTTCTTGATCTCGTGGGCGAGCACCGCCGGGGCGCGCAATTCGACGCGCTCCTCGCCATCCTCGTCATTCCCTTCCTGCCCCACTTCGGACAGCGTCACCACGCGCCAGCCCGGATGGGTGTGCATGGGGGAGCTGGTGAAATTGACCCGCCGCGCTTTCTGGCCCGCCTCGATGGCGATGCCGCGCGCGATCACCTGCGCATCGAAATTGCGCAGGCTGTCACGAAGCCTACCATCATCGATACCGACGACATCCGCGAATTCCGCGTCGAGCAGTCGGCCGGCGCTGCGGCCCAGCAATTCCTCGGCCGCGGGATTGGCCTGCCGGATGCGATCCTCGCTATCGAGCAGGAGGACGGCGAAAATCAGCCCGGAAATCTGCGCATCGGCATCGGGTGCGCCCGGGCTGGCGCTCATGCGGCGCGCCTGCGCAGGAACGGCTCGTAGAAACGCTCCAATTCCCCAAGGACTTCAGCGGTATCGTCGATGAAGTTCACCCGGTTACGGAACTCGGCCGAGCCGTGCATTCCCTTGGTGTACCAGCCGAGGTGCTTGCGCGCGATCTTGACGCCAACCTGCTCGCCATAGAGTTCGAGCATGTCGCGGTAGTGTTCCACCACCACTTCGTATTGCTCGTCGAAACTCGGACTTTCGAGGCGTTCCCCGGTGTGCCACCAATGCATGACCTGCGCCAGCAGCCACGGCTTGCCGTAAGCGCCGCGTCCGATCATCAGCCCGTCAGCGCCCGACTGGTCGAGCGCCTTGGCCGCATCGTCGATGGTGCAGATATCGCCGTTGACGATGACGGGGATATTCACCGCGTCCTTCACCTTGCGGACGAATTCCCAGTCGGCGCTTCCCTTGTACATCTGATTGCGCGTGCGGCCGTGAACGGTGACCATCTTCACGCCCAGATCCTCGGCAATGCGCGCAAGTTCGGGCGCGTTGAGATCGGCGTGGTCCCAGCCCATCCGCATCTTGACCGTCACGGGCACGTCCACCGCCTTGACGGTGGCTTCCATTAGCTTGGTTGCCAGCGGCACTTCGCGCATCAGGGCGGAGCCGGCGAGCTGGCCGACAACCTTGCGGACCGGGCAGCCGAAATTGATGTCGATGATATCGGCGCCATTGCCCTGCTGGAGCTTGGCGGCCTCCGCCATGCTCGACGGGTCGCAGCCGACCAGCTGCATCGACACCGGCTCTTCGATGGGGTCCCATGCTGCCTTCTGGACCGACTGGCGCGTTTCGCGGATTGCCGCTTCGCTCGCGATCATCTCGGTGACGTTGAGGCCAGAGCCGTATTTGCGCACCAGCTTACGGAATGGCAAGTCGGTGACGCCCGTCATGGGCGCCAGGATGACCGGCGTGTCGATGGCCACATTGCCGATATGGATCGGCTTCGGCGGGGCCGGCGGTTGGGTGATTGCGTTCATGAGTGCTGGTGTGCCTAAATATTGGGCAGGCACATAGTGCGTTGCAGCGAAAACCTCAAGCCGCTAGCGGCGCACATAGCTATGCAGGACGAGAGCCCCCTTCCCTCCTTCGCCGCAATCGTGGTCGCCGCGGGCAAAGGGCTGCGCGCAGGCCAGCCGTTGCCCAAGCAATACGCCCTATGGCGGGGGAAGCCGGTGCTGAGGCATTCGGTCGAGGCCTTGCTGGAAGCGGGCGCCGCTCCGCTGGTCGTCGTCATCCCCAATGGCGGCGAGGACGCGACCTCCATAGCTCTCGAAGGGCTCGACGGGTGGCAAATGGTGGTGGGCGGAGATACCCGCCAGGGATCGGTCGCCAACGGGCTCTACGAGATCGGAGTAGCTGAGCGCGTCCTGATCCACGATGCCGCGCGCCCCGATTTGCCTCGTGAGGTCATCGCCCGACTTCTCGAAGCGCTCGCCAACCATCCCGGCGCCATCCCTACCCTCCCCGTCGTCGACAGCCTCGCGATAGACGAGAGAGGCGTGATGGCCGGAAGCGGCGAACGCGAGAGACTGCGCCGCGTGCAGACACCGCAAGCCTTCCGCTTCGATGACATCTTCGCCGCCCACCGCGCGTGGGAGGGCGAGCCCGATGCCGGAGACGATGCGCAGGTCCTTCGCGCAGCAGGCGGCGCGGTTGCCCTAGTCGAGGGCCACGAACGCCTGAAGAAACTCACTTTCGCGGAGGATTTCGTGTCCGACCTACCCCCCGTCCGCATCGGCAGCGGTTTCGACGTCCACAAACTCGCCGTGGGCGAAGAACTCTGGCTGGGCGGCGTGAAGATCGATCACGACAAGGGCCTTGCCGGTCACAGCGACGCCGATGTCGCGCTCCACGCCATTGTCGATGCCCTGCTCGGCGCGATTGCCGACGGCGATATCGGGAGCCACTTCCCGCCGTCCGATCCGCAATGGAAAGGCGCGAGCAGCGACCGGTTCCTTGCCCATGCCGCCAAACTCGTCGACCAAGCGGGCTATCGCACGGGCAATGTCGATCTCACGATTATCTGCGAAGCGCCCAAGATCGGGCCGCACCGCGAGGCCATGCGCGCGCGGATCGCCAAACTGCTCGGCGTTGACATCGGCGCCATATCGGTGAAGGCGACCACCACGGAACGGCTCGGCTTTACCGGACGCGGCGAAGGAATTGCCGCGCAGGCCGTCGCCACGGTGATCCGCGACTGACGCAATCGAGGTGGGCATGACGCTCGAAACCCTTCTTCCCGACGATATCGAGGACCTCGCGCGCCGCGTGATCGAGGCCAATATGGCCGAGGGCCGCAAGGTCGCCATCGCGGAAAGCTGCACGGGCGGCCTCGTGTCGGCTGCGCTGACGGAGATTCCCGGATCCTCCGCCGTCTTCGATCGCGGCTTCGTTACCTATTCGAACGAAGCGAAAATGGAGACGCTCGGCGTCCCGCTCGACATTATCGAGACGTTCGGCGCCGTTTCGGTCGCCTGCGCCTGGGCGATGGCCAAGGGAGCGCTTGCCCGGAGCGAAGCGGACGTCGCCATTGCGATCAGCGGGGTGGCAGGGCCGACCGGGGGGACGAAATTGAAGCCCGTCGGCACGGTGGTCTTCGCGCGGGTGAAACGCGGAGAGGAAGGCGAACCGGAAGGCGAACTCAGGAAGTTCGATCCGACCTCGCGCGCCGATATTCGCCGGCAGGCGACGGTCTGCGCTCTCGAACTGCTAATGCCCTAGAGGTTGGCGGCGGCGTTTTCGCGGCCGTACAACTCGTCCGCGCGCTTCTCGAACGCTTCCACCATCTTGCGGAAAGCGCGGTCGAAATACTGGCCCGCCAGCGCTTCGAACACGCTGGAGCGGAAGGTGAAATCGACGCAGAAATCGATCTCGCAGCCGCCATCGGGCAGACAGCGGAAGTTCCAGTTGTTGTCGAGATCCTTGAGCGGCCCGTCGACGTAAAAGACTTCGAGATGCTCTGGACGGTTCTTGACCACACGCGAGGTGAACTTCTCGCGGATCGCCTTGAAGCCGACCAGCATGTCAGCGACCATTTCGGTCTCACTGTCGCTGCGCACGCGGGTCGCGACGACCCATGGCAGGAACTTGGGATAATTGGCCACGTCCGCGACCAGATCGAACATCTGTTCGCAGCTGTAGGGAAGGCGCCGCGTCTCGCGAATGCCGGGCATCAGGCGGACTGCCTCGCGCGCTCCTTCGCGAGCCGCTCTTCGCGCGCGGCCTTCATCACGGCGAAATCGTCGCCTGCGTGATAGCTCGAACGGGTCAGCGGGCTTGAGGCGACCTGCAGGAAGCCCTTCGCGCGCGCGATCGAACCGTAGGCCGCGAATGCCTTGGGCGTAACGAAATCCTCGACCTTGGCGTGTTTCGGCGTCGGCTGGAGATACTGGCCCATGGTGATGAAATCGACGTCCGCGCTGCGCATGTCGTCCATCACCTGGTGCACTTCGAGGCGCTGTTCGCCGAGGCCGAGCATGATGCCCGACTTGGTGAAGATCAGCGGATCGTGGCTCTTCACCTCTTCCAGCAGGCGCAGCGAGGCGTAATAGCGCGCGCCGGGCCGGATCGTCGGATAGAGACGCGGCACGGTCTCGAGATTGTGGTTGTAAACGTCCGGATCCGCTTCGCAGATCTTTTCGACCGCCGCGCGCATCTTGCCGCGGAAATCGGGGGTGAGGATCTCGATGGTCGTGTCCGGCGTCTCGCGGCGCAGGGCCTTGATCACCTTCACGAACTGGTCCGCGCCCCCATCGGGCAGATCGTCGCGGTCCACCGAGGTGATGACGATGTGGTTCAAACCCATCTGGCCCGCCGCGATAGCGACATTCTCCGGCTCCATCGGATCGACGATCCGCGGCATGCCGGTCTTCACGTTACAGAAGGCGCAGGCGCGGGTGCAGACATCGCCGAGGATCATCACCGTGGCGTGCTTCTTGTCCCAGCATTCGCCAATGTTCGGACAAGCCGCTTCCTCGCACACGGTGTTGAGCGAGAGGTCGCGCATCAGCTTGCGCGTCTCGTGGTAGCCCTTGCTGACCGGCGCCTTGACGCGGATCCAGTCGGGCTTGCGCTGCTTCTTCGGCTGTTCGCCGTCCGGCTTCGGAGTGGAGGAAAGATCGTTCATTGCGCCGCCCATCTAGGCGCGAAGCCGGTTTGCCGCAACCTTGCATAGCTATGTGCGCGAAGGACGATTCGAGGGCTTGCCTCGCCTGCACTTTCGGGGCAGCAGCACGAGCCATGAAGACATTCGAACAGATGATCGACGGCTATCGCAATTTCCGCGCCACCGAGTGGCAGGAAGAGCGGACCCGGTGGCAGCAGCTTGCCGAAGGCCAATCGCCGCAGGTCATGGTGATCTCCTGTTCGGACAGCCGCGTCGATCCGGCGCAAATCCTCGATGTCGCGCCGGGCGAAATCTTTGTGGTTCGCAATGTCGCGGCGCTCGTGCCGCCCTTCGAAACCACGCCCGGTCGCCACGGCGTTTCGGCTGCCGTCGAATTTGCGGTGCAGTTCCTCAAGGTGCGCGAGATCGTGGTCATGGGCCACGGCCTGTGCGGCGGGTGTCAGGCGGCGCTGACCCAGGACCTCCACGGTAACGAAATCGGTGAAGGCGGTTTCGTGGCGCACTGGGTGGACATGCTGGACGAAGCACGCGAACCGATTGCCGCGAAATACGGCACCTCGGGCCGCGAGGCGGAACTGGCGATGGAACTGGAAGCGGTGAAGGTCAGCCTCACCAACCTCATGACCTTCCCCTATGTCTCCGAAAAGGTGGCCAGCGGCGAGCTGGCGTTGCGCGGTGCGCATTTTGCAATTTCGGATGGCATCCTGCGCCTGCTCGACCGCGACAGCGATGAGTTCTCGCCAGCGGAGTGACTTGCGCTTGCAGCCTGCGCCGCCCATGTGAGCGCGCATGGCTGAAAAAGAACTCAAAAACATCGCCCTGCTGATCGACGCGGATAACACGACGCCGCGCGGGATCGACCCGGTGCTGACCGTCATGGCCGAGCTGGGCCAGGTCAACATCAAGCGGGCCTATGGCAATTTCACGAAGAAAAACCTGTCGGGCTGGGATAAATACAGCCACAAATTCGGCATCCTGCCTTACCAGCAATTCGACATGACGACGGGCAAGAACGCCACCGACATGGCCATGACGATCGACGCGATCGATCTGCTCTACCAGGGCAAGGTCGATGGCTTCGGGATCATGAGCTCGGACAGCGACTTCACCCCCCTCGCCACCCGCCTGCGGCAGGATGGGCTGATCGTTTACGGCTTCGGCAGCAAGAGCAAGACACCCGACGCCTTCAAGAGCGCCTGCACGCGTTTCATCGACATCGACGCCCTGATCGCCGGCGCGTCGGACGAACCGGCCCCTGCCAAGTCGAGGGACAAGGCGGAGAAGTCGACCATCGACGACGAGCTCGTCGAATTGCTCGGCACCGCGTGGAAAGCAGCCAGTCGCGACGAGGATGGCTACGCGCAAATGGGTGAGGTCGGCAGTCTTGCCGGCAACCGATCCAGCTTCGACGTGCGCAATTATGGCTTCAAGCGACTGTCGGACCTGTTCCAGGCCATGGACCAGTTCAAGGTCGAACGCCGCGACAACGGGCTCTACGTCAAACGCCTTCGTTAGACAGCAAAACGGCGCGGATCCGCCAAGGACCCGCGCCGCTTCTATTGGCTAAAACCTGTTCGCTTATATGCCGCTCTTCTGGGCCGCGTAGATGGCCCAGAGGTTGGCGATGTCCTGTCGAGCGCCTTCGACCTTGCCGAAGGTTTCGACCGCTTCGGCGTACTTGCCCTGGTCGTACTGGGCGATACCGAGACGAGTGAGAACCATCGGAGTCTCGACCCCGCTCATGCCGAGCGCCTTGGTGTAAAACTCTTCGGCTTCGGCCGGCTGGTCGTAGCTGAGGAAGGTGTCACCCGCGACGACCAGCGTCTTGAGGGTTACGCCCGGCTTACGCGCATCGGCGGCGAGGTTGGGCAGGTCCGACTTGTCGCTGGCCACACGGCCCGCCGCTTCCTTGCGCGTTTCCACAAGGTACGGATCGGTCGCGTCAATCACGCCCAGCGCCTTGCCTTCGTCGATCACCGCCACGACTTCGCCCGGATAGCGGCGCGGGTCGAGCACTTCGACATATTCCGACAGCACGCGCGCATCGTTGTAGATCTTGGCGCGGCGCGACAGGCGAAGCAGGTCGAGCACTTCGGGGTTGGCGTAGTTGTTGGCGTTCAGGGTGATGATCACCGCGTCGCCCCACACCACGTCAGTAGGGTAGTTCTGGGCAAGCAGACGGACATACTTCGGCGTCTGGGCATTAATGCCATTCTCATAGGCCGTCGACAGGCCCTTGCGAATCCAGGTCTCGGGGATCGTGCCGCCAGCGGTCTGACGCGCCTCGATCTGGCTGTCGAGATAGGCGAGGCCTTCTGCGTAGTTACCCTGATCGAAATAGAGGTCGGCGATCATGGTGTGCATCTGATCGGCGCCGAACGAACGCTGGCTGCCGTCGGTCATCGTCGCGTTGAAGGTGTAGTTCGCAGCGATCGCGCGCTCGAGAGCGGCACGGGCGGCGGCGACATTGTCCTGATCGCGGTAGGCCTGATAGGCGGCAAAGCTCAGCTGGCCTTCGAGGGTCGCATCGACGAGGCCGCTTTCCAGCATCAGTTCGATGCCCTTCAGGCGCATGTCCGCATCGTCCGTGTCGTTACCGAGGTTGAGCATAATACCGCCGGTGGCGCGCTTTTCGTCCGGGCTGGACGATGCCGCCACGAGCGCGGGGATCAGAGCCTTGGCGGCCTGGAGATCCGGGGCCTCGGATTTGATAATGGCGTCAACCGGCTGATAGGCCGCAACGAACTCCTTCGAGTATTCGGGCTTGCGCTCCTTTTCCTTGTCCTGCTTTGCGAAGGCAGGAACTTCGAGCGCGGTTACGCCAAGCGCACCGGTAGCGGCCAGGACAAGCGCCATGGCGATCGAGGAACCGGGGCGCGAAGCCTTGGTGATGCGGGTGAAGATCATTCGTGAACTCCCAAGAGTGGATTAGGGGGGGTAAGCGCCACGCAGGGCGTGTATTCAACTCATGCGTGCGGCCAATGCCGCGTCTGCGCTCTCATTGCAAACTGTCTAGGCGAAACGCGGTGAACAGCGATTGAATACGGCCACGGCCCACGGTTCAGGGTTCCATGGGGCCAAGGCGATACCCATATGTGGAAAAAGCGCGCAGGAAGCGGCTTTGGTTCCCTCCATCGGTGGCGCTCCGAGGGCAATTCGCCTAGGCTCACCGGTCTGAATACCTGTCAGAAACAGCATATGGATTACCCGAGTTTTGGCTGACGACATCGACACGATCGATACCCCCGTTCCGGGCGGCGAAGAACATACCCGCATCGACATCGTCGAGGAGATGAAGACGAGCTATCTCGATTACGCAATGAGCGTGATCGTGAGCCGTGCGCTGCCCGATGTACGCGATGGCCTGAAGCCGGTGCACCGCCGTATCCTGTATGCCAGCAACGAAGGCGGTTTCGTCGCCGGGCGTCCGTTCCGCAAGAGCGCGAAGATCGTCGGCGACGTGATGGGTAACTACCACCCCCACGGCGACGCCGCGATCTACGATGCGCTTGCCCGCATGACGCAAAACTGGTCGTTGCGCGTCCCCCTGATCGACGGTCAGGGGAACTTCGGATCGATGGACCCCGATCCGCCGGCTTCCATGCGCTACACCGAGGCGCGCCTTGCCCGCGTTGCCAATTCGCTGCTCGACGATCTCGACAAGGATACGGTCGATTTCGCCGATAACTACGACGGATCGCGCCGCGAGCCGACGGTTCTACCGGCGCGCTTCCCGAACCTGCTGGTCAATGGAGCCGGCGGCATCGCGGTCGGCATGGCCACGAACATCCCGCCGCACAATCTTGGCGAAGTGATCGATGGCTGCTTCGCCTATATGGACAATCCGGCGATCACGAACGAGGAACTGTTCGAGATTATCCCGGGCCCCGATTTCCCGACTGCACCACTCATCCTCGGCAAGTCCGGCGCCCGCGCTGCCTACACCACGGGCCGCGGTTCGATCCTGATGCGTGCGCGGCACGAAATCGAGGAAAAGCGGGGCGATCGCAAGTCGATCGTCCTCACCTCCATCCCCTTCCAGGTCGGCAAGAGCGGTCTCGTCGAGAAGATCGCCGAAGCGGCCAAGGACAAGCGGATCGAGGGTATCTCGGACATTCGCGACGAATCCAGCCGGCAGGGCGTGCGCGTGGTCGTCGATTTGAAGCGCGATGCCTCGCCCGAAGTCGTGCTCAACCAGATCTGGCGCTACACCCCTGCACAGTCGAGCTTTCCGGCCAATATGCTTGCCATCAGCGGCGGCCGCCCGGAAGTCCTGACGCTGCGCGAATTCATCCAGGCCTTCATCACCTTCCGCGAGGAAGTGATCACCCGCCGCACCAAGTTCGAACTGAACAAGGCGCGCGACCGGGCGCATATCTTGCTCGGCCTGGTGGTCGCGGTTTCCAACCTAGACGAAGTGGTCGCCATGATCCGCGGCGCGCCCACGCCTGCCGAAGCGCGCGCCCGCCTCCTCGCCAAGGAATGGCCCATCGGCGACATCGCGCAGTATATCGCGCTGGTCGAAGCCATCGAGCCGAGCGACGAGCAGACCGGCGGCACCTATCGCTTGTCGGAACGCCAGGTAAAGGCGATCCTCGACCTGCGCCTGCACCGCCTGACCGCGCTTGGCCGGGACGAGATCGGTGACGAGCTCAAGGAACTCTCGCTCTCGATCGAGGAATATCTCTCGATCCTCGCCGACCGCGTGAAGCTCTACGGCGTGATGCGCGGCGAGCTGGAGGAAATCAAAGCGGCCTATGCCACGCCGCGCGTCTCCGAAATCGCACCTGCATGGGACGGTATCGATGACGAAGACCTGATCGAGCGCGAGGAAATGGTCGTGACCGTCACTCACGGCGGCTACATCAAGCGCACCCCGCTTGATGCCTTCCGGGCGCAGGCTCGCGGCGGCAAGGGTCGCAGCGGCATGGCGACGAAGGACGAAGATGCCGTCGTCGAAATGTTCGTAACTTCGACGCACAACCCTGTGCTATTCTTCACGAATACCGGCCGCGTCTACCGTATGAAGGTGTGGAAGTTGCCCGAAGGCGGGCCGCAGACCAAGGGCCGCCCCATGGTCAACCTCCTGCCCTTGGGCGATGACGAGCGGGTGACAAACGTTCTCTCCCTCCCCGAGGACGAGAACGAGTGGGCCAAGCTCAACATTGTCTTCGCCACCGAACAGGGCATGGTGCGCCGCAATTCGATGGACGCCTTCACCAATGTGCCCAGCAACGGCAAATACGCCATGGGCTTTGTCGAAGGCAGCGGCGACCGACTGATCGGCGTCGAGCTTCTGACCGAGGACCAGGAAATCTTCCTTGCTTCGGATTCGGGCAAGGCGATCCGTTTCTCCGCCACCGATGCGCGCGAGACCAAGAGCCGAACCGGCATCGGCGTGCGCGGCATGAAGCTGAAGGAAGGCCAGAAGGTCGTCTCGATGGCCGTGCTCGATGCGGGCGAGCGCGACACCGAAGTCCGCGAGGCTTACCTGCGCGCGGCCGAATGGAAAAACAATGAGAACGAGCACACGCTCGATGCCGAAAAGGTCGAGGAAATGGCCGAGGCCGAGGAGTTCATCCTCACGCTCACCTCGCGCGGTTACGGCAAGATCTCCTCGGCTTATGAATACCGCACCATCGGTCGCGGTGGCATGGGCCTGACGAACATTGGCGAGCCGAGCAGCAACCCCGATCGCAACGGTCCGGTCGTCGCCAGCTTCCCGGTCACGCATGGTTCGCAGCTGATGCTGGTCACCGACCAGGCGAAGCTGATCCGCCTCCCGATCAATTTCCGCTACCTTCTCGAAAACGGTTTCGAGAACCACGAAGGATACTCGATTTCCGGCCGCGGTTCCTCGGGCGTCCGCATCTTCAACGTGGCCAAGGGCGAACAGATCGTCGGCGCCGCGCTGATCGACGAAACCGAAGAACCGGAAAACGAGGCCGAGGAACTGGTGCAGGACGAGATTGCCGCACGCGGAGGCCTCAACAAGACCGAGCCCTACACCACGGCGCATTCGGACAAGAACATCGAGGACGAGCCGGGGGGCTGATAGCCTCCCGGTAACAGTTCAGACCTTGCCCTTGCGCAAGGTCTGGACGACGCCGGTCGCGATCAGGAACTGGCCGCCGTAATAGAGCGGCCAGACCAGCCATTCGGCCATGTCGCGCGACATATGCCCGGCCTCACGCGCGAAGATGACAAGGTCGCTCACCACGAACAGCACCGCACCCACCCCGACACGGTAGCGGGGAAAACGGCTCGTCCAGGCCGCAGCCGCCATCGTGCCGACAATTGTGGCGTAGAGGGCTGCAAGGATCCAGTTGTCGAGCGGATAGGTGATCATGCCGGCAAGGACCGGCGTGAACACGAGCAGCGCAAGGCCTGCGCCAAGCTGGCTCCCGGTCGGCTCTGCCCGGCGGTTGGTCATGTAGAGCCAGATCGCCACGAGATGACCGGCAGCAAAGATCGCTCCGCCGACGAGGAAACTGAACTCCAGCACCACGTCCGCAAGCGCGCCCAGTGCCATGACCACGGCAATCAGCGCTCCGTCTCGCCCCCGTCCGCGATGGGCGGCGTAAACCGCAAGGAAGCCGACCCCGGCCCCCTTCCACAGGGCGAGCCAGCTGCCACCGACCTTTCCGTCCATGACGAAGAAGTACGAAATGCCGAACAGCAGGCTCAGCAGGAGGTAGGGCCGGTGATCCAGAAGAGCGCGTTTTGGCATCTTCGCGTCTATTCCCTTGATAGGGGCCGGGTGCAAGCACTAGGTGGCGCGCGATATGACACATGACATCCACATCATCGGCGGCGGCCTTGCGGGAAGCGAAGCGGCCTGGCAGCTCGCGCGGCGGGGTTTCAAGGTCCGCCTTTCCGAAATGCGCGGCAGCGGCGAGATGACCCCGGCCCACCAGACCGATGGCCTTGCCGAACTCGTCTGCTCGAACAGCTTCCGTTCGGACGACAGTGACAAGAACGCGGTCGGCCTGCTGCACCACGAAATGCGGAGGCTCGACAGCCTCGTCATGCATGCGGGTGAAGTCGCGCGGGTTCCGGCGGGCAGCGCCATGGCTGTCGACCGCGATGTCTTTTCCGCCGAGGTCCAGCGCACGCTCGACGAGCATCCCAATGTCACCGTCGTGCGCGAGCGGGTCGATGCCCTCCCCTCATCCGGCCCGACCATCGTCGCGACCGGCCCCCTGACTGCGCAATCGCTGGCCGAAAGCATCGTGAAGTCGACCGGGCAGGACCGTCTCGCCTTCTTCGACGCCATCGCGCCTATCGTTCACCGCGACAGCATCGACATGTCGAAATGCTGGATCCAGAGCCGCTGGAACAAGCGCACCGAAGCCTCGAACGAGGATGGCGATTACATCAACTGCCCCATGACGAAGGAGCAATATCTCGACTTCCACCAGGGCCTGATGGACGGCGAGAAGACCGAATTCCGCGAATGGGAAGCCGACACGCCTTATTTCGACGGTTGCATGCCGATCGAGGTCATGGCCGCGCGCGGTGTAGAAACGCTGCGCTACGGTCCGATGAAGGGTGTCGGGCTCGACAACCCCTACGACACGAGCGAGGAGCATCCGCAGGGACGCTGGCCCTATGCCGTGGTCCAGCTGCGCCAGGACAACAAACTCGGCACGCTGTGGAACATGGTCGGCTTCCAGACCAAGCTCAAATACGGCGCGCAGATCGAGCTTTTCCGCACCATTCCGGGTCTGGAGAACGCCGAGTTCGCGCGGCTTGGGGGCCTGCATCGCAACACCTTCATCAATTCGCCACTCGTGCTCGACCGCCAGCTGCGCCTGCGCGGGGGCGAGCATATCCGCTTCGCCGGCCAGATCACCGGCTGCGAAGGCTATGTCGAAAGCTCGGCCGTGGGGCTGATGGCGGGCATGATGGCAGCAAGCGAGCTTGCGGGCCAAGACTGGTCCCCTCCCCCGCGCACCACCGCCTTCGGCGCGCTGCTGTCGCATATCACGGGCGATGCGGAGGCCGACACCTTCCAGCCCATGAACGTCAACTTCGGCCTGTTTCCGCCGCTCCACGAGGTGAAGAAGAAACAGCGCAAGGAAGCCTATACCTCGCGCGCCAAGGCGGATTTCCGCGTGTGGATGGACGGGCTGGAGGCGGTTCCCGCCTGATCAGCAGGCGCAGCTGCGCTTTTTCGACGGTTTCGGCTTGGTGGTGGCGAATTCGCCCGGCGAAAGTTCGCGGTCGCCATTGGCATCGGCGCCTTCGAATTTGTCGACGGTCGCCACGGCCCATTCCTCGAAGGTCAGTAGGTTGTTGCCATCCTTGTCGAGCTTGCGGAAAGCCTCGGAGCGGGTGGAGAGCATCTCGCTGCGCGTGATCCGCCAGTCGCGGTTGCGATCGTAGCGGAAGAAGCGGCGCTGTTCCTTGGTCAACTCGCTCGCTTCGGGCGGCGCGGGGCCTTCCATGTCGCCCGGATCGGTGATCGGAAGAAGCTCGGGATCGGGCAAGTTGTCGGCGAGCGAGACCAGTTCGGGCGGGGGCGCGGCGGCCTCCACCTCGGCCCTGCCCTGCCACCAGAACAACCCCACACCCATCAGCGTGAGTGTCACGAACGAACCGGTCACAAAGGCTTTCACCGGCAGAGCTCCCCTTCTGCGTGAGGAGCCTACCTACCCTAAGTCCCGAAAATTCCAAGCCTTAGCGCCACGAGAGGGCTCATTCGGTCGCCGAACATGGGCTTGCCGCCGCGCATGATGGCACGCCGGGCCAGTCCACCGATCATGGCAAGCGGTCTGAGTTGGCGAGGCAAGTATGGCAAAGGCGTCGCTACAGAAGCGTCGGGGAGGCCGAAGGCCGAGAGATCGGCTCGAGCCCAGGTCTCGGCGTGAACGGCGGTGTCGGCGGCTGCGGCGGAGTGGCCTGCCCTTCGCGCGATTTCACCAAACACAGCTTCGCGTCCGGCTGCAAATCCCTTTGCCGCCTCTCCAGTCGGCGGCAGGTCGCCGATCAGTTCCTCCCACCCATCGATGAGAGCGATCGGCGCGGATCGTTCGTTGCCCCACTCCTTCAGGAGCGATCCGAGGAGCGGGTCAGGCGGCATGTCGACACGCTCGCGCGATAACTCGTCGCGCCACCATGCGAGGCGCAGTTGGGCAAGCGCAGGTTCGCTGGCGGTCAGGCAGATGCGACCGAGCCGCGCGTCGAGCCGCAACGCGCTTTCCAGCAGTCCCCTCACCGGTGGGCGCGTCGAAGCCAGCACCAGCCCGGCCCAATCGGGCAGTTCATTCTCAGCGGTTTCGATCACGTCCGCGACTTCGGAGGCGCGCCCTCTCCTGTCAAGCGGTGCGAGGGCGCGAAGCAGCCTAAACGGCCTCTTAACCACTCCTGGTGCATGAATAGAAAGGAACCCGCCTTTTATAAGGCACATTCGGATCGAACCGTTCGAGGGCAGTTGAGATTATGGGGCTTACCACATTCATGAAGCGGCTAAAGGCCGACACGAGCGGAAACGCTCTCATGCTGGTTGCCATGGGCGCACCGGTCCTGTTCGGATCGGCCGGTCTCGGCGTCGATATGGCGCAGTATTACCTGTGGAAGCGCGAGATACAGTATGCCGTTGATCAAGGCGCGCTGGCGGGCGCATGGGCGCGCGGCAACGGCGATACTGGCTATCAGTACAAGACTCGCGCCAGACAGGATTTCTACATCAATCTTTCGGAAACGAAGGACTATCTGCTCACGCATCGAATCGAATTAAAAGACCTCGATGGCACGGACGATAGCGTCTATATGCATGCCACGGTTTCTGCGAAACTTCCGTTCACCAATGTCGTGATTGGCGAAGGCATGACCATCGCCGTCCAGGCTCAGGCTGTTTGGGAAACTTCGCCGCAGTATACTGCCTGCCTTTATTCCTTGGACCCGACATCGCCCAAGACGATGTGGTTCCACGGCGACCCCACGGTTGACGCTGCGTGTGGTGTCGGCGCACGTTCGACAGCCGATGGCGCAATCGTTACCGATGGCGGCGGCGACCCGCAGAATATCAATTGGGTGGTTGCCGGCGGAACTATCGACGATAGCGCGGATGCCTTCGCCAACTCACAGGTCATCGAAAACTACGACGATATGCTCGACCCCTGGGAAGGCCTCTCGCCGCCCACCCCCTCGACCAACGCGAACAACGGCACGCTCGACTGCGGATCGAAAAATGCGCCGACCTGGACGGCCGACGTCACACAGACTGACAAGGTTTCGTACAAATATTATAGGGGCAAGAACAAAAACGCGGCCAAGGACGCCGGCGCGATCACCTACAATGGTGATGGTTCCATTCCTCCTTCGGAAACGACTTATGAAACCATTCAGGATGCTGAATTCACCAGGAAACCCCTTGATTACACGGGGCCTGCCGTAACGACCAGTCTTACGCAGATCGCCGGCAGCGGGCCGGACAAGATCTTCATCGAGAAGATCACGGTGTCCACATATGTGTACACCGACCTCGTCGATCTTACCGGTGCCGAAGTCGCCATCGGACCGGCAACCTATACAGGTTTCAATGTGACCTGCGACACCATCCTCGCTCCGGGTGTCTACACCATCAATGGCGGTGTATTTAAAGTAAACGCAGGCGTGAACCTGATCGGTACTGGCGTGATGTTCGTCCTGACCAATGGCGCACAGCTGGACATCAACGGCACCGGCCATGTCTATCTCACTCCAATGGATCAGCAGCAGCTGGTTACTCTCGCAGAGGTCAGCGCCGAAGACGCTGCGAAAATGGAAAACATGCTGATCTTCGAAGACCCCACCTCGCCGGGCTCTCAGAGCAGCAAAATCACCGGCGGCTCTGCCTTCGACCTCAATGGCATCGTGTACATGCCCAACAGCAGCGTCACGATGGCCGGCAACATGACCGCAACCGCGGAATGCCTGATGATCGCCAGCAAGACCCTCAAAATTGGTGGTACGGCCGATCTCACCACGCTTTGCCCCGTCGGCAGGACTCACGACGTCGTTGTCGGCGAAGGCCGCACCCGCGTGAGGCTTGTCCTGTGATCCGGCTCCTGCGCAAAGTGGCAGCGCTTCGCCGCGATGAAAACGGCGCGGTGGTAATCGAGACCGCGATCGTCCTCCCGGTGCTCGTGCTGATGGCACTGGGCGGGTTCGAGGTGAGCCGCATTGTCTCGCGCGAAAGCGAATTGCAGGCAGCCGTCGCGGAAGCCGCCGCAGTCGTGCTAGCAACCTTTCCGGAAGAGCAGGAAGAACTCGACCAAATCGAAAAGATCATCGAGACGTCGACAGGTCTCCCTCACGGCAAGGTTAGGCTTATAAAGAGGTATCGATGCAATGCGGATACTACACTGAAGTCCGATGTCACGGCTTGTCCGACTGGCGCCGTCATATCCGAAATCATTCAGATCAACATCTGGGACACCTATTATCCCATTTGGACCGAGTTCGGCGTCGGTAGGAAAGTGGGGTATAACATCATGCGAAGGGTTCAAATCTCATGATTTTGGAACAGCTGACGTCGCTGCGTGAAGACAAACGCGGTACCGCCATCATCGAATTCGCATTGCTGGCTCCTATTGTACTCGGACTGTTTTTCGGCATAATTCAGATCGGCATCTCGATGCAGGCCTATAATTCCATGCGCAGCGTAGCCTCTGACACGGCCCGCTATGCCGTGGTCGAGTACATGAACGAAAATACGATCAGCGATGCGACAATCGCCACCAAGGCGAAATCCATTGCGACAAGCGCACCCTACCTGATGAACAATTCCGTCGCGATCACAATAACCCCGGTCACGACGCCGCGGGTGCACGGTACGCATGAGAAGACGTTGCAAATCACCTACACGCCGCCCGATGTGCTGCCGTTCTTCAACTTCACCAGCAAGCAGATGAGCTATTCGCGTCCCATTTTCGTGATCGACGAGTGATCAAGTAGCAACAAATCACACGAAAAAGCCCGCCGCCGGAATGTCCAGCGGCGGGCTTTTTTGCTTTCCGCATGACAGCGATCAGTCGCGGTAGCAGACCTTCTTTACCGCCTTCACGATCCGCGGCGTGTCGATCAGCGCCAGCTTTTCGAGGTTTGCGGCATAGGGCAGCGGCACGTCTTCGTCGCACACGCGGGTGACCGGGGCATCGAGATGGTCGAAGCCGTCCTCCATGCAGATCGCGACGATTTCCGAAGCGATCGAGCAGGTCGGCCAGCCTTCCTCGGCAATGACCATGCGGTTGGTCTTCTTGAGGCTTTCGAGCACCGTTTCCTTGTCCAGCGGACGCAGCGTGCGAAGGTCGATGACCTCGGCGTCGATGCCTTCGTCCGCCAGTTGCTCGGCCGCTTCCAGCGCAAGGCCGACGGCAATCGAGTAGGCGACGATGGTGACGTCCGCACCTTCGCGCACGATCCGCGCCTTGCCGATGGGCAGCACGTGATCGTCAAGCTCGGGCAGCTCGAAGCTGCGGCCGTAGACCAGCTCGTTCTCGAGGAAGACCACCGGATCCTCGCAGCGGATGGCCGCCTTCATCAGGCCCTTGGCGTCATAGGCATCATAAGGCGCGATGACGATCAGGCCGGGGACGCTGGCGTACCAGGGGCCGTAGTTCTGGCTGTGCTGCGCGCCGACGCGGCTCGCCGCCGCATTGGGGCCGCGGAACACGACTGGGCAACGCATCTGGCCGCCGGACATGTAGTTGGTCTTGGCCGCCGAGTTGATGATGTGGTCGATCGCCTGCATGGCGAAGTTGAAGGTCATGAACTCGACGATCGGACGCAAGCCGCCCATCGCCGCGCCCGTGCCGATTCCGGCAAAGCCGTACTCAGTGATCGGCGTATCGATCACGCGCTTGGGGCCGAATTCGTCGAGCAGGCCTTGCGTCACCTTGTAGGCGCCCTGGTACTGGGCAACTTCCTCGCCCATCACGAAGACACGTTCGTCGCGCCGCATTTCTTCGGCCATGCCGTCACGCAGAGCCTCGCGAACGGTGATGGTCTGCATGTTGGTGCCGTGCGGAATCTCGGGGTCCTTCACGCCCGACTTCTTGGCCGGCTTGGCGATTTCCGCCTCGCTGCCCGCGCCCGATGCATCGGGACAACCGACGTCCTTGCCCTCGCCCGGCACATCGTCGACCGGTGCGGCAGCCGCGGCATCGGAGACATCCTCGCCCTCGCCCGCCAGCATCGCGATTACCGTCCCGACCGCGACATTCTCGGTCCCTTCGGCAACGAGGATCTTGCCCAGCGTGCCTTCGTCGACCGCTTCGAATTCCATCGTCGCCTTGTCGGTCTCGATCTCGGCGATGATGTCGCCGATCTCGATCGTGTCACCTTCCTGCTTGAGCCATTTGGCGAGCGTGCCCTCTTCCATGGTGGGCGACAGGGCAGGCATCTTGAGTTCGATAGCCATGGCTCAGTACTCCTCCACCAGGACGTCGGTGTAGAGTTCGCTCGGATCCGGCTCGGGCGAGTTCTCGGCGAAATCCGCCGCTTCGCTCACGACCTTGCGGATGCCCTTGTCGATGGCTTTCAAGTCTTCCTCGCTATTGCCCTGTTCGATCAGGATCTTTTTCAGGCCCTCGATCGGGTCCTTGTGTTCCTTGACGTCCTGCACTTCCTCGCGCGTGCGGTACTTGGCCGGATCGGACATGGAGTGGCCGCGATAGCGGTAGGTTTCGCATTCCATGAGCACCGGGCCACGGCCCTCACGCACATGCTTGAACGCGATCTCGGCCGCCTGGCGCACTTCGAGCACGTCCATGCCGTTGACCTTCATGCCTGGGATGCGGAACGCGGTGCCGCGGCGGTAGAACTCGGTTTCGGCCGAGCTGCGGCTGACCGCTGTGCCCATCGCGTACTGGTTGTTTTCGATGACGAAGACGATCGGCAGCTTCCACAAGGCCGCCATGTTGAACGTCTCGTAGACCTGGCCCTGGTTGGCCGCGCCGTCACCGAAGTAGGCGAGGCACAGGCCGCCATCCTCGTTGTACTGATGCGCGAGCGCCAGCCCGCCACCAAGCGCGACCTGCGCGCCGACGATGCCGTGCCCGCCGTAGAACTTATGCTCGGTCGAGAACATGTGCATCGACCCGCCCTTGCCCTTGGAGATACCGGCTTCGCGCCCGGTAAGCTCGGCCATGATGACCTTGGGATCGATACCGTAGGCGAGCATGTGGCCATGGTCGCGATAGCCGGTGATCACGCTGTCGAGCTTCTCGGTCAGGGCGGACTGGAGGCCGACGGCAACCGCTTCCTGTCCGATATAGAGATGGCAGAAACCGCCGATCAGGCCGAGGCCATAAAGCTGGCCAGCGCGTTCCTCGAAACGGCGGATCAGCAGCATCTGCTCGTAGAAGTGGCGTAGCTGGTCGCCCGAAGCGTCGTACCGCTTGTACTTTTCGAGCTCTTCCTGGAGCGAATGGAGCGCGAAATCGGGGTTTTCCGAGGGGCTGCGCGGGGCTTCTTTCTTGGGGGCCTTGGCCAAAACGTATCGTCCCTTTTCCTGTCGGGAAATTCTCTCGCTGCGCCTATAGGCACAGCGTTACGGGCAGCGCAACACGATGCGGTGCCTGCATACGAAAACCTTACGGAAAAGCGGGGGTTCCGAGCCGTTCAGCCCGTCAGTCGTCGATCTTGATCACGACTTCGTCGGGGTGGACGACGTTGAGCTGGCTGCGCAGCAATTCGCCCACCATATCCGGATCGGCATGATCCGGGTGTAGCAGCGCCACCTTGTTCTGGAGCGCGGCGCGTTCCTTCTGTAGCGTTTCGAGCTGGGCCTTGCGCTGATCGAGCAGGCGCAGGTTCTCGCTCCACGCGAGAAGGCCCGAAGGTCCGGCCATAGCGAGGCCGCCGAGCGCAAGCATGACGACGAGCGCAGCGTTCTGCGTCGTCTTCTGCTTTCGCACACCGTCGATTCTGTGGCCCCGCCTCATGTTTCCACAGAATCACAGTTAACACGGTTGCGCAAGGGGATTTGTCTCCGTGTCCCACCGGCTTGCGACGGACGGAACCGCCTCATCTGCCAAGCCGTTGAAACCTTGACAGTGGCCGAAGTGCGGCCTAACTGGTTTCCATTGAAACTAATTGCCAGTCAGAGGATTTCCATGCCCGACCTTTTCGAAAACCCCATCGGCCTCGACGGCTTCGAATTTGTCGAATTCTGCGCGCCAAAGAAAGGCGTCATCGAACCGGTTTTCGAAGCCATGGGCTTCATCAAGGTTGCCACGCACCGCTCCAAGGACGTGGACCTGTGGCGCCAGGGCGGCATCAACCTCATCCTCAACTACGAACCGCGCAGCGCAGCCTGGTATTTTGCGCGCGAGCATGGTGCCTCGGCTTGCGGCATGGGCTTCCGCGTCCGCAACGCCAAGGAAGCGTATGAGGAGCTGCTCAAGCGCGGGGCAGAGCCGGTCAGCGTCGAAACCGGCCCGATGGAACTGCGCATCCCCGCCATCCGCGGTATAGGTGGCGCGATCGTCTATCTGATCGACCGCTATGCCGAGCAGGGCGAAGAGGGCCTGTCGATCTATGACATCGACTTCGAATATCTCGACGGGGTCGAAAAGTGGCCGGTCGGCGCGGGTTTCAACGTGATCGATCACCTGACGCACAACGTCTACAACGGGCGCATGAAGTACTGGGCGGATTATTACGAAACGCTCTTCAACTTCCGCGAAATCCGCTTCTTCGACATCAAGGGCGAGTATACCGGCCTGACGTCGAAGGCGCTCACCGCACCCGACGGCAAGATCCGTATTCCGCTCAACGAAGAAGGCGAAGGCGGCAAGGGCCAGATCGAGGAGTTCCTCAAGGAATTCAACGGCGAAGGCATCCAGCACATCGCCCTGATCTGTGACGATCTCATCAAGTGCTGGGACAACCTCAAGGAACTGGGTGTTCCTTTCATGACCGCCCCGCCCGAGACCTATTACGAGATGTTGTCCGAGCGGCTGCCCGGCCATGGCGAGAATGAGAACGAACTCAAGGCGCGCGGCATTCTGATGGACGGCACGACCGAAGGCGGCACCCCTCGCCTCCTCCTGCAGATCTTTGCCGAGGCGCAGGTCGGCCCGGTCTTCTTCGAATTCATCCAGCGCAAGGGTGACGACGGCTTCGGTGAAGGCAACTTCAAGGCGCTGTTCGAAAGCATGGAACGTGACCAGATCAAGCGCGGCGTGCTTAGCGTGGAAGATGCCAAGTCGGTCGAAGCGGAGCCGGCAGAGTAGTCCTGAGGATTTTTCCGTTCGTGCTGAGCTTGTCGAAGCACCGCTCTTCCTTTGAGAGCGACGGTTCAGAAGAAGTACGGCCCTTCGACAAGCTCAGGGCGAACGGATGAGAGGTTTTGAAATGACCGATCAGGCATCACACCCCGTAAAGCTGGGCGGCGTCCACCACGCCGCCTACCGCTGCAAGGACGCGAAAGAGACCGTCGAGTGGTACGGCAAGGTCCTGGGCATGGACTACACCACGGCCTTCGCCGAGGACCACGTGCCGTCCACCGGGGAATACGATCCCTACATGCACGTCTTCCTCGACGCGGGTAACGGCAACATCCTCGCCTTCTTCGAACTGCCCAACCAGAAGGACATGGGCCGCGACGAGAATACGCCGCAGTGGGTCCAGCACCTCGCGTTCAAGGTCGACAGCGAGGACGAACTCCTAGCTGCCAAGGACCATGTCGAGAGCCTCGGCATCGACGTCCTCGGCCCGACGCATCATGGAATCTTCAAGTCGATCTATTTCTTCGACCCGAACGGCCACCGCGTGGAACTCGCCACCGACATCGGCACTGACGAGCAGTATGCGGAGCTTAAGCGCGTGGCTCCCTTGATGCTGGAAGAATGGAGCGAGACCAAGAAGGCCCCGCGCCATGCCGACTGGCTGCACGAACTGGCTCGCAAGGAACACGGTCAGGGCTAACGCCCGTTAACCGCCAATTTCTGCGCTTTTGGAACCCGCTGCGGTGCACAACGTTGCTCCGCAAAGGGAGCCTTGCGTGAATTACATCCAGACCTTGCGTGAACAGCTGCAATCCATGGGCGAAGGGTTCATCGAATCCTTGCCCAGTATCGCGATCGCGCTGTTCATCATCCTGCTGACGTGGATCATTGCCCGGTTCGCCGTGCGCATTTCCGACATGATCGTCGGCCGGACAGAAATCCGCGCCAGTCTGAAGGCGCTGGTCGATACGGCGGTCCGCCTCACCATCTGGGTACTCGGTCTCTTCATCGCGGCCGTCGTGGTGATGCCCGACCTGACGCCCGCCAGCCTGCTCGCAGGCCTCGGCATTGGCGCGGTCGCCATCGGTTTTGCCTTCCAGGACATCTTCGAGAATTTCTTTGCCGGCATCCTCATCATGCTGCGCGAGAAGATGCAGATCGGCGATATCATCGAATGCGAGGGTATCACCGGCAAGGTCGAGCACATTACCCTGCGCGAAACGCATGTCCGCAAATTATCGGGCGAACTGACGGTCGTACCCAACTCGATCCTGTTCAAGAACCCGGTCGAGATCCTGACCGATGTCGAACAGCGACGGCACGATGTGGTGGTGGGCGTTTCCTACGATACCAATCTCGACCACGCCGCCGACGTGATCCGCCGCGCGGTGGAGAATGTCGACGACGTGCTCGCCAGCAAGGGCATCGACATTTTTGCGCAGGAGTTCAACTCCAGCTCGGTCGATTTCCTCGTGCGCTGGTGGGCTGGTTCCTCGCCCCGTTCGGGCTGGGAAAGCAAGGACAAGGTGGTTCGGGCGATCAAGGCGGCGCTCGACGATGTCGGGATCGAGATCCCCTTCCCCTATGTCACCCACACTTTCAAGGAAACGGTGCCGGTCAGCCAATTGGGTGACAGCAGCAAGCGCACGCCCTAAGGGTTGCAAACAGAAACGGGAATCGCGCGTGGCCATTGCCTGTCCGCGCTCCCGTGCAACCGGGGAGAGACGGCCATGGACATCCTTCGCACACCGGCAGAGCGCTTTGACGACATTCCCGACTATCCCTTCGCGGAGAACTGGTTCGAGGTCGACCTCGGCAACGGGCAGACAGCACGCCAGCACTATGTCGACGAAGGGGACAAGGGCGCCCCGCCCGTCCTTCTGTTCCATGGCGAGCCGAGCTGGTCCTTCCTCTATCGCAAGATGATCCCGATCTTGGTCGACGCGGGGTTCCGCGTGCTCGCGCCCGACCTCATCGGTTTCGGCAAGAGCGACAAGCCCGACGACATCGCTTTCTTCACCTACGAGCTTCATGTCGACTGGCTCAAGCAATGGCGCAACGCGGTCGAACCGCGTCCTGCGGCGCTGTTCTGCCAGGACTGGGGCGGCTTGCTGGGCCTGCGCATGGTGGCGCACGATCCCGACCTCTTCGACTGCGTCGTCGCCAGCAACACCTTCCTGCCCGCAGGCGGCACGCCCTCACAGGCCTTCCTCGCCTGGCGCGAGTTTGCGCGCTCTTCGCCCGATTTCCGCATCGGTCCGCTGCTCGACCGCGCTACCCAGACGCCGCTGACCGAGGCCGAAATCGCCGCTTATGACGCGCCCTTTCCTGACGAGCCATCGAAGGCCGCAGCGCGCGCCTTCCCTTCGCTCGTTCCCGTCGAGGATGGCATGCCGGGCGTGGCCGAGAACAAGGCCGCCTGGCCCGCGCTCGCCGCGTTCGACAAGCCGTTCCTCACGCTTTTTGGCGACGAGGACCCGATCACCAAGGGCAGCGAGAAATTCCTGATCGACCGGATCGAAGGCGCCGCCGGGCTCGACCATCGCACACTCAGCCCCTGCGGCCATTTCTGCCAAGAAGACCAGCCCGAAGCGCTGGCACAGGGTGTGATCGACATGGCGCGCAAGGCAGGCCACCTCGCGTGACCACAGCCTCGCGGCTGACCGCGACACAGGAATACTCGCTCGCCTTCGCCGCCGCGGTGGTGACCGCGAACGCCTATTACATCCACCCGATCATCGGAGACGTAGCGGCGCATTTCGGGGTCAGCGAGGCGCGGATCGGGCTGGTCCCGGCGCTGAACCAGATTGCGCTGGCCGTTGGGATCCTCTTGCTCCTGCCGCTGGGGGACCGTTATTCGAACCGCCGCCTGACGATCCTTTTCGCAAGCGGGCAGACCATTTCGCTGGCCATCATGACACTCGCCCAGAGCTTCGTCGGCTTTACGGCGGGCTCGACGCTGCTCGGCTTCTTCACCATCGCGCCCTACCTCCTTCCCGCCTACGCCTCGAAGCGGGTCGCGCCGGAGCGGCTTGGCCATGTCACCGCCCTGCTGACCGCCGGAGTAATTCTCGGCATCCTTATCGCACGGGTCGGTGCCGGCTGGGTGGCCGAGCATTACGGCTGGCGCCTAGTCTATTGGATTGCCACCGGACTGATGCTCGCCGTCACCCTCGCCCTGCCCCGGCTGATGGAAGGCGGCGAGCGGGACCGCGGCGGCGAGAGCTACTGGGCGCTTGTCTTCTCGGTATTTGCCTTGGCGCGCCGCCATCGCGAAGTCCTGCTGTCCGGCGCGATTCAGGCACTGAATTTCGCACAGTTCATCGCCCTGTGGCTGGCGTTGGCGCTTTACCTGACGGCCCCGCCACTCGGTTACGGGACGGACGTCGTCGGCTATCTTGCCGCCATTGCGGCGGTGAGCATTCTGTCCACCCCGCGCCTCGGCCGCTGGGCCGACCGGATCGGCGCCCGGCGCGCGCGCTTCGTTTTCGCCTGCATCCAGCTTGTGGGCATCGCGCTCTTCTGGCCGCTCGGCGGATCGCTCTGGGGGATAATCATCCCCCTCGTCATCGTAAACCTCGTCGGACCCGGGATCGACGTGACCGGTCGCATGACGTTCCTCTCGCTCGAGCCTGATCTCAGGACCCGTCTGACAACGGTCTATATCGTCCTGATGTTCATCGGCGGCGGCATCGGCAGCATCGGGGGAACGGCGGTCTACGGCAGATTCGGCTGGGCCGGTGTCTGCATCGCGCTCACGGCCTCTTCGGCATTGCTGACCGTGCTGTGCTGGGTGGCTGCCAAGAAGGGGAAGTAGGTGGTGCGCCCGACAGGATTGGCGCCTGCGGCGCCGTCTTCGCTTCGCTCCGACTCCGAACGAGGCACGAGCCTGAATGGGTAGACCACACGAGGCGGCCCTTTACAGGACCGCCTCGTGTGGTGTCCCCGACAGGATTCGAACCTGTGGCCTTCGGATTAGGAATCCGACGCTCTATCCGACTGAGCTACGGGGACTTACCAAGGACGCCATAAGGTGAGGACATTTGGCTTGCAACGCCCGACAGGATTGTCCTCCACTGCGTTCCCGACGCCTTCGTACTGCGTCCTTCGGCTCCGAACCTGTGGCCCCCAGATTAGGGAAGCGAAGCTGACCGAAGGTCTATCTGGTGCTCTATCCGACTGAGCAACGGACGCCCCGGGCACGCTGTATAGCGACTTGAAGTGAGGTGACAATCAGTTGAGTTCGTCGGGTTCGGCGATCGGGAAAAGGATTGGGGCGACGGAAATGCCTTCTGCTGCCAGGTCTTCGGCTTCCTTGCGGGTGGCCTTGCCGTGGATCGGTGCTTCGGCCTTCTCGCCGTAATGCTGCGAGCGCGCTTCGTCGGCGAACTTCTCGCCGACATAAGTACTGCTTTTCAACGCCTTGGCCTGCGCTTTTGCCAACTGCTTGAGCGCCTTTTCCACCTCGGGCGGCATGGGCGCGTTGGAGAGCTGGGTCTCCTTCGCAGTAGGGACTTTCGCCTCGACCGTATTGCCCTTCGCCGGAACCGCCGGAGCCATGGGCGCCTTGCCAACAGTCTTGCTGCCGCATTCCGGGCAGTCGACAAGGCCACGCGCCCGCTGGCTGTCATAGTCGGCGGAGGAGCCGAACCAGCCTTCGAAACGGTGGCCGTCGTCGCAGTGGAGGTCGTAGACGATCATCGGCGCGCTAATTGGCGATTTCGCGGCGATTGGCAAGGCTCGGGACCTGGGCGCGCACTTCCGCGATCCGCGCGGTGTCGATTTCGGCGCAACCGAGGCCTGCGCCCTCGCCTCCCATGTCGAGGCCAATTTCGCCCCAAGGGCCAACGACGAGGCTGTGGCCGTATGTCCGCCGCCCGTCCTCATGCTCGCCCACCTGCGCGGCGGCGATGACATAGGCGCTCGCCTCGATCGCGCGGGCGCGCTGGAGGACGTGCCAATGCGCCTCGCCGGTAGGCACGGTGAAGGCGGCCGGTATCGCGATGGCGTCGCAGCGCGCCCTACCGAGCGCTTCGAACAGCGCAGGAAAGCGCAAGTCGTAGCAGACCGCCAGGCCCAATCTGCCAATCGGCGTTTCGACCGTCACCACCTTGTCTCCCGCGCGATAGGCGTTGGACTCCCGCCAGCTCTCGCCGCTGGCAAGATCGACGTCGAACATGTGGATCTTGTCGTAGCGCGCCATGATTTCCCCGGCAGGGTCGATGACGAAGGACCGATTAGCCCACTTGCCCTCGCCCGTATCGATGGCGAGCGAGCCAAGGCAGGTCCAGACGCCCTCTTTCGCGCAGGCTTCGCGAACCCGCGCCAAGACGCGATCGTCCTCCTCGCGCTTGATCGAAGCGGCAGCACGTTTCCGGTCGCGGTCGAGCAGGCCTGACATTTCGGGCGTGAACAGTATCGCCGCGCCCTCGCCTGCCGCCTTGGTGACGGCGTCAGCGATAGCGTTGCCATTGGCCACGGGATCGATGCCCGTGGTCATCTGCAGGACGGCGATGCGGGTCATTCAGCCTGCGAGAAGCGCGTCGAGCTTGCCGGCCCGCTCCAGCGCGGCGAGCTCGTCCGATCCGCCGACATAGGTGTCGCCGATGAAGATCTGCGGCACCGTGCGCGCCTCTGGTGCACGCTCGAGCATCTCCTCGCGCATGGGGCCGCCCATGGTGATGTCGTGCTCGTGGTAGTCTGCACCCTTCTCGTCGAGCAGGCGCTTGGCGCGGAAGCAATAGCCGCAGCCGAACTTGGTGTAGATGTCGATATGAGGCTGGCTCATGGGAATTCCTTGTTGTCTCGGCGGGTGTGGATAGGGCCACGTCCACCGGCTTGAAAGCGTTTTTCGAGCGCCTATCTTGGTCCTGTCGTCACACGCAGTGGCGGCGTGGGAGTGCCGGTTTCGGGCTCCCGTTACATATTCAAATTGCTCACTGGAGGATTTGTTTCGATGAACCGTTTTGACACCACCCCCTATCGCCGTTCGACCGTCGGCTTCGACCGCCTGTTCGACCTGATGGAACGCCAGGCGCGCAACGCCGGGGGCGACAATTACCCGCCGTTCAACATCGAGCGCCGCGACGAGGATGAGTACCGCATCACTCTCGCCGTCGCCGGGTTCCGTGCGGAAGACCTCGACATTACCGCCCAGCAGAACCTGCTGGTGATCCAGGGACGCAAGCGCGACGACCAGCCCGAAGGTGAGATGCTGCATGTCGGCATTGCCAACCGCGGCTTCGAGCGCCGCTTCGACCTTGCCGACTACGTTCGCGTCGAGAACGCAGACCTCAAGGACGGCATGCTCGTGATCGACCTCGTGCGCGAAGTGCCCGATGCGATGAAGCCCAAGAAGATCGCAATCGGCGGCGCGAAGACGCTGGAAATCGTCAAGGACGACGACGACACCGCCGCGGCCTGATTTCAAGGCTTCGATAACAGAAAAGGGCGGCACCCCAGGCGGGTGCCGCCCTTTTTCGTGACCACTCAAAAGGAAAGGGGGTGGAGCCCTAAGGCACCACCCCCGCGACGACTAGCGCCGCCAAGCCTCGGATTCGGCCGTCCGGGTCGCAGAAGACGACCGGGTTCGAGGCAAGCCCCACCGCTTGCGCGAAGCGTTTAATCCTTGCTCCTCAACGGCTTTTGCCCGCTGAGTCGAGACTTTCCTGCCGCAATAATGTCAAAAGATAAACCCGCGCGCAGACCGTTGCAGGAAGCAACCTGTCGCGTTTTTACAAGCTCGCCAGCACGAACCTAACGATTACAGGTGTTTACCCGAGGGGAGCGCGCGGGAAAAAAATTTTCAGACGAGGCGCGCCTGTTCGAGTGCCGCTCCAATAAAGCCTGCAAACAGGGGGTGCGGGTCGAACGGTTTGGACTTCAGTTCGGGGTGGAACTGCACGCCCACGAACCAAGGATGGTCGGGGCGCTCGACGATCTCGGGCAGCAATCCATCGGGCGACATGCCAGAGAAAATCAGGCCCTGCTTCTCGAGCGGCTCGATATATTTGCCGTTCACCTCGTAGCGATGGCGATGGCGTTCGGAGATGTCGGTCTGGCCGCCGTAGATCGACGAAACATGGCTGTTTGCCGCGAGCTTCGCGTCATACGCGCCGAGGCGCATGGTCCCGCCAAGATCCCCGCCCGCTTCGCGGGTCTGGAGACCTTCTTCGGTCATCCATTCGGTGATGATGCCGACCACCGGTTCTTCGGTGCTGCCGAACTCGGTCGAGCTCGCCTTGTCGAAGCCGGCGTTGCGCGCGCCTTCGACGCAGGCCATCTGCATGCCGAGACAGATGCCGAGGAAGGGCACCTTGCGTTCGCGAGCGAAGCGCACGCTGGCGATCTTGCCCTCGCTGCCACGCTCGCCGAACCCGCCGGGGACGAGGATGCCGTGCATCGGTTCGAGCTGGGCGGCGATATCCGCATCGCTCTGCTCGAAGACCTCGGCGTCGATCCACTTGATGTTGACCTTGACGCGGTGCGCCATGCCGCCGTGAACAAGCGCTTCGTTGAGCGACTTGTAGGCGTCCTGCAGGCCGACATACTTGCCGACGACGCCGATGGTGACCTCGCCTTCGGGGTTCGAGTGGCGGTCGACCACATCGTACCAGCGCGAGAGGTCCGGTTCGGGCGCATCGGTGATGCCGAAGCCGCGCAGGACCTCGGTGTCGAGTCCTTCCGCGTGGTACTGCAGCGGGACCGAATAGATGGAGGGTGCGTCGAGCGCAGGAATGACGGCTTCCTTGCGCACGTTGCAGAAGTTGGCGATCTTCTGACGCTCGCCATCGGGAATGGGGTGTTCGGCGCGGCACAGCAGCACATCGGGCTTGATGCCGAGGCTGGCCAATTCGCGTACCGAGTGCTGCGTCGGCTTGGTCTTCAGTTCGCCTGCCGCAGCAATGTAGGGCACCAGCGTAACGTGGACGCTGAGCGACTGCATCGGCTCGAGCTCGTTCCTCAGTTGGCGGATGGCTTCCATGAAGGGCAGGCTCTCGATGTCGCCCACCGTGCCGCCGATTTCGCACAGGATGAAATCGTGATCGTCCTGGCCGGCGAGCGCGAATTCCTTGATCGCGTCGGTCACGTGCGGGACCACCTGCACGGTCGCTCCGAGATAGTCGCCGCGGCGTTCCTTGGCGATGATCTGCTGGTAAACCCGGCCGCTGGTAATGTTGTCGCCTTGGTGCGCCGAGACGCCGGTGAAGCGCTCGTAATGGCCGAGATCGAGGTCGGTTTCCGCCCCGTCGTCAGTCACATAGACCTCGCCGTGCTGATACGGGGACATCGTGCCCGGATCGACATTGAGGTAGGGGTCGAACTTACGAATGCGGACCTTGTAGCCACGCGCCTGGAGGAGGGCAGCGAGCGATGCTGCCATGAGACCTTTGCCAAGCGAGGAGACCACGCCGCCGGTGATGAAAATATACCGCGCCATGGGAGTCGGGCCTTAAGCGTGCGTGTTGAGTCGGCGCAAGGGAAAAGGCGCGCAAAAAGGCGCGCCATCCACAAGCGCTAGCGAAATGGGAAGCCGGAAGGCTTATTCGGCGAGCGGGTCGTCGTTGGGTGCGGGCGCTTCTGCAGGAGCTGCGGGAGCCGCCGGGCCGCCGAGCGGATCGCTTTCCACCGGGGTAACGTTGCGATCAAGCGTCGATTCGATCATGGTCGAGCCTACGCCTTCCACCGCCATGGCAGCCAGCGCGATCGAAAGCGCCACGAACAGCACGGCCAGCCACTTGGTCGAACGGGTCAGGAAGTCTGCCGCGCCGCGTGCGCTCAGCATCCCGCTGGGGCTGCCGCCGATCCCGAGACCGCCGCCTTCGCTGCGCTGCATCAGGATGAC
This sequence comes from Qipengyuania aurantiaca, assembly GCF_019711375.1. Classification (NCBI taxonomy): domain Bacteria; kingdom Pseudomonadati; phylum Pseudomonadota; class Alphaproteobacteria; order Sphingomonadales; family Erythrobacteraceae; genus Qipengyuania; species Qipengyuania aurantiaca. The sequence goes on from NZ_CP081295.1 coordinate 2,576,760, forward strand.
GGCGATAAGGGCTGCTGCGACAATCGCCTGGACGACGGTGAGGAAGACGAACATGGACTGGTTACTCTATCGCTGGAATTTCGTGGGCTGCATCTAGGCGCAGCGCGCGTTCAGGGCAAGCTTGGCCCGGATCGGATGGTCAGGCCTCTTCGGTTTCCGACGCGGCGACCACGATGCCGAGGAAGCTTTCCGCCGAAAGGCTTGCCCCGCCGACGAGCGCGCCGCCGACTTCGGGAAGCGAGAGGATTTCCTTCGCGTTATCGGGCTTGACCGAACCGCCGTAAAGGATGCGCACCTGGGCGGAGGTCTCCTCTCCATAGGTCTCGTCGAGAAGGCCGCGAATCGCCTTGTGCATCTCTTCAATGTCCTTGGGCGTCGCAGTCTTGCCGGTGCCGATGGCCCAGACGGGCTCATAAGCCACCGTCAATCGCTCGGCGGCGTCTTCGATCTTGGGCAGGCTCGCCTTGAGCTGCTTCAGCACGAAGTCGACCGCATCGCCTTCGTCGCGGGTCTTCAACGTCTCGCCGCAGCACAGGATGATGCGCAGGCCAGCTTCGAGCGCGCTTTCGATCTTGGCGTTGATTTGCTTGTTGGTCTCGCGGTGGTCCGCGCGGCGCTCGCTATGGCCGAGGATGACGAACTTGGCGCCGGCGTCGGCAACCATGCTGGCGGAGATGTCACCGGTATGCGCGCCGTCTTCACCGGCATGGCAATCCTGAGCGCCAATGCCGATCTGCTCGGCTTCGCGGTGGACAGCGTGGATCAACGTGTAAGGAGGCGCCACGGCCACTTCGGCCTTCATGTAACGCTGCGCCGCACGGTCGATCGCGCGCGCTTCCGACAGCATGGCGCGCGTGCCGTTCATCTTCCAATTGCCAACGATGTAGGGCCGTTCGGCCATAGAGTTTTCTTCCTGTCGTTAATCGGTGCGCAGCGAGGCGCCTATATAGGGCGTGCGTCGCGTCCCGCTAGACGTGGTTTGATATTAGGTCAAAAGCCGAAGCGACCTGTTGCGGCGAGGCCGCATGGCGGATAAAGCGCGCTGCTCAAACCGGCGATGCGCGATTGTCCCGCCATGGGAACGCGGCGCGCCCTAAGCATAAGAAAAGGCCTTCTCGCAAGCCATGCTCACCTTTTTCCGGAATTTCTTCAAAACGAAGATCGGTCTGGCGATCGTCCTCGCCTTCCTCGGCCTGATCGCCTTTGCCTTTGCCAGCATGGACGTCTCCAACACCGGCGCGTTCGGCGGCGTTGCCGGCGGAGACAGCGTGGCCGTTGTCGGCGATCACAAGATCGGCACGGCGGAATTCAACCAGGCGATGGATGACGAACTGCGCCGCGCGCGTCAGGAAAACCCCGAAGCCACGATGCAGACCCTGATTGCCGAAGGCGCCATCGATCGCGTGCTCGACAATCTGATCGACCGCTACGCGCTTCTCGCATGGTCCGAAGAGAACGGCTATCGCGCCGGTGACAATCTTTTGAACAGCGAAATCCGCACCATTCCGGCTGCACGAGGGCCTAGTGGGAATTTCGACGAGGCCGCCTATGCCGCTTTCCTGCGCAACAACAATCTGACCGACAGCATGCTGCGCCAGCAGCTGCGTACCTCGCTCTATTTCCGCCAAGCCGTCTTTCCCGGCATCTATGGCGCCCAGCTGCCGGATTCGATCGCGCGGACATACGCGCGAAGCTTCAAGGAACGCCGTTCGGGGTCGATCGCCACCATCTCGGCAGCTCTCTTTGCTCCGCAGGGCGATCCGACTACCGAACAGCTCAACGCCTTCTACACGGAAAATCGCGCACGTTTCGTTCGTCCGGAACGCCGCACCTTGCGCTATACCACCTTCGACAGCGCGGCGCTGGGTGACAGCATCAATCCCACCGATGAAGAGATCGCCGCCTACTACCGCGACAACGCGGAGGAATATGCAGCGCGGGAAACCCGCAGCTTTACCCAGCTGATCGTCCCCACGCGCGAAGGCGCCGAAGCGCTTGCCGCACGTGTCCGTGGCGGCGAGAGCTTTGCCCAGGCAGCCAGCAGCTCCGGCTTGCGCACGACGCAGCTTGAAGGCCGCGAACGCGCGCAAATCCGCTCTTCTGCTTCGGCCGCAGTCGCCGACGCCTATTTCTCCGCGGCCGAGGGCGCGGTCACGACGCCGGCGCGCAGCTCGCTCGGCTGGCATATCGCCCGCGTCACCTCGGTGAACGAGCAACCGCAGCAGTCGCTTGCCGATGCGCGCGCATCGATCGTAGAAACGCTGAGCGAAGAAAAGCGCCAGCGTGGCATCGCCGAACTCGCCGTCAGCATCGAAGACCGCCTTTCGGACGGCGCTTCGCTTACCTCGATCGCATCGGAGCTGAGTCTCGAACTGACGACGACCCCGCCGATCACCGCCTCGGGCCAGTTCTATGGTACGCCTGGCCGCATTCCCCAGCTGCTCGCCCCCGCTCTGGAGTTCGCGTTCCAGATTGACGAAGGCGAGCCCGAAATCGGGGCGCTGGCCGATCAGGAAACCTTCATCCTCTACGAGGTGGCGGACATCGAACCTTCCGCGGCGGCTCCGCTGGCAGAAATTCGCGACGAGGCCATCGCCGAATGGCGTCGCGTGCGCGGTGACGAAGGCGCCGAAGCCGCTGCCGACCGCATTCTTAAGCGCGTGGAAGGCGGGGCCAGCCTCGCCGAGGCCGTAGCGGCCGAAGAGAAGGCGATTTCTGCCCCGCAACAGGTCAATTTCAGCCGCGAAGAGCTTGCACGGATGGGCAACAACAGTGTTCCGGCCCCGGTCGCGCTAATGTTCGGCATGGCGCAAGGCACGGCCAAGAAGCTTGAAGGCTCTCGCGATCAGGGCTGGTACGTGGTCGACCTCGACACAATCACTCTTGAAGAACTGGAAGAGAACGACCCGCTCATCGGGCAGGCGAAGAACCAGGTCGCGCAGGCGTGGAGCAATGAGTACGGCACGCAGTTGATCGCTGCCATGCGCGCTAGCCTCGGTGTCGAACGCAACGAGGAAGCGATTGCGGCCGTGCGCCGCCGCCTCCTCGGCGAAGCCAACTGAGGCCCCGCTTGGCCGGCCCGCTGGAAGGTCGCGCGCAGGCCCTTGAGGCGCTGGGTAAGGTGCGCCCTGCCCTCGTCTGGAGGAAGGTTGTTGCGGATACTGTCACCCCGGTAGGAGCGGCTTTAAAGCTGATCGTCGAGGGACGAGGCGACTTCCTGCTTGAATCGGTCGAGGGTGGCGAGGTGCGCGGGCGTTACAGCCTGCTTGGCCTCGATCCGGACCTGGTGTTCCGCGCGCAGGGCGACAAGGCCGAGATCAATCGCGAGTGGCAGCGGAATCGCGGTGCCTTTGCCGAGAGCGATGATGGCGCGCTCGCGGCCATGCGGTCGCTGCTGGAGGAATGCCGGATCGATGTGCCCGAAGGCCTGCCGCCGGCGCTGGCGTGCCTTGTCGGCTTCTTCGGGTATGAGACCATCGGACTGGTGGAGAAACTGCCGCGCCCCGACCAGCAGGCTCTCGATGTCCCGGACATGCTGTTTGCACGCCCGACGCTGGTGCTGGTCTTCGACAGTTTGAAGGACACGCTCTTCTGCATCGCCCCGCTCTGGCCCGGCAAGGGCGAGCCGGAGGCGCAGATCGCCGCCGCGGAAGAACGGATCGACACCGCACTGGCGCGGCTCGACGGGGCGCTCGAACGCGGCGAGACCCACCCGGACGTCGCACAGGCGCCCCTTCCCGAACCCTCGCCAGTGATGGACGAAGCCGACTATGCGGCCATGGTCGCCCGCGCCAAGGACTATATCACGGCAGGCGACATCTTCCAGGTCGTGCTCTCGCAGCGGTTCACAGCACCTTTCGGTCTGCCACCGATTGCGCTTTATCGCGCGCTGCGCCGGGTGAATCCTTCGCCCTTCCTCTATTTCCTCGACCTGCCCGGTTTTGCCGTAGTCGGTTCAAGTCCCGAAATCCTCGTGCGCGTGCGCGATGGTGAGGTCACGGTCCGCCCGATCGCAGGCACGCGCCCCCGCGGGACCAACGCCGAGGAAGACCGCGCGGCGGAAGCCTCGCTGCTAGCCGACCCCAAGGAACGCGCGGAGCACCTGATGCTGCTCGACCTCGGGCGCAACGACGTGGGCCGGGTCGCTTCGAGCGGCAGCGTCACCGTCACCGACAGTTTCGCGGTCGAGCGATACAGCCACGTGATGCATATCGTCAGCAATGTCGTCGGTGAGCTGGACCCGTCGAAGGACGCCATCGACGCGATGTTCGCAGGCTTCCCCGCCGGCACGGTTAGCGGCGCGCCCAAGGTGCGGGCCTGTGAGATCATCGCCGAACTCGAACCGGCGACACGCGGCCCCTACGCCGGCGGCGTCGGCTATTTCGCGCCCGACGGTTCGCTCGACAGCTGCATCGTCCTGCGCACGGCCGTGGTGAAGGACGGCACGATGCATGTGCAGGCCGGCGCCGGGATAGTCGCCGACAGCGATCCCGCCTATGAACAACGCGAGTGCGAAGCCAAGGCCGGCGCGCTCTTCGCAGCAGCTCGCGAGGCAGTCCGCCTCGCCCAGGAACCCGGTTACGGACAATGAAATACGCTTTTCTCGCCCTTCCCCTGCTTGCCCTCACCGCATGCGAGCCCGCGCCCGAGGGCGAGCCGGTCACGCGCACCCGCATCGACGGTCAAGCCGGCCCGCCTGCGCCCGCGCCTGCCGCAAGTGAAACCGCTTCGGGCACCACGCAGGTCGAAAGCGCCTGCCGTTCGATCATTTTCGAGGACACCCCTCTCACCCATTGCCTCGCGAGCCCCGCGCGGCACCGGGTTGCCATGGACCTCGGTCCTTCTGGCGGCGAGCCCTATCGCAGCCTCTCCGCCTTATCGCGCGCTCGTGAGGGCGCAGGCATCGCGTTTGCCATGAACGCAGGGATGTTCGACGAGGAGGGCAAGCCCATCGGCTATTACGTCGAAGGCGGCGAGCGCCTCCAGACGCTCAACACCGCCGATGGCGAGGGCAATTTCCACATGGCGCCAAACGGAGTGTTCTTCGGCACGGGCGACACGTGGGAAGTCCGCAGCACCGAGGACTTCCTTGCCAATGTGCGCGAAAGGCCCGACTTCGGCACGCAATCGGGGCCGATGCTGGTGGTCGATGGCAAGCTTCACCCCGAAATCTCGCATGACGGGGAAAGCCGCCTCGTACGCAACGGCGTTGGGGTGGACGAGAAGGGGCGCGCCCATTTCGTCATCTCGAATGCCGCGATCAGCTTTGGCAAGCTCGCGCGCTTCTATCGCGACGAACTCAACGTGAAAAACGCGCTCTATCTCGACGGTAATGTCTCGGGCCTCTGGAACCCGGCGACCGACCGCCTCGACACCGGCGCACCGATCGGCCCCATCGTGGTCGTCGAGAAAAAGGGACAATCCGATGATTGAGTATGAGCGCGGCCTTTATCCGGAGATCGAACCCTACGAGACCGGCATGCTCGACGTCGGCGACGGCCACTCGCTCTATTACGAGCGCGTCGGCACGCCGGGCGGCAAGCCCGCGGTGTTCCTCCACGGCGGACCGGGTGGCGGCATGTCGCCCAGCCACCGCCGCCAGTGGGACCCGGAGCTCTACGACGTCCTTCTCTTCGACCAGCGCGGCTGCGGCAAATCGCTCCCCTTCGCCGAGATCGAGCACAACGACACCTGGCGTATCGTCGAGGATATCGAGAAGCTGCGGGCGATGTGCGGCCACGAGAAATGGCAGGCGTTCGGCGGCAGCTGGGGCGCGACCCTCGCCCTTGCCTACGCCCAGACCCATCCGGAGCGCGTGAGCGAGATCGTCCTGCGCGGCGTGTTCCTCGCCCGGCAAAAGGAAAAGGACTGGCTCTACACCTACGGCGCGTCCGAGATCATGGCCGAGCAGTGGGACGATTTCGCCGGCCTCATCCCCGAGGAAGAGCGCGGCAATCTCGTCCAGGCCTATTACGACCGCCTCACCAGCGACGACGAACCCACCCGCCTTGCCGCCGCGCGCGAATGGTCGCTGTGGGAAGGCAATGTCGCTACGCTGCTGCCCGACGAAGAACTGCTCGACAGCTTCGGCGATCCGGCCAAGGCCGTCCCCTTCGCCCGCATCTGCGCCAAGTTCTTCCTGCAGGACTTCTTCTTGGAAGAAGCGCAGCTCCTGAAGAACGTCGACAGGATCAAGCATATTCCCGGCATCATCGTGCAGGGACGTCACGACATCTGCACCCCGCCCACCTCGGCATGGGAGCTGAAGAAGGCGTGGCCCGAGGCCGAGCTGTGGATCGTCCACGATGCGGGCCATTCGGCGGGCGAACCGGGCATTATCGACGGCCTCGTGCGCGCGACCGACAAGCTGGCGGGTAAAGCCTGAACACCCCCGCCGTTCGCCCTGAGCTTGTCGAAGGGCCGTACTTCAGCTTCAAGATCATTTCGGTAAAGAAGGACGGTGCTTCGACAAGCTCAGCACGAACGGATTGAAGCAGATTCTCGCGGGGAGAAGCTTTGCTTGCTTGATAGCTGCGTTCGTGAAAGCCATTGACCGAATTAATGACCGCCAACCGATCCATCCTCGTCATCGACAATTACGACAGCTTCACCTTCAACCTGGTCCATTACCTGATGGAACTGGGGGCTGAGGTGGAGGTGGTGCGTAACGACACTATCACCGCCGGAGAAGCGCTGGCCAAGGACGCGGCGGGATACCTCATCTCGCCCGGCCCCTGCACACCCAACGAAGCGGGGATCAGCCTCGACCTCGTGGCGGCCTGCGCGGAGGCGAAGAAGCCGCTGCTCGGCGTATGCCTCGGTCACCAGTCGATCGGGCAGCATTTCGGCGGCCGGGTGGTGCGCGGCGGGCTGATGCACGGCAAGACCAGCGATCTCACTCATGACGGCACCGGTGTCTTTGCCGGGCTGCCCTCCCCCTATACGGCGACGCGCTACCATTCGCTCGTGGTCGAGGACATTCCCGACTGCCTCGTGGTCAACGCCACCAGCAAGACACCCGGTCTCGACGGCTCGAGCGTGATGGGCTTCCGCCACCGCGACCTGCCCATCCACGGGGTCCAGTTCCATCCCGAGAGCATCGCCACCGAGCACGGCCACGCCCTCCTCGCCAATTTCCTCGAACTGTGCGGGATTGCAACCAAGGTGCCAGCATGAAGACGCTTCCCTCCGCCGACACCCATCTCACCGAAAGCGACGCGCACGAGATTTTCGGCTGGATCCTCGACGGCGAAACGAGTGACGAGGAGATCGGTCGCTTCCTCGTCGAAATGTCCGCCCGCAGCGAGACTTCGGAGGAAATCGCCGGAGCCGCACGGGCCTTGCGCGAACGGTTGATCCCCATCGATGCACCCGATGGCACGGTCGATTGCTGCGGCACCGGCGGCGACGGGCACCACACGCTCAACGTCTCGACGGCAGTCAGCCTGCTGGTCGCGGCGTCCGGCGTGCCGGTGGCGAAGCATGGCAACCGTGCCGCCAGCTCCAAATCGGGCGCGGCGGACACGCTGGAAGCGCTCGGTCTCGATATGGAAGCGGCGGGAAGAACCGCCGAGAAGACACTGAACGAACTGGGTATTTGCTTCCTCTTCGCCAAGAACCACCACCCGGCCATGGGGCGTATCCAGCCCATTCGCCAGAAGCTGGGCATGCGCACGATCTTCAACCTGATGGGGCCGCTGTCGAACCCCGCTGGCGTCACCCGCCAGCTCATCGGCATCGCGCGTCCGGCCTATGTGCCGATCTACGCGGCGGCCAAGGCGAAACTCGGCACCGAGCGCACCTTCATCGCCTCGGGCGACGAGGGGCTGGACGAACTCAGCCTCGCAGGCGGCAACGAGCTTGCCGACGTGGCGGGCAATGATTTCGAGATGCGCCGCGTCGTTGCGGTGCAGGCCAACCTGCCGCACGCGCCGGTCGAGGCGATCCGCGGCGGCGATCCCGCCCATAACGCCAAGGCCCTCGAAGCGCTGCTGATGGGCGCGCCCGGCCCCTATCGCGACGCCGTCCTGTTCAACACCGCCGCAACCCTGATCGTTGCCGGCAAGACCAGCGACTGGACTGAAGGCGCCGAAATGGGCGCCGAGGCGATCGATTCCGGGAGGGCCAAGCAATTGCTCGCCGACTGGATTGCGCTGGCCAAATGAACAAGCTCGAGCAGATTTGCGCGACCAAGCGCGAGGAAGTGGCCGCGCGCAAGGCCGAACGCAGCCTTGCCGACCTCGAAGGGCTGGCCAGCGAACAGAGTGCCCCGCGCGCCTTCCTTGCCGCGCTGGAGCAAGCGCAGGGCGCGGGCTTCGGCCTGATCGCGGAGATCAAGAAAGCCTCGCCCTCCAAGGGCCTCATCCGTCCCGACTTCCAGCCCGCGGATCACGCGCGCGCCTATGCGGCAGGCGGTGCTGCCTGCCTTTCGGTCCTGACCGACGCGCCCTATTTCCAGGGCCACGAAGATTACCTGATCGCGGCGCGGGCTGCCTGCGATCTTCCCGTGCTGCGCAAGGATTTCATGGTCGATCCCTGGCAGGTCACCGAGGCGCGCGCCATCGGGGCGGATGCGATCCTGATCATCGTGGCCGCGATCGACGACACGCAGATGGCAGAGATCGAAGCGGCTGCCTTCGAGCAGGGAATGGACGTGCTGGTCGAGGTCCATGACGCCATGGAACTGGAGCGCGCGACGCGATTGAAGTCACGCCTTCTCGGGGTGAATAACCGCAATCTCAAGACCTTCGAGACTGATCTTGCCACGACGGAGGAACTTGCACGGCTTGCTCCGACCGATCGCTTGCTGGTTGGGGAAAGCGGTATCTTCACGCACGACGATTGCCAGCGGCTCGCCCGTTCGGGCGTGCGGAGCTTCCTCGTCGGCGAAAGCCTCATGCGGCAGGACGATGTCGAGGCGGGAACTCGCCGCTTGCTCGAAGGCTGATGCCCTGTCCTACCGTGGGAAACTGTGGCATGCAGTGGCCATGAACTCGATCTCCAGACACTCATTGGCGGCGGCAGAAGGCTCGCAAAAGCACCTTGCCGCGACGGTGAAGTTTTCTTCGCCAGGACCGTGCTCCATGCGCTCCATCGTTCAGCTTTACGGGGTCGTTCGATGAACAGACTTACTCATCTCGACGAGAACGGCGCGGCGCGCATGGTTGACGTGAGTGCAAAGCCCGAAACCGAGCGTACGGCCACGGCCGAGGGGCGGATTCGGATGCGGACCGATGCGCTCGAGGCGATGCTCGCTGGCGATGTACCCAAGGGCGATGCCCTCGCCACGGCACGGATTGCCGGCATCATGGCCGCCAAGAAGACCGGCGAACTCATCCCGCTTTGCCATCCTCTCGGGCTGGAAAGCGTGACCATCGAGTTCGAGCGCGAATCGGACGCGATCCGCGTCACCGCCAAGGCCGGATTGATCGGAAGGACCGGTGTCGAAATGGAGGCAATGACCGCCGCCAGCGTCGCTCTGCTCACGCTCTACGACATGGGCAAGGCGCTCGATCGCGGTATGGTGATCGAGGGTGTCCGCCTCCTTGCCAAGAGCGGCGGCAAGTCCGGCGAATGGCGCGCAGCGGACTGAAACGGGAACGCCTGTTCTTGCCCAACTGCCTCCAAAACGGCGGGATTGCTTGACTTGGCAGAAATGGTTGCCTAATTGTTCCACATTCGTTCACAGGGTTGTGAACAGATAATGTGACAAGGACCATGGGGAGAACCCGATGCTGACTGCCAAGCAGCACGAACTGATCCGCTTCATCCAGCAGAAGCTGGAAGAAACCGGCATTTCGCCTTCGTTCGAAGAGATGAAAGAAGCGCTCGATCTCAAGAGCAAGTCGGGCGTGCATCGCCTGATTTCCGCCTTGGAAGAACGCGGCTTCATCCGCCGCCTGCCCAACCGGGCGCGCGCGCTGGAAGTGATCAAGCTACCCGAGGATTCGGTCACCAGCCCGTCCAAGCCGGCAGCACCCGCCAACGACACGGTCGTCGCGGCGCACGCTCCGAAGGCGGCGGCTCCGGAACCCGCCAACGACATCATAGAAGTGCCGCTGCACGGACGGATTGCCGCCGGTGCTCCGATCGAGGCAATCGAGGGGCAGGCTTCGATGCCAGTCCCCGCGGCCCTGCTCGGCCCGGGCGATCACTACGCGCTCGAAGTCAGCGGCGATTCCATGATCGAGGCCGGGATTTTCGATGGCGACTTCGCCCTCGTAAAACGCGCCGAAACCGCACGCGATGGCGAGATCGTGGTGGCGCTCGTGGATAACGAGGAAGCGACGCTCAAATACCTGCGCAAGGAAGGCGCCATGGTGCGCCTCGATCCCGCCAATGGGGCCTATGAGCCGCAGGTCTACGAAGCAGGTCGGGTAAAAGTGCAGGGCAAGCTTGCTGGCCTTTTGCGCCGGTATCACTAAGCATGAGGTGGCGAGAATTGACCAGGGGGCGTTCCTGCGGAAGCGCCCCTTAGTCGTCCAAGCCGCCTTTCCACCAGCCATGCTCGCCTTGATGCATTGACACAGTCTCGACCCCTCCGGCCTCCAAGTCGATAACGGTTCCTCCACGCTCCTTCAGAAAGCGTCCGTCCGCTTTGAGCCAACGCGGCTGGCAACTGCGCGGCAACCAGCGGTCGGCGATCACTAGATCAGCCCTCTCGCACGCCGCGGCCAGCTCCCGCTCGTCGAGCCGCTCCCGGCTGCGGGCAACCAAGAGATGCCAGACCCGCTCGCCGCCCTCCATCGGCAGGGTGCAGAAGTCGGCACTGCACCGCGCCCCAGGCCAGTTGGCCATGGGCATCGACGCCGCTTCGACTCCCGCCAGTTCTGCAAGGCTGTCGTGCCCAAAGGAGCCCGGCTTGTCCCGCAGCATGAAGAGACGACCGTCACGATCGACCAGCCCCACATCCCGCCCATCACGCGAAATAAGAACGTCGGGCGCCGATGCCGTTGCCAGCAAAAGACCGCCGACCGCAGCAGGCAACAACCCGAGCAAGCGCGCCCTCCCGCGCCACAAGGCCAGCCAAAGACCGCCCGCGACGAACAGGAGCACCGTGAACAACCCGATATGCGGCACCAGCTTCACCGCCCCCGGTTGCGCTGAGGTGGTATGCGCGAGCAGCAAAAGCAGGTCGAGCGACTGGCCGGCGAGCCACCAGAACGGCGCGCCCAATCCGACCAGGTCGAACAGCAGCGCGGCGGCAATCAGGGGCATCGACACGAATGTCACGAGCGGGATCGCCAGGACGTTGGCAAAGGCCCCGTACAAGCCCGCGCGGTGGAAGTGGAAAAGCACGATCGGCATCAGCGCAATCTCGATCACCAAACCGGTCACAAAGAGCATCAGCATCCGCCTTGAGAGCCATCGCGTCCGGCTCTCTTCGCGCGGGGCAAGAAAGTCTTTCACCGGGCGCGCGTTGTGCAAAGCGACGATAGCGAGAACCGCCGCAAAGCTCATCTGGAAGCTGGGCCCAACCAACGTCTCCGGCCAGAGCAGGAGCACGACCGCAGCGGCAACTGCAACCATGCGTAGCGACAACGGCTCGCGCCCGAGCGCGAGCGCTATGAGTACCAGGATCGCCCCGATGCAACTCCTCACCGTCGGCACCTGCGCCCCGGTCAGCAAGGTGTAACCAATACCCGCGAACGCCGCGAATGCGGCGGCGACAAGGGGCAATCGCAACCTAAGGGTGATCCATGGCGACAGTGCAAAGAGCTTGATCGCAAGGAAATAGGCCGCAGCAATCACTGCACTCACATGCAGACCGCTGATCGCCAAGAGGTGAGTAAGCCCCGCGTCCCGCATGGCGACTTCGTTATCCTCCGCGATGGCGCCGCGATCCCCGCTGGCAAACGCAGCGGCGATGCTGCCCGCCGATCCGTCGAGATTGTCCCGGACATGGGCGGACAAGAAGCGCTGCGCCCTCGCGATAAGCCCTGTGTCCTTCCCGGCCTCCTCCACAATCTCGATCTCGCCTACGAGGGAGCCAGTGGCCGCGTATCCCTCGAACCACGCGGCGCGCGCAAAGTCGTATCCGCCGGGCAGGAGCGGCGGAGAAGGCGGCATCAATCGCGCGCGAAGGCGGACACGCGCGCCCTCGTCCAACCCTTCGATCGCCTTATCCAAGGGAACGTTGACCCGCAGCTTCATAGCTCGGCCTTCCGTGGCATCGCGGGTGGCAAGGACGAGCCGGTAACGCCCCTCGGCGGGTTGCTCCTGCTTGGACAAAATCCGCGCATCGAGCGCCATCAGGGTAGGCCGGTCGATCGGTTCTGCTCCGACGATATCGGACCTCGCCCAGACCACCGCCAACCCTGCCGCGAATGCAAGGCTGAGGCCGGTCAGCGCCAAGCGAAGATGTGCCCTCGCATCCTCCCCCTTCCATAGCGCCTGAGCAGCCAGAGCAATCAACGAAGCTAGCACGCCGGCCAGAACCCACTGCCAAGGCGTGTGAAGGACGAACCAGCTCCCCACGCCAGCAGCGAAGGCCACCACCAGCCACGGGGCGCGATCAAACCCGGAAGTGCCGAGAAAGCTCTCGAACGCGTCGCCAAATCTGGACATTGAAGCGCGCATGCGCCAAGGGCGCTGCACTGCAGCATTCTCGGATAAATCCGTATCGCTGATCGGAACCAGCGGCGTCCCCTGCGTCGCCATGCAAGTACCTGAAAGGAAAGAGCAAGGAATGGCAAGCGAAACCGGCAAACAGGTCGTCACGCGGTTCGCCCCCTCGCCCACCGGCTTCCTCCACATCGGCGGCGCGCGCACCGCGCTGTTCAACTGGCTCTATGCCCGCCACCACGGCGGCCGCGCGCTCCTGCGGATCGAAGATACCGATCGCAAGCGCAGCACGCAGGATGCCATCGACAAGATCATCGAGGGGCTCGACTGGCTCGGCCTCGATTACGACGACCCGCCCCTGTTCCAGTCCGACCGTGCCGCCCGCCATGCCGAGGTAGCCAACCAGCTTCTCGAGGCTGGTCACGCCTACAAGTGTTACGCCACGCCCGAAGAACTCGAGGCAATGCGGGCCGAGCAGCGCGCCAACAAGCAGCCCATGCGCTACGACCGTCGCTGGCGCGACCGCGACGAGAGCGAGGCACCGGAAGGCGCACCCTATGTGATCCGCCTCAAGGTCCCGACCGACGGCGAAACCGTGATCGAGGACGAGGTCCAGGGCAAGGTCACGGTGCAGAACGCCGAGATCGACGATTACGTGTTGCTGCGCGCCGATGGTACGCCCACCTACATGCTCGCCGTCGTGGTGGACGATCACGATATGGGCGTCACGCATATCATCCGCGGCGATGACCACCTGAACAACGCCTTCCGCCAGCTCCCCGTGATCCGAGCTATGGACGCGATTGAAGGCGGTTGGCCGGACCCGGTCTACGCCCATGTCCCGCTCATCCACGGAGCCGATGGCGCCAAGCTGTCCAAGCGCCACGGCGCGGTAGGCGTGGAAGCCTATCGCGACGAGGAAGGCGTCCTTCCCGAAGCGCTGTTCAACTACCTCCTCCGCCTTGGCTGGGGCCATGGCGACCGCGAGGAGATCACGCGCGGTGAAGCGGTCGAACTGTTCGATCTCGATGGCGTGGGCAAGAGCCCTTCGCGCTTCGACATCAAGAAGCTGCAGAACCTCAACGGGCATTACATCCGCGAGGCGGACGATGCGCGGCTCGCCAAACTGGTGGCCAAAAAGCTCGGCGGGAATGCCGACGAGAGGCTTCTGACCAATGCCATGCCGGTCCTGAAGCCGCGTGCCAAGAGCGTCGACGAACTCGTTGAAGGCGCAGCCTTTCTCTTCAAGCAACGCCCGCTGGAAATGACCGAGAAAGCCGCCGGGCTGCTCGACGACGAGGCACGCGTCCGCCTGGCTGGCCTTTCGGAGCGCCTCGCACAGGAAAATAACTGGACATTGGAGGCTCTCGAAGCCACTACGAAATCGTATGCCGAACAGCTCGAACTGGGCCTCGGCAAGCTGGCGCAGCCCATGCGGGCGGCGTTGACGGGCACGACCACGTCGCCCGGAATTTTCGATGTACTGGTCCTGCTGGGCAAGGAAGAGTCGCTGGCGCGTATCGACGCGCAGGCCTCGCCCGCAGGCAAGGAATAAGACGGACCAAGGAGACACGCGTGGCCGACAAGCAGGCAACTCTCAATCTCGGCGATCAGGCCCAGGACTTCCCCGTATTGGAAGGAAGCGTCGGACCCGACGTTATCGACATCCGCAAGCTCTACGGGGCGACCGGCAAGTTCACCTACGATCCGGGCTACAAGTCCACTGCGAGCTGCGAAAGCGCGCTCACCTATATCGACGGTGAAGCCGGCGTCCTGCTGCACCGCGGTTATCCGATCGGCCAGCTCGCCGAACACTCCAGCTTCATGGAGGTCGCCTACCTCCTGCTGAACGGCGAACTGCCGAACCAGACCGAGCTCGACGATTTCGACAACACGATCACGCGCCACACCATGGTGCACGACCAGCTGCGCCAGTTCTACCAGGGCTTCCGCCGCGATGCGCACCCGATGGCCATCATGTGCGGCGTTGTCGGCGCGCTGTCCGCGTTCTATCACGACAGCACCGACATCTCCGATCCCGAACAGCGCAAGATCGCCAGCCACCGTCTCATCGCCAAGATGCCGACGATTGCGGCGATGGCGTACAAATATGCGGTCGGCCAGCCCTTCATGCAGCCGAAGAACGACCTCAGCTACACGGGGAACTTCCTGCGCATGACCTTCGGCGTTCCGGCCGAAGAGTATGAAGTGCACCCGGCAATCGAAAAAGCGATGGACCGGATCTTCATCCTCCACGCCGATCACGAGCAGAACGCCTCGACCTCGACCGTGCGCCTTGCCGGTTCGTCGGGCGCAAACCCCTTCGCCTGCATCGCGGCCGGCATCGCCTGCCTGTGGGGTCCGGCGCATGGCGGCGCGAACGAAGCGGCGCTCAACATGCTGCAAGAAATCGGCTCGCCCGATCGCATCCCGCACTACATCGAACGCGCCAAGGACAAGAACGACCCGTTCCGCCTGATGGGCTTCGGTCACCGCGTCTACAAGAACTACGACCCGCGCGCGACGGTCATGCAGCAGACGCTGCGTGAGGTGTTCGAGGCGCTCAACGTCAGCGACCCGGTCTTCGAGACCGCACTCCAGCTCGAAGAACTCGCGCTGAACGACGATTACTTCAAGGAAAAGAAGCTCTTCCCGAACGTGGACTTCTATTCGGGCATTATCCTGAATTCGATTGGCTTCCCGACGACCATGTTCACCGCGCTCTTCGCCCTCGCCCGCACCGTGGGCTGGGTCGCGCAGTGGAACGAAATGATTTCGGATCCCGGCCAGGTCATCGGCCGTCCGCGCCAGCTCTACACCGGCCCGACCGAGCGCGATTACCCGCCCATCGGCCAGCGCTGAGCTCGCTAGAAACGATATGGATCAGGGGCGCTTCGGCGCCCCTTTTTCGTGGCCTCAGCCCGCGACTTAGGCGCCAGCTGGGACCGACAGGGTGAAGCGAGCCCCCTGCCCCGGAGCGCTCTCCACCGTCAGGTCGCCGCCCATGGCGCGCGCTATCCGGCGCGAGATATAAAGACCGAGGCCCGAGCCGCCGTCCTCACCACGCCCCAGACGTTCGAACTTTTCGAACACCTTTTCCTGCTGCTCTGAGTCCAGCCCATGCCCTTGGTCTGCGACGGTGATGGTCGCTTGCTCGCCAATCTCGTCGAGGCGGATCCACACGCGGCTCTTCTCGGGCGAATAGCGGATGGCGTTGCCGATGAGGTTAAGCAGCACCTGCAGGACCCGCCGGAATTCGGCGACCGCCCGCTGGCTCTCTCCCTCCGGCGGAGGATCGAGGGTTATCCCCCGTTCCGCAGCGCGAACACCAAGGATGCCACAGGCCCGTCGCGCCACATCGGCAAGATCGATACGGTCAGGCGCGGTGGAGAAATCCTCTGCTTCCACGACCTCGAGATCCGCCAAATCGTCGATCAAGCCAAGCAGATGCTGGCCGGCGCTGGCGATATCGGCAGCGTATTCGCTGTATTCGTCCCTCAGCGGCCCGGCGAGCTTGGTGCGAATAGTCTCCGCGTTGGCGATGATGCGATTGACCGGCTGTCGGAGCACGGGCGTCAATTCACGGCCCAACGAGGGTGTCCGCGGTTGTCCTGCACTCCCTTGCGGAGCCAGCGGCGCACTCGCGCTGAGGTGGAGCACGAAACCGCCGCTGCCCGGATTGCGCTGGCCCAGCGGCTCAAGGAAAGCGGTCCACTCGCGCGTCGAACCTTCGATGCGGCATGTCGATCCGTCCAGCAATTGCCAGTGCATCGGTTGCTCATGCGTATCACCCGCCAACGAGACAAAATCGGTCCAAGGGCGACCGGTTCCCTGCCCGGCGGCCTGCGCGAATTCCACGAGATCCGGGGCATCTGTCTCGATGGACAGCAGGTTCTGATCGGCGTCGAGGCGCGCGGTGGATTCGGCGAGGTGGCGGCTTATCTCTGCGCGCTTCTGGGCTATGTCGTCCTCAGCAATCGGTGCTCGCGGTTCGACCTGCCAGTCTGCGATGGCAATCTCGCAGCCGCCATCCCCATCTTCGGCGGGTGCGATATCAGCCCAGGCCGTCACCACTTCGTCGCCGACCACCGCCGTGAACGGGCGCGAGACACGCAAACCATATTCGCGCGCCTTCACGACCAAGGCGAGCAGCTCCGGCACGGCGAGCGTCTCGCCGGCTCCGCCGCCGCTTGCACGGTTGAGTTCGGCCAGCTTGCCGTCGGCTTCGACCAGTCGGTCTTCCGCGTCGGTCTTTGCACGCGCGACATATTGGATGCCGATGCCCGCCATTACCCGCGCTCCACCCGGTTGGCGGCGTCCGCAAGCAAGTCACGGGCTTCGACTTGCTCGATCTCCTCCAACCCGGCGAGCGGCGCCGCAGACGGATGAAGGCTCAGCAAGACCTCATCGATCCGCTCCGGCTCCAACCCGGCCGCACGTAGGCCAAGCGCAAGCCGGACGGCCTGTCGTTCGTGGCTCGAAAGCACGGCCAGTTCGCGGGATTGGCCTGAACGCGCCGCAAGGGCGCTGAAGAAGAGAGCCGCGCCGGCCTCTTCGATTACCAAAGCCTCCTGCCCCTTCGGCCCACTGACGAGGCGCGCGAAGAGCGCAAGCCTGCCGGCGCTTTCATCATAGGATTGCCGAATCCGGCTCTCGGCGCGAGCGACTGCATCGCTGCCTGTTTCTCCGCAATAGCCGCGCCAGGCGACCAGCGCTTCATGAAGCAGGTCGACCGGAAGCTCCGCGAGCGCCAGTTCCATACGGCGCTGCCCCTGCACGAAGCGCGCCTGTGCGGCCAGCGCGGCCATGGCGGCGCTGGAAGAGGCGGAATCGGAAGCTCCGATCAGACGCTGGAAGAGCGGCGACAGCACAGGATCGAGGCCCGCTTGCGCCTTCAAGCGATCGGTAAGCTGCCATTCCAGCGCCAGCGCATGGCAATGCGACAGAAGCGCGGGACAGGTCTGGAAATGGTCGGCCAGTGCCGCGCCGTGCCGCTCCGCAAAGGCATCGCTGCCCAGCTCGCCGGTCGCCTCGGCCTGGAGGCGCAGGATCTGGCCGGCAAGATCGGAAAGCATGCCGCGCACACGTGCAACGATCTCGTCGCTAAAAAGCGAGTGGTCGGGCGCGGACAGGAGATGGCCGAGAATGGGCCCGATACCGGCCAGCATGGCATCGCCCTGCAAGAGCGCGTCTCGCAAGCTTCCTGCGCCGGGTTGCCCCGGTCCGTCCATGGCTATCGCCCGATCCATAGCTCGCGCTTTACCGGACTGTAGTTAATTCGCCGTTAGTCCCCGCGAAAGGGCGCAAAAAACCGGGTGAGGAGTACCAGCAAGGCGAGGATCGCCGCCGCCTCGTGCGCATATCCAAGAAAGGCAGGCGCGGTCAGCAGGCAGCCGAGCAGGATGCGGTCGCCATAAGTCGCGCGCCACTTCTCGCTCGCATGGCGATGGCTGAGGCGCAGCAGGCCGAACAATGTCAACGGCACGAAGGCTCGCATGAAGCCGAGCGGCTCCGGTGCCGAAACGATGAGCAGCAAGATGAAAACCGGGTCGATCAGGTAGTCGAGCACCCGATTGAGCAGCGAGCGGTCCTTCGCCATGCGATTTAGACTCGACACACGCCCGACCACTTCGGCCATATGGCCAAACAGGGCGCCCAGGGTCACAAGGGCCAACCCAAAAGCGGTATGGCCGAACGCTGCCAGTCCCAGCGCCCCCATGATCGAGAGGTAGGCGGCAGCCAGCGGCAGAGGCTCCGAAGCCTGACCGAGAATATCGCGGGCGAGCCGTGCCCCCGCCCGTTCCGCCACCGCAACCCCGGGCGCGCGGAAGGCTATTTGCCGCCGCTGTGCGTCAATCCAGCGCTTCTCGCGCGCGTCGAGCGTCTGACGGTCTGCGCCGAGGTGCCACTGCCCTTGCTGGAGCAATTCCCTATCGAGCTGGCGCATGGGCGTGCCGGACTGGAGCGCGAGGCGCATCAGGGCACTGGGCACGTCGACATCAGCGGGTAGGCCCGAGAGTCGCTCCACGAGGTTGCCGGGGACCATCATTGCACCGCTCCATGCGAGTTCCAGATCGATCCTCTCGTAACCCAGCGGCACGGCCAGATCCGCCGGGAATGCCAGGATCTCGCGCGATTCCAGCGCCTTCTCGGTCGCATCGTCGTCGGGCAGAAGCCCTGGAGCGAGGATCAGCATTTCGTCCTCGGCCGTGACCATGCCCGAGAGCCGCGCGGGATTGCGCAGAGCGCGGAACTTCTTCCCGGCGCTTTCGGCCCGATCCTGCACTTCCAGAACTTCGCGTTCGATGGAATCGACGAGACAAATGATCCGCTCGCATCCAAGACGGATGGCGAGATCGAGTTGCCGTTCAACCACCATCGCCCCTGCAAAACCGGCGAACGCAGCGCGCGGAGCTCCCGCTTGCGGGTCCCTTTCCAGCGTCGACAGCAGGGCGATGCGCACGCGTTACTCCTCAGGTTTGACCGCGTCGAAGGGCATAGGTCGCGGGCGGGTAGCCTGCCAAGCGCCGCCGCGCAAATGCCCACCGTTCGCTTCACCGCGAGAGGAAGGTTAATCGGCAAGCTACCACCGCCAGCAAAGCCGGCGCTCTCAGCAACTTTCAATAGTTAACAAGGGTTTCTGGAGTCCCGAAGTGTGGTAGAAGCGCGCCATGGTAAAACGCTCGCACATCACCGTCGTCGAAGGCGAAAATCCGCTCGAACTGAACGAGGAGGTCGATACTTCTCTCGAAACCCAATCCTCGCCCGAGCCGGAGCTGACCTTTGTCGATGAGGAAGGCGAGTGGTTCGAGGAAGAGCCTGCCCCTCGCAGCCGAGTATGGATCGTCCCCTCCGTGGCGCTGCTGGCCATTGCCGGTTGGACCGGTTTCTTCGCTTGGGCCTACGGTCCGGAAATCGTGGCGGGCGCATCACCCCAACAGTGGGCGAGCCTGATCGTAGACTGGAGCGTACCCGTGCTGCTCATCGTCGCCACCTGGATCCTCGTAACCCGCAATTCGCGCCGCGAAGCGCTGCGTTACGGCGAAGTCGCACGCACCCTTTCCGATGAAAGCGCCCTGCTCGAACGGCGCCTGGTGACCGTCAACCGCGAGCTTAGCCTCGCCCGGGAATTTCTCGGCAACCAGTCGCGCGACCTCGAATATCTCGGCCGAAGCGCGTCCGAAAAAATTTCCGAGCACGCCGACCGGCTTCAGGGCCTCATCCGCGACAATGGCGAACAGGTCGACGCCATCGCAGGCACCAGCACGGCAGCGCTCGAAAACATGGAGAAGCTGCGCGACAATCTGCCTGTCATCGCCAACTCCGCCCGCGATGTGTCCAACAAGATCGGCGGTGTCGGACGCGCAGCGCAGGACCAACTCGGTGGTCTCGTTGCCGGCTTTGAGCGTTTGAACGAATTCGGCGAGGCTAGCGAGCGGCAGGTCGCCTCGCTTCGCAAGCGTGTGAATGAGGCGTTGGCAGCGTTTTCTGATCAGGCGACCGAACTCGAGACCATCGTCGCGGAACGCTTTGCCGCCCTTGCCGAAGGCAGCGAGGCCATGCGCAACGACCTGCAGGCACAGGAAATCGAGGCGCTCTCGGGCCTCCGGGCGCGGAGCATGGCTCTGCGCAGCGAACTGGCCGAGGCCCACGCGGCTGCCGGCGCGCAGGAAAACGAGGCGCTGGCGGCCATGCAGGCGCGGGTCCAGTCGCTCAAGGAAGAGGCAGCTCGAATTGCCGTCGCCGTTCGCGAGGGCGAGGATGCGGCCATCGGGGCCTGGTCCGGACAGATCGAAGCGATGCAGGTACGGCTTGAGGAGGCGGTCGCCGAGATCAAGCAGATCGACGAGGCAGCGCTCGAAGCAGCAAACGCCAAGCTCAAGGCCCTGTTCGACGAAGCCTCGGGGATCGACGCCAAAATTGCCGAGCGCAATCGCGTATTCGAAACCGAAACCGAGCGCCGCACCGCCCAACTGGCGGCCGCGCAGGATGAAGCCACGGCCGCTCTGGAAGAGCGCATGGCCGCGCTCGACGAAGCCCTTGCCGAGAGGCGCGAGGCACAGCGTGTGCAGCTCGAAGCCTTGGCCGATCAGGGCGACGAATTGGGTGAGCGCATCGCTTCGCTCGGAACCACTTTCCAGACCATTGCCGCACAAGGCCATGAGGCGCGCGAGACGCTGGCTGGCGGTATCGATGCCCTTGTCGGCCAGTTGCGCAGCAGCCGCGAAGCGCTCGACGGGACCGACCAGGGCATCGCCCGCCTCACGGATGCCAGCGTGCGCCTGCTCGAACTGATCCAGGCCAGCGCCAAGCAGAGCGCCGACACCTTGCCGAAGGCGATGGAGGCTTCCGAACAGCGGCTGACCGCCATCGAACACCGCGCCAGCGAAATCCATTCCCTGCTCGATCAGGCGCGCCTCACCGGCGAGACGCTGACGGAAGGTATGGTCGTGGTGGAGGACCGCACGCGCAAGGCGATGGAAGGCTTCGACGCGTTCCAGAAGGATTTCGACGGAACGTCGACGCGCCAGATCGAAAGTGTGGAACAGCTGCGCACGAACCTTGCCGCCCTCGCTACCGACTCGCAGACCTTCGCCGAGCAGGTACAAGGCGAATTGCGCGAGGCCATTGCAACCCTCGAAGAAAAGGCTCGCACAGCCCTCGCCGCAATTGAAGACGAACAGGCGGGCCGCATCAATCGCGTTGCCGACACCATTGGCGAGCGCAGCGCGCGCCAAATCGAGGAGGTCCTGTCCGAACGCGCCGAGAGTGCTCTGACCCAGCTCGACGAAGCACGCGATCGGTCGAACGCAGCCGCGCGCGACATGACGCAGCACCTTCGCGACCAGCTTGGTCGCCTAAACGAACTGACGGTGAACCTGGAATCGCGCATCGCTTCGGCCCGCGAGAAGGCGACCGACAATGTCGACGGCGATTTCGCGCGGCGCGTGGCACTCATCACCGAGAGCCTGAACTCGAGCTCGATCGATATCGCAAAGGCTCTTTCGAGCGAAGTGACCGACACGGCTTGGGCAAGCTACCTGCGTGGCGACCGCGGTATCTTTACACGCCGTGCGGTGCGCCTGCTCGACAATTCAGAAGCCCGCGAGATTGCCGAGCTCTACGACGACGACAGCGATTTCCGCGAGCACGTCAATCGCTACATTCACGACTTCGAGGCAATGCTTCGCACGCTGCTCTCCACCCGTGATGGCAACGCCGTCAGCGTCACCCTGCTATCGAGCGATATGGGTAAACTCTACGTCGTGCTGGCGCAGGCCCTCGAGCGGCTGCGGCAGTAATTCAGCGACGCGCGTCAGGGCCGAAGAAGATGAGATCTTCTGCCGTGATCCAGCCAAAGCTGTAATTGGCGACGTAGAGAGCGGTCAGCACGGCCGACAGGATCGTGGCGCGCTTGGCGATCAGGCCGGGCCGGAAATTCACAGGCGCGCTATCCGCTTGCCCGGGCACTTTCTCGACACCGGCCTCTTCGTGGGTCTTCACCCCGAACGGCAGCAGAACGAAGGCAGAGACCACCCAGAACAGGGCATAGATCGCCAGGATCGACGTCCATTCCATTGGGAGGCTCATGATCAATCCTCGCGGAGGGTCGTCGGCAGGATGACCCGCACCTGCGGACGCTTGCCGGACCAGCGTTGTGCCGCCCTGCGAGCAGCAAGGCGCGCGGCTTCATGGACAGAGCTAGCGCTCTTGCGGTCGGCACCCTTCAGTTTGCCGATGGCCACACGGATATCATCGCGCGCTTCGGCGAGAAAATCGTCGTAATCTTCATCCAGCGGCAGGCCGAGGCTATCGATGATCGGATTGAAGCGATCGTCGAGCGCCACGATGACGACGCCTTCGTGCATGATCCGGCGGCGCATGACGATGCTGTCGCCATCGGCAGGCGCGATGATGTCGCCATCGAGAACAAGGCGCCCTGCCCTTACCTCTGCAATCTTTCCGGGAGCGCCGGGTGCGAGCCGGACGATATCGCCGTTCTGCTGCACCACCGCATCGGGAATGCCATTGGCGAGGCCGAGCCGCGCCTGTTCCTGCATGTGCCGCATCTCGCCATGGACGGGAACAAGCACCTCGGGCCGCAGCCAGCCATAGAGCGCTTCCAGTTCTGGTCGTCCAGGGTGGCCCGAGACATGGATCATGCTCTGCCGGTCGGTGACCATCGTGATACCCTTGGCGGCCAGGCGGTTCTGCACCGCGCCGATGGCCAGTTCGTTGCCGGGAATCTGGCGGCTTGAGAAAAGCACCACGTCACCCGAAACCAGTTCGAGCGGGTGGTTATCCTCGGAAACACGCGACAAAGCTGCGCGAGGCTCGCCCTGCCCACCTGTCGCGAGGATCAAGACCTCGCCGCGCGGCAGAGACATCGCGGTGTCGAAGTCGACCGGCTGCGGGAAATCGGTGAGATAGCCGTTCTGCTGCGCCACATCGATAATGCGATCGAGCGAGCGACCGGCCACGCACAGCTGCCGCCCGGTTTCGCGCGCCACCTCGCCCAGCGTATGCAAGCGCGCGACATTGCTGGCGAAGGTCGTGACCAGCACCCGCTTGCCGGTGTGCCGCTGGACCTCCTCCAGCAGCCCCTTGAACACCGCGCCTTCCGACCCGCTGGGCGCAGGATTGAAAACGTTGGTGCTGTCGCAGACCAGCGCAAGGACACCCTCGTCGCCGATTTCGGTAAGCTCTTCTTCGGTCGTCGGTTCGCCGATAATCGGGTCTTCGTCGAGCTTCCAGTCGCCGGTGTGGAAGATCTTGCCATGCGGCGTGTCGATCAGCAGGGCGTTCCCCTCGGCGATCGAATGCGCGAGCGGGATATAGGTAATCTCGAACGGACCCACCCGGAAGCTACCGTGGTCTTCCTCGATAATGTGCAACTCGACCGTGCTTTCGAGGTCGGCCTCTTCCAGCTTGCGCCGGACCAGTTCGGCCGTGAAGGGCGTGGCGTAGATCGGCACGCCGAGGTCGGCCGCGAAATACGGGACTGCGCCTATGTGGTCTTCATGCGCGTGGGTCAGGACGATGGCCTCGAGGTCCTGCGTGCGTTCTTCGATGAATTCGAGATCGGCAAAGACGAGATCGACGCCCGGATATTGCCCACCCGAAAAACTCATGCCGAGATCGACCATCAGCCAGCGGCCCTGGCAGCCGTAGAGATTGACGTTCATCCCGATTTCGCCGGACCCGCCAAGGGCCAGGAACAGCAGTTCGTCTTCGGGTTTGAAATTCTTCTTCACGAGGATGCGCGCTCCGCAAGCATTGCCAGGCCTTCAAGGGTGAGATCGCTGTCCACGGCATCGAACAGGTCGGTAATTTCGTCGAACAAGAGCGCCAGTCCGCCGGTCGCAACAACCTTGGCCGGGCGGCCGATTTCCTTCTTCATCCGCGCAACAAGCCCTTCGATCAGCGCGACATAGCCCCAAAACACGCCGATCAGCATCTGATCTTCGGTGTTGCGCCCGATCACGCTCGTGCTGGCAGGCTTTTCGATGGCGATACGCGGCAGCTTGGCCGTGTTTCCCACCAGCGCGTCGAGCGAAAGATTGATGCCCGGCGCGATAATCCCGCCCTTGTAGGCGCCGTTGAAATCGACCGCATCGATGGTGGTCGCCGTGCCGAAGTCGATGACGATCAGGTCGCCATCGTATTTCGCATGGGCGGCGATGGCGTTGAGGGCGCGGTCGGCGCCAAGCGAACGCGGTTCGTCGACATCCACCTCTATGCCCCAGTCCGTGTCCCCTGCCCCGGCGATCATGGGTTCGACGCCGAAATACTTGCGCGCCAGCACGCTCAGGTTGTGGATCGAGCGCGGCACGACCGAGCCGATGATGATCTGCCCTATATCCTCGCGCGAATAGCCCTCGATTTTCAGCAGCTGGAGAAGCCAAACAGCGTATTCGTCACCCGTGCGGCGCGCGTCGGTGGCGATCCGCCAGCGCGCCTTTATCTTGGTCCCGTCGAACAGGGCGAAGACCACATTGGTATTCCCGACATCGGCTGCGAGCAGCATGGCTTAGCCCTCCTCGTTTGCGAACATCACATCGCCTGCATGAATGACACGGCTCTCGCCTCCCGCCAAGCGGAGGCGCAAGGCACCGTCTTCGGTCAATCCAGCGTATGCGCCCAGGATCGGTTCCTCGCCGGGAGGGTGCACGCGCAGCGAGGTTCCTTGCGGATGCGCGACGCTCTCCCAACGCCGGACAAGCGGTTCTAGGCCGAAGCTTCGCCAACGATCCAGCTCGCGGTCGAAGCTGGCAGCAAGCGAACGGGCGAAAGTGTCACGCTCGGGCGCCGGGCCGAAGGCTGACAAGGCGACCGTGCGGCGATCGGGCAAGTCTGGAGCGGCAGCGAGGTTCACACCGATGCCGACGATGATCGCATCACCTTCACGCTCAAGCAGGATGCCGGACAGCTTGGCCCCTGCCAGCATCAGGTCGTTGGGCCATTTGAGCGTCAACTCAGACGGCTTTGCGATCAGCGGTACGACCGCCTCATAGACCGCAAGCGCGGTCACAAGGGCGAGACTTGCCGGCGCCGGGTCGCGTTCATGTGGGCGGACGATTGTCGAGCCCATGAAATTGCCATGCCCGTCGAACCAGGTCCGGCCCTGCCGCCCTCGCCCTGCGGTCTGGCGGTCAGCGACCAGCCAGCTGCCCTCGCCCAACGCCTCGCCAGCGCGCAATTGCGCAGCGAGGTCGGCGTTGGTGCTACCGGTTTCGGGAACCGTGCGGATCAAGCGGCGAAGAACAGCGCCTGCGCCGCCGCACCTGCCATGTCGCTCAGCCACGGCGTTACCAGATAGCCGAGCGGCGAGATCACGAGGACGCTGAGGCCAAGCACGACCCAGTGCGATACAGGGGCCTTGGCGGGGGCTGCCCCCTTCGGCTCATCGAAGAACATCACCTTGATGAACTTGATGTAGTAGAAGGCGCCGATCACGCTGGCGGCGATACCGATGGCGGCAAGCGCAATCATGTCGGCCTGCACCGCGGCCTGGAAGACCACGAACTTGCCCCAGAAGCCGAACAGCGGCGGGATGCCGGCAAGGCTGAACATGAGGGCCAGCAGGCACCACGCGAGCGCCGGGCTAGTCGTCGAGAGGCCCGAAATATCGTCGAAAGTGGCCAGAGCCTTGCCCTCTGCATCGCGCAGCATGAGCAGGGCGACGAAGCTGCCGATGGTCATGAAGACATAGATGAAGAGGTAAACCAGCAGGCCTTCGATACCCTTGGGCGTTGCTGCGGCCAGACCGATGAGAATGAAGCCGACGTTGTTGATCGACGAATAGGCCAGCAATCGCTTGAGGTTCGCCTGCCCGATTGCGCCGAGCGCACCAACCACGATTGAAGCGAGCGCGGCGAAGATGACAATCTGCTGCCACGCCTCGACCTGTCCGCCGAAGGGACCTGTGGCCATGCGCACCAGCATCGCGACTGCGGCGACCTTGGGGGCGCTGGCGAAGAAGGCGGTGACCGGCGTCGGCGCGCCTTCGTAGACGTCGGGCGTCCACATATGGAACGGCACGGCCGCGATCTTGAAGGCGAAGCCGGCAAGCACGAAGACCACGCCGAACATGGCGCCGGTCGAGAAATCGGCGCTGAACGCGGCGCGGATGCCGTCGTAACTCGTCGTGCCCGAGAAGCCGTAGACGAGGCTCACACCGTAAAGGATGATGCCCGAAGCGAGGCCACCGAGGACGAAGTACTTGAGACCCGCCTCGCTCGACTTGTCGTCACGCCGTGCAAAGCTGGCGAGGACGTAGGACGACAGGCTCGACAGTTCGAGACCGATGTAGAGCGTCATCAGGTCGACGGCCGAGACCATCAACCCCATACCAACCGCGTTGAACACCATGAGCACGGCGTATTCGCCGCGATACTGGGCGCGTGGGGTGAAATAATTGGGCGCCACGATCAGGCAGGCGATGGCCGCGATGTAGATCAGGCTCTTCGCGAAGACTGCGAAATTGTCGATCCGCACGAGGCCCGCGAAAGCATCAGCCGATGCGCCCTCGCCGAAGAGCGAGAGATTGAAGGCCAGCGCGCCAAACAAAGCGGCGACGGCGGCGATCGTAATGCCGCGCGCGGCTTTTTCGCCGGTCCAAGCAGTGACCAGCAGCAGCACGAGGCCCGTGACCGAAAGGCCGATTTCTGCGCCGGTGAGGTAGAAGGAGGTGGCGTAGGACATCAGTGCTCTCCCTCCCCTTCGTGGCTCGGAGCGACAAAGTTGGCCGCGTGGTCCTTCGGCGTGCCGACTGTGAGTTCGCTATCGTACTGCGGGGCGACGCTCGCGAGGCGAGCTTCGAGCGCGGCAATGTCTTGGCGCATGGGGGCGAGGAAGCTTTCCGGATAGACGCCCATCCACAGCACGGCGGCTGCAATCGGGGCAAGCATGGCCCATTCGCGGGCGTTGAGATCGGTCATGGCGGCGGCATCGGCGTTCTTCTGCTCACCGAACGCGACGCGGCGATACAGGTAGAGCATATAGGCCGCACCGAGGATGATGCCGGTGGTGCAAACCAGCGTCACGAAGGTCGAGACCTTGTAGATGCCGGCCAGCGCCAGGAATTCGCCGACGAAGTTGCTCGTCCCCGGCAGGCCGACGCTAGCCATGGTGAACAGCAGGAAGAACAGCGCATACTTCGGCATGTTGATGCTGAGCCCGCCATAACGCGCAATCTCGCGCGTGTGCAGGCGATCGTAGATCACGCCGACGCATAGGAACAGCGCACCCGATACGAGCCCGTGGCCGAGCATGACCATCATCGCGCCCTCGAGACCCTGCACGTTGAAGGCGAACAGGCCGACGGTCACGATCGCCATGTGGGCGACCGAGGAATAGGCGATCAGCTTCTTCATGTCGTGCTGAACCAGCGCGACGAGCGAGGTGTAGATCACCGCAACCATCGACAACGCGAAGACCAGCCAAGCAAGGTCCGCGCTCGCATCGGGGAACATGGGCAGGCTGAAACGGATGAAGCCATAGCCACCCAGCTTCAGCAGGACACCGGCGAGGATGACCGAACCGGCCGTCGGCGCCTGGACGTGCGCGTCGGGCAGCCAGGTATGGACCGGCCACATGGGCATCTTCACCGCGAAGCTGGCAAAGAAGGCGAGCCAGAGCCAGAGCTGCGCGCCGACCGGGAAGTCGTACTGCATCAGCGTGGGGATGTCGGAGGTACCTGCCTCGTTCACCATCCACAGCATGGCGATCAGCATCAGCACCGAGCCGAGCAGCGTGTAGAGGAAGAACTTATAGCTCGCGTAGATGCGGTTATCGCCGCCCCAAACGCCGATGATCAGGTACATCGGGATCAGGCCGGCCTCGAAGAAGATGTAGAACAGGAACAGGTCCTGCGCGGCGAACACGCCGATCATCAGCACTTCCATGAGGAGGAACGCGGCCATGTATTCGCCGACGCGCTTAGTGATGCCATCCCAGCTGGCGAGGATGCAGATCGGCATCAGGAAGACGCTGAGCATGATCAGCATCAGCGCGATACCGTCGATGCCGAGCGCGTATTCGAAGCCGGCGAAAAGCTGGGCGCGTTCGGTGAACTGCCACTGGGCTCCACCGATGTCGTAGTTCAGCCAGAGGATAACCCCCAGGGCGAGATCGATCAGCGTCGCGAACAGCGCGACCATGCGTGCGCTGGAGGCGTTCAGGAACAGGCAGGCGATGGCCGCGACGAGCGGCACGGCGAGCATGAGCGAAAGGATGGGGAACTCCATCAGAACAGCACCCAGGTGATGGCGGCGACAAGCCCGAGGAGCATCACCAGCGCGTAGCTATACAGATATCCGGTCTGGAACTTCTTGGCGCCGACTGAGCCCTTTTCGATCACCCAGGCCACGCCATTGGGGCCGAAGCGGTCGATCGTGCCGATATCGCCGAGTTTCCAGAACTGGCGGCCCAGCCAGAAGGCGGGGACCACGAAGAGGTAGTGGTAGAGCTCGTCGAAATACCACTTGTTGTAAAAGAAGCGGTAGACCGGGCCGAGCTGCTCGGCCGCCTTGCCGGGGATGCTAGTGTCCTTGATGTAGGCGAGCCATGCCACGAAGAGGCCGATGACCATTACGATCAGCGCCGCGTACTTAACCGGGGTGGGAACCGCATGCATCGCATGGATGAGGTTCGGGTTGTAGTAGATCGAGTCAGCCCAGAATGCCTCGCTGTCGAGGAAAGTTTCGGCGAAGAATTGACCGGCGAACACCGCGCCCACTGACAAAACGCCGAGCGGGATGAGCATCGAGATGGGGCTCTCGTGCGGATGGTAGCCACCCGTCGTGTCCTCGCCAGCTTCTTCCGGCGTTTTGTGGACGCTGTGCTGGATGTGTTCGCTCTCGATCCAGCGCGGCTTGCCCCAGAAGGTCAGGAACATCAGGCGCCAGCTATAGAAGCTGGTCAGCAGTGCGGCGAGCGTGCCCATCCAGAAGGCGAAGTTGCCGAGTTCGGTCCCGCGGCCATAGGCCACTTCGAGGATCGCATCCTTCGACCAGAAGCCCGCGAAACCGGCGCCAAGATGGTAGATACCCACGCCGGTAATCGCCAGCGTGCCTGCCATCATCGCCCAGAAAGTGAGCGGGATTTCCTTACGCAGGCCGCCATAATAGCGCATGTCCTGCTCATGGTGCATCGCATGGATGACCGAGCCTGCGCCGAGGAACAGCAGCGCCTTGAAGAAGGCGTGCGTGAACAGGTGGAACATGGCCGCACCATAAGCGCCCACGCCGGCTGCGAAGAACATGTAGCCCAGCTGCGAACAGGTCGAATAGGCGATGACGCGCTTGATGTCCCACTGCGTCGTGCCAACCGTCGCGGCAAAAATGCAGGTGGCCGCGCCGATGAAGGTCACCATGCCGAGCGCCACAGGCGCGGTTTCGAACATGGGGCTAAGGCGGCAGACCATGAACACGCCTGCGGTCACCATGGTGGCAGCGTGGATCAGGGCCGAGACCGGGGTCGGGCCCTCCATTGCGTCGGGCAGCCAAGTGTGCAGGCCTAGCTGCGCCGACTTGCCCATCGCGCCGATGAACAGGAGGATGCAGAGCACGTCCATCGTATGCACGCGCAGGCCGAGGAAGCCGATGGTCGCTCCGCTCATGCCGGGCGCCGCTTCGAGGATCTCGGGGATCGAAACCGTGCCGAACACCCAGAAGGTGCCGAAAATGCCGAGCATGAAGCCAAGGTCGCCCACGCGGTTGACCACGAAGGCCTTGATCGCGGCCGCGTTCGCGCTGGGCTTCTTGAACCAGAACCCGATCAGCAGGTAGCTGGCGAGGCCCACGCCTTCCCAACCGAAGAACATTTGGACGAGGTTGTCGGCCGTCACCAGCATCAGCATGGCGAAGGTGAAGAGCGAGAGGTAGGCGAAGAAGCGCGGCTGGTCCGGGTCTTCCTCCATATAGCCCCAGCTATAGAGGTGGACGAGCGCCGAAACGGTGGTGATGACCACCAGCATGACGGCGGTCAGCGTGTCGACGCGCAGCGCCCAGTCGAACGACAAGGCGCCTGACTGGACCCAGGTCAAGACCGGGACCACGCTGGCTTCCGCGCTGCCGTTTACGAAGCCGAGGAATATCGGCCAGCTCAGCGCGCAGGAAATGAACAGCGCGCCGGTCGTGATCGACTTTGCGAAGACGCTGGGTGCGCTCTTATTGACGAGGCCTGCCACAATTGCCGCAAGCAGCGGCAGGAAGACGATGAAAAGGATCGAGTTCACGTCGCCTTATCCCTTCATCTGGTTCGCATCGTCGACCGCGATGGTGCCGCGGCCACGGAAGTAAATCATGAGGATGGCGAGGCCGATGGCTGCCTCTGCCGCCGCAACGGTCAGGATGAACATCGCGAAGACCTGGCCGGTCAGATCGCCGAGGAAGGCGCTAAAGGCGACCATATTGATGTTCACGGCGAGCAGGATCAGCTCGATCGCCATGAGGATCACGATGATGTTCTTCCGGTTGAGGAAGATACCGAGCACGCCCAGCACGAAAAGGATCGCGCTGACGATGATGTAGTGTTCGATGCCGATCACAGCTCGACCCCCTCGCCCACCTTGGGCTGTTTCATGACTGTCGCCTCGTCGGGCGAACGACGGACCTGTTTGCCGATGTCCTGCTGACCGCGCTTCGACTTCGTGGGGCGATGTGTCAGCACGATCGCGCCGATCATCGCCACGAGAAGGACGATACCTGCGGTCTCGAACAGGAAGATGTACTTGGAATAGAGCAGCGCGCCGATGGCGCCCGTGTTGCTCTCGACCATGGCGGCCGTGTCGCTGGCAAGCGGTGTGCCGAGCTCAATCGCGCCGACGCGATAGGCGCCGATGCCGAGCACCAGCTCCGCCAGCAGGATCACCGCAATTGCGATCCCGAGGGGGAAATTCTTGATGAAGCCTGCGCGCATCGCGGCCACGTCGATGTCGAGCATCATGACCACGAACAGGAACAGCACCGCGACCGCGCCCACGTAGACGATGACGAGCAGCATCGCGATGAATTCCGCGCCGACCAGGACCATGAGACCGGCGGCGTTGAAAAAGGCGAGGATGAGCCACAGCACGGAATGCACGGGGTTGCGGGCCATGATCACCATCACGGCCGATGCAATCACGAGCACCGCAAACATGTAAAAGGCAAAGGTCTGGATCATGATGTCCCGATTTCGATTGCGGCGCGGTTAGCGATAGGGTGCGTCGGCTTCAAGGTTCGCGGCGATGGCCCGCTCCCACTTGTCACCATTGGCGAGCAGCTTGGCCTTGTCGTAGAGCAGCTCCTCGCGGGTTTCGGTGGCGTATTCGAAGTTCGGACCCTCGACCACGGCATCGACCGGGCAGGCTTCCTGGCAGAAACCGCAGAAGATGCACTTGGTCATGTCGATGTCGTAACGCGTTGTGCGGCGGCTGCCGTCCTCGCGCGGTTCGCTCTCGATGGTGATCGCCTGCGCGGGGCAGACGGCCTCGCACAGCTTGCAGGCGATGCAGCGCTCCTCGCCATTGGGATAACGGCGGAGGGCATGCTCGCCGCGGAAGCGCGGGGAAAGCGGGTTCTTCTCGAACGGGTAGTTGATCGTCACCTTGGGCTTGAAGAAGTACTTCAGCGTGAGGGCGTGCGCCTTCACGAACTCCCACAGGGTGAACGACTTTATGAGATGGGCGACGCTCATGCGGCGGCTCCATAATGGCCGGTGGCCATCAGCCAACCGGAAACAAGAACAACGAACAGCAGGCTGATCGGGAGGAAGACCTTCCAGCCCAGGCGCATCAGCTGGTCGTAGCGATAGCGCGGAACGGTCGCCATGACCCAGCTGAAGAAGAAGAAGAACATGAAGGTCTTCAGCAGGATCCACACGATGCCGGGCACCATGTAGAGCGGCTCCCAATCGACCGGCGGCAGCCAGCCACCGAAGAACAGGATCGCATTCAGCATGCACATCAGCAGGATGTTGGCGTATTCGCCCAGCCAGAACAGCGCGAAAGCCATCGAGCTGTATTCGGTCTGGTAACCGGCCACGAGCTCGCTTTCCGCTTCGGTCAGGTCGAACGGGACGCGCTGCGTTTCCGCCAGGCTGGAGATGAAGAACATGATCCACATCGGGAACAGCAGCAGGTTGAAGACATAGCCGTTGACGATGCCGAAGCCGTGTCCCTTCTGGGCCAGCACGATTTCGTTGAGATTGAAGGTTCCGGCGTAAAGCACCACGCAGACGAGGATGAAGCCGATCGAGACTTCATAGCTGATCATTTGGGCCGAGGCGCGCATGGCGGAGAAAAAGGGATACTTCGAATTCGAAGCCCAGCCTGCCATGATCACGCCGTAAACCGACAGCGAACTGATCGCGAGGATGTAGAGCAGGCCGACGTTGATGTCCGCCAGCACCGCTTCGGCGCTGAACGGGATGACCGCCCAGGCGGCGAGCGCAACCGTGAAGGTCACGATCGGCGCGAGCAGGAAGATGCCCTTGTTTGCCGCGCTCGGGATGATGGTTTCCTGCAGGAATACCTTCAGGCCGTCGGCAAAACTCTGCAGCAGGCCGAAGGGGCCGACCACGTTGGGGCCGCGGCGCAGGTTGATCGCCGCCCAAACCTTGCGGTCGACATAGATGATCATGGCCACGGCCAGCATCAACGGCAGCGCGATCAGCAGGATGCCGGCAATGGTGGCAACGGCCCATGCCCATTCGTAGGACATGCCGAGGGATTGGAAAAATTCGGTCATTCCGCGGCCTCCGCCAGCTCACCGCCGTGGAGCAGTTCGTCCGAGCAGCGCTGCATCACCGCGCTGGCGCGGGCGATGGGATTGGTGAGGTAAAAGTCCTTGATCGGATAGGCGCTCATCGTGCCTTCGGCCTTTGCCTTGGCGTCCGCCTTGGGCAGCGCACCGAAGTCGGCCAAACCTTCTTCGCCCAGCGCCGGGACTTCCTTGATCATCGCCGACTGAAGCTGCGCGAAGCTGTCAAAGCCGACCTCGACGCCCAAAGCATCGGCCAGCGCGCGCAGGATGGTCCAGTCTTCGCGGGCATCACCCGGAGCGAAGACGGCCTTCTCGGCAAACTGCACGCGGCCTTCGGTGTTGACGTAAGTCCCGTCCTTCTCGGCATAGCTTGCCGCGGGCAGGATAATATCCGCCGCATGCGCGCCCTTGTCGCCGTGATGGCCGATATAGACCTTCAGCGCGTCGGCGAAGGGTTCGAAATCCATTTCGTCCGCGCCGAGGCTGATGACCACTTTGGGCTTGGCCTTGACGATATCCGCCATGCCGCCCTTCTGTGCGTAGCCGAGCATCAGGCCGCCCATGCGTGCAGCCGAGAAATGCAGCACGTTGAAATCCGCGCCCCATTCGCTCGCGAGAGCGAGAGCCTTGCCGTGCGCACCCTTAAGTGCACCACCGCCGACGATGACAGCGCTGCGATCCGCGCCCTTGAAAGCATCCGCAACGTGACCCGGAAGCTCGTTGAGCACGCCAAGGTCGGTGCCGAGGAATTCGGCCGGATAGGTCGTCTCCCACTGCGGGCCGACTACGAAAACCTTCGCGCCGCGCTTCACCGCCTTGCGGATGCGCACGTTCACCAGCGGGGCTTCCCAGCGGATGTGGCTGCCGACGACAAGGATCGCACCAGCGTGCTCGAGGCCCTCGAAGGTCGAGTTGAAATTGACCGCCGCGAGGTTCGACACGTCATAATCCATCCCGGTCTGACGACCTTCGATCAGCGTCGAACCGCAGGCCTTGAGCAGCGATTTGGCCGCGAACATCGTCTCGCAATCGACCATGTCGCCCGCGACGGCGGCAATCGACTTGCCGGGTTTCGCCTTGGCAAGCGCCTTGAAAGCCTCGTCCCAGCTCGACGGCTTGAGACCGCCCTTCTTGCGCATGAAAACCTTGTCGAGGCGGCGCTTTGAAAGCCCGTCGACCATGTAGCGGCCCTTGTCGCTAAGCCATTCCTCGTTGACCGCATCGTTGACACGTGGAAGCGCACGCATGACTTCGCGGCCGCGGCTGTCGAGGCGGATATTCGCGCCGACTGCGTCCGAAACGTCGATGCTGAGCGTTTTCTTCAGCTCCCACGGACGCGCTTCGAACGCATAGGGGCGCGAAGTGAGCGCGCCAACGGGGCAGAGGTCGATCACATTGGCCGACAGCTCGTGCTCGGCCGCCTGCTCGAGATAGGTGGTGATCTGCATGTCCTCGCCGCGGCCGACCGCGCCAATTTCATCCACGCCCGCGATCTCTTCCGAAAAGCGCACGCAGCGAGTGCAGTGGATGCAGCGCGTCATGACCGTCTTGATTAGCGGCCCCATGTATTTCTCGGTCACCGCGCGCTTGTTTTCTTCATAGCGCGTCGCGCCGCGACCATAGGCGACCGACTGGTCCTGCAGATCGCATTCGCCGCCCTGATCGCAGATCGGGCAATCAAGGGGGTGATTGATGAGGAGGAATTCCATCACGCCTTCGCGCGCGGTCTTCACCATCTCGCTGTCGGTGCGAATTTCCTGGCCATCGGTGGCCGGAAGCGCGCAGCTTGCCTGCGGTTTGGGCGGCCCGGGCTTCACTTCGACAAGGCACATGCGGCAGTTGCCGGCGATGCTCAGCCGCTCGTGATAGCAGAAGCGCGGGATTTCCTTACCCGCAAGCTCGCAGGCCTGAAGGACGGTCGCGCCCTCCGGAACCTCGATTTCCTGTCCGTCTACGGTGACTTTAGGCATTATTCGGCATCCGCTGTTTCGGTTTCGGCAGCTGCGAAAGCGCCGTGATAGCTGCGCGCCCACATCCCGTCCGCAACCATCCGGCGCACCAGCGAGGTGCTGAGATTGCCGGCGTCATCGGTTTCGAGGCAGGTCAGGAGCGTGGGGTAAAGCGCCTCGAGCGCTTCGGTTTCGTTACTTGTTCCAGGTCGCGCGTCGAGGAATGTGTGCGCGAGATCGGGGCGGCGATAGCTGATGCAGTCCGACACTTCCGCCATCACCTGCGCGCGCGGGCCGCCGCGCGTGTAGGCGAAGCGGTCGGCAACCAGCAGGGGGGCGCCCTCTTCGCGCACAGGCGCGCGCTTGTTGGCGTGGTTGTAAGCTTCCTCGACCAGCAAGTTGCGCAGGGTCGAGTAGTTCATCGACACCATCATTTTGTAATGCGACGATTTCATGGCCCTACCGATGCAGCGACTGAAATCGATATCGTCGAAGAATTCGCCCGGCTCGAAGGCGGTGGCCGAAAAGTCGATCCGCTCGAAGTCGCTGTTGGCGAGCAACGTGTCCAGCTCTTCCATGCTGTCGAAATAGACGCATTTCGCAAGCCGCTGCTGCATCTGGCGGGAATCGGTCTCGCTCGCGGTTTCCGGTTCTTGCTTGAACCGGGTCCCGACCATGCTTTCCGGGCGCAGGAAGCGATCACGCTTCTTTTCCCAGTCGTCGTCCTGCGCCATGGCAGGAACGCAGAGCGACGCACCGATTAAGGAGGCAAGAAGCAGCCTCATTCCGCGGCCTCCGCGAACTTGGCGTTGTGTTCTTCGATCCGGCGTTCGAGCTCGGGGCGGAAGTGGCGGATGAGGCCCTGGATCGGCCATGCCGCCGCATCGCCGAGCGCGCAGATAGTGTGACCTTCGACCTGCTTGGTGACCTGCTGCAGCATGTCGATTTCCTCGATCGCCGCATCCCCGGTGCGCAGGCGCTCCATCATGCGCCACATCCAGCCCGTGCCTTCGCGGCAGGGCGTGCACTGGCCGCAGCTCTCGTGCTTGTAGAAATAGCTGAGACGGGAAATCGCGCGGACGATGTCGGTCGACTTGTCCATCACAATGACGCCGGCCGTGCCGAGGCCCGATCCGAGGTCCTTGAGACCGTCGAAATCCATCGGGGCGTCCCAGATCTGCTCGGCCGGAACCAGCGGGACCGACGAACCGCCCGGGATCACGGCAAGGAGGTTGTCCTTGCCGCCGATGATGCCGCCGCAATGTTTCTCGATCAGCTCGCTGAACGGAATGCTGAGCGCTTCCTCGACCACGCAGGGCTTGTTCACATGGCCGCTGATCTGGAAGAGCTTGGTGCCCTTGTTGTTCTCGCGTCCGAAGCTTGAAAACCACGATGCGCCGCGGCGCAGGATGGTCGGGACGACAGCGATCGATTCCACATTGTTGACCGTGGTCGGGCAGCCATAGAGGCCTGCACCTGCCGGGAACGGCGGTTTCAGGCGGGGCTGGCCCTTCTTGCCTTCGAGGCTCTCGATCATCGCGGTTTCTTCGCCGCAGATGTAAGCGCCCGCACCCCGGTGCAGGAAGACGTCGAAGTCATAGCCCGACTTCGAGGCGTTCTTGCCGATCAGGCCGGCGTCATAAGCCTCGTCGATGGCGGCCTGCAAGGTTTCGGCCTCGCGGATATATTCGCCGCGGATATAGATGTAAGCCGCCCTCGCCCGCATGGCATAACCGGCGACCAGCGCGCCTTCGATCAGCTTATGCGGATCGTGGCGGATGATCTCGCGGTCCTTGCAGGAGCCGGGTTCGGATTCGTCGGCGTTGATAACGAGGAAGCTGGGACGGCCGTCCTTCGATTCCTTCGGCATGAACGACCATTTGAGACCGGTCGGGAAGCCTGCGCCCCCCCGTCCGCGAAGACCCGAGGCCTTGATCTCTTCGATAATATTGTCGTGACCGCGCGCGATCAGCGACTTGGTATCGTCCCAGTCGCCGCGCGCTTCGGCTGCCTTCAGGCCCCAGTCCTGGAAGCCATAAAGGTTGGTGAAGATGCGATCCTTGTCGGCGAGCATCAGAAGCCTCCCCCGAACACTACGATGGCGGCGACAATCAGGATTGCCACGAGCGCCACGGTCTTGACGATGCCCTTGAGCACCTTCCAGGCGACGACCACCGCGACGATGGCGAGAATGATGGTGAGCCAGTCTGCGCTCATTTCCATTCTCCCCGGTAATCGTGGTTCGCGTCGACCATTTCCTTCAGCGTGGTCGGGCCGCCTTCGGGTTCGCTCGTCTTCTTGCCTGCGATCTGCGTGCCGGTCTTGGGCTGCTTGCCCGCGGCCAGTTCGTCGAGGATTTCGTCGAGGCGTTCGGGCGTCAGGTCTTCATAATTGTCGTCGTTGATCTGGACCATCGGCGCGGTGGCGCAATTGCCCATGCATTCGACCTCGGTGAGCGTCCAGAGGCCGTCTTCCGAGACATGGCCCTTCTTCATGCCGCGCTTCTTGCAGGTTTCGAACAACCCGTCCGAACCGCGCAGCATGCACGGCGTCGTGCCGCAGACCTGCACGTGGTACTTACCCACCGGCACGAGGTTGTACATGAAGTAAAAGCTGGCGACTTCGAGCACGCGGATGACCGGCATGTCGAGATAGTCGGCGACATATTCGATCACCGGCAGCGGCAGCCAGCCTTGCGTATCGGTTTCCTCGCCGACCTGGCGCTGGGCAAGGTCGAGCAGCGGCATCACGGCGGAACGCTGGCGCCCTTCCGGATAGCGCGCAATCGCCTTGTCCGCGCGTGCGCGGTAACTATCGTTGAACTCGAAAGCACCCCAGCGCTCGCGGAGTTCGGGTGTATCGGGTGCGGGATTACGGTCAGCCATCGTTTTCAGCCCCGAACTTCACATTGGTCGGGCGCGCCGACATGAGATAATCCACGCGAACAAGCTTCTGCTGATGGAAATGATAGCGGACGAACCGTACCGGGAATTCGGGATGCACCATCACATCTTTCTTGTAAGGCCACCAAAATTCGCGAACGAGAATGCTGTCCTCGTCCGCATAGAAAAATTCTTCACGCGACGTGCTCGCGCTATCCATCGAGCCGGCGAGCCCTTGGAGCCACGAGAACCATTCATCGCGCGTCGATGATTGCAGCTCGCCATCGCGGTAAACCTCGACATTTTCGTGCACCATCGGGGTGACTGCGACTAGGTCTCCCGGAAAGATATTCGGTAGAGCGCGGAAGAAGTCGTCGTAGAAGGCTGCGACTGCCGGTGCTGGCGGCGGCGGCGGGGCTGCCAATGCCGGAGCGGATGCCAGCAAGAGCGTGAACGCGATAATGTTCCTCACCGGTCACACTCCCCGAACACGACGTCGATGGCGCCGAGGATGGCGGTGGCGTCGGGCAGCATGTGGCCCTTGCTCATGAAATCCATTGCTTGCAGGTGGCTGAAGGCCGTCGGGCGGATCTTGCAGCGGTAGGGTTTGTTCGAGCCGTCGCTGACGAGGTAGACGCCGAATTCGCCCTTGGGGCTTTCGGTGGCGACGTAGACTTCGCCCGCGGGCACGTGGAAGCCCTCGGTATAGAGCTTGAAGTGGTGGATCAGCGCTTCCATCGACTGCTTCATCTCGGCGCGCTTGGGCGGCGAAACCTTGCGGTCGGTGCTGGCGATCGGCCCGGTCGGCATATCGCGCAGGCACTGCTTGATGATTTTCGCGCTTTCGTAAACTTCCTTCACGCGCACCACGAAGCGGTCGTAGCAGTCCGAATTGGTGCCGACGGGAATGTCGAATTCCATCCGGTCGTAGACATCGTAGGGCTGCGACTTGCGCAGGTCCCAAGGAATTCCGGCCGCACGGATCATCGGGCCGGAGAAACCCCAGGCCACGGCATCGTCCTTGCTCACGACGGCGATATCGACATTGCGCTGCTTGAAGATGCGGTTGTCGAGCACGAGGCTCATCGCATCGCCGAACAGTTCGGGCAGGCGCGTGTCGATCCATTCGCCGATGTCGACGAGCAGCTTCTCGGGCACGTCCTGGTGGACACCGCCCGGGCGCAGGTAGGCGTGGTGCATGCGCGCGCCGCTCATGCGCTCGAAGAAATTCATGCAGTCTTCGCGCAGTTCGAACACCCACAGGTTCGGCGTCATCGCGCCAACGTCCATGACGTGCGCGCCGATGTTGAGCATGTGGTTGCAGATACGCGTCAGCTCGGCGAACAGCACGCGGATATACTGCGCGCGTTCGGGCACCTCGACATTGAGCAGCTTCTCGATGGCGAGGACGTAGCTGTATTCCTGCGCCAGCGGGCTGCAGTAATCGAGCCGGTCGAAATAGGGCAGCGCCTGCAGGTAGGTCTTGTGCTCGATCAGCTTCTCGGTGCCGCGATGCAGCAGGCCGACATGCGGATCGATCCGTTCGATGATCTCGCCGTCGAGCTCCATAACCATGCGCAGCACACCATGCGCCGCGGGATGCTGGGGCCCGAAGTTGATCGTGTAATTTGTGATCGTCTCGTCGCCGGTGGTGGGCGATTCCTCGATGTGCATTGCACTGCTCATGCGCGGATCCAGTTCACGGAAAAGAGGACGGGATTAGCCGAGAGGCAGGGGGAAGGACGGCACGACATCATTCGGCGTCCTTCTTCTTGGCCGGAGCCTTGCGCTTGGCCGGAGCCTTCTTTGCAGCGGGCTTCTTGGTAGCAGCCTTCTTGGCCGCAGGCTTTTTCTTGGCCGGAGCTTTCTTGGCTTTTGGTTCAGTCGCCTTGGCCGTGTCGGTCGTCTTGCCCTGCCGCTTGGCGCGGGCGGGACGATCCTCGGTCGGCTTGGGCGGCTCGGCATCCTTGCCGCCGTCTTCCTCGGCCGGAGCGCCGGCGCTGACCTTTTCGGCAGCCTTGTCGTCGGTCTTCTTACCCGCGCCGGTCTGCTTGGGGCTTTCGGTAGTCTTGGGCTCGTCGACCGGCGAGGTCGTCGCCTTCTCGTCACCCGGCAGCACGTAATCCGCGCCTTCCCACGGGCTCATGAAGTCGAACTGGCGCAGGTCCTGGGCAAGCTCGACCGGCTCGTAGACCACGCGCTTCTCGTCTTCGGAATACCGCAATTCGACATAGCCGGTGAGCGGGAAATCCTTGCGGAAGGGATGCCCTTCGAAGCCATAATCGGTCAGGATGCGGCGCAAGTCGGTGTTGCCGTCGAACAGCACGCCATACATGTCGAAGACTTCGCGTTCGAGCCAGCCTGCGTTGGGCCAGAGCGTCGTCACGGTCGGCACGGGCGTGTCTTCCGACGCGGTGCACTTGACCATGATGCGACTGTTCTTCGTCAGGCTGAGCAGCATGTAGACGACTTCGAACCGCTCTGCGCGGCTCGGATAGTCGACCCCGGCGATTTCCATCAGCTGCTGGTAGCCGTGATCGTCACGCAGGATGCGCAGCGCGTCCTCGACCGAGGCGCGTTGCACGGTCAGCAGGAGCTCGCCATGCTCTTCATGCGCGGACACGAGATGCTCGCCAAGCGCAGAGCCGAGCGTGCCGGCCAAGCCCTCGATCTGCGTGAAGCGGGGCGCGGAGTGGAGTGTTGCCATCGTGCCTACCCTCAACGCTCGATCGTGCCGACGCGGCGGATTTTCCGCTGCAGCTGCATTACGCCGTAAAGCAGCGCTTCGGCTGTCGGCGGACAGCCGGGAACGTAGATGTCCACCGGCACGATCCGGTCACACCCGCGCACGACGCTGTAGCTATAGTGGTAATAGCCGCCGCCATTCGCGCAGCTACCCATCGAGATGACGTATTTCGGTTCCGACATCTGGTCGTAAACCTTGCGCAAGGCGGGTGCCATCTTGTTGCACAGCGTACCGGCTACGATCATCACGTCGCTCTGGCGCGGGGAGGCACGCGGGGCGACACCGAAACGCTCCATGTCATAGCGCGGCATGTTGACGTGGATCATCTCGACCGCGCAGCACGCGAGGCCGAAGGTCATCCACCACAGCGAACCGGTGCGCGCCCACTGGAACAGGTCCTCGGTCGAGGTGACCAGGAAGCCCTTGTCGTTCACTTCGGTCTGCAGCGCGTTGAAATAGTCCGCGTCCGGCTGGCGCACGTCCCCCGGCTGGGCGGCGGGCACGGCGTTGGGCGGCGTGATAATGGTAGAATTGCTCATATCAGTCCCACTCCAGCGCGCCGACTTTCCACGCGTAGGCAAAGCCGATCACCAGCTCGACAAGGAAGACGACCATGGTCGCCCAGCCCGTCCAGCCCGTAAAATCGAGGCTCACAGCCCAGGGGAAGAGGAAGGCCGCTTCGAGGTCGAAGATCAGGAAGAGGATCGCCACGAGGTAGAAGCGCACGTCGAACTGGCTGCGGGAATCGTCGAAGGCGGGAAAGCCGCATTCATATTCGCTGAGCTTCTCTGCAGTGGGGGCGTGCGAGCCGGTAAGGCGCGAGACGCCCATCGGCAGGAACACGAAGAGGGCCGAAAGGCCCGCCGCGATGAAAAGAAAGATCAGGATCGGAAGATATTGTTCGAGGTCGACCACGTATGATTCCGTCTGGCACAAGGGTTTCGCGCCCGCCTCTAGGCCTCTCGCCGGAATGGTGCAAGGGTCACGGCTGCCAGATATCCCGCGAATTTCGCAAGCGCTGTTGAGCCGGTGTTAAGACCTTGGCATCAAGGCAGCCACGGGATCAATCAACAGGGAAATACTCAAAAATGATCAAACACGCTCTCTCGGGCGCCGTCATCGCTGCGGGCATGCTGGCCGCAAGCCCGCTCGCAGCCAAGAACATCGTCGCAGACGTGGACCAGATCGCCAACCTTCTCCAGGCAGAAGGCTACAAGGCGAAGGTCGAGGGTACTGGCGGCGATCGCCATATCAAGACCGGCATGGCCGGCTACAGCTTCCTCATCCTGCCCTACGACTGCAACGACAAGGGCGATGGGTGCAAGTCGGTCCAGTTCTATACGGCCTTCACGCCCAAGGATAAGCCGACGCTGGAAGAGATGAACACCTATGCCGCCGAGAACCGCTTCGGCCGTATCTATCTCGACCAGGACCGCGACCCTGCCATCGAAATGGACATCGACCTCGAAGTGGGCGGCATGTCGAAGGAACTGTTCCTCGACAACCTCCTCTACTGGGAAGCCGTCATGGTCGGTTTTGCTGAGTTCTCCTTCAAAAAGGACAACGACTGATCCGCTGATCTTCAGCCCACCCTATCGAGGCTGCAAAATAGGCCGCCCGGTCCGAATGGATCCGGGCGACCTTTCTATCCCAGGCGATCGCGTCTTAACGCGTCATTTCATCATGCCTTTGACGGCCTTCTCCGTCGCCGAGCCATAGGGCGGCTTGAACCCGCCCAGCTTCGCAACGTCGATCTTGGGCTGCGTGTAGACACTGCGTGCGTGGCTGAACTCGCGGAAACCCTCGACACCGTGGTAGCTGCCCATGCCCGAAGGCCCGACGCCGCCGAAGGGCAGGTCTTCCATCGAGACGTGGAAGATCACGTCGTTCACGGTTACGCCGCCGCTGATCGTCCTGGTCAACACCTTTTCGCGTTCACCGCTGTCCTCACCGAAGTAATAGAGGCCCAGCGGGCGGTCGTTCTCGTTCACGTAATCGATGGCATCGTCGATCTGCGTGTAGGTCTTGACCGGCAGGACAGGACCGAAGATTTCCTCCTGCATCGCCTTCATGTCGTCGGTCACGCCCTTGAGGATGGTAAGCGGCATTTTGCGCGCGTTGCTGCTTCCGAAATCCTCGTTGCCCGGATTGACCTCGATCACCTCGGCGCCCTTGTCGCGCGCGTCGGCCACCATGTCCTGCA
Source organism: Qipengyuania aurantiaca (assembly GCF_019711375.1). Lineage (NCBI taxonomy): Bacteria > Pseudomonadati > Pseudomonadota > Alphaproteobacteria > Sphingomonadales > Erythrobacteraceae > Qipengyuania > Qipengyuania aurantiaca. The sequence continues at coordinate 2,619,353 of NZ_CP081295.1, forward strand.
GGCGGTCGAAGTGGCGATCGGAGACGAGGCTGGCGTAATCCTCGTTCTCCAGCATCGTGGGATACATATTTGCCGTGCCCTGCCACACGCCGTGGATCGCCTCGTCCTGCTTGCTTTCGGGCACATACATATAGTCTGGCGCGAGGCAGATCTGGCCGGCGTTCATCATCTTGCCCATCGCGATGCGCTCGCCCGCCTTGGCGAAATCGGCGCTCTCGCCGAGGAAGACCGGGCTCTTGCCGCCCAGCTCCAGCGTGACCGGCACGAGGTTCTTCGAGGCCGCTTCCATCACCTTGCGTCCCGTGGCAGTGGACCCGGTGAAGACGAGATGGTCGAACGGCAGCTCGGAAAAGGCCGCCGCGACTTCGGGTCCGCCAGTAAAGACAGCGCATTCGTCGGGCGTGAAGTATTCCTCGACCAGCTCCTTCATCATCAGGCTGGTCTTGGCGGTGAACTCGCTCGGCTTGATCATCGCGCGGTTACCGGCGGCGAAGACCTGCATGAGCGGGCCAAAGGTCAGATTGACCGGGAAATTCCACGGGCTGAGAATGCCGACCACGCCCTTGGGCTCGTAGCGCAGCTCCGCCTTTGCACCGAGCAGGCCGAGCGGGAATTGCACGCTGCGCTTCTCGCTGCGCGACCACTTGTCGACATGCTTGAGGCAATATTTTCCGAAATTCACCGTGCCCGCGATGTCGGTGATCATCGACTGCATGGGCGAGCGGTTGCCGAAGTCGGCGCTCATCACCTTGCACAGGTCGTCGCCGTGCTCCTTCAACAGCTTCATCGCGCGCTTGATCCGGTCCTTCCGGATGGACAGCGGCTCCGGGCGCATCTGGGTGTGGACGGCGCGCTGCTTGCGCAGGACATCTTCCATCTCGAGCTTGCGATTGTCCGCCATTTGCATTCTCCCGGGGTCTATGTTGCGCTGCACCAGCACAAGGCCTATCTCGGCGACGAGATATTCCAGACTAAGTTCCAGACTACAAGGACAACCACCAGCATGACCCAGTTCAGCGCCACCGACCCCGTCGTCATCCTCTCCTACGCCCGCACCCCGATGGGCAGCATGCAGGGGGCGCTGGCCGAAGTATCCGCGACCGATCTCGGCGCTACGGCCGTGAAGGCCGCGGTCGAGCGTTCGGGTGTCGCGGTCGACAAGTTCGACCGCACCTATATGGGCTGTGTCCTTCCGGCCGGTCTCGGCCAGGCGCCTGCCCGTCAGGCTTCGATCAAGGCCGGCCTGCCCAAGTCGGTCCAGGCGACCACGGTCAACAAGGTCTGCGGCAGCGGCATGCAGACGGTCATCATGGGCGCCGAAGCGCTTGCCAGCGGCACGATCGACTATGTCGTCGCCGGCGGCATGGAGAGCATGACCAACGCGCCTTACCTCCTCAAGAAGCACCGCAGCGGCGCGCGCATCGGGCACGACACGACCTATGACCACATGTTCCTCGACGGGCTGGAAGACGCCTATGAGGAAGGCCGCGCCATGGGCACCTTCGCGCAAGACACAGCGAACGAATACCAGCTTACTCGCGAACAGATGGACGATTACTCGATCGAATCGCTGCGCCGCGCCAACGCCGCCATCGACAGCGGCGCATTTGCGGACGAAGTCGTCGCGGTGACGGTCAAGACCCGCAAGGGCGAGGTCACGGTCGACAAGGACGAAGCGCCCGGTCGTGGCAATCCGGACAAGATCCCGCAGCTGCGCCCCGCCTTTGCCAAGGATGGCACGATCACGGCAGCGACTTCCTCCTCGATCTCGGACGGTGCGGCGGCCGTCGTCCTCACCCGCGAAAGCGTGGCAAAGGAGAACGGTCAGCAGCCGGTGGCGAAGATCGTCGCCATGGCCGCCCATGCGCAGGAGCCGAGCGAGTTCACCGTCGCGCCCATCGGCGCCATCGAAAAGGTTCTCGACAAGGCCGGCTGGAGCGCGGACGAAGTTGACCTGTGGGAAGTCAACGAAGCCTTCGCCTGCGTCGCCATGTTCGCCATGCGCGACATCGGCATCCCGCATGACAAGATCAATGTGAACGGAGGCGGCACGGCCCTGGGCCACCCCATCGGCGCCAGCGGCACGCGCATCATCGTCACGCTGCTCAACGCTCTGAAGTCGCAAGGCAAGAAGCGCGGCGTCGCCAGTCTCTGTATCGGCGGCGGCGAAGCGACGGCCGTGGCGGTCGAACTGGTCTGATTTGCCGGGACCTTTCCCCGCACCAGCAGCGTTGGTGCGGGGAAAGGGGAATAGCTATGAAGAAACTGATGGTTGTCGCCGCCTGCGGAATGCTTGCAGCTTGCGGATCGAACGAGGCCGAAGAGCCGGTCGAACCGATCGAGACCACGGCACCTGCCGGCACCACCGACACCGCCACGGCGGGCCAGATGGCCGGCACGTACGAAATGACCATGGATGACGGCACCGTCGTTCGACAGCAGGTCAACGCCGACGGCACCTATGTCGACACCGATCTGGAAGGCAACGAACTGGAACGCGGCACCTGGCGCCAGCAGGGCGACCAGCTTTGCTACGACGATGCTGGTGCCGATCCGGAAGTGTGCTGGACCGGCGGAACGCCGGGCGCGGACGGTTCGTTCGAAGCGACCGCAACCGACGGCACATCGATCACCGTGCGCCGCGTGCAAGACGAACCGGCGATGTAACGCGTCGCGTTTACATGGAAATTACGATAGGGGCGGTCCGATGGGCCGCCCTTTCTCGTTTTGCGGGAGATACGATTTGCGTACCCTTGCCATCTTGGCTCCTTTGCCCTCGCCGCCTGCGGCCAGGCTTCCGATCCGGAACCTCAGCCGGAGAGCACGGCAGAGGCCGAAGCGCCCTCGCCCAAGTTCTACACGATGGGGCCCGGCACCTTCGACATCGTCGGAGAAAACGTGGTCTACGCGACCACCGAATTGCGCGAGGACAGGACATATATCGACAGCGCTGAGGGACAGGAAGTCGGCCGCGGACGGTGGAAAGTGGATGGCCCGCAGGTCTGTTTCGATCCCGAAGGCGATGGAGAAGACCAGCAGGAACGCTGCTGGACGAACTCGCCCATGTCGCCCGACGGTTCCTTCGTCACGACCCGCGACGACGGCAGCGAAAGCTATACGGTAAGGCCGCGAACAGCGGAGTGATCAGGGCTCGCCAGCGCCCCAGAGCCGGGTCTGACGCACCCAGCCCGACCGCTTGCCGACCGTCATCTCGCACCAGCCCCGCGCACAATCGCCCAGCGTGCCGACCACGCCGGGGGCAAGCTGCCACTTGATCGGCGCGCTGGCATCGGCGTCCTCGCGCATCGGCGCGGCTTCCTGCCCGATAACCATGGCGCCGCGTGCCGGGTCCAGCAGGCGCGAGGCAACCCAGCCCCGCGTGCCGTCCGGATCCTCGATCAGGCGCCAGCCCTCCATCACGCGCACGACCTTCACGGGGAGACCCTTGCGGCGATAAACCCAGTCGATCTTGTAGTCCGCACTGGGTCCGACGCGCATGTTGATTTCGTTGGCCCGCAGGCTCGCCCAATAAGGCACTTCACGGTCCTGCGCCTGCGCCGGTGTGCCGAGCAGCGTAAGTGCCGCGAGAGTAAGGATTAAACGCTGGATCATCGCCCCTGTCCAATAGCTGCAGGCTCGCTCCCAAACAAGCACCGCTTGACCGCTCCAATGCCCTAAGCGTAGCGAGCGTGATTGCATGGAACCGACAAGCGACAGCAACCTCGCGCCGCAAAAGCGGCTGACCCGTACTCCCCGCGTCACTGTCACCCGCAGGCTGGGCCCCGCGGTCGAAGAGCGCATGGGCGAACTCTTCGAGGTGCGCACGAACGCGAGCGACATGCCGCTGACCCGCGAACAATTGGTCGAGGCGATGCAGGACTGCGATGTCCTCGTGCCCACGGTTACCGACCGTATCGATGCCGAGATGATTGCGCAGGCCGGTGAGAACCTCGGCCTGATCGCCAATTTCGGTGCCGGGACAGAGCATATCGACCTCGAGGCCGCGGCGAAACGCAAGATCATCGTCACCAACACGCCCGGCGTCTTCACCGACGACACTGCCGACCTCACCATGGCGGGCATCATCGGCGTGCCGCGCCGCATCCGCGAAGGCGTGCAGCTTATCCGCAGCGGCGAATGGACCGGCTGGGCGCCGACCGCGATGCTCGGCCGCAAGCTGGGCGGAAAGACGCTCGGTATCGTCGGCATGGGCCGGATCGGCCAGGCGGTCGCCCACCGGGCCCGCGCCTTCGGTCTCGAGATCGCCTACCACAACCGCAAGCGCCTGCCGGTGGCGGTGGAGCGGATGTTCGGCGCGCGCTGGGTCGAAACGCTCGACGAACTGATGGCCGAGGCCGACATCCTCACCCTGCACTGCCCGGCAAGCCCCGAAAGCCGCCACATGATCGACGCACGGCGCCTCTCACTGATGAAGGAGGGCGCCAGCCTCATCAACACCGCCCGCGGCGACCTGGTGGACCAGGAGGCGCTCATCGCGGCGCTGGAAAGCGGCCAGCTGGCGGGTGCAGGGCTCGATGTCTATCCCGACGAGCCCAATGTCGACGAGCGGCTCATCCGCCACCCCAATGTGATGACCCTGCCTCACATCGGCAGCGCCACGCGCGAAGGGCGCGAGGATTCGGGCATGAAGGTCATCGCCAATATCCGCATGTGGGCCGACGGCCATCGTCCGCCCGACCAGGTGCTCAGCGGCCTTGCCTGACAAGGCTTGCCCCCCTCGCGCCATGCTGTAAGCGACTAATCCCATGGACGAATTTGCTGCCAAGATCGAAGCTCTCGAGCACCTGTGGATGCGCAGCTGGGTGCAGCGCGACCGCAACCAGATGAAGAAACTCGCCGCGCGCGACTTCATCTTCCTGCTGGGCTCGACCAAGCCCGCCATCCTCGACCGGGCTAGCTGGCTCGAAGCGGCCACCACCCGCTTTCGCTGCAACGGCTACCGCTTCGACGAAGTCTACGTCCGCCGCCACGGCGCGACCGCCGTCTTCGCAACCCGCCTGACGCTGGACGCGATGATGGGCGAGCACGAATGGTCGGGCGACACCTGGCTCATGGACCTGTGGCAAAAGGGCAAGGTGAGCCGCAAATGGCGGATCGTCGAACGCACCCTCTCGCGGCCCGACACCGACGAGAAAATGCCCGAGGCGATCAAGTCGATGCAGCTCTGGCGTTAGGCTCCTGCTGGTCGGATGGGGATCCCAACCGGGATACGCACGGGAATTACCGGATCACAGATTATCCTGCTGCGGCATGCCAAGGACGTGGAACCCGCCGTCGACGCGTAGGATCTCGCCGGTCGTGCAAGACCCAGCGTCCGAGCAGAGATAGACCGCCGTCCCGCCCACCGCATCCAGCGTTGCGTTGCTCCGCATCGGCGCGTTGGCCTCGGTGTGCTTGTAGGTCCGGCGCGCGCCGCCGATGGCCGCTCCGGCGAGCGTTTTCATCGGGCCGGGGCTGATCGCGTTGACCCGAATTCCATCCGGTCCGAGATCGTTGGCGAGATAGCGAACGCTGGCTTCCAGTGCAGCCTTTGCAACGCCCATGACGTTATAGTTGGGCGTTACGCGCGTCGACCCCATGTAAGTGAGGGTCAGCAAAGTGCCGCCATTCTCCACCATCATGGGATGAGCGCGGCGCGCCACCTCGATGAAGCTGTAGGCGGAGATATCCAGCGAGTTCTTGAAGTTCGCGCGCGAGGTGTCGAGGATTCGGCCGGTCAGTTCGGATTTGTCCGAATACGCGATCGCGTGAACGACGAAATCGAGACGGCCCCACCGCTTCTCCAACTCGGCAAAAGCGGCGTCCATCGAGGCTTCGTCGGTGACGTCGACATCGAGCATGAAATCCGAACCGACGCTCTGCGCCAGGGGCTCGAGCCGCTTTCCGAAAGCGTCACCCTGATAGGTGAACGCCAGTTCCGCGCCCGCCTCGGCGCAGGCCTTGGCGATGCCCCATGCAATCGAGCGGTCGTTGGCGACACCCATGATGAGACCGCGCTTACCTTCGAGAACGACCGTCATTTGTCTTCCTTTCCGCCAAGTTCCACGGTCTTACGCCCGGAACTTGGAAAGCAGCATCGACCCGTTGGTCCCTCCGAAGCCGAAGGAATTGGTCATCACCGTGTCCAGGCCTGCATCTTCGACCAGCTCGGTGGCGATCTCTTCCGGCTTGAGCGCAGGATCGAGCGTTTCGACGTTGATCGAGGGGATGATGAAATCATGTTCCAGCGCAAGCAGACAGTAGACCGCTTCCTGCGCGCCGGTGGCCCCCTGGCTGTGACCGGTCATGGATTTAGTCGAACTCACCGGCGGCGTTGCGCCTTCCCCGAAGACGCGGCGGACGGCTTCGATTTCCCCAACGTCGCCCACCGGCGTCGATGTGCCGTGCGCGTTGATGTAGCTGACCTTGCGATCTTCGGCCAAGGTTTGGAGCGCGCCGCGCATGGCCCGTTCGCCGCCTTCGCCCGAAGGCGCAACCATGTCCGCACCGTCCGAAGTGGCGGAAAAGCCGGTTACTTCGGCATAGATCTTGGCACCGCGCGCCTGCGCATGCTCAAGGCTTTCGAGGACGACGATAGCGCCGCCGCCGCCAATGACGAAACCGTCGCGGTCCGCATCGAAAGCGCGGCTCGCGCGTTCGGGCGTATCGTTATACTTGCTGGACATCGCACCCATGGCATCGAAAAGGCAGGACAAGGTCCAGTCCAGTTCCTCGCCGCCACCGCCGAACATAACGTCCTGCAGGCCGAGCGCGATCTGTTGCGCTGCCATCCCGATACAATGGAGCGAGGTCGAGCAGGCCGAGGTGATCGAAAAGTTCATCCCCTTGATCTGATAGGCCGTCGCAAGGTTTGCGCTGACGGTGGAAGACATGGTCTTCGGCACCGCGAAAGGACCGACACGCTTGGTAGCGCCGGTCTTGAGTACGGTCTGGTGCGCAGCGAGCATGGCCGAGGTGGAAGGACCGCCCGATCCGGCAATGACGCCGGTCATCGGATTGATGACGTCCTTTTCTTCCAGACCGGCATCGGCGATAGCCTGTCCCATCGCGATATGGGCATAGGCCGCGCCCGGCCCCATGAAACGCAAGGTGCGCTTGTCGACATGCTCGGCAATATCGAGATCGACCTTACCCGCGACTTGCGAGCGGAAGCCGTGCTCGGCCATGTCCTCGTTGAAGGTAATACCGGACTTGCCGGCCTTCAGGGAGGTAAGAACCTCCTGCGAATTGTTACCAATCGAGGAGACGATCCCCAAGCCCGTTATGACTACGCGACGCATATCTCTCCTCACGCCTCCGACAAGGCGACTTTCATGTCCTTAACCTGATAGATGACTTCACCATCGGCCTCGACCCGGCCGTCGGCAACACCCATGGTCAGGCGGCGGCTTTGGACCGATTTGGTGAAATCGACAAAATATTTCAGCATTTTACGATCCGGACGGACCATTCCGGTCAGCTTGACCTCGCCGACACCCAGAGCGTAACCGCGGCCTTGCCAGCCACGCCAGCCCAGATTGAAACCGGTCAGCTGCCACAGACCGTCGAGGCCCAGGCATCCCGGCATGATGGGATTGCCGGGAAAATGGCATTCGAAGAACCAGAGATCGGGCGTGATGTCGAATTCGGCGACGACATGGCCTTTACCGTGCTCGCCTCCATCGCTCGAAATGTCGGTGATCCGGTCCATCATCAGCATCGGCGGTTCGGGAAGCTGCGCATTGCCCGGGCCGAACAGTTCGCCCCGCGCGCACTTCAGCAGATCCTCGCGATCGAAACTGGTTGGATAATCACTCATTCTCGGCGGTGCTCCTCACCCTGATTGCTATTTGCCCACGCGCCTAGCAGGCGCTTGGGGTGCTGGAAAGGGCGTTCCGAAGACGCGGTCTGCTGCGTTTGAGAGCACGCTTAGCAGTGCGCAGCAAATACCTGAAACACCGCGAATTCTTCCCGCAACCCGGCGCGACACTCAGCCCGGTGTCACGCTGTCGCTGCGACAGGGCTTTATCTCTCCGGGCTCGGGCCGGTCGGCAGCTGCCTTGAACTGCGCATAATAACCAGACAGCTCGGGCGCGTCCTTGAAGGCGACCAGTTCATAGCCGACGCGGCTGAATTCGCAGGACAGCAGCAACGGATCGATCCCGTGCGCGTCAGTCGGTCGGTCGACATCGACCACGACCACCTGCCCTTCGGCGCGAAGCGCGGGCCACATGCGCCACAGGAACTCGTACGGCTGCTCGATCTCGTGGTACATATGGACCATGAAGATGCGGTCAAAACTGTTGTCGGGCAGGCGGGGATCGGAAAATTCACCGCGCCGGATCGAGACATTGTCAAGCCGGTAGCGCTCCACGCGCCGCCCAAGGCGGTCGAGCGCGCCCTGGTCGATATCCTGCGCGAGCACCCTGCCCTCAGAACCGACGCGCTCGGCCAGGCGCACCGTATAGTAACCGTTGCCCGCGCCGATATCGGCCACGGTCATGCCCGGTTCGATCTCGGCGAGGTCCATCACGGTCTGTGCTTCGCCGCGGCTGTCGCGCTGGTCCTCGGTCGAGAATTGCGCTGAGACGACCTCCGAAACAGGTCGATCGGGTTCGGGAAAGCGGCGCTCGCCGTCACCGGATGCATCGCAGCCCGTCAGCGCAAGGCCGAGGAATGCGGACAGCAGGACGGGCGCGTTGCCCTTCACTCGGCGTCCTCCACCTCGACAGTTTCGCCCGTCACGCGCTGGGCAAGCGCGGCGGAGATAAAGGGATCGAGCGCGCCGTCGAGCACATCGTCGGGTGTCGGCGAGGTCACGCCGGTGCGCAGGTCCTTGACCATCTGATAGGGTTGCAGGACGTAGGAACGGATCTGGTGGCCCCACCCGATGTCGCTCTTTTCCTGATACTCGCCCGAAGCGGCCGCTTCGCGCTCCGCCATTTCGCGTTCGAACAGGCGCGCCTTGAGCATGTTCATCGCAGTCGCCTTGTTCTTGTGCTGGCTGCGATCGTTCTGGCTCGCCACCACGATGCCGGTCGGCTGGTGGGTGATGCGCACGGCGGAGTCGGTCGTGTTGACGTGCTGGCCGCCGGCACCCGACGCGCGATAGGTGTCGATCTTGAGGTCGGACGGGTTGATCTCGATGTCGATGTCGTCGTCGATCACCGGATAGACCCAGACCGAGCTGAAGCTCGTGTGGCGGCGCGCCGAGCTGTCATAGGGGCTGATGCGGACGAGGCGGTGCACACCGCTCTCGGTCTTGGCATAGCCATAGGCGTTTTCGCCCTTGAGCAGCAGCGTCGCGCTCTTGATGCCGGCCTGGTCACCAGCCTGGTATTCGACCGTCTCCACCTTGAAGCCCCGCCGTTCGGCCCAGCGGCCGTACATCCGGAACAGCATCTCGGCCCAGTCCTGGCTCTCGGTTCCCCCGGCGCCGGCATGGATCTCGATGTAGGAATCGTTGGCATCCGCCTCGCCCGACAACAGCGCCTGCACCTTGTCGCGGTCGGCACGGTCGGCGAGCGCGGAGAGGCTGGTCAGGCCTTCGTTGACGACATCGTCGTCACCCTCGGCCTCGCCCATTTCGACGAACTCCGTCGCATCGTTCATCTCGCTCTCGATCTCGCGCACCGTGTTGATGGCGGTTTCGAGGCGCTTCTGCTCCTGCGTGATGGCCTGCGCCTGCTTGGGATCGTCCCACAAGGTGGGGTCCTGCACGCGGGCGTCCAGCTCATCGAGGCGGCGCAGCGCGCGCTCCCAGTCGAGCGACTGGCGCACCAGCGCGAGCGCAGCTTGGATACGGTCGATATGGGCCTGCCCTTCGGCACGCATAGGGAATTCCTCAGCTATTCGGTCCGCCCACCTAGCGCGGCTGCGGCGATTGTAAAGTTGTGCCCACAGGGCCGGTCAGTAGATGCCGCCCTGATCCTCGACGAAGTCGGAAGGCTCCTCTTCGCGCCGTTCAGCCCGGCGACCGCGCACGCCTTCGCGAGCCCGGCGGATGAGGTCGAGGATTTCGCTGCGCTTGGCGGCGAGTTCGTCAGACCGGGTGGAGCGGGCCGGTTCGGTATCGGGCTTGAACGCTTCCCAGATGATGGCGGCCTTGGGATCGTCGGTCGGCGTGCCGTCGAACACGCGCTTGCCGGTGCGGCGGTCGATCTTGACCATGCGGATGCCGGGCGGCGCGATAAAATCGTCGCTGGTCCAGCGCTCGCGCGTTTCCTCGATGAACTGCTTCATGATCGGCGCAGCGGTGTTGCCGCCCTGCACCCACCCGCCAAGATTGCGCGGCTGGTCGAAGCCCACATACATGCCGGCGATGATATCCGGCGTGCCGCCGACGAACCACGCGTTGGTCGGGCCGTTTGTCGTTCCGGTCTTGCCGAAAAGCGGCAGTTCGAGGCTGCGCAGGCGCACCGCCGTACCGCGCGTCACCACGCCCTGGAGCATATGAACCACCTGGAAGGCCGTGCGCGGATCGAGCACCTGGCGCCCGCCCGGTTCGAACCGGGGCATGGGCTGGCCGTCCCAGTCGTCCATGTTGCAGCTGGTGCATGCGCGCTTATCACTGCGGAAGATGACCTTCCCGCGGCGATCCTGCACATAGTCGATTACCGAACCTTCGTGCTGGCGGCCCCAGTTGGCGAGCGCGGCGTAGCCGTTGACCATCTTGGCCACGGTCGTGTCGCCCGCGCCAAGTGCGAAAGAGTAATAGGGCTCGTAGTCCCCGATGCCGAGGCGCTTGATCGTCTCGGTGACGTTTTCCATGCCCGTGTCGTCAGCGATGTGGATCGTCATCAGGTTGCGGCTCTGCTCGAGACCCCAGCGCATCGTGTGCTCGCCGCCGCCGCCGCCGCCGAAATTGCGGAAACATTTCTCCCCCAGATTCGCGCCCTGCCAGACGCAGAAGGTCTGGTCGGGAACCATGGTCGCCGGAGTCATGCCGTTGTCGAGCGCGGAGGCGTAGACGAAAGGCTTGATCGTCGAGCCCGGCTGGCGCAGCGCCTGTGTTGCGCGGTTGAAGCTGCCGAGACGGCTGTCGAAGCCGCCCTGCATCGCAAGCACGCGGCCCGTCTTGGGCGATGCGGCAAGGAAAGCGCCGGAGACTTCGGGCACACCGCGGATGCGGTAACCATTGCCCGATTCCTCGACCGCAATCACATCGCCGACCTTGATCGAGGAGGGTGCGCCGGAAAGGTCGTAATCCTCGCCGTCCGTCAGCCCAACCTTCGCGTCTGAACCGCCCTGGGTGACGACACCAATGCGCCAGTCTTCATAATTGATCGAGATGTTCGACGACAGCAGCTGCCCGTGCAGGTCGCCGTTGTCAGGATTGAGCGTGGCGATCGGGCCGGTGTAGCCGCGATTGCCGTGATAACGCAGCAGCTGGGCCCGAAGCGCATCGCGCGCGGCATCCTGCAATTCTACGTCGAGCGAAGTGCGCACCCACAGGCCGCCGGCATAAACACTGTTGCCGCCGTCTTCCGCTGTTTCGCCGAACTCCTCGATCAGCTGGCGGCGAACTTCTTCGAGGAAATAGCCGGCGTCCGCCGAACGCTCCGTGCGCTGCTGGACAAGACCGAGCGGCTGGCGCTTGGCCGCCGCTGCATCGGAAGCGGAAACGAAGTCGTTGGCAACCATCTGGTCGAGCACGAAGTTGCGCCGCGCGATTGCCAGGTCCTCATAGCGAGCGCGGCCATAGCGTTCGGGTGCCTTGGGCAGGATTGCGAGGAAGGCGGTCTCGTGAAGGTCGAGATCGGCCACGTCCTTGTCGAAATAGGCGCGCGCCGCCGCCTGCACGCCGAAGCTGCGGCGACCGAGCGGAATTTCGTTGAGATAGAGCTCGAGAATTTCCTGCTTGGTCAGCACCTGTTCGATGCGTTGCGCGAGGATCATTTCCTTGAGCTTGCGGGTAACCGAATATTCGTCGCCCAGAAGGAGGTTCTTGGCGACCTGCTGGGTGATGGTCGAACCGCCCACCGCACGCTCGCCCGACCCGTATTTGGTCGCGTAATCGACCACGGCGTTGAGCGTACCGGTGAAATCGACCCCGCTGTGGCTGAAGAAGGTCTTGTCCTCGGCCGAGAGGAAAGCCTCGATCATCGGCTGCGGGAAATCGACATATTGCAGCTGGACGCGGCGTTCGCGGGCGTAAGAGTGGACGATCTCGCCATCGACGCCGCGCACCACGGTCGGCAGCGGCGTTTCGTATTCCAGCAGCGAATCGGCTTCGGGCAGGTTGCGCGCAAGCGAGGCCCAGGCCAGCACCAGCAGCAGGACGCCGATCCCGACGATATAGGTCGCCACCCGCAGGCGGCGGCTGTGGTGCCAGTTGTCGCGCATCCACGCGGCGAACCGCGCAGGGTCACCCGTCAGGCGGCGGCGGACGTAGTCTAGTGTGGGAATTGCAACCATAGTCGGCTGCGGCCTCTAGCACGCAGCTTTAGCGAAGCGCCAGATCAAGAATCGTCCAAGCCCTCGCGATTTGTCGCCTCGCGCAGGAAATAGACGGCGATGGCCCGGCTCATTGCCTCGGCAAAGGCCTCGCGCCCCTCGTCCGAGGCCAGCCTTTGCGCGTCGGTCTCGTTGGAGATGAAGCCGCTTTCGAACAGGACCGAAGGAATGTCGGGCGCCCGCAGCACGGCCAGCCACGCCGATCGCCGCGCCTGCGGGTGAAATTCCAGATAGTCCTGCCCTTCCCGCTCGATAAGCTCGGCAAACCGGACTGAGCGCTCCTGCGTGCGACGCTGGGAGAGATCGACGAGAATATCGCTGACGACCTTGTCCTCCTGCGACAAATCGACGCCGCCGATGACATCGGTAGCATTCTCCTTCGCCGCGTAAAGCGCCGCTGCCCGGCTCGAAGCTTCCTTGGACAGCGTGTAGATGCTCGCGCCTGTTACTTCGTCCGCCGCGCCGGCGCTGTCGGCATGGATCGAGAGGAAGAGGTCGGCATCGAGGCGCTGGGCGATGCGGTAGCGTTCGTTGTGGAGGAGGTAGGTGTCGTCCTCCCGTGTCAGCGCGACCCGCGCAATACCCTGCCGCTCGAGCTCGTCGCGAAGCGCCTCGGCCAGACCCATGACTAGGCGCTTTTCCACGTATCCGCGTGCCGAGGCACCGGGGTCATGCCCGCCATGCCCGGGATCGATCACCACCAGCGGCAAGTCTTCTCCGCCCGTCACCTCGGGCAGGTCCATCGGGGCCCCGCCGCGCGGCAGATCGACGCGCATCACATAGCCCGCGCCAGGCCCGATCACCCCCGCTCCGCGCGCAAACAGCACCAGTCCGCCGATGATGGCGAGCGGGAGCGCGACGAGCGCCAGAAGGTGAACTGTCCGGTTCATGTGGCGCGATGGTTAAGAGCTAACGAGCCTCAAGCGCAATATAGTTGCCGAGCGATACCCACGGTGCTAGCGAACGGGAACCTCCGGGGAACCGGTGCCTCCGATCGGCGCGTTAAAGTCGCGACGAAGAGGGTCACTCTCCCGGACGGTCGCCGCCATTCCGGCAGCGACTTCGAATGAACAGGTTGATGCAGGACACGCTTCGCTCCCTTCCGACACAGATCACGCAAGCGCAGGAATGCGCTGCAGCGATCGCGGGGCGGACGGATCGGCAGACCCGCAAGGGCATCCTCGCAGACACGAATCACCGGCCTCTCGCAAAAGCGGTCCGCCGGATCCCGAATGCCGCAAGTCCCTCTTGGACAAGCGGATTCCCAACACTGACGCGCGGCAGGTACGGCGGGTTCACCCCGCCCCGCTGCGCATGGAGAAATATCAATGGCAACGCGCATGCTCATCGACGCGCGCCACCCGGAAGAAACACGGGTGGCGGTCCTCAAGGGAAACCGGATTGAGGAATTCGATTTCGAATCTGCCGACAAGCGGCAGATCAAGGGCAATATCTACCTCGCCAAGGTAACCCGGGTCGAACCTTCGCTGCAGGCGGCCTTCGTCGACTTCGGCGGTAATCGCCACGGCTTCCTCGCTTTTAGCGAAATCCACCCCGACTATTACCAGATTCCCAAGGAAGACCGCGACGCCCTGCTCGCAGCCGAGGCGGAAGTCGCCGAGGAAGAGCAGCGCCTGCGCGCCGAAGAGGAAGAGCGCGGCGAAATGCCCGGCGACGAATACGACGCCGAGGACGAAAGCGCCGAAGCGCTCGCCGAAGACCTCGCCGAAGACGGGCTCGAGGAAGTCGACACCTCCGACAAGGACGATGTCGCCACCATCGAGGAAGGTCAGCTCGACGGCGACGAAGATGACGACGACGACAGCGACGACGAAGACGAGAGCGACGACAAGCCCAGGGGCCGTGGTCGCCGTGGTCGTGGCCGTCGCCAGGGCAAGGGTGGCCGCACCCGCGCCAAGGAAGTCGACGAAGCACGCGCCAAGCGCATGGCGCTGCGTCGCAAGTACAAGATCCAGGACGTCATCCAGCGCCGCCAGGTTCTGCTGGTGCAGGTCGTCAAGGAAGAGCGCGGCAACAAGGGCGCCGCGCTGACCACCTATCTCAGCCTGGCTGGCCGCTACACCGTGCTCATGCCCAACAGCAGCCACGGCGGCGGTATCAGCCGCAAGATCAACTCGGCCAGCGACCGTAAGCGCCTGAAGCAGGTCGTCTCCGACCTCAGCCTGCCGCGCAGCATGGGCCTGATCGTGCGCACCGCCGGTCTCAGCCGCACCAAGACCGAAATCAAGCGCGACTTCGACTATCTCGCCCGCCTGTGGGACGAAATCCGCGAACGGACGCTGTCGTCCGCTGCACCTGCGCTGATCCATTCAGACAGCGACCTCATCAAACGCGCCATCCGCGACATCTACAATCGCGAGATCGAGGAGGTCGTCGTCGAGGGCGAGGACGGCTACAAGTCGGCCAAGGCCTTCATGAAGATGCTCATGCCCAGCCACGCGCGCCGGGTTAAGCAGTATGCCGACCCCGTGCCGCTGTTCCAGCGCTATGGCGCGGAAGACCAGCTCAAAGCGATGTACGACCCCGTGGTCCAGCTCAAATCGGGCGGCTACCTCGTGATCAACCCGACCGAGGCACTGGTCTCGATCGACATCAACTCGGGCCGCTCCACCAAGGAGCATAATATCGAGCAGACCGCGCTCCACACCAATCTGGAAGCGGCCAAGGAAATCGCCCGCCAGCTGCGCCTGCGCGACATGGCCGGCCTGGTGGTGATCGACTTCATCGATCAGGAGCACCACTCGAACACCCGCAAGGTCGAGCGCGCGATGAAGGACGCGCTCAAGAATGATCGCGCGCGGATCCAGGTGGGCCGCATTTCCAGCTTCGGCCTTATGGAAATGAGCCGCCAGCGTCTGCGCACCGGCGTGCTCGAGGCGACTACGCGCGAGTGCCCGCATTGCGACGGCACCGGTCTCGTCCGTACCGCCAGCTCCGCCGGTCTTTCGGCGCTGCGCCTGATCGAAGAGGAAGCGGCCAAGGGCAAGGGCACGAAGATCCGTCTCGCCGCCAGCACCGAAGCGGCCGTCTATCTCCTCAACGAGAAGCGCGCCGAACTGGTCGAGATCGAGGAACGCTACGGGGTGACCGTCGAAGTCGTCCCCGAAGGCGAAGACGAAGGCGCAAAGATGAGCGTCTCCAGCCACGGCCCCAAGCCGAAGGACGCGCCGAAGTTCGAAGCCCTCGTCGATGACGAGGAAGACGAGGACGACGACATCGACACCTCGGACGAGGACGAAGACGAGGATGACCGTCCCCGCAAGAAGCGCCGCCGCCGCCGTGGCGGCCGTGGTCGCAACAAGAACCGCGACCAGAACGATAGCGGTGACGACAGCGACGACGACGATAGCGATGCCGAAGAAGGCAGCGACAGCGACGAAGACAATGGCCAGGACAAGCCGAAGAAGCGCCGCCGTCGCGGTGGCCGCCGCCGTGGCGGCCGTGGCCGTGGGAAGGGCAATGGCGACGAGGTGACCGCAGAAGACGCGGAAAAGCTCGAAGCCGTTTCGGAACAGGTCGCCGACGATATGGCCGTCGTTGCGGGTCCCGACGAAACGCCGGAAACTGCTAAAGCTGCGGCCGAGGAAAAGCCCAAGAAGCGCGCTCAGCGTCGCAAGAAGAAGGCCGACGAACCGGCTGCCGAAGAGGCTGCGAGCGAAGAGGCAAAGGCTGAGGAAAAACCGAAGCCCAAGCGCACGCGCAAGAAAAAGGCCGATGCCGAAGCGGCGGCTACTGCCGAGACCGAGGAAGCGCCCAAGCCGAAGCGTACGCGGCGCAAGAAGGCCGACGCCGAAGCTCCGGCTGATGTTGCAGCCAAGGAAGAGCCCGCAGCCGAGGCTCCCAAGCCCAAGCGGACCCGCAAGAAGAAGGCCGAGCCTGCCGAAGTTGCCGAGCAGGTCGCCGAGGACATGGCCGTCGATGCCGGTCCCGAGGACACACCGCAGACCGCCGAAGCGGCTGCCGACGCAAAGGACGAAAGCTCGGATAGCAAGGACGCCAAGCCCAAGCGCGGCTGGTGGCAGCGCACCTTCGGCGAGTGATCCTCGCGCCTAACTGATCAAGACCCCGCCGGACCTCAGGTTCGGCGGAGTTTTTCGTAAGAGGTCAGGCACCGGCCCTGCGGGCGACACCCCATTCCATCCAGCCCATCAGCTTCGGCGTTTTTTCGAGATAGGCCTGCCCCAAGGGCTCGACCTCAAACCCGGCTCCGCGAAGGGATGCCCCGATGGGGCGGGTCAAATGGCACCCCCCCGCCATGGGCTTCCAATAAGGTTCGATCCGATCCTGCCAGCGCGCAACCGCGGGATCGGGCGCCTTGCCATGTTCGAGGAAGAGCAACCGCCCGCGCGGTTTGAGGATGCGGCGCAGCTCGCTCAGGACCTTGTCCGGATCGTCGACCGTGCACAGGGTATAAGTGCACACGGCGGTATCGAAACTGCTGTCGGGAAAAGGAATGTCCTCCCCTACCCCTTCGCGGATGTCGTGGTCCCAGCCCTTGGCCCTGGCCCTCTCCCGCGCGCCTTCGAGCAGTTTAGCATGGGGATCGATGCCGGCAAAACGCGTGATGCGCGATGGATCGTAAAGCGCCTGGTTAAGGCCGCCGCCGCAGCCCAGTTCGAAGACCTGCCCTTCGGCGAGCGGCACCACTTCGCGCCGCCGTTTCTCGATCCCGCGCTGCCCGCATGCCAGCGTGATCACGCGAGGCATGACATGCGCGTCGTAGAATCGCTTGATTCCCATAAGCTCTCCGGCCTGCGACTCGAATGGGCAGCTTAGCTCCATTCCCGCGCGGCGGAAGCGTTATGGTTAACGCGCAGCCAGCAACGCTCTTACGAGGTCGAGATCGGCCTGCTTGTCGATGTCGACCGCGGCAAGCCCGTCGCTGGCCGGGACGAGGCAGGCCGAGACGCCGATCTTGCGTCCGAGCCGTTCCAGAGCCTCAGACATGGTAAGCCGCCCGAGCAGCATCGAGACGAGCGTGGCAGGGCCGAGGCGCGCGGCGATCCGCCAGGGCCGCTTGCGATCCGCCTCCACCATCGACCAGATGTCGAGCGCCCGGCGCGCCGCCGGTGTGCGCAGGTAAAAGAGGTTGCAACCCGACCAATGCCCATCCGCAAAGCGAAGATAGGTCCGCTTGCTCCCCGGCACGGCGGCTTCGACACGGGCGCGCTCGGCGAGCATGACCGAGAGGTCGCACCCCTCGCCCGTACCCTCGACAATCTCCCGCACCCATGCGCTTTTGAGCAGGCCGTGATCGCTGGTCGTCACCAGCAGGGGCGCGCCTGCGCGATCGAAGCCTGCGGCGACGCTGGCGCTCGGTCCGGCCTCTGCCGGGATGACTTCCGCGCCCAATTTGCATGCAAGATCGGCCACCGGACCGGACGCACAACTGACCAGCACACGCTCGATCCCCGCCGCGTGCAGCGCCCCGACCACGCGCGCCAGCAGGGTCTCGCCCTCCAGCTCGATGAGCGCCTTGTGCGGCAGTGCCAGTTCGTTGGCGAAGGGATCGCCACCGGGCCGCGTTCCGGCCAGGACTAGGGCGGCCGGTCCACTCACTTCGCTTGCTTTGCTGCGGCCATGGACTGGAGCACCAGCCTCACGGTGATCCCCATGGCAAGCGACACCGCCGCCGCCCACACAGCGACCATCCACCCGATCGCGACGGGGCCGGCCTCATGAAACAACAGGATAGCGGTCCCCAGCGCGACGGCGCCCACGGCCCGGATGATAAAGGGATATTGCGCGTGCCCGGTCGAGAAGAGCAGCGGCTCGAACGCCACACCCGCCAGCCCGAGCGAGGCTCCGATGGCCACGGGCACAAGAATATCGGCGGCTTTCAGGAATTCCTCGCCACCCATCAGCAGCATGATCCAGTCGCCAAGCGTCAGCGCGAGAACGGCGACGAGAACGCCACCGAGGCTCGCCAGTATGGTCACCTGCCGCACGAGCTTGCGGAACTCTCCGATCTCGACGCTGGTGCGCGCCATTACGAACTCCGGCAGCGCTGCGCGAGTGATCATGTTGGCCACGCGCGCCACACCCAGCGCCAGCTGGTCGGCAAGCCGGTAGAGCCCCGCCGCGCTGGTGCCGAGGAAATAGCCGACCGCAAGCAGCGGGCCTTGCCGCGTCAGCGCATCGAGCGAGGAGGAACCGTAGGTAATGCCGAAGAACCGTCGCAGCGCCCGCTCTTCACGCAGGGCTTTGAACGGATTGCGGAAATTCGACCAGCGCAGGGCCTCGGGCGCGAGCCTTCTGGCCATGATCCAGTAAAGTGCCCCAACCAAGAGGTCGAAAAAGGCCCAGGCGAAGAGGAACCGCCCTACCGTCGCGCCCACAAGGACGATCACCAAGCTCGCAAGCAAGCGCCCGGCGGGCATGACCGCCTCGACATAGGTGCCCACATCGAAGCGATCGAGCACGCGCACAATGCCGGTCGGTGTCGTCATGCGCGACCACAGCATGGCGCAATTGAAGGCGAAGGCCATGTCGACATATTCGGGGTTGAGGTCGAGCAGGCTGCCGAAACCGTAGTAGATCACGCCTGCAAGGATACAGCCCACGATGGCACCCATCACGTCGATGCTGCCGCACAGCCAGCCCAGCTCGCCAAACCGTTTCCAGTCCTTGCGTTGCACCGGCTCGGCGCCGAAGCGGACCATGGTCTGCCAGGTCTCGAATGTCGCCAGCGCGCAGAGCAGCTGTCCTGTCGCGAAAATCAGCGAAAAGTGGCCGAAATCCTTCAGCTCCAATGAGCGCGCGAGGATGGCGAGATAGGCCAGGCTGCAGACGGCAGCAAACCCCTTGCCGCCAAGCAGCCAGGCGAGGTTTTTCAGGATGTTCGCGAAGCCGGAACGACGTGTCTTCGCGGTCTCTGAGCCTTCCATCCGCGCCCTTTGGACGAGTGCAGGCCGGCGATCAATGGCGCGGCAGTGCCCTTGCCCCGAAAACAGGGCGATGCGGTGATGCACTGACAGCCGCTTTGCAATCCGCGCGCCGCTGACATATCGGCGCGCGATGGCCCGCGTCCTCTTCCTCTTCAACCACGATGCCCCGCACCAGGTCGCCCATCTTGCAGGGATCGCTGCCGCGACCGCGCGCGCTTTCCCGCAAATCGAATGCCAGCTGGCCTATGCGACCGACCGGATCGAGGCACAGGTGCGCGCAATCCTGAGCGAGGACGATGCGGCGAGGCTCGGATGGGTCCGGCTCGACCTTCCCGCCTGGGCGCGCGTGGTAGCGAAGCTGGCCGACCGCATCCTGCCCGCCTCGCGCCTCCTGCGCCTGCGACTGAACCTCGATCTGTTCGAACAGGCCGACCTCGTGGTGTCGACGGAGCGCACCTGCCTGCGCACCAAGAAGCACCTGCCCGCGGACAAGACCCCGCTCTACGCGAAGGTTCCCCATGGCGCGGGCGATCGCAGCGTCGCCTACCATCCCGACTATCGCAAATTCGACCGCGCCTTCGTGGCCGGACAAAAGGTGGTGGACCAGCTGGTCGCGCACGGGGTCGAACGCGAAAAGGTCGTCGTGATCGGATACCCCAAGTTCGAGACGGTCGACCTCGACGCCAAGCCCGATTTCTTCGGCAACGGCCGCCCGACCTTCCTTTACAATCCCCATTTCGACCCGCATCTTTCCAGCTGGTACGATGCAGGGCCCGAGCTCCTGCGCTGGTTCGCCTCGCCGGAGGGACAGAAGTTCAACCTGATTTTCGCGCCTCATGTAATGCTGTTCCGCAAGGAAACGCATATCTCGCCCGAATACAAACTCGCGCGCCGACGGCCCGACGTGCCCGAGGAGGCGCTGGCTGCCGAAAACGTGCTGGTCGATGTCGACGGCCCGCACCTGTTCGACATGGCCTATACGCTGTCTGCCGACGCCTATATCGGCGACGTGTCGAGCCAGGTGTACGAGTTCCTTGTGAGGCCCCGCCCCGCCTACTTCCTCGATTGCCGCGACAAGGGCCGCGCAAGCGACGACGAATGGCACCACTTCTGGAAGAGCGGTCCGGTGTGCTCCTCGGTGGAAGAGCTGACCGCGAAGCTGGAGGATTTCGAAGCCATCGGCGCACAGTATCGCGAGGCGCAGCAGGAGCTCGTCGACTACACGTTCGACCTTCAGGACAAGCCTGCCTCGCAGCGCGCGGCCGAAGCGATTGCCGAACTTCTCGGCGTCAGCGAGACCGCCGGCCAATGAGTGACGCCCCCTCGCGCATCGCCTATGTCATCAACTCGATGGAGGGCGGCGGGGCGCAGTCTCCCCTCCCCGCCATCATCCGCAGCATCGAGGCGAACGGGGCGGAAGTCCGGCTATTCGCATTGGCGCGGAAAGACGGAAAGGCCATCCCGCGTTTGGCCGAGGCTGGGATAGAGCCGCGCGTTTTCGATGGCTCGCTTTCCGATCATCTCGGCGCGATGCGCTGGTTGCGAAGAGAGTTGAAAGAATTTGTCCCCGATGCAATCTGGACATCGCTTACACGGGCCACGCTGCTTGGGCAGAAGGTCGGCCGCGAACTTCGCGTGCCCGTCGCCAGCTGGCAACACAGCGCCTTTCTCAAACCCTGGAACGAGCGGCTGCTGCGCTGGCGGCGCAAGGCGAGCGACTTCTGGATCGCCGACAGCACCGAAGTCGCGCAGTTGACCCGCGAGCGGTTGAGGCTGGCGCCGGAAAAGGTCGTGACCTGGCCGATTTTCGCCGCCGAACCGGACGCTCTCACGCCTGCTCGCTGGAGCGATGGCGAAACCGTGAGGATTGGCGCGCTGGGGCGGCTTCATGTTAGCAAGGCTTACGATGTCCTCCTCGAAGCGCTGGCGATGCTGCGCGGACGGGACCTCCCCGACTTCGAGTTGATCATCGGGGGACAGGGGCCGGAAGGCGAAGCCCTGAGGGAACAGGCCGAAAAGCTTGGACTGGAAAATGTCGCCTTCGCTGGCTTCGTCGACCGGCCTGGCGAGTTCCTCGCCGGACTCCACCTCTACCTCCAGCCCTCGCGCCGCGAAGGCTTCTGCATCGCCATGCACGAAGCGATGGCGGCAGGACTGCCCGTGGTGGTGTCCGATGTCGGTGAAATGCCACACACGGTCGACAGCGAGGCGATGGGCCGTGTCGTGCCTGCCGAAGACGCCGGGGCGCTCGCCGAGGCGCTGGGCGAACTGCTGGCTAACCCGCAGGACCTCGCCGCCATGGGAGAGGCCGCGCGCCAGCGGGTGCTCGAACTCTATCCGCAGGATCGATTCAAGAGGGTCGCCGCCGAAATCGTCGAGCGTCTGCGGCAACTCGCGCGCGGTTAAAGACCTTCGATGACCCGCCATCCGCGCGCCTCGGCACGCGCCTTCTTGCGCGGGTTTGCGGTGACGAACACCGCATCATCCGCCTGTTCAAGCGAGGGGGCATCGGCAAAGCTGTCGCTGACGAAGCGGACCGAGGACACCTCGCCTTGCCCTTCCAGCCACTCGGCCACACGCCTGCGTTTTTCCTCGCCGTAGCAATTGCCGCCCGGGATGCCGCTGCCGTCCCAGCGCGTGGCGATAACATCCTCAATGCCGAGCCGCCGGGCAAAGGCGCGTGCGTAGAATTCGAAGGCTGCCGTGGCCACCACCAGCGCGGATCCCTCTGCACGGTCCTGTTCGACCATCGCCACGACCTTACCGATCCAGCCCGCTCGTTCGAGGTGGTGTTCGGCAAACGCCTCCCCCACAGCTTCCAACCGGGCGAGATCGGGACGCCCCAGCATCAGATTCATCCCGCGCGTCTTGAGCGTGGTGCGGTCGTAAAGGCCGAGGCGATACCCCACCATCATCAGCACCCAGACCGGCAGCATGACAAGCCGCCAGGGCGCAATCCGGCGCGCAGCGAAGGCTAGGAACGGCGTGAAGGTCGCGCGCCGCACCAGCGTCTTGTCGAGATCGTAAATCGCCACTTTCATCGCGCCGCTGACTGGCAGCTTCGCTTACATGCATCAAGCGATGCGTAATTCGCGCCTTCCACCCCCTTGCGCCAAGCCGTGCAACAGCTAGAGAGGGCGCAACCGCAGTCAGGATCGATTACACATGGCGACCTTCACCCTTCCGAAGAATTCGAAGATCACCGGCAAGTCCCGCGTGCACAAGGCCGAGGGCGCCGCGCGTGTGAAGAAGTTCAAGATCTACCGCTATGATCCCGACACCGGCGAAAACCCGCGTTACGACACGTTCGAGATCGACCTCGACGAATGCGGCCCGATGGTCCTCGACGCGCTGTTCAAGATCAAGAACGAGGTCGACCCGACGCTGACCTTCCGCCGCTCGTGCCGCGAAGGCATCTGCGGTTCGTGCTCGATGAATATGAACGGCAAGAACGGTCTCGCCTGCACCACCGCGATCGACGATCTGAAGGGCGAGATCCGCATCACCCCTCTGCCCCATATGGAAGTGATCAAGGACCTCGTTCCCGATTTCACGCACTTCTACGCGCAATACGCCAGCATCCGTCCGTGGCTGCAGACCGTGTCTACCACGCCCAGCGGCAAGGAACGCCTCCAGTCGCCCGAACAGCGCGAGAAGCTGGACGGTCTTTACGAATGCATTCTGTGCGCCTGCTGCTCGACCTCGTGCCCGAGTTATTGGTGGAACAGCGACAAGTTCCTCGGCCCCGCGATCCTGCTGCAGGCCTATCGCTGGCTCGCCGACAGCCGCGACGAGATGACCGGTGAGCGGCTCGACCAGCTGGAAGACCCCTTCCGCCTCTATCGCTGCCACACGATCATGAACTGCGCGAACGTCTGCCCCAAGGGCCTGAGCCCCGCCAAGGCGATCGCCGAAACCAAGAAGATGATGGCCGAACGCGCCATCTGATTCGTGGCTTTAAGCGAAGACGTATTCGAGCACGGACCCGACCCGGAAAATCCGGGCTGGCGGCACTGGAACCTCAAGGACGAAACGCTGTTCAACGGCGCGGTAATGGGCAAGCTCATCACCCGCCTCGATCCTGACGGCGAACACGCGCGCCTGCGCATGTTTCCCGAGCGCCGCCACGAGAATCTGCAAGGTATCATCCACGGCGCGGTGACGCTGTCGCTGATCGACATTTCGCTCTTCACCACCATGCACACGCTGGGCAGCGGCAACGCCGGCCCTTCGGTGACGCTCGAACTTTCGACCCAGTTCACCGGCGGCGGCAAGCCCGACCGCCCGCTCGACGCGGTGACAGAGATCGTGAAGGAAACCGGCGGCCTCGTGTTCGTGCGCGGCAGGGTCGAGCAGGACGATCACGTGGTCGCCTCCTTCTCCGGCATCGTGAAGAAGATGCGTCCCAAATGACCGGCATGCTCGCGCGCTACGAGAAGCTTGTCGCCGCCGGCGAGCTTCGTGCCGATCCCGACCAGCGCCGCGCCGCCGAACGGCTCGACAAGCTGCAGAAGGACCTGGAGGCGGAGACCTCCGGCGGCATCCTTAGCCAGCTGTTCCGGCCCAAGAAAACCCGTCCGCAAGGTGTCTATATGTGGGGCGGCGTCGGGCGGGGGAAATCGATGCTGATGGATCTCTTCGTGGAAACGCTGGCCATCGCCGAGAAGCGCCGCGCCCACTTTCACGAGTTCATGCTGGAGGTCGACCGCCTGATCCGCGAAGAGCGCAAGAAGGAGGCGGGTGACCCGATCGCTCCCGTCGCTGCGCGGCTTGCAAACGATGTCCGCTGCCTCGCCTTCGACGAAATGGTGGTCAATAACACCGCCGATGCCGCGATAATGGCGCGCCTGTTCACCGCGCTGATCTGCGACGAAGGTGTAAGCGTGGTGACTACCAGCAACCGGCCGCCGTCCGATCTTTACAAGGATGGCCTCAACCGCTCGCTCTTCCTGCCGTTCATCGACCTCATCCAGGCCGAACTCGACGTGATGCCGCTGAACGGGCCGACCGATTACCGGCTCGACCGTCTGGGCGATCTCGACACCTGGCACACGCCGCTGGGCGATCCGGCCACCGCGCAGGTGCGCGAGGCTTTCTTCCGGCTGACCGACTACAGGCCCGAAGACGCCGAGCACGTCCCCAGCGGCGAAATCGATCTCGGCGGCGGACGGACGCTCCACGTCCCCAAGAGCCTAAAGGGTGTCGGCGTCTTCAGCTTCAAGCGTCTTTGCGGCGAAAACCGCGGCGCGGCGGATTATCTCGCCCTCGCCCACGCCTATCACACGGTGATCGTGGTCGGCATCCCCCGCCTCTCGCCGGAAAACCGCAACGAGGCGATACGCTTCACCAAGCTGGTCGACGCGCTTTACGAAAACAACGTGAAGCTCTTCGCAACCGCGGCCGCCGAGCCGGAAGACCTCTACAAATCTGGCGATGGCGCGTTCGAATTCGAGCGCACCGTCAGCCGGCTCAAGGAAATGCAGAGCGCCGACTACATGGCGCGCGGCCACGGCCTCGCCTGAGAAACGTCAGGCGGCGTTGCGCGTCGCGCTGCTTTCAAAATAGTCGATCATCATCGTCAGCACGTGGCGCAGCGAGCGCTCCTGCTCGTCGAGCCGGGTTTCGATCGCCGCAAGACGCGCGTCGTGACTGGTATCGGAAGCCTCGGCAGGCGAAGCATCGCGAAGCTGTGCAACTTCCCGGCGTAGCGAGGCGATGACCTTGTCGCGCTGGGCGAAGGCTTCCTCGATGGCCGAAATCTGCGCGTCGAGCAGCGCACTGCCCTCGCCCTGCTCCGGCGCATCGTCCCACTCCTGATAGTCTTCCACTTCGGGAGCCGGATCGTCCTCGACCGGGGCCGACGGCATGGGCTGGAGGCCGGACTTTTCGGACTGGGGCGTGTATTCGCTCATCGGGGCCTCCTCGGGCGCCTTGCCGTTGATCTCGTCGATGACCGCCGCAACGAAAGCGTCGTCGATCACTTCGCGCTCTTCCACCGCGCCCTTCATCAGGACGCGGGACATGATGCGGTTGACGAGGCGCGGAATACCGCGGCTTTCACGCTGGATGCGCTGCCAGATCGCTTCTTCGAAGCGGGGCCGGAGCTTGTAACCGACATGCTCGAGCCGGTGCATCACATAGGGCTCGATTTCCTCCGGCTGCATCGCATCGAGATGGTGCGCCGCGATCACGCGCTGGCGCAATTGTTCGAGCTGGTCCCACTCGGACAGCAGCTGCTTGAATTCCGGCTGGCCGAGCAGGAGCATCTGCAACAGCGGTTGCGCGCCCAGATGGAAATTCGACAGCATCCGCAGTTCTTCGAGCGCGCCGACGGTGAGGTTCTGCGCCTCGTCCACCACGAGCAGCACCTTGCGCCCCGCGCGTGCTTCGTCCTGCAGGAAGTGTTCGATCTTCGAAAGCGCCCCGGCCTTGTCCGCGTGATCGACCTCCAGGCCGAAGCTGTGCGCGGCCATGGCAATCATTTCCTCGCTGCCGAGCGCGCTGGTGACGACCTCGCCCACGGTCACGCTGTTCCAGTCGAGCCGGTTGCGCAGATGGCCCACCAGCGTGGACTTGCCCGCCCCCACCTCGCCGGTGATGACGATGAAGCCTTCGCCCTGCTGGAGGCCGAAGCTGAGATAGCTCAGCGCCTTCTTGTGCGTGACGCTCTCGAAATAGAACGAGGGATCCGGCGTCAGCTGGAAGGGCCGCTCGCTAAATCCGTAGAAATCCTCGTACATCGACTGCCTTCGACCAAACCTTCGTATGCGCGCGATCCCTACAGGGTAAATATGGTTAAATGGTTGATAGGTGCCTCAAACCAGCATTTCTTCCGCCGGCCCCTGTCCGAGGAAGGCGCTGGGCGAGGCGCTGGCCCCATAGGCGCCGGCGCAGAACACGGCGACCAGATCGCCCACCTCGGCGTGCGGGAGATGCGCCTTGTCGGCCAACCTGTCGAGCGGAGTGCAGAGGCAGCCGACGACATTGGCGACCTCGGTCGGCTCGGCACCGAAATGCGAGGCGATGGCGAGGGGGTAATTGCGCCGCACGACCGTGCCGAAATTGCCCGAGGCCGCGAGCTGGTGGTGGAGACCGCCATCGGTCACAAGATAGGTCTCGCCGTGGCTTTCCTTCCGGTCGAGGATGCGGGTGAGATAAACGCCTGCCTCGCCCACGATGTAACGGCCGAGTTCGATGAAGAGTTCAGCGCCCACGAGGGTGTCGGGAAGGTTTGCGAACCGTTCCTCCAGCGCCGCGCCGACCCGCTCGATGTCGAGCGGGGTATCGCCGTTGAAGTAGGGAATGCCGTAGCCGCCGCCCATGTTGAGCTTGGGCAGGTCCAGACCCGCCTCGCTGGCAATCCGGTGTGCGAGATCGAGCGTGTTTGCCTGCGTTTCGATCACCGCGTCGGCGTCCAGCGCCTGGCTGCCGGTAAAGATATGGAGCCCGCGAAACTCGCAGCCTGCACCGATGATTTCCTTGGCCAGCGCAGGCACCCGCTCGGCATCGACGCCAAAGGGCTTGGCACCCCCGCCCATCTTCATGCCCGATCCCTTGAGCTCAAAATCGGGGTTCACGCGGATGGCGAGGCGCGGCGTGACGCCCAGCTTTTCCCCAATCGCGAGCGCACGGCGGGCCTCGTTCTCGCCTTCGAGATTGAGCGTCACGCCCGCGCGGATTGCCGCTTCGAGTTCCGCGTCGCGCTTGCCAGGACCGGCGAAACTGACCCGCTCGCCCGCGACACCCGCCGCCTCGACCATGGCGAGTTCCCCGCCAGAGGCGATGTCCAGCCCGTCCACCAGCCCGGCCAGTTGGTCGAGCAGCGGCGCGTAGCTGTTCGCTTTGATTGCGTAATTGATCCGCAAGCGGTCGGGCATGGCAGCCCGCAGACGTGCAACACGCTCTTCGATCATCGCCCGCGAATAAACGAACAGCGGAGTGCGCCCGGCTTCAGCGGCAAGATCGCTCGCCTTACGGCCCGAAATCGCCAGTTCGCCGTCGATCACTTCGAAACCGGCGGGAATGGGGCCCAATGGCTTCACGCGCCGATCTCCGCCGCGAGCGCCGTGCGGTCGATCTTGCCATTGGGGTTGAGCGGCATCGCCTCGCGCCAGTGGATCACCTGGGGTTGCATGAAATTGGGAAGGTCCTTTGCAAGTTGGCGGGCGAGCCGGTCGGCCCCCGCGCCCTCATCGCCGCGCACGACGAGGTGGATCGCATGGCCCAACCGCGTGTCGGGCACACCCAACGCGACGGCTTCGGCCACCAGGCCCGTGGCCAGCGCGGCGCTTTCGATTTCCTGCGGGCTGATGCGATTGCCCGAAGACTTGATCATCGCATCGCGGCGGCCGACGAAATAGAGCAGGCCGTTCGCGTCGCGTTTCACCCGGTCGCCGGACCACACCGCCGTACCGCCATAGGTTGAGGCGGCGGGCGCGGGCTTGAAGCGCTCTGTGGTCCGTTCTGGGTCGTTCCAGTACCCTTGTGCGACAAGCGGTCCGCAGTGGACCAATTCGCCCTCTTCTGCGGCTTCACACACATTGCCTTCGTCATCGATCACGAGGATTTCGGCGAAGGGAATAGCTCGACCCATCGAAGTGGGATGCTCCGCCACGAGGGCGGGATCAAGATAGGTCGACCGGAAAGCCTCGGTCAGGCCGTACATGGGAAATATCTTCGTATTCGGCAACTTAACCTGCAAACCTGAAATGATCTCCGAGGTCAGCGCGCCGCCGCTATTGGTCACGCGCCGCAACGACGTCACCGCCTCTTCCGGCCATTCTACGTCGCCCAGCTGCACCCAGAGCGGCGGGACCGCTGCCAGCGTGGTCACACTTTGCTTGGCGCAGGCTTTCGCAACGTCGCGCGGGAAGAGATAGTCCAGCGGCACCACGCTCCCGCCTGCGTACCAAGTCGAAAGCAGCTGGCTTTGGCCGTAATCGAAACTGAGCGGCAAGACCGCGAGCGTCACGTCGTCATCTGCCAGCTCGAGGTAGTGCGCCACCGAAACCGCGCCAAGCCACATGTTGGCATGGCTCAGCATCACACCCTTGGGCTTGCCGGTCGACCCGCTAGTGTAGAGGATCGCGGCAAGCTCCCCGGGGTCGCGTTCGGAGGGCGGAAGCATGGCGTCAACGCGTTCTGCCTCCTGCCACGCGTCCTCTTCGGACATTGCAACACATCCTGCAGGAATATCCTGTTCTTCCAGCGACTTGAGACGCGAAGCTGTCGCAAGGAGCGCACTTGCCCCGCTGTCCGACAGGATGTGCGCGACCTGCGCGCGTTTCAGCAGGGGATTGATCGGAACATGGACCATCCCTGCCCGCGCGGCCGCCAGCGGGAGGAGGCAGGTCAGTTCTCCCTTCGCCGCCCAGCTCGCGATCCGGTCCCCGGCGCTCCAACGGTTCGCCAGCCATCCGGCAAGCAGCGCCACGCGCGCGGCAAGATCGCGATGCGTCAGGATCCGGTCTCTCAAGACCAGGGCGGGCGCATCGCGCGTCCCACGCTCGGCAAGATGGTCGAGCGGACGCGGAACGGGATCGTGCGCGGGGTGATTGGATGCGGCCATTATCGCCCGCTATCCCTTTATCGCGCATCCAGCGCAAGAGGCGCTTCGCCCTGCCGCCTTGCACGCCCTCCCATGCGCCGCTAAGGGCAGGCCCGCCTTTGAGCTACGGGAAAACAGCCATCAGCATGACCTGCGAGACCGTCACCGCCGAACCCACCGGCCCAAGCCGCAGCGCGATCGACGAGCGCCTGCGTGCGATCCTTGTCGACGTGCTTTCGCTGGACGCGGAACGGGTGGAGGAATTCGACGCGGAAACCGGCCTTTTCGGCCATCTTCCCGAACTCGACAGCATGGCCGTCGCCACGCTCTTTACCGAGATGGAAGACCGCCTCGGCATCGTGATCGAGGACGAGGACGTCGATGGCGAAATGCTCGAAACCTATGGCGGGCTGCTGGCCTTCGCCGAAGCCAAATGCGTCGAAGCCTGAAACCTAGCGTGTGAAATAGCTGGTCAGCTCGACGTGGGTGGACCAGCGGAACTGTCCCACCGGCCGCAGCTTCTCCAGTCGGAACCCTGCATCCACCAAAGTCTTCGCGTCGCGCGCCCAGCTCGACGGATTGCAGCTGACATAGGCGACGCGGGAGACCGTACTCTGGGCGATTTGTGCCACCTGTTCGCGTGCTCCGGCGCGAGGGGGATCGAGCACAATCGCACCGAAACGCGAGACTTCGTCCGCCGTCAGCGGATTGCGGAACAGGTCGCGGTGCATTGCATGGACCGGAACGCCGCGCATATTGGCCGCGGCCTTGCAGGCGAGATGCGCATCGCGCGCCGCCTCTACCGCAAGCACCTTGGCAGGGTCGGCAAGCGCGAAGGCAAAGGTCCCGAGGCCTGCGAACAGATCGGCCACAGTCCGCGCCTCACCGAGGAACTCTCCCGTATCGGACACCAGCACCTGCTCCCCATCGCGCGTAGGTTGCAGGAACGAGTTCTGCGGTAGGCCCACGGGGATAGATC
Organism: Qipengyuania aurantiaca; assembly: GCF_019711375.1. Classification (NCBI taxonomy): domain Bacteria; kingdom Pseudomonadati; phylum Pseudomonadota; class Alphaproteobacteria; order Sphingomonadales; family Erythrobacteraceae; genus Qipengyuania; species Qipengyuania aurantiaca. The sequence goes on from NZ_CP081295.1 coordinate 2,649,243, forward strand.
CGAGGGTGATCGTGACCGGCTCGGGCTCCCACAAGGTTTCCGCGCCATAGCCTTGATCGAGCGCAAGACGGGCAAGCCCACGGTCGCGCGCGAAATCGAGCAGCGCTTCGGTGGCGGCTAGCCCTTCGGCAGTGAAGCCCTTCAACTGGCAATCCACGCCCTGGTCCGCCAGCGTCAGCGAGATGTCGATGGGTTGCCTGCCCGAATGGTTGGCAATGAGACCCCGCAAGGGCGCGACCAATGCAAAGAGTTCGGGCGCGAGGATATGGCATTCGCGCATATCGACCACGCGGTTGCTGCGCGCTTCCCGAAAGCCGATGACCGCGCCCTTGCCGGCCTTCAACGCGTGGAGCGTGGCGCGGCGCCGCGTGCGCGGAGGGGAAAGATGCGTGGGGAGGAGTTCGCCCAGCTCCAGCTCCTGAGCTTCGGCGGCGAAAGCCACGCGCTCGGTCACGAACTGGCGCAGCGCCGTTTCGTCGGCCTGCTGCAGCTGGCACCCGCCGCAGGTTCCGAAGTGGCGACAGGGCGCTTCGACGTGGTGCGGACCGGGGATGATCGTGCCGTCGTCGCGGACCGTGTCTCCCGTAACGGCTCCGGACACATGGCGGCCACTTTCGGTGACGCCATCGCCCTTGGCGGCAATCCGCAGGATGGTCTCTTTGCTCACAGAAAGCTCCACAAGGCGTTGTTGACGCTTCGGGCCAGCGTTCCGGCGGTGAAGGCAGGACCGGCGAGCCGCGCTGCTTCATGATGGATCCACACGGCCTCTTCGAGCGCCTGCTGCACTTCGCCCCGCACGGCGAGGCGCGCGGCAGCGATGCCCGCAAAGACATCGCCCGTGCCGGCAACGGAAAGCCAGCTGGATCCGCGTTCGAAGAAGAGCACTCCTTCGGGTCCCGCGAGTATGGTGTCGGGCCCCTTTGCCAGCACAGTCATACCCGTCTCCGCGTGGAGGGCCTCGGCTCGATCGAATTTGCTGGAAGCGTCGATCCCGAAGGCCTCGCACAGCTTGGCGAGTTCGCCTTCATGCGGGGTGAGGCCGATCTTGGCCGTGTTGCATCCCGCGGTCATCGCAGGATCGAGGAGATGAAGCGCGTCGGCGTCGAGAATCGTGGGCCGCCCAGCCTCAAGCGCGGACCCGAGCGCATCGCGCGCTTTGTTCTTCCGCCCAAGCCCAGGCCCGACGAGGATGGCCGACAGGCGCTCGTCGGAAAGTGTTTTTCTCGTCGCGGCACTCTCGATGACAAGTTCGGCTGGCGCGTCGGGATGCGAATGATCGCTCAGCAGCTTCACATACCCTGCCCCGCTGCGCATCGCAGACTCTGCGGCGAGGAGCGGCGCGCCGGGCATTTCGCCAGCGACGATGGCGAGGAGACCGCGGCGATACTTATGCGCATCCGCAGCCGGAGCCGAGATGCGTGGCGCATCACTCAGGCGCGGAACATCGGCGGGAAGGTCCAGTCCGATGTCGACCACGCGCTTCACACCCATGGTGGCCATCACCGGCATGGTGAAGTGCGCCCTCTTCCAGCCTCCCAGAGCCAGTGTCAGATCGTACTCGACTGGGGGACCGAGCCGCTCGCCCGTGTCGCTCGCGACGCTGCTCGGAACATCGATGGCAACCTTGTAGCCGGTCGCGTCCCGAAGGTTCTCCAGAAGCTGCGCAAACTCGCCGGTCACCTCGCGAGCGAGGCCGTAACCGAAGAGGCAGTCGACATAGACCTGATTGCGCGGAAGGCCCTCGGTCGAGACTTCACCTTTGTAAGCAGCCCGGGCGGTCCGTGCGGTTTCCGTGCCCGGTTCCTTGGGAGCGACGACATGCACCGTGTTCCCTCGGCGCCTCAGGCTCTCCGCAATGACATAGCCATCTCCGCCGTTATTGCCGGGGCCGCAGAGGACGCAGACGTCGCGCCCACCCGCCATGCGCGCGATCCACTGGGCGGCACCCTCGCCGGCCCGCTGCATCAGCTCCCACTCGGAGGTTCCGGCAGACATCGCAGCCTGCTCGGCAGCGCGCATCTGGTCGACAGTGAGGACAGCGGTCGGAGACATGCGCGGCGGCTGCCACGCAATGCCGCGCGGGGCAAGCTCTAGCGGCGCTTCAGCTGCGAAACATCGCGGATCGCCCCGCGCGCGGCAGAGGTCGTCATCGCGGCGTAGGCTTCCAGAGCCTGGCTCACCTTGCGTCGGCGCGTCTTGGCCGGTGCCCAGCCCTGCTCCTCTCGCGGAGCGCGCCGCTCGGCGAGCACTTCGTCGGACACAGCCAGATTGATGGTGCGGTCGGGAATAGAGATTTCGATGAGGTCGCCCTCTTCCACCAGTCCGATCTCCCCACCCTCGGCCGCTTCCGGTGAGACGTGTCCGATCGAGAGGCCGGACGTGCCGCCGGAAAAGCGCCCGTCGGTAAGCAGGGCGCAGGCCGCGCCCAGACCCTTCGATTTGAGATAGCTGGTCGGGTAGAGCATTTCCTGCATCCCCGGCCCGCCGCGCGGCCCTTCGTAGCGGATGACCACCACATCGCCTTCCACGACCTGTTCGGTGAGTATAGCGGTCACGGCGTCGTCCTGGCTCTCATAGACCTTGGCCGGGCCGGAGAAGGTCAGGATGCTCTCGTCCACACCGGCGGTCTTCACGATACAGCCGTCACGCGCGATGTTGCCGTAGAGGACAGCGAGCCCGCCATCCTTGCTGAAAGCGTGTTCGGCGCTGCGGATGACCCCGCTTTCGCGGTCGGTGTCGAGGCTTTCCCAACGTGCGGACTGGCTGAACGCCGTCTGCGTAGGCACGCCTCCTGGCGCCGCCGCGTAGAATTCGCGGACCTTGTTGTTCTGCGTGCGCCCGATGTCCCAATCGTCGAGCGCGTCGCCCATGGTCGGGCTGTGCACGGTCGGCAACGCGGTGTGGAGGAGGCCCGCCTTTTCCAGCTCGCCGAGGATCGCCATGATGCCGCCGGCGCGGTGAACGTCTTCCATGTGCACGTCGCTTTTGGCCGGCGCGACCTTGGAGAGGCACGGCACTTTCCGGCTCAGCCGGTCGATGTCGGCCATGGTGAAATCGACGCCCGCTTCTTGTGCGGCGGCAAGCAGGTGGAGCACGGTGTTGGTCGAACCACCCATGGCGATATCGAGGCTCATCGCGTTCTCGAACGCCTCGAAACTGGCGATGGACCGGGGGAGGACGCTTTCGTCGTCTTCCTCGTAATAGCGGCGTGCCAGTGTGACCGAGAGCCGGCCCGCGCGCTCGAACAGGCCCTGCCGGTCGGCATGGGTGGCCAGTGTCGATCCATTGCCCGGCAGCGATAGGCCCAGCGCCTCGGTGAGGCAGTTCATCGAGTTGGCGGTGAACATTCCCGAGCAGCTGCCGCAGGTCGGGCAGGCCGAACGCTCGATGGCGGTAACTTCCTCATCGGAGTAGCTCTCGTCCGCAGCGGCCACCATGGCATCGACGAGGTCGAGCGCGACCTCCTTGCCCTTCACCACGACCTTACCCGCTTCCATCGGGCCGCCCGATACGAAAACCGCCGGAATGTTGAGCCGCATGGCCGCCATGAGCATGCCGGGCGTGATCTTGTCGCAATTGGAGATGCACACCATCGCATCGGCGCAGTGGGCGTTGACCATATACTCCACGCTGTCGGCGATGAGATCGCGGCTGGGCAGCGAATAGAGCATGCCGTCGTGGCCCATGGCGATGCCGTCATCCACCGCGATGGTGTTGAATTCCTTGGCGACTCCGCCCGCCTTCTCGATCTCGCGCGCGACCAGCTGGCCGAGGTCCTTGAGGTGCACATGACCCGGCACGAACTGGGTGAAGCTGTTGACGACGGCAATGATCGGCTTGCCGAAATCCTCGTCCTTCATGCCCGTCGCGCGCCACAGGCCGCGCGCGCCCGCCATGTTGCGGCCGTGAGTGGTGGTGCGGGAGCGGTAATGGGGCATGACTGGTCTCTCGAAACGGGAGAGCCGGTTCTAGCAGAGGTTCGGAGCCGATTGTGCGAGAATTACCGCAGCGGCCCCAAGATCCGCTTTAGACTTCGAGCGCGACGCGCCCCATGACATCGGCCAGCATCATCGCCCAGCGCGACTGGCCTGCCTCGGTCGTAATCTGGTCCTGCCGGATTTCCACGGTGCAATAGGGGATACCGTTGGCTTCCGCGTGGCGATCCATCGTCGCGTTCAACTGCTTTCCCGAATAAGGCTGGTTGTCGCCCACGGTCAGGCCCTGCTCGGCGAAGAGGCGGATGGCGTGACGCGCGGCGCGATCGTCCTGATTGTAGAGCAGCGAGACTTCCCAAGGGCGCTCATCGTCGCTGGTTTCCAGGCTCGGGGTGAAGCTGTGCAGCGCGACCAGCATGCGCGGTTTGACCTGCGCGATCATCTTGCCGAGCGCCTCGTGATAGGGCCGATGATAATTGGCTAGCCGCGCCTCGACATTGGCGCCGATGTTGCCGGGAATGAGTTTTCCGTCGCTCTCGGTCGGTACCACGGCGGCTTCGTCCTCGCGGCGATGGAAGTCGCAGACAAGGCGGCTGACGCAGGCGATATGGGCCGGCATATTGTGGCGGCGCGAGAGGCGGTCGGCGATGCCCTCCACCCCGATATCGAGCGCAATATGCTCGTTCATCAGCTTGGGATCGATGCCGAGTTCGATGCCTTCGGGCACGAAATTCGACGCGTGATCGGCCACGCACATCAGCCCGCCGGGCCGCACATCCTCCGCACCGACCTGGCGATACGGCAGATTGTCGATCATCATCGAAGATTACCCTTCATCTGCCACCAGTCCGGATGGTCGGCGGCGAGGCGCGCGGCGGCTTCGTCGCGCGCGAAATTGCTGTCGTAGAGCGCGAAACAGGTCGCGCCCGAACCGGACATACGGGCGAGAAACGGCGAAGTTCCGCGCAAGGCGGCGAGCACGCCTGCAATCGGGGGGCAAAGCGAGATGGCGGGCGCTTCGAGATCGTTGCGCCCTTCGACCGCAATACGGAGGGTGTCGCCATCGGGAAGCGGCCCGCGATCGATCCCGTCCCACGCCTTGAAGACCGGCCCCGTGGCAAGCGGCGTGCGCGGATTGACGAGCAGGACGGGCGTATTCGCCATCGCTTCATCGGCGGGTTCAAGTTCGGTCCCTGTGCCGCGCCCCAGACAGGTCCGGCTTTCGACGCAGGCCGGGACGTCCGCGCCCAACTTGGCTGCGCGTGCCTGCCAGTCTTCGGGCAGACCATGCGACTGCTCGACCATCCGGAAAATGGCCCCCGCATCGGCCGAACCGCCCCCAAGACCCGCTGCGACGGGGAGGTTCTTCTCGAGAGTGACCTCCAGACCGTCGGGCCGAGGCAAAGCCCCAAGCGCCTGCATCACGATGTTATTGAAAGGATTGTCCAGCGCACCGCCGAATTCACCGATAGTGTTGAGGCTGTCCCGCTCAGCAGAATGCGCCGTCAGGCGATCCCCGCCATTGACGAACGCGAAGACGGTTTCGAGCTCGTGATAGCCATCCTCGCGCCGCCTGCGGACATGCAGCGCGAGGTTTATCTTGGCGTAGGCGGCGTCTGTGATCGTCACAAAGCAACCACGGGATTAGGGCACTTCAATATTTTGCTCCGTCCCAGGAGGAAGCTCTTTCAGCTCAAGCTCCCATCGCTCGTTAACTCTCTCAATTTGAATATGAAACGTGGGACCTTCACCGCCGCTATTCATATACCACAGATCAATGAGGTCACCTTCAACGGCGACAAACTGGATGAAATCCATATCGACATAAGAGCCGATGTGTTCGGAAATCAGTTGCGCAATATCCAGCCCGCCGACTCTAGAAACCTTGCTCACTGACCCTCACATATTCGGGTAGTTCGGGCCGCCGCCGCCTTCGGGCGTGGTCCATTCGATGTTCTGGTTCGGGTCCTTGATGTCGCAGGTCTTGCAATGCACGCAGTTCTGCGAGTTGATCTGGAACTTGGGCTCGGCGCCCTCCTCGATGATCCACTCGTAAACGCCTGCCGGGCAATAGCGGGCCGAAGGGCCGCCGTAGACTTCCAGCTCGCTTTCCCGCTGCAATTCGCGGTCGCAAACCTTGAGGTGGACCGGCTGGTCTTCGGCGTGATTGGTGTAGCTGAAGCTGACATTGGTCAGGCGGTCGAAGCTCAGCGTGCCGTCGGGCTTGGGGTATTTCACCGGCGCGAAGAGGTCGGCGCGTTCGAGCATCTCATGGTCACGGTGGTGCTTCATGGTGATCGGCAGGCCGATCTTGAGCGTGCGCATCCACATGTCGATGCCGGCGAGCACGGTGCCGAGGTCCTCGCCATATTTGGCGACGGCGGGCTGCGCGTTCTTCACCTTCTTCAATTCGGTCGCGATCCAGCTGTCGCGCACGGCAGCGTCGTAATCCATCAGTTCGGTGTGCTCATGTCCCGCGGCGATGGCAGCCGCGATGCTTTCGGCGGCGAGCATGCCGCTCTTCATCGCCGTGTGCGTGCCCTTGATGCGCGGCACGTTCACGAAACCGGCCGAACAGCCGATCAGCGCACCGCCAGGAAAAGCGAGCTTCGGTACGGACTGCCAGCCACCTTCGTTGATGACGCGCGCGCCATAGGCCACGCGCTTACCGCCTTTAAGGATGGCGGCCACCTCGGGGTGGTGCTTCCAGCGCTGGAATTCCTGGTAAGGCGAAACGTAGGGATTCTTGTAATCGAGCGCGGTCACGAAGCCCAAGGCCACCTGTCCGTTCGCCTGGTGGTAGATGAAGCCGCCTCCCCATGTGCCGGTCTCGCTGAGCGGCCAGCCCTGCGTGTGGATGACCTTGCCCTGCTCGTAGACTTCAGGATCGACATCCCACAACTCCTTCACGCCAAGGCCATAGACCTGCGGCTCGCAATCGGCCTCGAGGTCGAATTTCGCCTTCATCTTCTTGGTAAGATTGCCACGCGCGCCTTCTGCGAAGAGCGTGTATTTCGCGTGGATTTCCATGCCGGGCTGGTAATCGGGCTTGTGGCTGCCATCCTCAGCAATACCCATGTCCTGCGTCACCACGCCGGCGACCGCGCCCTTGTCGTCGAAGAGGACTTCGGCGGCGGGGAAGCCGGGGAAGACCATCACACCCAGCCCCTCGGCCTGTTCGGCCAGCCAGCGGCAGGTGTTGCCGAGCGAGGCGGTGTAGTTGCCGTCATTGCTCATGAAGGGCGGCAGAAGGAATTCGGGCAAGTCGGACTTGCCGCCTTCGGAAAGCACCCAGTGGTGGTTCTCCGTCACCGGCGTTTCGGCGAGCGGGCAATCCATGTTCCGCCAGTCGGGGAAGAGCTCGTTCATGGCCTTGGGATCGACCACGGCGCCCGAGAGGATGTGCGCGCCGATCTCGCTGCCCTTTTCCAGCACGACAACCTCGAGGTCCTCGTTGATCTGCTTCAGTCGGATGGCCGCCGAAAGGCCGGCCGGGCCGCCGCCGATGATGACGACCTCGCAGGGCATCGATTCGCGTTCGCTCATATCTCTCTCTTTTCGTCGCTTAAGCGTTGGGATTGCCTTGATTGCTGGGCGGTTTGAGGTCAAGACCTAGGGCGGACGGAAAATGATCGCAGACACACTGGAAACCCGCGAATTATCGCCTGCTGACGCGCTGGAAGCCGCGCTCGACTGGTGGCGCGAGGCGGGCGTCGAGGACGATTATCGCGACGAGGCTACCAGCTGGCTGGCAGAGCCCGAAGAAAAGCAGGCCGTAGCGTCGCCCAAGGCGAAGAAACCGCCAGAAGAGCCCAGGCAGACCCCGCTGCAGCGCGCCTTCGAGGCGACGGCTCCGGCAGACAGGATCGGGGGCGCGCGAGAGGCCTATCCCGACAGTCTCGAAAAATTTCGCGAGTGGTGGCTGGTCGAGCCTTCGCTGGCCAGCGCAGGTCCGGAAAGCCGCCTGCCGCCGCGCGGAGTAGCGGGAGCGAAGCTCATGGTCCTCATCCCCGAACCGATGGAAGGCGATGGCGAGGCGCTCCTGTCCGGCGCGCCAGGCAAGTTTGTCGAGGCCATGCTGTCGGCCATGGGGATCGCCCCGCACGAAGCCTATCTGGCGAGCGCCCTGCCCGCCGGTGTCACCCTGCCCGACTGGGCCGATCTGTCGGCACGCGGCCTCGGGGACGTCACGCGGCACCATGTCGCACTGGCGCAGCCGCACCGCGTGCTCGCATTCGGGCGTTCGCTCGCCCCGCTCTTCGACATCGCGCCGGAAATGGCGCGCGAACCGGGCGTGATTAAGGCCGGCGACAAGACCCTGCCCCTGCTGCTCGCCCCCGAGCTTGCCGAACTCGCCCGGTCGGCCCCGCGCCGCCGCAATTTCTGGAACCGCTGGTTGGAATGGACCGCATGACCCTACGCCCCCTGCTCCTCGTTGCTGCTTCTGCGCTTGCGGGAATGGCCGCGCCGGTTGCCGCGCAATCGGACAGCGTCGCCTATTTCGGCCGTTCGCACGCGCAGGCGCTGCCGCAACTGCTTTCCGCCGACGATAGGCTCTATTATGCCTCGCTCTTCGACGCCCTCGAAGCGAAGAACTGGGACCGGTTCGAGCTTATGATCTCGCAGCGGCCCGAGGGTCCGCTGCACGGCGCCGCACTGGCGACCTATTTCCTCGATCCCGACAGCCCTCGCATCGAGCTCTCCCGCATCGAGGACTGGCTTCGCCGCTATCCGAACAATCCGCAGGTCGAAGGTATCGTGCGCCTTGGCCAGACGCGAGGCCTCTCCTGGACGCCGGACCTGCCGCGAGAGCGTGCGCTTTCCCGCCAACCCGGGCTCACACGGCGGGGCCTTCCCCCCACCATCAACGACGCGACCATGCCCGACAACGTGCGCAGCGCCATTCTCGAGCGGATCACCAATGACGATCCCGATGGAGCCCGGCTGCTGCTCGACGGTGTCGATGCGTCGCTCTCGTCAGCCGCACGTGCCGAATGGCGGCGCCGGGTGGCGTGGAGCTACTACATCGAGAACCGCGATGCCGAGGCCTATGGCATGGCACAGCTGGTCTCTCAGGGGTCCGGCCCCTGGGTGCCCGAAGGCGAATGGGTGGCGGGTCTTTCCGCTTGGCGGCTGGGCGATTACCGCCGCGCCGCCTACCATTTCGACGCTGCGGCAAGAGGAGCGAGCGACGCCGAACTCCAGACGGCGGCGCATTATTGGGCCGCGCGCAGCCTCATCCGCTGCCGCGACCCGCACCTTGCCGATGCGCATTTGCGCAGCGCCGCGCGGCACGACGAAACGCTCTACGGCATGCTGGCCAGCGAACGGCTCGGCAAGGCCCTGCCGGACGATCACAGCGCCCCCGATCTGACCGCTGCGGACTGGCAGCGCCTTGCGAACGAACCGGCAGTGCGCGAGGCGGTCATGCTCGCCGAAGCCGGGCGCCGCGATGTGGCCGACGAAGTGCTGCGCTGGCAGGTCCGCTACGGCGATCCCGACGATTTCGGCGCTCTGACCCGCCTTGCCCGGGCTTTGGGGCTTGCCGGGGCGCAGACCTACATGGCCTGTAACGCCCCGCGCGGCACCGCTTCACCGCCGAACCTGCGCTGGCCAGTCGCCTATCACACCCCTCATGGCGGGTGGCGCATCGATCCGGCGCTCGCCTACGCACACGCGCTGCAGGAATCGAGTTTCCGCGAGCGCGTGGTCAGCCCCGCGAACGCTATCGGGCTTATGCAAATTCGTCCGATCGCTGCGCGCGAATACGCCTCTTCGATCAACATGAGCGCCAATGCGGATCTGAAGGATCCCAAGACCAACCTGGCCTTCGGACAGCGCACGCTGGAGGCGCTGGCGCAGGCTGGATACACGGGCGGCACATTGCCCAAGGTCATGGCCGCCTATAACGCCGGTCCCACGCCCGTCTCGCGGTGGAACGCCGAAGTAAACGACCAGGGCGATCCGCTGCTCTGGATGGAATCGATCCCTTATTGGGAAACCCGTTCCTACGTGGCGATCGTGATGCGCAACTACTGGATGTATTTGCGGCAGGCGCAGGCCGATGCGCCGAGCCGCGTGGACCTGGCCGAGAACGACTGGCCGCTGTTCCCGCGGACGCGTTAGGAGGAGACAGGGCATGGCCATAGACGAAAGCGCAGCCTTCAAGCCAGTTCATATCGCGCTGCTGACCATCTCGGACAGCCGCAAGCTCGACGATGACACGTCGGGCGATATCCTCGCCGAGCGCATCGGAACGGCCGGCCACCACCTCGCCGCGCGCGAAATCAGCCGCGACGACAAGAACGAGATCGCTGCCCATCTTCATCGCTGGATCGACGACGAGCAGATCGACGCGGTGATCACGACCGGCGGCACAGGCCTGACCGGCCGCGATGTCACGCCCGAGGCGCTCGACCGGGTGAAAGACAAGGACATTCCCGGCTTTGGCGAGCTTTTTCGCTGGCTCAGCTACGAGACCATCGGCACCAGCACCATCCAGAGCCGCGCCTGTGCCGTGATCGCGCGCGGCACCTACATCTTCGCCTTGCCCGGCTCGAACGGCGCGGTGAAGGATGGCTGGGACAAGATCCTCGCCGCCCAGCTCGACAGCCGCCACCGGCCTTGCAACTTCGTCGAGCTGATGCCCCGGCTGCGGGAGCGCTAGAGCGTATCGACCCCTGCTTCGGTAAGCTTGCGGATCAGGACCGCAGCATCTTCCCCCAGCGCAAGCTTGGGGACCGGATTGAAATAGGCTTCCGTCTGGCTGAGCAGGATCAGCCGGTCTGTCTCGGCCCAGGCGTATAACTCAGCGAATGGCAGCCGCGCATGACCCCGATCGCTCGAAAAGAAAATCGCTTCATCGTCGAACTCCAAGCGATGTTCATCGCGCAGGGCTGCGCTCTGCCGATACTGCCGTCGCATCATCATGGGTGCGAGCAAATGCGGCACGAACCAGACCAGCGGTAGTCCGATCCCCAGCGACAGGAGCGACAGCAGGTTGATTGCGCCGTCTTCTATCACATCGAGAGCGATCAGGAGCAAGGCGCAAGCAATAAGGCCGAAAAGCAGGTAACGCGCCGGAGGCTGCGTGAGCCGCCGCCGGAAGAACAGCCGCCCCGCCGCCGCCAGGTCGCGCTCTTCGACGCGATAGATATAGGGTCCATGTCGTTCCATCGGCGCAGCTTTGCCAGATCCCGCCAGATACACAATAGTTCTTGCTTTGTTCTTCCACGGACCTAGACTGACGGCATGTCCCAGAGTGCAATCTCAGGACGCGGGGCTCAATCGGCCGCCGTGCCAACGCGATTCGGCCTCGCCACGCGAGAGGCCGATGGCGACTGGCGCGATCATATGGTCGCACTGGACGGTCCGCCGCCCAAATTGCGCACGCATGTGACGGATGAGCATCCGAAGACGATCCTCAGCTTCAACCAGTCGCACGACATCTTCTTCGACCGCTCGATCAACGCCTATCGCGGGTGTGAGCACGGCTGTGTCTATTGCTTTGCGCGCCCTACCCATGCCTATCACGACCTCTCGCCGGGCCTTGACTTCGAGACGCAGCTGTTCGCCAAGCCCAATGCCGCCGAACTGCTCCGCGCAACGCTGGCCAAACCGAAATACCGGCCCAAGCCGATTGCCATGGGGACCAACACCGATCCCTATCAGCCGATCGAGCGTGACTACCGGATCACGCGATCAATCTTGGAGGTGTGCCTCGATGCGCGCCACCCGGTGACGATCACGACAAAGTCCGACCGCGTGCTGGACGATCTAGACTTGCTGGCGGAGATGGCCGAGCGGCGCCTTGTCGCAGTGGCGATATCGGTGACGAGCCTCGACCCGAAGCTTTCGGGCAAGCTCGAACCACGCGCAGCTTCCCCGGCCAAACGACTCGCAGCATTGCAGAAACTGGTCGAAGCAGGCGTGCCCAGCCACTGCTCGGTCGCACCCGTCATCCCGGCCATCACCGACGAGTTCATGGAGGAGATAGTCCAGCGCGCCGCCGCCATCGGGGTCGACAGCGTGGGCTGGATCCCGCTGCGCCTGCCGCATGAGGTCGCACCGCTCTTTCGCGAGTGGCTCTCCGTCCACTACCCGGAACGCGGCGATAAGGTGATGAGCATCGTCCAGTCGATCCGCAACGGAAAAGACAACGACCCCAATTTCTTCTCGCGCCTCAAACCGACCGGCGTCTGGGCCGACCTCTTTCGCGCACGGTTCCGCCTAGCCTGCAAGCGCGCGGGACTGGGCAAGGCGAAGTTCGAACTGGATTGCACGCAGTTCAGGCCGCCCGCTGTCGGAGGGCAGTTGCGGTTGCTCTAGAAGCCCTCCCCCGCATCGCCCGGTGCAAATCGCACCAGTCGGCTGTCGGCCAAGGCCGCCGTGCGATTGACTACCGCCTTCTGATAGTCCGGGTCCTTGATCATCTCGAAGAAAGCGCCCGAGTTCGGATATTGCGCGACGAAACCGTCGTGCCATTGCATCGCCTCGGGACCCGTCACCACCGTCTGGAAGGCGCCGCGCCAGACGATGCTGCCGCCCACTCGGCGAAAGATCGGGCCACTGGTCTTGCCGTACTCTTGATAGGCGCGGCGGCCACTCCATCCCTTCCCCGCGTTCTCGTGACCAGCGGGATAAGCGGCTTCTTCGCGATAACGCAGGAGGTTGAGCATATGGATCGGCTCGTCGCGTGGCAGGTCCTTGAACGCCTGGAAATTCGCGGGGCTTGGGTCGATGTAGGTCTTGGTCACACTGCTCTCCTCATACCTCGATTTCACGATAGGTGCCCGGCGCGATGCCCTCGACGCTCCACTCTCCGATCCGCCAACGGATGAGGCGAAGTGTCGGCAGGCCCACGGCGGCCGTCATGCGGCGGACCTGTCGGTTTCGTCCCTCGTTAATCTCCAGCGCAATCCAGCTGTCAGGCACGCTCTTGCGATAGCGCACGGGCGGGTCGCGCTCCCACACGGGCGGCGGATCGATACGTTTTGCGCGGGCGGGTCGGGTCATACCGTCTTTGAGTTGGACGCCGCGGGCCAGCTGCTCAAGAGCCTCATCCCCCACCTCCCCTTCCACCTGCACAAGATAAGTCTTCGCCATCTTGTAGCGCGGCTCGGCGATTCGCGACTGGAGCCGCCCGTCATCGGTCAGCAGGAGCAGCCCCTCGCTGTCCTTGTCCAGGCGCCCCGCAGGATAGACCTCCGGAACGTCCACCAGGTGCGCGAGCGTGTCCTCGACACCCTCCCTGCCCCCGGTGAATTGCGACAGCACACCGAAGGGCTTGTTGAGCAGGATCAGGCGGCTCACAGCCCCTCGATCGAACGATACCGGTAGTCGAAAGTGCGCACGCCATCTTCTACCACCACCCGGTAAGCGAGCGGCATTCCGTCTACCGTGCGCCAATCGCTGAACCGGGCGACAATCGGGGACTGACCCTTTCGATAGGCGAGGATGGCGAATGGGATACCCGTTCGAGGGTCTGACTGCAGGGCCCGGTAGTGCACACCGAAGAACCGCGACCCCTCGTTCCCGATTTTTTCACGGCAGGGGGCGTCCTCCGTTCCGCAGGAGCGGATCATCGATACACCCTCGTTTAGCTCGGCAAATTCGGAAACTTGCGCGTGAAACAGCTGCGATTCGATGTGAAAGATATAGCTTTCCGGGATTTCGGTGCGCTCGCCGCCCTCAAGCGAATACGCCGTTTCGCCATCGGTGGAGTAATGCACGATCCGGTCGGAATATTCGGCCTTGTAGAAGGCACCGCGCGGGCCATAACCGGTCGTCACGCTGTACTGCGTGCCATCCGACACGGTGACATCGGCAATCGTCAGTAAGACCGGCCTGTCGGGAAGCGCCGCGATCCCCTTGTCGGACACGGCGCAGCCCCCAAGCGCGAGGCTTGCCGAAACGACCGATGCTGCAAGATTTCGTCTGTTCATTACGCCTCGAGCTTGTAGTCGGCGAACCGGTCGCGCAGGTCTTTCTTGCTGATCTTTCCGGTGGCGGTGTGCGGGATATCGTCCACGAACTCGACCGCATCGGGCAGCCACCATTTGGCGACCTTGTCGGAGAGGAAATTGAGGATCGACTTGTCGTCGCAATCCTGCCCTTCCTTTTTCACCACGAACAGCACCGGGCGCTCGTCCCATTTGGGATGGAACATGCCGATGCAGGCCGCTTCGGCCACCGCCGGGTGGCCGACGGCGGCGTTTTCCAGCTCCACCGAGGAAATCCACTCACCGCCCGATTTGATCACGTCCTTGGTGCGGTCGGTGAGTTGCAGCGTGCCGTCGGGATGGAGCATGCCGACATCGCCGGTGTTGAACCAGCCATCCTCGGTCACCGCGTCTTCCTCGGCCTTGAAGTAGCGCTTCACGACCCAAGGGCCGCGAATCTGAAGCGCGCCGCTGGTCTTGCCATCGCGCGGCAAGACCTTGGTCGGATCGTCGAGATCGACCGTGCGCAGTTCGACGCCGAAGATCGGGCGGCCCTGCATCATCGTCTTGGCGACCTGCTCCTCGAAGGAAAGCTGGTCCCAATCGTGGGTGGGGCCGCCAACCGTGCCGATCGGGCTGGTCTCGGTCATGCCCCAGGCGTGCTGGACGCGCGTGCCGTTCTTCATCAGCCGTTCGATCATGAACTTGGGCGCGGCCGAGCCGCCGATGGTCGCCGCCCGCAGTTTGGGCAGTTCGAGATTATTGGCGTCGCAATACTGGAAATGCGCCAGCCAGACGGTCGGTACACCGGCGCTGTCGGTCACGCCTTCGCGCTTCATCAGCATATCGAGCACCGCGGGATCGTTGACCTGGCTGAAGACGAACTTCATCCCCGCCATTGCGCCGGCATAGGGCAGACCCCAGCTGGCGGCATGGAACATCGGCACGACGGGGAGATAAACCGAAGAGGTCATGCAGTTTAGCGCGCTCGGCTGGAGGCCCGCCATGGCGTGCAGGATCGTGCTGCGATGCTCGTACTGCACGCCCTTGGGATTGCCCGTGGTGCCGCTGGTGTAGCAGATCATGCAGGGTTCGCGCTCGTCGCCCTCGACCCACTCAAACTCGCCATCCTCGGCGCCGATCCAGTCCTCGAACGAGGTGGTGTGTTCACCGCTGTCGAAGCAGATGTAGTGCTCCACCTTCGGCCAGCGATCTTTCATCTTGTCGATGATCGGCTGAAACATGGCGTCGTAAATCACCACGCGGTCGTCGGCGTGGTTGATGATGTATTCGAGCTGGTCCTCGAACAGGCGCGGATTCACCGTGTGGAGGACGCCGCCCATGCCCGCGACGCCAAACCAGCTGACGAGGTGCCGCGCGTGGTTCATCGCGATACTGGCGACCTTGTCTCCCGGCTTCAGCCCCAGCCTTTGTAGCGCCTGCGCCATCTTGAGCGCGTCGCGGCGAATGCCGGCCCAGTCGGTGCGGGTTTCCGTCCCGTCCGCCCAATAGGTGAGGATTTCGCGGGTCCCCGCCTCACGTGCCGCGTGGTCGATCACATGCGTCACGCGCATGGTCCATTCCTGCATCGCTCCGAGCATTCCAGCCTCTCTCCTTGCCTCGTGCGCCTCTCTCCGGCGCGTGTCGGTCAGGCGACGAGGCGAAGGTGCGAGCCGCCGCGCCGCTTGTCGAGCTGCACCTTGGCAAGGCCCGGCACGCTTGCCAAGCGTTCTGCAAGCTCCCCGTCGAGCGCGAAGTCGCGTCCCAGTCGCATGGCAGGTTCAAGCTCGCCGCCGATCCGTAGCGTCACGAGCACTTCGTCCTGTCCCTTGCCCGCCTCCGACAATTCCGCACTGAGCGTTTCGACCGCAGCGATATCGAGGATATCGAGCGTCAGGATCATCGGCGTGGCGCCTTTGACCTCCGCCAGCGGAGTACCGCCGCGCACGGTGATGCGG
Organism: Qipengyuania aurantiaca; assembly: GCF_019711375.1. Classification (NCBI taxonomy): domain Bacteria; kingdom Pseudomonadati; phylum Pseudomonadota; class Alphaproteobacteria; order Sphingomonadales; family Erythrobacteraceae; genus Qipengyuania; species Qipengyuania aurantiaca. The sequence continues at coordinate 2,665,077 of NZ_CP081295.1, forward strand.
GGCGGTTCGTCGGGACTCGGCAAATCGAGTTCGACCTGGAGGAGGACGCAGGTCTGCTCCTCGGCCCATTTAAGGAAGCGTTCGACCATGCCTTCTTCGAAGCAAGCCGCGCTGAACTGGCCGGTCGCGTCGGAGAAATCGGCGCGGATGAAGGGTTTGCCGCGGCGCGTGGTGCCCTTGTTCACCTTCTCGACCATGGCCGCCATCACCGCGTTGGAGCGGCCACCGGAGGGCGCCCCGCCCGACATCAGTGAGGCATACGTTCTCGCACCATTGGCCGAAGCGATGTCCTTCCACGCGGCAACCGGATGGGCGGAGAAATAGAAGCCGAAATTCTCGCGTTCGCGCGCCATGCGTTCGGCGCGCGGCCAGTCCTCGACCTCGCGCAGGCGCAGTGTCTCGCCCGGAGCATCCTCGCCGCCGAACATGCTCGCCTGACCGCTGGTGCGTTCACGATCGGCCGCATCGGCGACCGCCAGCAGCATGTCGGCGTTCTCGAAGACCTTGGCGCGGTTGGGCTCGAGACTGTCGAGCGCACCCGCACAGGCCAGCGCTTCCAGCTGGCGCGAATTCATCGAGCCCTTGGGAATCCGCTCGAAGAGGTCCTGGAGGCTGTCGAACTGGCCGGATACCTCACGCTCGGCGACGATATTCTCCATCGCCTTCTCGCCGACATTGCGGATGCCTGCGAGCGCGTACCGCACGGCGTAGCCCGTATCGGTCTGCTCGACGGTAAACTCGGCTTCGGACTTGTTGAGGCACGGCGGCTCGACCGCGATGCCCTGCCTGCGCGCGTCGTCGACGAAGATCGTCAGCTTCTCCGACTGGTGCATGTCGAAGCACATGGATGCGGCAAAAAACTCTTCTGGGTAATGCGCCTTCAGCCACGCGGTCTGATACGCGAGCAGCGCGTAAGCGGCGGCGTGCGACTTGTTGAAGCCATAGCCTGCGAACTTGTCGATCAAGTCGAACAGCTCGTTGGCCTTGGCTTTCTCGATGCCGCTGACTTCCTTACACCCCTCCACGAAGCGTTCGCGCTGGATGTCCATTTCGGCCTGGACTTTCTTACCCATCGCGCGGCGCAGCAAGTCTGCATCGCCGAGCGAATATCCGGCGAGGATCTGCGCGGCCTGCATGACCTGTTCCTGGTAGACGAAGATGCCGTAGGTTTCGGCGAGGATGCCTTCGAGCTTCTCGTGCGGGTACTCGATTTCGACTTCGCCCGCCTTGCGCTTGCCGAACAGCGGGATGTTGTCCATCGGACCCGGCCGGTAAAGCGAGACTAGCGCGATGATGTCGCCGAAATTGGTCGGCTTCACTGCGGTCAGCGTGCGCCGCATCCCTTCCGATTCCAGCTGGAACACGCCGACGGTGTTACCCGCCTTCATCAGTTCGTAGACTGCCGGATCGTCCAGTTCGAGCTGCGACAGGTCGATCGTGATATCGCGCTTCTTGAGCAGGTCGGTCGCCTTCTTGAGGACCGACAGCGTCTTGAGGCCGAGGAAGTCGAATTTGACGAGGCCGCTGCTCTCGACATTTTTCATGTCGTACTGCGTCACCGGCATGTCGGAACGCGGGTCGCGGTAGAGCGGGACCAGCTGCGCCAGCGGCCGGTCGCCGATCACCACGCCGGCCGCGTGGGTCGAGCTGTTGCGCGGGAAGCCTTCCAGCTGCATCGCGAGGTCGATCAGGCGCTTGACCTCGTTGTCGTTGTCGTACTCGGCCTTGAAGTCGGCCGCCCCATTGAGCGCGCGCGGCAGCGTCCAGGGGTCGGTCGGATGGTTCGGCACCATCTTGCAGATGCGGTCGACATGACCGTAGCTCATCTGGAGGATGCGGCCCGTATCGCGCAACACGGCGCGGGCCTTCAGCTTACCGAAGGTGATGATCTGCGCGACATGGTCGTGGCCGTACTTGGCCTGCACATAGCGGATCACCTCGCCGCGGCGGGTTTCGCAGAAGTCGATGTCGAAGTCGGGCATCGAGACGCGTTCCGGGTTGAGGAAGCGTTCGAACAGCAGGCCAAGCTTGATCGGATCGAGGTCGGTGATCGTCAGCGCCCACGCAACGAGGCTGCCTGCACCCGAACCACGGCCCGGCCCCACCGGAATATCGTGGTCCTTTGCCCATTTGATGAAGTCGGCAACGATCAGGAAGTAGCCGGGAAAGCCCATCTGGTTGATGATCCCGACCTCGTAATCGAGGCGGTCGAAATAGACCTTGCGCTCGTCCTCCGGCAATTCGCCATAGGGTTCAAGCCGCGCTTCGAGGCCGCGCCGCGCATCCTCTTCCAGCATCTTCGCCTCGCCTTCGAGGTCACCGGCGAGGCTGGGGAGGATAGGCTTGCGATAAGGCGGCGCATAGGCACAGCGCTGGGCGATGACGAGCGTGTTGGCGGTGGCTTCGGGCAGGTCGTCGAAGGCCTCGTCCATCATGTGCGCGGTCTTGACGTAAGCCTCGGGATTGGACTTCGGGCGCTCGTCCGCATCGACATGGGTCGAGTTCGCGATACACAGCATGGCGTCATGCGCCTTGTACATATGCGGCTCGGCGAAATTGGCGGGATTGGTGGCAACGAGCGGGAGGTCGCGCTCATAGGCGAGGTCGACCAGCGCCGCCTCCGCGGCTTCCTCGACCGAGTTTCCGCGGCGGGCGAGCTCGATGTAGAGGCGGTCCGGGAACAGCGCCTGCAATTTGTCGAGCAGCGCGGTGGCGTGGCTCGTCTGGCCTTCCGCAAGCAGTCGGGTGACGCCGCCCTCGCTCGCGCCGGTGAGTGCGATCAGGCCCTCGGTGCGCCCTTCAAGTTCGCTCATCTGGATATGCGGCTCGAACTCCAGCGGGCGTTCCAGATGCGCTTTCGACACGAGGTGGCAGAGATTGTCATAGCCCGCCTCGCTCTGTGCATAGAGCGGCAAATAGTCGACCACCCGGCCTTCCTCGTCGCGCGCCACGCCGAGCAGTGTGCCGGTAATCGGCTGAATTCCCTCCGCCTTGCAGGCGTTGGCAAACATGACCGCGCCGTAGAGGCCGTTGCGGTCCGCAATCGCGATGGCGGGAAAGCCGCGCTCCTTCGCCAGCTTGGCCATGGCCTTGGGGTCGATCGCCCCTTCGAGCATCGAATAGGCCGAGAGCACACGCAGCGGGACGAAAGGCTTGTAGGGCATCCCCACAAGGTAGGATTTCGCGCGCCAATCGCAAAGCGCCGGCGGCGGGTTATTCTCCACCGCTTGTGGAGAAAATCACTCCTCGTCGGGCGCGGCGATCTTGCGGCGGGTGTCGCGGATCGTCGACCACGCCCCGTAGACGACCAGCGCGGCGAGGAAGATCCACACCCAGACCGGGATATTCCGCCCTGCAATCGCAAGATAGATATAGGCCGAAACGAAGAAAAACCCGGCGGCGAGCGTCGGGACCACGGTCGAGCGCCCCGCCCTCGCCCGCTTCACCAGCCAGGCGATCGAGGCGAGGAAGAAGGGGATCGCACCCACATAGATCCCGCCGAAGATATAGGGGTTCACGCCGTATTCGGCGCCGAGCGAGAGAAACCACTGGTTGATATCGGAAAGCATGACCCGCCTTTCGAACGCCGCTGCAATCCGGTTACAGCAGCTTCTCGATATCCTTCGCGATACCCGCCGGAGCGTCGGCCGGGCCGTAGCGCTTCACGACATTCCCCTCGCGGTCGATCAGGAACTTGGTGAAGTTCCACTTGATCGCTTTCGACCCCATCAGGCCGGGCGCTTCCTTTTTCATCCAGTCGAACAGCGGGCTGGCCTCGTCGCCGTTCACGTCGACCTTTTGCATCAGCGGGAAAGTGAGGCCGAAATTGACCTTGCAGAACTGCTCGATCTCCTCCGCATCGCCCGGTTCCTGCGCGCCGAACTGGTTGCAGGGAAAGGCGAGCACTTCGAAGCCCTTGTCGCCATAGTCCTGGTAAAGCTTTTCCAGCCCGTCGTACTGCGGAGTGAAACCGCATTTGCTGGCGGTGTTGACGACCAGCAGCACCTTGCCGAGCTTCTCCTGAAGTTCGAGCTCCTCGCCCTTGTTGGTGGCGACGGTGAAATCGGCAATCGTGGTCATCGGCGGGTCAGTCCTTGCGGCGATAGATCAGGTCGAAATAGTCGGTCCAGGTAGGGCCGTGGTCCTTGCTGGCCTGTCCGTGTTGGCGCACGCTGCCGTCGTCACGCAAACTATATGTCATTCGCACGAGCAAAGGCGTTCCATCGGCAGCCTTGCCCCATGGGCCGGTGAGGATCATTTTTCCGTCGACCGGGCCTCCGTCGAAGAACACGCGACCCGGTGTGCCCCCGACCCACAGCTGATGCCAGCCCTCGGTATCGGGATCGTAGGCGGAAAGGCTCGTGCCGCCCCGCCCCCGAAGCGGCATCCAGGTTTCCCGGATCGCACAGCCAGCGCTCACTTTTTCGATACGGCTTTCGGCCACCTTTGCGGGCTCGCCATCGGCACGGTGGGGATAAACATCCCACTCACCGACCCAGAAATCGAAAGCCTCGTAAGGCTCTCCTTCGCATTTCGGGGGAGTCGGCGGCGGCGCTGCTGCGTCCGGCGCAGCGGCCTGTGCCGTCAGCAAGATCAGGAATTCGAGCATGATGTAACCTCCCTCACCTCAAGCCTAGCTGGGTGAAGCCGAAAGGCCAGAGTTCATCGGCCAAGGGCGCAAAGGCGCTTACGAAGGGGGAAAGCCATCGCTGCGCGAAAGATCGATGATCTCCTCGATATGGTATTCGCGATCGCCCAGTTTCTCGATGTAGTAATCGGAACGCTCTGCTTGGGGCAGCAGCATGACATGACGGATAAGTTCGGCGAAGGTGCCGCTGCGCAGCCCCTTGGCACCGTCGAGCACGCCGTCGCCATCGCCCTTGCGATGAAGGGCCGCGCGGTCATCCCACTGGATACCCTTATGCTGCGTAGCATCGCCCTTGTAGGTGCTCGGATGGTCGGTCATGCAAAATTCCTCCTTTTGCCTGACCAACGGCTGAGACGCGTTCCGGGTCCTTATTCGAGCACGCCTTCGTGCAGGCGCACTACGCGGTCCATGCGCGCTGCGAGCCGTTCGTTATGCGTGGCAATCAGCGCCGCACTGCCCTCGCCCCGCACCAGCGCGAGGAATTGCTCGAGCACGCGGTCCGAGGTGGCCTCGTCGAGGTTGCCGGTCGGCTCATCCGCCAGCACGAGATCGGGCCGGTTCGCCAATCCGCGGGCCACGGCAACACGCTGCTGCTCGCCGCCCGAAAGCTGGCTCGGGCGGTGATCGAGGCGATGCTCGAGACCGAGCGCGGTAAGGAGTTCCTCCGCGCGCGCTTCGGCGTCCTTGCGCGGCGTTCCTGCCACGAGCTGCGGCAGCACCACGTTCTCGCGCGCGTCGAAGTCGGGCAGGAGATGGTGGAACTGGTAGACGAAGCCAAGGTGATCGCGGCGCAGGGAAGTGCGCGCGTTGGCGTTGCTCTTCTCGGCCGAGTGCCCGGCAATCAGGATTTCGCCGCCGAAGCCGCCCTCGAGCAGTCCCACCGCCTGCAAGAGCGTCGACTTGCCCGAACCGGAAGGCCCCAACAGGGCGACGATTTCGCCCGGCATGATGTCGAGATTTACCCCGCGCAGTACGTCGATACGCACGCCGCCCTGCTCGAAGCTACGAGTAAGGCCGCGCAATTCGACCACGGGGCGCAGATGGGCGTTACTCATAGCGCAGGACCTGTACCGGATCGGTGCTTGCCGCCTTGAGCGCCGGGTAAAGCGTCGCGAGGAAGCTCATCACCAGCGCGAGCCCGACGATCATGGCAATCTCCACCGGATCGGGCTTGGAAGGAATGGTGCTGAGAAAGCGCACCTGCGGGTCCCACAGATCGGCTCCGGTCAGCCAGCTGATGCCCGCCACGATCTGCTCGCGGAAGCCGAGAACCAGCGCGCCCAAGATGAGGCCGGCAATCGTACCAAGCGCCCCGACCGTAAAGCCGGTGGTGACAAAAATTTTCGTCAGGCTGCGGCGGGTCGCCCCCATGGTGCGCATGATCGCAATGTCGCGCGTTTTTGCGCGCACCAGCATGACAAGGCTCGAAAGAATGTTGAATGCGGCAACCAAGACCATAAAACTCAAGGCAAAAGCCATGGCCGCGCGTTCGACCTGAAGCGCCTCGAACAGCGTCGCGTTGATCGTCTTCCAGTCGCGCACCACGGCCCGTCCGGCGAGACTTTCCTGAACCGGTGCGAGGATTTCGCCGACCTCGTCCGGATCGGTCACCTGCACTTCGATCATGCCGATCTTGTCGCCGGTGAGAAGGAGCGTCTGCGCGTCCTGCATCGGCATGACGACGAAGGCGCCGTCGTAATCGTAGACGCCGACCTCGAAGATCGCGGCGACCTCGTAGCCTACCTGGCGAGGTACCGTGCCGAAGGGCGTCGAGCGGCCCTGCGGGTTGATGATCGTGATCGTATCGCCGACGCGCGCGCCGATATTTTCCGCGAGGCGAACCCCGATGGCGACCTTGCTCGCGCCGGGCTGCAGCGCGTCCATGTTGCCGCTGATCGACTTTTCGCCGAGTTCGCGAATGTCCATCTGTGTGTTTCCTCGCAGCAGGATCGCCTCGACGCGGCCGTTGAAGGTGGTCAGCAGCGGCTGTTCGATAAGCGGCGAGGCTTCGACCACGCCGGGGGTCTGCCGGACCTCCTCGAGCACATTCTCCCAATCGTCGAGACGACCGCCATAGGCCTGAACGATGGCATGGCCGTTGAGGCCGACGATCTTGTCCAGCAGCTCGGCGCGGAAGCCGTTCATCACGCTCATCACGATCACCAGCATGGCGACAGAGAGCATGACGACCGTTATGGAAATGCCCGCCACGAGCGCGATGAACGCCTCGCTCCTGCCGGGAAGCAGGTAGCGCTTGGCGATGGTTCGTTCGAAAGGTGAAAGCAGCAAGGCGACCCTTGGCGATAATTTGGCGTTGGATGGGGCGTTTAGGCACAGTTTCGTGGCGGCGCAATGAACGGGCGCAAAATCTCCCCCGCCGCCTGTCTCACAAACCTTGTAATCGCGCCGTAACATCGCCATTGGGGCCGCATTCGGTTGGCAGCGCGGACGAGCCCCCACATGAATACGCCCCTCGGGAACTGCACTCACCCCTTCCTCGACGAGGATGGCGACAAACTCCGCGAAGAATGCGGCGTGTTCGGCGCGATCAACGCGGCCGATGCGACCGCGGTCACCGCGCTCGGCCTCCACGCCTTGCAGCATCGCGGACAGGAAGCGGCCGGGATCGTCGCCTGGGACGGGGCGGAGTTCCGCGTTCGCCGCGGCCTCGGGCACGTGGCGGAGAACTTCTCCTCTTCCGAAGCGATTGCCGAATTGCCCGGCCATATGGCGGCGGGACACGTGCGCTATTCAACGACCGGCGGATCGGGCCTGCGCAATGTGCAGCCGCTTTACGCCGACCTTGCGAGCGGCGGCTTCGCCGTGGCGCATAACGGCAATATCTCCAACGCCGGCACGCTGCGCGAAGAACTGGTCCAGCGCGGGGCGATCTTCCAGTCGACGTCCGACACCGAGGTGATCATCCACCTCGTCGCGACCAGTCGCTATCCCACCATTGTCGACCGGTTGATCGACGCGCTGCGCCTGCTCGAAGGTGCCTATGCGCTGATCGTGATGACGCCCGAGGGCATGATCGCCTGCCGCGATCCGCTGGGCATTCGTCCGCTGGTCATGGGCCGCATCGGCGATGCCACGGTCTTCGCCAGTGAGAGCGTCGCTTTCGATGTGGTCGGCGCGGAAATGGTTCGCGAGGTCGAGCCGGGCGAGCTGATCAAGGTCGATTACGACGGCAACATCGATTCTTTGCATCCCTTCGGATCGCACAAGCCCCGCCCCTGCATTTTCGAACACGTCTATTTCAGCCGCCCCGACAGCTTCTTTGCCGGACGCAGCGTGTACGAAGCGCGCAAGGCCATCGGCGCGGAGCTCGCCAAGGAAAGCCCGGTGGAGGCCGATCTGGTCGTCCCCGTGCCCGACAGCGGCGTTCCCGCAGCCATCGGCTATGCGCAGGAAGCCGGTATCCCCTTCGAGCTGGGCATCATCCGCTCGCACTATGTCGGGCGCACTTTCATCCAGCCATCGGACGGCGCGCGGCACGCAGGGGTGAAGCGCAAGCACAACGCCAACCGCAATCTCGTCGCGGGCAAGCGGATCGTCCTGATCGACGATTCCATCGTGCGCGGCACCACCTCGCTGCAGATCGTCGAGATGATGCGCGATGCGGGCGCGAAGGAAGTCCATTTCCGCGTCGCCAGCCCGCCGACGGCGCACAGCTGCTTTTACGGCGTCGACACGCCCGAGCGCAGCAAGCTGCTCGCCGCGCGCATGGATGTCGAACCCATGTGCGAATTCATCAAGGCCGACACGCTCGCCTTCGTGTCGATCGACGGCCTCTACCGCGCCGTGGGCGAAAAGCCGCGCGTGAAGGAATGCCCGCAATTTTGCGACGCCTGCTTCACCGGCGATTACCCGACCTCGCTGACCGACCTCAACCGCCGCGAGGATAAGCAGCACGAACTCGCGCTACCCGTTGGAAAAAACGCCGCCTGACATGACCAAGTCGCTTGAAAACAAGCTCGCCCTCGTAACCGGCGCCAGCAAGGGCATTGGCGCTGCCACTGCTCTCGCCCTGGCCGAAGCCGGTGCGCACGTTGTGCTAACGGGCCGCGATGTCCGCGCGCTCGAGGCGGTCGAGGACCGGATCCACGATGCGGGTGGCGCTTCTACCATTGCGCCGGTCGACCTTGGCGAAAGCGACGGGATTGCCCGCCTCGCCTCCGCCATTGCGAGCCGCTGGGACAAGCTCGACATCCTCGTGATCTCGGCCGCCTACCTCCCTACCCTCACGCCCGTGACGCAGATCGACGGGAAGCAATTCAGCCAGGCGGTCACCACCAACCTCCTCGCCACGCAGGCGCTGCTGGCGAATTTCGATCCGCTGCTCAAGCGCGCCGAGGCCGGACGCGTGATCGGCCTTACCAGCAGCGTAGGTAAAGACCCGAGGGCGTATTGGTCCGCCTATGGTGCTACCAAGGCTGCGTTCGACAATCTGCTCGATAGCTACGCGCAGGAAGTCGAAAAGATCGGCAATGTCCGCGTGGCGGTGCTCGATCCCGGCGCGACTCGCACCGCGATGCGGGCAAAAGCCTATCCGGGCGAAGACCCGAAAACGGTGAAAGGGCCCGAAGTGGTCGGAAATCGCATCGTCGAGCTGGTTGTTAACGATTATCCCACGCGCCACCGAGAGCGGGTGGAATAAGCCGTTAACCCTGCCCCGTGACCTTTCCTTAAGCCCGACGCGAGAGATTCCGATAAATGTCGCGCGCGTCTCCGGTGCGTGGCGAAACGGTACTCGGACTCAGGGCAAAAGGTCGGCGGACATGAACTACCAGACGCAAGATCGCTACACGATGGTCGCGCAAGAAGATCGCTGCGCGCCTCGCACGAAACTCACCATTCCCGGACAACTGCGCGCCAGCGGTGGCCGCGCCTTCCAGACGGTCGTTCACGACCTCTCGATCTCGGGCTTCTCGGCTGCGGCGATCAACCGCATGCACGAAGGTCAGATGTGCTGGCTGACGCTGCCGGGCTTGGAATCGCTCCAGGCGCAGGTCGTCTGGTGGGAAAACTGCATGGTCGGCTGCGCTTTCAACGAGCTGCTCTCGCCGATCGTGCACGACAACATCCTCGCGCGTTACAGCGGTCAGGGCGCCTACCGCCCTTACTGATCCAGACGAGCAAGGCGACGACACCGACAGCTTTGGCGGCGGCCTGATGGGCCTGGCCTGAACCGTGTCCGGATGGCTCGTCGTCGGTGGCGGTGAGCCTTACGGCCTCCGCCACCACTCGCATCGAGAGACTACTGCGCGCTGAGCGCGATCTGACGCACCAGCTCCTGAAACTTGTTGCGATTGGCGGCGCTCGTCGCGGTCGGCCAATTGCTGACCACCGCGACCACGAGACCCTGTTCGGGCACGATGGTGATGGCCTGTCCGAAAATACCCTGCGCGCCGTAGGTGTTACCGGGGTAGGACCACCACTGATACCCATAGCCATAGCCGGGAGCGCGCGGCCCGAAATCGACCTGCGGCGCGCCCGCCTCGGCGAACCAGCCTTCGGGAACGACACCCTCGCCGCCCTCCAGTACGAACTGACCGAAGCGCGCATAGTCGGGCAGGCTGAGCGACAGGCAGCACCCGCCGATATTCCCGCCCGTCAGGTCCTGCATCCAGAACAGGCCGTTCTCGAAGCCTGACGGCTCGACGATCTTCTCGGCGGCATAGGCTGCCAGCGACTTGCCCGTGGCTTCCTCGACGATCAGGCCGAGGAGATTGGTCTCGAGCGTCTTGTAGACCCACTTGTCCCCCGCCGGAGCCTCGCGCGTCAGCGTGCGGGCATAGGTCACCGCCTGCGACTCCCCCGCAACAGGCGTAACGGCGAGCATCTTGGCGACATCGCTATCGGGATCGGTGTAATCCTCGTTCCACGCCACGCCGGAGGTCATGGTCGCGATCTGGCCGACCGTGACACCGTCATAGGCGGTCCCTGCCAGAGCAGGGATGATACCGGTCACGGGCGCATCGAGGCTCTCGATATATCCGTCCGCAATGGCGGCACCCAGCAGGGTCGAGGTGAAGCTCTTGGCAACCGAGAAGCTGGTCCAGCGCTGGTCGGGCGCAAAACCGAGGCCGTACTCCTCGTAAACGACCTTACCGTCTTTCAGGACCATCACGCCAGCAGCAGCCGTCTCGGCCATGAATTGCCGCGCCTTGGCCGCGCTAGCTTCATCGAGGGGCGTTCCGGCAGGAAAATTGCGTGTCTGGTTTGCAGGCGCGACTTCGAGACCCGGAAAGAGGCTCTCCATGTCGCGGAATGCGGCCGAGCGGCGTTCGTCGCTCCAGAACAGGATCGAGTCCGACGGATCGAGGCTCGCCATGGTCTGCGGCGTCGATTGCGTGACGGCCGGGACCGTTGGCATTGCAGGTGCAATCGCAGGCTCATCGTAGGTGCTCACGCAAGCGCTCAAGGCCAGTGCCAGTGTCGAAACCAGAACGGTCCGCATTATTCTTCTCCCTCTTTCACCAGCGTCACCTGGTGGACATCGATGCCCCCGCCGCGGAAGCCGCCCTCGCAATACATCAGGTAGTAGCGCCACAGATCGCAGAACCGCGCGTCGAAGCCCGCGGGCAAGCGCCCCTCTTCCACGGCGCGGTCGAAATTAGCGCGCCATTCCAGCAGCGTCTCGGCGTAATCGAGGCCGAAATCCTTCTGGTCGGTCCATTGGAGCCCCCGCTCCTCTGCCAACTTGCGGAATTCGCTGGTGCGGATCAGCAGGCCACCGGGGAAGATATAGGCCTGAATGAAATCGGCGCTCTTTGCGTATTCCTCGAACAATTCGTCGCGGATCGAGATGTACTGGATCGCCGCACGCCCGCCGTGTTTCAGGTTTCGAGCAACGCAATCCATGAAGGTCGGCCAGTATTCCCGGCCCAGCGCTTCGACCATCTCGACGCTGACGATGGCATCGTATTGCCCCGAAGTGTCGCGATAATCCTGCTTGCGGAAATCGATGGCGCTCGCATGGTGCGACCGCGCCCAGGCCAGTTGCTCGTCCGAGAGGCTGATGGCGGTCACATGGCTCCCGCGCGCCTGCAGGTAATCGGCGAGAGCGCCCCAGCCGCAGCCGATCTCCAGCACCGTCTCCGCATCGCCCATACGTTCGTACAGTGCCGCCCACTTGCGCTTCTGCGCGGCTTCCAGAGCATCGTCGGCCACGGCCAGCGCGGACGAATAGCTCATCGTTGGGTCGAGCCATGCCGCGTAGAAATCGTTGCCGAGGTCGTAATGCGCGGCAATGTTGCGTTGCGCGCCCTCATGCGTGTTGCGATTGAAGAGATGCGCCAGCTTCAGCGCCCGGCGGAACGGACCTTTGGCGCGCGCGGTGTCGCCCATCCGTTCGGCGTGCTCCATGAACATGGCGAAGAGCGGGACGGGATCGGGGCTCCACCACTCCCCCGTTTCCCAGCCTTGGTAGAGGCCGACCGAGCCATTCGTCGCGATGCGGACCAGTGCGCGGTAGCTGCGCAGTTCGAAGACGCATTCGAAGCCGGGCGCACGGCCACCCAAGGTGCGCGGCGTGCCGTCGGGGAGCGTGCCGTGGATGGTCCCGGTAACCAGCGCCTCGTCGATGCGCGAGAGCATCTTCTCGACACCCGGCGCAAGCAAGCGCGCCAGCAGGCCGGGCTTGCGCGCAAAGGGCTTTGCGCCCTCGACAAGGCTGCGTCCGCGCGGGCTGGTCTGCATATCCATCCGCGCGCCTATGCCGCGCCGCAAAGCAAGCGGCAAGTCCGCTACGTCTTGCTTGCCCGATAGGCTTCGAGCGCCCGCTCGCGCGCTTCCTTGTGACCGATCATCTTGGCGGGATAGTCGCCACGCTTGTCGTCGGGCGGGTCGTGGATGCAGTCGTCGTCCAGATCGGCCAGTTCCGGCACATATTCGCGGATATAGGATGCCGCGTCGAACTTCTCGCTCTGGCTGAGCGGCGCCATGATCCGGCTAAACATATTGCTGTCGACGCCCGTGCCCGAAATCCACTGCCAGTTTACGCCGTTATTCCCGTAGTCCGCGTCGACGAGGCAATCCCAATACCACTGCTCGCCGTGGCGCCAGTCGATCAGCAGGTGCTTCACGAGGAAGCTGGCGCAAATCATGCGCACGCGGTTGTGGATCCAGCCCGTCTGCCACAGCTGGCGCATTCCGGCATCGACGATGGGGTAGCCGGTCGTCCCGCGCTGCCAGCATTCGAGGTCCTCCTCGATCAGATGGCCGGCATTGGGGTTTCGCCACAAGGTTCGTTCGTCATAATCGCGATAGCTCTCACGCGGGTAATCGGGAAACTGGTCGATGACGTTCTGCGCATAGTCGCGCCAGATAATTTCCTTGGCGAAGGTCTTCCAACCGTCGCTCCGCTTGTCCTTGAGCGCATGCCACACTTGCGCGGGACTGATCTCGCCCCAATGGAGGTGCGGCGAGAGGCGCGAGGTGATGTCCTTCGAGGGCAAGTTGCGGCCATCGTCATAATTGGCGACCTCGTCAGCCCACCAGTCGAGGCGGTCGTGGGCGGCCGCCTCGCCAAACTCCCAGAATTCGCGGATGCCGCCCGCCCAGTCGGGCTTTGTCGGGAGCAAGCCCCAGTCGTCGAGGTCATCGCTCTCCGGCCAGCTGTCGGGAGAGGAGATCGTCTCCGGCTCCCCCAGAACATCGCGCGGCGGCATGACCTCCAGCATCGATTTCGAGAACGGCGTGTAGATCTTGTACGGATCGCCCGAGCCGGTCGTCACCGATCCCGGTGGCAGCAGGTAATTGCCGTCGTAGAGACACAGCTTCCGCTCTTCTCCGAGAGCATCGCGCAACTCGTCTTCTGCTTCCTTCCACCAGGGCTCGTAATGACGGACAGCGTGGATGCAGCTGGCGCCTACCTCATCAGCCATGGAGGCCAGCACTTGCGGCGCATCGCCCTTGCGCAGGACGATCTTCGAGCGGCGGCTGCCGAAGCTCTTGCCCAGGCTCTCCAGCGAATAGTGCAACCACACCAGCGACGCGCCACCATAGGCGTGGTCGCCCGCGCGCTCGCTATCGAGCACGAAAACCGGTATGACGGGACCTGCTTGCGCGGCGGCATGGAGGGCGGGCTGGTCGGCCAAGCGCAGGTCGCGCCGCAGCCAGACGATCTGGGGGGAACTCATGCCAGCGGAACGGAAACACGCGGCCAAATGTTCCTCCCCTCATGGAAAGCACGCAAACCGCCGCCGTAGAGCAGGACGAAGCCCCCATCCCCGCCGAGGCCATTGTAGTCCCGGAGCGCGGCTTTACGATCAACCGCAAGAAGGCGCTGATTGTTGCGGCGTTCTGCTGGATCGGCTTTGCCATCATGGTCTACGCTGTCACCCACGGCATGACCGGGAATTTCGACGAGCGCGGCCTCCTTTCCTATCGCACCGGAGAAGCACTCGGTCCGAGCGGCCCCAAGCTCATCTTCGAGAGCGTGCGCGACGTGACGGCATTAGGCGGCGTGTTTCTGCGCAACCTCTTCGCGCTGGTAGCCGTGGTTGCGCTGCTATTCCTCAAGCTGCGGCGCGAGGCGTTTCTCTACGCGGCGACGGTTATCACCGGCTGGCTCGCCAACACCGGCGTCAAGCTTCTGGTCGGGCGCGAGCGCCCGCAGATCGTGCCGCATTTGACCGAGGCTGGCGGCGAGAGCTTTCCCAGCGGCCACAGCTTCTCGGCAGCCGTGGTCTATATCGGCATGGCCATCGCCTTTGCCGCGCTGAGCAAGAACCACACGGTGCGCTACACCGTGATCGGTTTTGCCATGGCGCTCTCCGCTATGGTCGCCTGGAGCCGCGTTATGCTCGGCGTGCACTTCCCGAGCGATGTGACGGCGGGCTGGCTGGGCGGCGCCGGCTGGGCGTTCTTGGCGGCGGCCCTGTTCTATGCACCCGCAAAAGCTGCGGCGGATAGCGAGGCAGGCAAGAAAATCGGACCGCGTACGCCTTAGCGGAAGAATTCGGTGCACGTGTTCTCAGGTAAGCGAACTGAGAACCGGTCACCCACGCGAGGGTCGACAAACCGTGCGTCACGAAGCCACAACTCATCTTCATCGCGTCGCTCGACAAATGGAACTCGCGACCAGAACAGGAATGCTTCGATCTCCGAATCTGCCCGGGCTGCGCCTTCCAGATCGCAGGAAGGAAGCCAGGCGTCTCCCAAAGAGTCCATCCGACCTTTTGCTTGTTTCCGGAAGCCCGAAATAGTGCCGTGTCGACCGTTGCGATTGACGAAGATAACATCCCGCGTGCGGGGGTCGAAAACAACCGGTGCCGCAATCGTTTCGCCGACCTCCATGTTCAAGGAATCCATCCGCTCTACATCGCGGGTAATCATCCAGTTCACGCCGATATACGCCAGCGCCCCGACGATCGCGACACGCGCAGGCCGCTTCCACTCCCCGCCCCGCCTCTCGCGCCGGAGCGAGAGCCATGTCGCAAAGCCCATCAGCGCCCAGAGCCAGACGTCGATGATGAACAGCGTGTCGCCATAGAACCATTGGCTGGAGAACGGCTCGAGCAGGCGGATGCCGTAGACGTTGAGCCAATCGAGCGCCGGGTGGGTAAGGCAGCCGATGAAGCTCAGCAGGAACAGCCATTTAAAGCTGACCGGCAGCCGGTCCTCGGGCCGCTTGCCGCGCTTCGCCTGCCAGTGGTCGAAACCGTAGAGCAACCCTGCAAGGATCAGCGGCAGCAGCACCAAGGCAGGCGGGCCATGCGTGATGCCGCGGCGAAAGCCGAGATGTTCCGCGCCCTCAAGCCAGAAGAAGCACGCCGCATCCACATCGGGCAGGTTCGCCCCGATGATGAGCGCGGGCATCGCAAAGCCGGTCTTCTTCTTGAGCCCCGCCTGCCCGATCAGCGCGCCAACGAGGCTGTGTGTCAGATTGTCCAGAGGTCCTCTCCCGCCCTTACCCCTTTTCCCGCCTCGCGAGTTGGGCTTTCATGAGCACTCCAAGATCGGTTCGCATCGCGCAAGGCCTTTGGCAGAAAATAGAGTATGAATACCGGCTGCTGCTGGGCTTCGTGGTCGCCATCGGCCTCGCCGTAACCTTCGGCGCGCTGGCAGGCGAAATGATGGAGGGCGATTTCCGGGCCTTCGACAGGAATTTCCTGCTGGCGCTGCGCCATTCGGACGATCTCGCCACACCCATCGGGCCTCAATTCATCGAGACGGCCATGGTGGACATCACAGCCCTTGGCAGCGAAACGATCCTGACGCTTGTCACGCTGATCGCTCTGGGCTTCCTGGTGCTGCGCAAACGCTATCGCCAGACGCTGCTGGTCGCGGCTGCCGTGGGCGGCGGGGCCATGATAAGCGGCATCCTGAAATCGCTCTTCTCGCGCGCCCGCCCGGATGTCGTGCCCCATCTTGTTCCGGTGAGTTCGGGCAGCTTTCCCAGCGGCCATGCGATGAACAGCGCGATCATCTTTCTCACGCTCGCAGTGCTTATCGCCCGTAGTTACGAAGACGCGCGCACGCGCAGCTTCATTGTCGGGCTGGCGGCGCTGGCGACGCTGACGATCGGCTTTTCGCGCCTTTATCTCGGCGTTCACTGGCCGACCGACGTAGCCGCTGGCTGGCTGGTCGGTCTCGCGTGGGCGCTGCTGATGGGGATGATTGCCATCACCCTGCAGAAACGCCGCAAGATCGAACAGCCGGTCGACGATACGACCGAAAGCGAGGAAAAGCTCTAGACCGGATCCTGCGCCGTGCCGCTGACGGTCCAGGTCTGGCCCTTGCCGAGCAGCTTGGCGAGGTTTGCTTCCTTGCCCTCGCTCGACAGTTTGCGCTCTTCGATCACCGCGTCCTCGAAAGTCGGGTGCGGATCGTCGTAGAGGACGCCCAGCGCCATCGGGAACGGGCCGAAGGGCATTTCGACCAGCATATGCGCGATCGATCGGTTCTTGACCTCGTGGACGATGACATCGGCAGCTTCCCAGTCGCCATCGACCACGTCGACCACTTCGAGGCTGAGGGTCTCGCGGTTGAGCGTGATGCCCTTGGTGTCCTTGGCGAACAACATGGGCTTGCCGTCTTCCAGCCAGAGCTGCCGGTCCTCGGCGCCCTTGGGCGCGGCGAAGTCGTTGAAGACGTCCTTGTTGTAGACGATGCAGTTCTGGAAGATCTCGATGAAAGCCGCGCCCTTGTGGGCGTGCGCGGCCTTGAGCACGTCGGGCAGGTTCTTCGAGACGTCGAACCCACGGCCCACAAAGCGCGCACCCGCACCCAGCGCGAAGGCGGCCGGGCGGGCGGGATGATCGTAACTGCCGATCGGGGTCGAAGGCGACTTGGTGCCTTCGCGGCTGGTCGGCGAAGCCTGCCCCTTGGTGAGGCCGTAGATCTCGTTGTTGAACAGCATGATCTGCATGTTCACGTTGCGGCGAAGCACATGCATCAGATGGTTGCCACCGATGGACAGCCCGTCGCCATCGCCCGTTACCAGCCAGATATCGAGTTCCGGATTGGCGAGCTTCGCGCCGGTCGCAAATGCGGGGGCACGGCCATGGATGGTGTGGAAGCCGTAGGTCTCCATGTAATAAGGGAAACGGCTCGAACAGCCGATGCCGGAGATGAACACGGTCTTGGCCGGATCACACCCAAGCTGCGGCAACGTGCGCTGCACGGCCTTGAGGATGGCGTAGTCGCCGCAACCCGGGCACCAGCGAACCTCCTGGTCGGTTTCCCAGTCCTTGAGCGTGGTTTCGATCTTAGCGGGTGCGTTCATTAGTCGTTCTCCGCCTTGGGGCTGGGAAGCTGCTGGTCGTTGACCGCGACCTCGCCGCCTTCATTACCGTCGATCCCGTCGAAATACTTGCCGATCTCTTCTTCGAGTTCCGCGATCTGGAACGGCTGGCCGCTGGTCTTTGTCAGCGCCTGCGCGTCGACGAGGAACTGGTCGCGCAGGACGGTCTTGAACTGGCCGGTGTTCATTTCGGGGACGAGGATGTTGTCATAACCGCACAGCAGTTCGCCCATGTTCCTGGGCATCGGCCAGATGTGGCGCACGTGGATGTGGCTGACGTCCAGCCCCTTGCGGCGGCAATTGTCGACCGCGCGGTGGATCGGGCCGAAAGTCGAGCCCCAGCCGACCACGGCCAGCTTGCCCGAAGTCTCGCCGAGGCAGACCTCCTGCTCGGGCACGACGATGCCCTCCACCTTGTTCTTGCGCGCATCGGTCATGCGCTGGTGGTTGTCGGGCGAGTAATCGATATTGCCGGTCAGCTCGTGTTTCTCGATCCCGCCGATACGGTGCATCAGGCCGGGCGTGCCGGGCTTTACCCAAGGGCGCGCTCCCTTCGCGTCCCGCTTGTAAGGCAGGAAGTTCTCGCCATCATTGGGCTGGTCGAGGAATGTGGCCGGGAACGGCTCAAATGTGTCCGGGTCCGGGACTTTCCACGGCTCTGCGGCATTCGCAATGTAGCCGTCGGTCAGCAGCATCACCGGGGTCATGTATTCGACCGCGATGCGGCAGGCCTCGATGGCCACTTCGAACGCGTCCGAGGGACTGCGGGCGGCGATCACCGGCATGGGCGCATCGCCGTTGCGGCCATAGACGGCCTGGTAGAGGTCGCTCTGCTCGGTCTTGGTCGGCAGGCCTGTGGAGGGGCCGCCGCGTTGCGAGTTCACGATCACCAGCGGCAGCTCGGTCATGATGCCAAGGCCAATGGCTTCGGTTTTCAGCGCGATACCCGGACCGGAAGAACTGGTCACACCCAGTTGCCCTGCCCAGCTCGCCCCGATGGCGGCGCAGACGGCGGCAATCTCGTCTTCTGCCTGGAAGGTCGTGACGCCGAATTCCTTCAGCCGCGCGAGATGATGGAGGATCGCCGAAGCGGGCGTGATCGGATAGCCGCCGAAAAACATCGGCAATTCGGCCAACTGCGCACCAGCGACAAGACCGAGGCTGACGGCTTCCGCACCCGTAACAGTGCGATAGAGGCCGGGCTCGCTGGGAACGGGATCGACATGAACCTGCTTGAGCGGTCCGGCGAGTTCCGCAGTTTCGCCGTAGGCATGGCCAGCATCCAATGCCGCGATGTTCGCATCGGCGATATCGGGCTTGGACTTGAACTTCGCCTTCAGCCAGTCGTGGATCGGCTCGCGCGGACGATCGAACATCCACAGGGCGAGGCCCAGCGTCCACATATTCTTGGAGCGCAGCGCGTCCTTGTTGCCAAGGCCATAGGGCTTTACGGCCTCGATCGTCTTCTCGCTAATGTCGAAGGCGAGCACGTCGAACTTCGCAAGACTGCCGTCCTCGAGTGGATTGGCCTCGTAATGCGCCTTGTCGAGATTGCGTTTGGTGAAGGCGCCGGTATCGGCGATGATGAGGCCGCCGGGCTTCAATGCTGCAAGGTTCACCTTCAGCGCCGCCGGGTTCATCGCCACCAGCACATCGGGCGCGTCGCCGGCGGTGTTGATCTCTCTGGATCCGAAATTGATCTGAAAGGCCGAGACACCGAACAACGTGCCCTGCGGGGCGCGGATCTCTGCCGGGAAATCGGGGAAGGTCGAAAGGTCGTTTCCGGCCAGCGCGGTGGAAAGCGTGAACTGCCCACCGGTGAGCTGCATCCCGTCGCCTGAGTCGCCGGCGAACCGCACGACGATGGCTTCGGGGCTTTCGTGGAGACCGTGGGGGCCTTCGGTGGCGGCTGTTGCCATCCAGAAAATTCCTTGTCGCGCGCCGTGTGTCCGGCGCTGTTCATCGGGAGCGCCACCTAGGAGCCGCTCCCTCCTCTCACAACGAAGTTTCTCTGCTAGCCGGAAAAAGGCAGGTGGAAAAGCGCCGAGCCTTCGCTAAGTCTCATTTTGCAACGCGAAGGGAGAGAGACCGATGGCGACAGACGAACACTTCGTGCGCGAGGATGTACGCGCTTTCCTCGATATGCTCGAGGCGATGGGCGGCAAGGGCGTGGAGGAAGTCGGCGCCGTCGAAGGCCGCACCCAGATGAAAACTTTGGGGTCGCTAGCCGAAGCGCCGGCCCGCGACTTGGCGGTAATCCGCGACTTGTCCTGCCCTGGCCCCGATGGCGATATCCCGCTGCGCTTCTACGACGCGAAGGAAAGCCGCGAGGCCGGGCCGTGCGTGGTTTTCATCCACGGCGGCGGCTTCGTGATCGGCGACCGCGATGTTTACAACGCTCTGTGTACCGAGATCGCCTACCGGCTCGATTTGCCGGTGGTCTCGGTCGAATACCGCCTCGCCCCTGAAGACCCCTTCCCCGCCGCGCCCGACGATTGCGAAGCGGCAGCGCGTTGGGTCGCCTCTTCGCCAGATGCGCTGGGCCTCAACATCACAGGTCTTGTGATCACGGGCGACAGCGCGGGCGGCAATCTCACTATCGTCACCACCAACCAGCTGGTGAACGACCCTGCCGATGTGCCCGTCATCGTGCAGGCGCCGATCTATCCGGTGGCGAGCGACGTCTCGAAACACCGCTCGCGCAAGGATTTCGGCGACGGCTACCTACTGACCGGCGCGGCGATGAACTGGTTTACCGAGCAATACGCCGCCGACCCCGAAGACCCGCGCAATCTGCCGATGATCGGCGACTGCTCGAACACGCCGCCCACGGTGGTCTGCACCGCCGGTCTCGATCCCTTGCGCGATTCCGGCCGTGAATACGCTGCGCATCTGATCGAGCAGGGCACCGAGGTCGTCTATCTCGAATTTCCCGGGATCATTCATGGCTTTACAACGCTGCGCAAGGCGATACCGAGCGGGCAGAAAGACCTCGACGCGTTTCTCGATGCGGTCGAACTGATGGTGGAGCGTTACAAGTGAACGAACTGGGATACCGGCCTTGCGTCGGCGTGATGCTGGTGAACAGCGAAGGCCGTGTCTTCGTCGGGCGGCGGATCGACAACAAGGAAGGCGACTGGTGGCAGATGCCGCAGGGCGGCGTCGACGAAGGCGAGGATCTGAAGGACGCGGCTCTACGCGAATTGGCCGAAGAAACCGGCGCGCGCGAGGAGCATGTCACGCTGATCCGGCAAACCGCCGAACCCATCCGCTACGACTTACCCGAGGAGCTGATCGGCAAGCTCTGGGGTGGCAAGTACCGCGGTCAGGAACAGGTGTGGTTCCTCGCCCGCTTCTCCGGTTCGGATGCGGACATCGATCTCGAAGCGCATGATCCGCCCGAGTTCTGCGACTGGAAATGGGTGGAGGCCGAGACGCTTCCCGACCTCATCATTCCCTTCAAGAAGCGCGTCTACCGCGCTGTTCTGGAAGAGTTTCGCGAGCTGGTCTGAGGGTCAGTTCGACTGCGGCTGCGGCTGGACCACGGCCTCTGCCGTCATGACCGGCTGACGCGGACCCGCAGCGATGGCCGCAGCGAGTTCGCGCGTTTCGGGGCAGCTATCTCCGCACAGCGACTGGACCTTGGCAAGGCTGAGCCGGGCCTTCTCGATCGCACCCTTTTCGGCCATGGCCGCCCCCTCGCCCGCGATGGCGGCGAGGTTGTTGGGATCGCGCGCCAGCGCTTCGCGGTAGTAGCGGATGGCCTTGCCCTGAAGCTCGTCCGCGCGCGCGGCTTCGGCGAGATGGATGAAGATCGGCGTGTAGCCTGGGTCGACCGTCAACGCGGCTTCATAGGCATCGATGGCGCCTTGCGTGTCGCCCGCTGCCAAGGCCGACTGCCCTTCGGCAATCAGCATCCCCGCCCGCGGGTCCGGATCGCGCGATTGCCCGAGGCTGACGCTGGCGGTCATGGCAAGGGCCAGTGACAGGGCGGCGGCGGCAGGGGCAAAACGCATAATCGTCTCCGTTAGCGATGATCTCGCGGAAGGCTGGTCGTTAGCCATACCAAGAAAGCTAACACGATCTATCTGCACGGGCGATGAAAAATCCGTCCGTACCGTCGTGATACGGTGTCAAGCGGATGCCGTTCCCGCGCGGGCGACCGGCGGGCAGAGAAATACCCTGCGGGGAGAAGGTGTTAACCCTCTCCAAGAACGCTTCAAACTGCCCTGCCCCTTCCTCGTCGAGCAGCGAGCATGTGACATAGATGATACGCCCGCCCGGTTTCACGAGGCGCGTCGCGAGATCCAGAAGCTCCGATTGCAGCGCCGTGAGCCGCGCCAGTTCTGCCTCGTCGAGCCGCCAGCGCGCCTCGGGATTGCGGCGCCATGTGCCCGTGCCGGAGCAGGGGGCATCGATCATGACGGCGTCGGCCTGGCCTTCCAGATCGGCCAGCGCTTCGAACTCGCGCTTGGGATCGAGGAGACGGGTCTCGATGATGGTGGCTCCGGCCCGTTCCGCGCGCGGCGCAAGGCGCGACAGGCGGCCGCGGTCTGTGTCCGAAGCGATCAACCGGCCGAGATTGTCCATTGCCGCTGCCAGCGCGAGCGTCTTGCCCCCGCCGCCGGCGCACAGATCGATCACCGTCTCGCCCGGTTTGGCATCGACCGCGAGGCAGGCGAGCTGCGAGCCCGTGTCCTGAACCTCGAACGCGCCCTCGCGCCATTCGGCCCATTGCTCGACCTGCGTGCCGGGTTCGAGGCGAAGGCCATGCGGCGCGTCGGTGTTGGCGGTCTCCACCGGCAGCGCCAGTGTAGCGCGATCGGCCTTGAGCGTGTTCACGCGCAGGTCCAGCGGCGCGCGACCGAGAAGTGCCTCGGCTTCCGCACCCTCGATGTCCGACTGGGAGAGGCGCTGGGCGAGCCACGCGGGCGCCACGCCGCCTTCCGCCGCCGCCTCCCCGGCACCGATCGGCGCAGGGCCGTAATTCGAGCCATCGAACAGCGGCGCAAGGCTGGCGTCGCTTTCGGCGAAGCGCAGCATGGCCGCGCGGCCACTGTCCGGCACCGGACCGCAGGCGCGGATGGCGGAATAGACCAGCTCGCGGATGGCGCGGCGGTCTTTCGATCCAGCAAAGCGGTTGTTGCGAAACCACTCGGCGAGGATACGGTCGGCGGGCGCACCCTTGCTGCGCGCAGCCTCGATGATCGCGTCGAGCAGTTCGATGGAGGTCTGGACGCGGGCGGCGGGTGTCATCGCTCCCCTCCCCGATTAGCGCGTCGGATAATTCGGCGCTTCCCGCGTGATCGACACATCGTGGACGTGGCTCTCGGTCAGGCCGGCGTTGGTGATCCGCACGAAGTTCGCGTTCTTGCGCAGGTCCTCGATGGTGGCGCTCCCGGTGTAGCCCATGGCCGCCTTGATTCCGCCGACCAGCTGGTGGACCACCGCGCTGGCCGGCCCCTTGTACGGGACCTGCCCCTCGATGCCTTCGGGCACGAGCTTCTGCTGGCTGACATCGGCCTGGAAGTAGCGGTCGGCCGAGCCGCGGGCCATCGCGCCGACGCTGCCCATGCCGCGATAGGCCTTGTAGCTGCGGCCCTGGTAGATGAAGGTTTCGCCCGGTGCTTCCTCGGTCCCTGCGAGCATCGAGCCGACCATGATGGAGGACGCGCCGCCTGCCAGAGCCTTGGCCGCATCGCCGCTGGTGCGAAGGCCACCGTCGCCAATGACCGGGATGCCCAGCTTGTCGGCTTCCTCGACGCTGTCCATGATGGCGGTGAGCTGCGGCACGCCGACACCGGCGACCACGCGCGTGGTGCAGATCGAGCCCGGGCCGATGCCGACCTTCACCGCATCCGCGCCCGCGCCGCACAGCGCCTTGGTCGCTTCGCCCGTCGCTACATTGCCCGCGATCACCTGCACCGCGTTGGAAAGCTTCTTCACCCGCTCGACTGCAAGAGAGACCTGCTTGTTGTGCCCATGCGCCGTGTCGATGACAACTACGTCCACGCCCGCGTCGATCAGCGCCTCGGTGCGCTCGAACCCCTTGTCGCCAACCGTGGTCGCGGCGGCCACGCGCAGGCGGCCCTGCTCGTCCTTGGTGGCGTGCGGATAGGCGACCGCCTTCTCGATATCCTTGACCGTGATGAGGCCGACGCAACGCCCGCCATCATCGACCACCAGCAGCTTCTCGATACGGCGCTGGTGGAGGAGCTTGCGCGCTTCTTCCTGGCTCGTTCCCAGCGGCACGGTGGCGAGGTTTTCGGTGGTCATCAACTCGCTGACCGGCTGACGCGGGTTCTCGGCAAAGCGCACATCGCGATTGGTGAGGATGCCGACCAGCTTGCCGCTGCGATCGGTGACCGGGATACCGCTGATGCGGTTGGCGGTCATAATCTGCTGCGCATCGCCCAGCGTCGCGTCTGGCAGGATGGTGATCGGATTGACAACCATGCCGCTCTCGTAACGCTTCACCGCGCGCACCGCGGCGGCCTGTTCGTCGACCTCGAAATTGCGATGCAGCACGCCGATGCCGCCCAGCTGCGCCATTGCGATGGCCATGTCGGCTTCCGTCACCGTGTCCATTGCAGAGGACAGGACCGGGATGTTGAGCTGGATCTCCTTCGTCAGGCGCGTGGCGGTGTTGGCCATCGAAGGCAGGATGTCGCTCTCGGCCGGACGCAGGAGAACGTCGTCGAAAGTAAGGCCGAGGGGGATGTCGAGATGTGCCACTATGAGAATCGCCTGCCGAGGGGGAAATGTGGCGGCCCATGTAACGACGGTGTGGGGGATTAGCTAGTGTATAACCCGCTCACGTCACCCCGGGCTTGACCCGGGGTCCCGCTTCCTTCTTCTACGAGCAATGGAAGAAGGGAAGCTCTGCGGCTGGGTTTACATCATGGCTAACCGGTATCGAGGCACGATGTACGTCGGCGTTACGGCACATCTGCCTCTTCGTATCCAACAGCATCGCGACGGCAAGGGTTCCGATTTCTGCGCGAAATACGGATTGACCAAGCTTGTGTGGGCGGAATTCGCCAAAGATATCGAAGCGTGCATCGCGCAGGAAAAGCGCATCAAGCGCTGGAAGCGGGAATGGAAGTTCGAGCTGATTGAGCGTGCCAATCCTGACTGGGATGATCTGTTCGATACCTTGGTCTGAAAGAGAAGCGGGACCCCGGGTCAAGCCCGGGGTGACGGCAGTTCCGTAACCCATGTCACCCCGGCCCCCGAGCCGGGGTCCCGCGCCTACTACTCCGCAGTCCACCCGCCATCGACGCTCCAGTTCGCACCGTTCACATTCTGCGCTTCGTCGCGGCAGAGGAATACGGTGAGGGCGGCGATTTCCTCGGGCTGGACGAATTTCTTGGTCGCCTGTTTCACCAGCAGCACGTCGTTGATGACTTCCTCGCGGCTCATTCCGCGGGCCTTCATCGTGTCGGGGATCTGGTTCTCCACCAGCGGGGTCCAGACGTAGCCGGGGCTGATGCAATTGGCGGTGATGCCGTCGGCGGCCAGTTCGAGCGCGATGGTCTTGGTAAAACCGTCGAGGCCGTGCTTGGCCGAATTATAGGCGCTCTTGAAGGGCGAGGCGACCTTTGAGTGGGCGCTGGCGGTGTTGATGATGCGGCCCCAGCCTTTCTCCTTCATCCCCGGCACGGCGAGGCGCGTGGTGTGGAAGGCGGCGGTGAGGTTGAGCGCGATGATCGTGTCCCACTTGGCCACGGGAAATTCCTCGACGGGCGCGACGTGCTGCATGCCCGCGTTGTTGACGAGGATGTCGATCCCGCCGGCTTGCTCCATCATCTCCTCGATCTGGGCCACCTCGGTAAGATCCGCGCCCGAATGGGTTGCGCCCAGTTCCTCGCACAGCTGCGCGATTTCCGCCTCGTCGCCGAAGCCGTTGAGAACGACGCTTGCACCCTCCTTTGCCAGCGCGCGGGCGATGGCGAGGCCGATGCCGCTGGTCGATCCGGTGACAAGCGCGCGCTTACCTTCGAGAAACATTTGGCTCTCCGAGCGTTAGGGGAACAATCACATACGGCCATCGCGCACGGGGAGCGTGCTGTAAAGCGGCCAAACGCAAGGGGAGTAGAATGCGGCTCAATCCGTTCAACACCGGCAATATCCAGGTCAAGGGCAGCAGCGGCGGAGGAGTCGGCAAGGCGGGCGGCCTTGGCTGCGGCACGATCATCATCGCCGCACTCGGCTATTTCGTCTTCGGCCTCGACCCGTTCCAGACCGCGGCCACGGTGGAGAGCGTGCAACAGGGCTCGCAAAGCTCCGGCGGCACCGAAATGAGCGAGCAGGAAGCTTGCACCGCGAACGAATATTCGCGCGAGGCCTGCGACGGGCTCCAGTCGCTCAACCAGACCTGGGCGCGCGTCTTCCAGGAGCAGGGGCTCGGCGATCGGTTCCAGCAGCCGACCCTACACCTCTACAGCGGCGGCGTGCGCACGGCCTGCGGCAACGGCAGCGCGAACATGGGACCGTTCTACTGCCCCAGCGACCAGACGATCTACATCGACACCAGCTTTTACGACCAGCTCGCCCGCATGGCCGGCGGTGGCGGCGATTTTGCGCGTTACTATGTCCTCGCGCATGAGTACGGCCATCACATCCAGACGATCACCGGTATCTCCGGCCAGATCCGCAGCCAGCAGCAACGCGTGAGCCGCGGGCAGGCGAACCAGCTCAATGTCCGCATGGAATTGCAAGCCGATTGCTACGCCGGTGTCTGGGCGGGCAAGAACCGCAATCTGATCGAGCCGGGCGATATCGAAGAAGGCATGCGCGCCGCCTCGGCCATTGGCGACGACAAGCTGACCGGCGGCCGAGTTTCTTCGGAAAACTTCACCCACGGCACCAGCGCCCAGCGCAGCGAGGCGCTTCGCACGGGTCTTCGCGGTGACGATAGCGCCTGCGACGCGTACACTATCGTTAGCTAAGGTCTCTGGCTCCCACGAAAAAGGGGCGCGAACCAACTCCGGTCCGCGCCCCTCTTGCTTAAGACTTCCGCACTTACTCGTAGTCCTCGTCACCTCCGACGGCTGACCAGTCGACATTGCGGGTCGCATACATCACGCCCGCCAGTGCGGCGAACATCAGCAGCGATCCGACGATCAGCGCCGCCGCTTCGAGGCTGAGCAGCACATACAAAACGCCATAGAGCGCAACGAGCATGGCGCCGACGAAAGACGCCCTGCGCCACCCGCCAAGAACAGCCGCGCTGTAAGCGGTCAGCAACGAGATGATCGCGGCGCTGGCAATGACATAGGCCAACGCAAAGCCGGTCCATTCCGCAAACGCCAGGAGCAGCACGAAGAACAGCACCAGACCGGCTCCGGTGAGCAGATACTCCGCCGCCGCCACACGCGCGCCGCCGACCACATCGAAGAGGAAAAAGGCGACGAAGGTGAAGCCGATGAAGAGGAATCCGTACTTCACGCTGCGATCGACCTGGGCGTAGATATCCGCCGGCTCGATGAGGCTGATAACCGCCGTACGCGCCTCGCCCGCTTCGCTGGATCGCTCGTCGACCATCGCTTCATAGGCTCGCCCCTCGAAGTCGGACGGTTGGGTGAGATCCTGGCTCATGACCATCGGCTGGCCGAGAGCGAGATTGCCGACGGACCACTTCGCGGTGAAGCCGTCATCGCCGATATCGCTCGTATCGGGCAGGAAGCTTCCGCTGAATCCCGGGTGCTTCCATGGCGAGGTAACCGTCAGGTCGGTCTGTCCTCCGCGCGGGATCAGGGTCAGCTTGCGGCTCCCGCGGATGGCGTAGCTGTAGTCGATGGCGAGCGCCTCGCCCTCGCTCCAGTCGATTTCGCCGTGGAAGCCGGAACCGCCGCTGGCGCGTACGCCCTCGCCCGGTTCGAGGTCGAGCGGTGCGCCATCGACACGCACGTCGGCTGCGGCCCTCAATCCCCTGGGGTCCGAAGTCCCGAAGCGGACCTGCGTTTCGTCGAGCAGCAGGCGATCGGGGTTGATGCCGAAACGCGCAAGATCGTCCGGCATCACGAAGCGCGCCCTGCCCTCCACCTGAGCCAAGTAAAGGACGGTTTCGTATTGCGCCTTTTTCTTACGCTCGGGTTCGAGCGCGGTATCCACCGTGTGTTCGGCAGGCGAAAGATAGAACTCTCCGCGCTCGGTCGACGTGCGCCGGGTGACCTTGCCATCCACCGTTTCGCTGATCGTCTTGTCCACCTCATACGGAACGACGAGCACCGGGCCGGAGAGGATCTGGGGGCCGCCCGACCCGGCGGTGATCGTGTCCTGCGCAATCCGCGCCTGATGCTGCCGGTCGGAGACCAGACCGTAGATCAGCAAGAGGGGTATCACCAGCAGGAGGCCGACAAAGCCGGCCAAAAACAGTTTGAAACCGGCAGATCTCTTTCGCATTCTCATTCTCCTCACAGCTGCGATAAAGCGTTCTCTGTGAGCGACGAGTTGAATTCCAGCTTAACTTTTGGACTCAAAAAGGCGGCCAGCGTCGAAAAGAAGCCGGCCGCCTAGAAACCGCGCCAAATTATAGAGCGCGGCGAAGCTCCGCGATCTCACGATCGAGTTCGCGCACGATCTCTTCGCGGATCGCCGCGTCGATCGCGCCGTCGGAACTGATCGACAACCGGGTCGACTGAAGCGCCGAGATGGCGATACGAGTACCCGCGCTCTCGCAGACGTAAAGCTTCACCTTGCCGTCTGCCGTGTGTTTCGTGACGACAGGCTGTTCCGGTTCGACGCATTTCTCGATGACCTCGGGCACATGGGTCATGCTGGAGGCGACTGCGTGAGCGGTTGCGGTGCGGGTGACCTCGTCGGCGTGCGCGCGCGCCCAAGCTTCGCGTTCGGCCGCCCACTGCTTGCGACCCTCGGCCCATTGCTTGCGCCCTTCGGCCCACTGGATGCGACCGTCGGCCCAGGCACGGCGACCGTCGGCATAAGCGATGCGGCCTTCCGCCCACTCCCTGCGCCCCTCGGCATAGGAACGCGCATGCTCGCTATCGCTCCAGCCTTTCCATTCGCGATGGGCCTCTTCGCGCGCCAGTTCCATATCGCGGCGCGCTTCGGCCATATCTGCTTCGGCTTCGATCATGTCGAGCCGCTGCTCTTCAAGATCGGCCATGGCTTCCATTTCCACCTCGGCCTCTTCCTGCCGGAGCTCATCCTGCTCCTGCTGGACATCGGCCTCGGTCCATTCCTCGACATCGGCAATGGCCATCTGGTGGTCGGAGGGAGCTGCCGTGGCGTAGCTGATTGATGCGGTGAGCGGCACTGCCAGGAAGACAGCGGCCAGTGATACGCGGCCGGCAGTGCGGCGGCGCGGCGAAAGTTCGGACATGGATAAATTCCTCAAACGATGGATTATCGACTTGTCCCCCAGAACCGGGCAGGCCATCGGCGCCGCCAGCGCAGGGCGCGGCGTGAGCGACGGACGGCGTGCGAAATCGGCAATGATGCCGGCATAGGCGGCGCGCTCTTCCTGCGGACGCGCGCTGACGACGCGCGCGTCGCAAAACGCCTCCTGATCGCGGCGCAGCGCGTGCCATCCCAGCCACCCGAGCGGGTTGAACCAGTGAATGGCAAACAGCGGCTGCACCGCCATGTTGACGAGCAGATCCCCGCCGCGATGGTGCGCGAGTTCATGCTCGATGGCGAGATCGCGGTGCTGGCGCTCGCGCGTGGCCATGAAGCCGTCGGGCAAGGCAATCACGCGATCAAGCACGCCGAAGGCCATCGGACCGGAGATAGCGCGTGTTTCGATCAGGCGGATCGAGCCAATCTCGCCAACCGGGCGCGCATCCGAGAGGAGCTCGCTTCGCAGCTGGAAATAGAGATGGAAACGGCGGATCAGCATGATGGCCGCGCCGACCAGCCACAGGGCCACCAGCGGCATTAATATGTCGGACAGCTCCCATCCGGGAGCGGTCGTCGGAACGGTGATCGAGGCGGCCTCAATCACCGGAGCGGCCAGAGGCTCTGCCGCAGGGACTGCCATATCGACCGGCGCGAGCGCAGCCTCGCTCGCCGGTGCCATCCAGTTCGGAAGCGTCACCGGCGGCAGCAACAAGCGCCCCAGCGGCAGGAACCACAGCGCATAGGCCGCGCCCGCCCCGAAAAACCGCGCCACCGGGCGCCGCAAGATCATGACCAGCGCGATCAGCGCGCCTGTCCAGAGCAGCGTGTCGAACAGGAACCCGTCCCACGCCTCGCGTAGCAAATCGGTCATTTGCGCATCCCCTTCAACAGCGCCTCGATTTCCTCGAGGTCGTCGTCGCTCAAAGCCTCGCTCTCGGCCAGCTGCGCAAACAGGGGCGCAGCACGGCCGCCGAACAGCCGGTCGACCAGACGGCGGCTTTCACCCCCGACATAGTCCGACCGCTCGATCAGCGGGTGATACAGGAATTTGCGGCCATCGGGCTCGGTCCCCACAGCACCCTTGGCAACGAGACGGCTGAGCAGAGTCTTTACGGTCGGGATAGACCAGTCGTTTGCGGAGCAGACGCGGTCACAGACATCGGCGGCCGCCAGTGGACTCTTGTCCCACAGCGCTTCCATTACAGCGTGCTCGGCTTCGCTGATGCGTTCCCCGATCGCCTGTTTGCGCTTCGCCATGTCCGACTCACTCCCGATAGACTTGATATTGCGCAGCCTCCTACCGGCCACGACTACGAATGTAAACACTATTCGTCGCGGTAGACTTTCAGGAACATCGAGCACTGCCGATCACTGGAGCTAGGCCAGCGACAAAAGGAAGCGCTCATTTCATGGATAACGACGACCGCAACGCCGTTCTTACTGCACCGCAGATCCGGCTGGTCGGTAGCGTGGACGAGGCGATGTATGCCGAGTTCCGCAACCAGCTTGGCGCCTCGCCGACCGATGGGCCGTTGGTGATTGCTCTTACCACCCTGGGCGGCAATCCGGAAATTGCCCGCGCCATGGCCGACGACGTCCGGTTGCTTCGCGAAGCGGGACGCACGATTTATTTCCTCGGCAAAGCGGCCGTCTACTCGGCCGGTGCGACCTTCATGGCGGGGTTCCCGATTGCCTGCCGGTTTCTCACGCAAGACACCACCCTGCTGATCCACGAACGGCAGATCAGCAGGACCATCTCGCTTTCCGGCCCCTTGCGCAGCTGCACCAACCAGCTGAAGGCAGCGCTCAACGAAATCGAGCAGTCGATCGCGATCGAGGAGGCGGGGTTCCGCGCGCTGGCGGAGGGGTCAAAGGTCGATCTCGACGAAATACGCGAGAAGGCCCCCGACAACTGGTACCTCGGATGCGAGAAGGCAAAAGAACTCGGCCTCATCGCGGATGTCATCTGACGCGCGAATGGGTTAGGCTGGGTCCATGATGAAAGCGATCCTTCCCGCCCTCACCCTCCTCGCCGCGCCGCTGGCTGCGCAGGAAGCCGCGCCGCCCGGCGATCCTCCGGACACCACGCTTGTTGTGATCGAAACGACCATGGGCGACATCACCGTGGCGCTCGAGACCGAGCGCGCACCGGTCACCGCCGGCAATTTCCTGCGTTATGCCGACGAGGATCGCTTCGACGGCACGGTCTTCTACCGCGCCATGCACCTCGACTGGGGCGAGCCGCCCAATGGCCTGCTGCAGGGCGGGACGCAGAACGATCCCGAGCGCATTCTTGACGGTATCGCGCACGAGCCGACCAGCGAGACCGGCCTCAGCCACACGGACGGGGCACTCTCCATGGCGCGGCTCGATCCGGGCACGGCAACGGGCGATTTCTCGATCATGATCAAGGACCAGTCCGGCCTCGACGCGCATCCCGACAGCTCGGACCCGAACCTGCAACTCGGCTATGCAGTCTTCGGCTATGTGGTCGACGGCATGGAGGTCGTGCGCGCGATCCACGCCACCCCGCGTGATCCCGAAGCCGGCGAAGGCTGGATGAAGGGCCAGATGCTGGCCGAGCCTGTGAAGATCGTGGATGTGCGTCGGGTCGAGGACGGAAGCGCCGACTAGCACTCTTCGGCGGTATTCTCCGGCGGCGGTCCCGGCGGAACGCGCGCGGCGCTCATCCAGAAGGGATCGGACTTGAGGCGGTGCGTGTCGCCATAGGCCTTGCCGAGCGCGGCATAGAGGCGCGGGTCATAGGCTTCGAGGTCCGGATGGTTGAGGATCTGCCGCCCGTCGACCACCACGAGCCGGTTCGAATTGAACCAGATTTGCGTGCCCTCTGCCCAGTATTCCTGGATGGTGGTGGTGGCGTATTCGTTGAGCCAGAGATCGTTCGCCAGCGCGTTCGCATAGGCCGCCTCCACCTCGGCATAGAGCGGCGGGTCGACCGCTTCGATGGCGAAGAGGATATTGTGCGCCATCTCGTGGACGAAGATCGTCTCGCCCCAATAGCGTGTCGAATAGAGGCCGAGCACGTCCTCCTCCGAACCCACCGTTCGCGGCCCGCCGATTCCGCGCGCGCGCTCGTCCCAATACTGCCGGTCGGACTTCGCCCCGATCCGCTCGTCGTAATGCTTGAGCTCGCAGCGGGTCAGCCGCGGATCCTCCCGCGCAGGCTTGGTCCAATGCGCCTTGTCCGGAAGGTCGAGCAGCGCCTCTTCGTCCGCAATGATGGCGACGCGGTAGTCGTTGGCGACAAGCCATTCGGCGAATTCGGGGCGATGCGCCAAGAGGCCAGACGCCATGTCCCGCGCCGCGGAAAGCGCTTCATCGGGCACGCGAGTGGACGAGAGGATCGGCACGCCGCGGGCCGACACGTACTTTGTATAAAATGTCTCGGCAGACAATGCCTCGGGCGGTGGCGAAGGCGCGCTAGCGCAACCGCCGAGGACCAATGCAAGAAGGGCGAGCCTAACTATTTGCACGGACTTCCATGGACCTCTCCGGTTCGCCTGCAGAGCTGTCATCCGCATACTTGCGGCGCCAGAACTTGCGGAAGCGCAAAAAGGCTGTGCCGAGTATCCCGAAGTATACCGCAGTCAGGATCGCGACACCGAATACGGCAGCGAGCGAAAAGAAGAACATCGTCAGGACTTCGTCGATGGCGTCACTCAACCTGTCGCGTTGGGGGCCGCCGGCCTGCGAATTGTAATTGATCCGCACGGTGACCGCGCCTGGGGTTTCGCCCTGCTCTGCGAGCGTTTCCGCCACTTCGGTTTCCAACCGTTCAATCTGTGAATCGATTGATCGCAATTGCCGGCGCGCAGCGGCGCGCATGGCCGCGTCCTCGCCGTCGATAATCGCTTCTAGCGACTCTCGCTGGAGCGTGAGGAGACGTCTCTCGACCGCCTGCTCTTCCGGGCTTTGCCGCGGCTGCCCCCTTCGGGACTGATCGTTCAGGTTTACCGAAATTCCGTCGTCAAATTCGACATCGGTCAATTGCTGGACAAACGCATCCACCCTGTCTGGCGCGACGGCCATGATGAGATGTCCGCTGTTACGATCGTACTCGTTGATCGAGAAGCCGAGAACCTGACAATCGGGAAGTCCGATCTCGTCGCACTGCTGTTTGTGCTTCTTCAAGTAAGCGGCGACCCGCTGCTCGGCGGAAGCTCGGTCGAAGCTGAACAAGACGAATTTGTCGCCGCTCGGCAGCGGAGTTACCGGTTCCGCTGACCGACTTATGGGGATCGTCTCCGACGCCGCAGGGGTAGCCGCCATAAGACCAGCGATGAAAACGCCGAGTGCTGTGACACGCAAAGGAGTTTCTCCTCCAAAAATCAGATGGCTTGAATGGAGGATATAGTATCACATAGCAAGATGCAAAAAGAGAACTTCCGCCCCCCAAGAGGCGAAAGCTCCCTATATTGCCAATCCGGAAGATCAGTAGACCCGCTTCTTCGGCTCGATATACTTCACATCGTCCGTCAGCGTGTATTCGTGCACCGGGCGATAGTCGATCTTCACGCCGCCGCCCTGGCCGCCCCAGCCATCGAACCATGCGATGGTGTGCTTCATCCAGTTGGCGTCGTCACGCTCGGGGAAGTCTTCGTGCGCGTGGGCGCCGCGGCTTTCCTTGCGGTTTTCGGCCGATGCCATGGTGACGTTGGCCTGCGCCATGAGATTGTCGAGTTCGAGCGTCTCGATGAGGTCGCTGTTCCAGATCAGCGAGCGGTCGAAGACCTTGATGTCTTCCATCCGCTTGTTGACGGTCTTGAGGACCTCGACACCTTCGGCCAGCAGCTTGCTGTCGCGGAAGACGGCGGCGTGCTTCTGCATGCCCTTCTGCATTTCCGCGCGCACCTCTGCCGTGGGCGAAGCGCCGTCGGCATGGCGGAAGTGGTCGAGACGACCGAGGGCCATGTCGGCGCTGTCCTTGGGCAGTTCGGCGTGGCTCGCGCCGGGCTTCACGATTTCCTTCAGGCGATGGCCGGTCGCGCGGCCGAAGACCACGAGGTCGATCAGCGAGTTCGAGCCGAGACGGTTCGCGCCGTGGACCGACACGCAGGCCGCCTCGCCGACCGCGAACAGGCCGGGGACGATCTTTTCCGAATCCTTCGGATCGCCCGCCATGACTTCGCCGTGGAAGTTACAGGGGATGCCGCCCATGTTGTAATGCACCGTCGGCGTGACCGGCAGCGGCTGCTTTGTGAGGTCCACACCGGCGAAGATCTTGCCGCTTTCGGTGATCCCCGGCAGACGCTCGCCCAGCACCTTGGGATCGATGTGGTCGAGGTGGAGGAAGATGTGGTCGCCATCGGGGCCGACACCGCGGCCTTCGCGCATTTCCAGCGCCATCGAACGCGACACGACGTCGCGCGAGGCGAGGTCCTTGGCGGAAGGCGCATAGCGTTCCATGAACCGCTCGCCCTCGGAGTTGGTGAGATACCCACCTTCGCCGCGCGCGCCTTCGGTGATGAGCACGCCCGCACCGTAGATCCCGGTCGGGTGGAACTGGACGAACTCCATGTCCTGCAGCGGCAGGCCCGCGCGCAGCACCATGCCACCACCGTCGCCGGTGCAGGTGTGGGCGCTGGTCGCGGTGAAGTAACAGCGGCCATAACCGCCCGTCGCCAGCACCACGGCCTGGCTGCGGAAGCGGTGGATGGTCCCGTCGTCGAGGCACATGGCGATGACGCCGCGGCATACCTTGCCGTCAGGGCCGTCTTCCATGATCAGGTCGAGCGCGAAATATTCGATGAAGAAGTCCGCGTCATACTTCAGGCTCTGCTGGTAGAGCGCGTGGAGCATGGCGTGGCCGGTGCGGTCGGCCGCGGCGCAGGTGCGCTGCACCGGCGGGCCTTCGCCCATGTTCTGCATGTGGCCGCCGAACGGACGCTGGTAAATCGTGCCGTCGTCGTTGCGGCTGAAGGGCACACCGGCGTGCTCCAGCTCGTAAACCGCCTGCGGGGCTTCACGGACCATGTATTCGATCGCGTCCTGGTCGCCGAGCCAGTCGGAGCCCTTCACCGTATCGTACATGTGCCACGACCAATGGTCGGGCGTGTTGTTGCCGAGGCTGGCGGCGATGCCGCCCTGCGCTGCAACGGTGTGCGAACGGGTCGGGAAGACCTTGGTGATGCAGGCCGTCTTGAGGCCCGCTTCGGCGCTGCCCATGGTGGCGCGCAGGCCCGAGCCGCCGGCGCCTACGACGACGGTGTCATAGGTGTGGTCGATGATCGGGTAGCTACGACCGCCGATTTCGAAAGTGTCGGTGCGGGCCATCAGGCGGCTCCTCCGAGGGCGATGCGGGCGATCGACACGAGGCCGAAGGCTGCGCCGCCGATTGTTGCAAGGTTGAGAAGGACGAGCGTGGCAAACTTGGTGCCCGCTTCGTGGACATAGTCTTCGACCAGCACCTGCAGGCCGAGGCGCGCGTGCCAGAACACGCTGACGATCAGCAGCGCCAGCGCGGTGGCGGGCAGCGTCTGCGAAGCCCATTTGGTCATGCTGGCGTAGTCATAGGCCGGGAGCAGCGCGAGGCTGGTCACGAGGAAAAGCATCAGCACCAGATTGCCGATGGCGGTGAAGCGCTGCACCAGCCAGTGATGCGCGCCCTCATGCGCCGAGCCGAGCCCGCGCACGCGTTTGATAGGAGTGTCGTGTGCCATGTGGTGCGAGACCCTTAGCGAAGCAGGACGACCGCCCAGAAGGCGATCGTGAGGAAAATGGCGAGGATGGGCGATGCGATCGACCACATCTTGTTCGTGTCGAGTTCGTAGCCTGCGCCGATATCGAGCACGAAGTGGCGAAGGCCGCTCATCATGTGGGTGAAGAACGCCCAGCTGAGGCCGACCAGCACGATCATGCCGATGGGCGAACCCATGACCTCGGCGAAGGTCGCATAGGACGCTTCGCCCCCAGCCATCGCACCCAGCCACCAGAGCAGCACGGCGAGACCGACGATGGCCAGCCCGTCGCCGGTGACACGGTGAAGGATCGAGACCAGCATGTGCGGGCCCCATTTCCAGATCTGCAAATGCGGTGAAAGCGGGCGGTTTGCCATGGATACGCGTGTCCGTTGCGATGAATTTCGTCGCGCCTCCTTAGCGAAGCTGTCGCCTCGTGCAAGGCGCGCGGCCTCGACATTTGTCGCAAAGTTTCGAATAGCGTGATGCATGACATGCATTCTCCTCACCGGCTCGTCGCGCGGAATTGGCGCTGCGGCCAAGACGGCGCTCGAAGCGCGCGGGGCCAAGGTCGTCGGGCAGGCGACCTCCAGCGACAGCACCGACACGGTCCCGGCCGACTTTTACGAACCCAATGCGCCGCAGGAATTGTGGGAGGCGGCGCTTGCCCGCGCGGGCGGCAAAATCGACGTGCTGGTGAACAACGCCGGCCTGTTCGACCCAAATCCGATCGAGCGGTCGGACATCGAATGGCTCGACGCGTGGGAGGACACCATGCGGATCAACCTCACCGCCGCGGCGCAGCTCAGCCGGTTCGCGGTCAGGCACTGGCAGGAACGCGGGTGCGAGGGCCGCATCGTCCATGTCGCCAGCCGCGCCGGCCACCGCGGCGATTCGCCCGCACACTGGCACTATGCGGCCAGCAAGGGCGGCATGCTGGCGATGCACAAGAGCATCGCGCGCGCCTATGCAGCCGAGAAGATCTACAGCTTCGCCATCACCCCCGGCTTCACCGACACGGCGATGGCGGGGGATTATCTCGACAGCCGCGGCGGGCCGGGCCTGCTCGCCGACATCCCACTGGGCCGCGTAGCGGAGCCGGAGGAAATCGCCAGGCTGGTCGAATTCTGTGCACTCGACGCGCCGCCCAGCATGACGGGAGCGACCCTTGATGCGAATGGGGCGAGCTATGTCCGTTAAAACACTCCTCGTCGCCGCGCTCTCGCTGGCTGCGACAGCCTGCGCCAACACGGCCGCGCAGCCTGCTTCCGATCCCGTCGTCGCGCCCCCTGCATCCGAGACGGCGCCGACCCCGCGAGAGCGTGTCGCCGCTTTTCTCGAGACGTGCGAAGAATGGGACGAGTGGGACAAGCCTGCCCCGCCCTTCCAGATCCTCGGCAACACCTGGTATGTCGGCACCTGCGGCATTTCCGCCATCCTGGTGACGAGTCCGGAAGGCCATGCCCTAATCGACAGCGGAACCGAAAGAGGCGCGGAGATCGTGCTCGCGAATATCGAGGCCGCGGGCTTCGCTCCGAGGGACGTGCGCTATCTCCTGCCCAGCCACGAGCATTTCGACCACGTCGGCGGTTTCGCAAAAATCCGGGAAGCGACGGGTGCGGATGTCGTTGCATCAAGCATCGCAGCGCAGGTCTTTCGCAGCGGAATTGCAAGCCAAGACGACCCGCAGGCTGCTATGCTTGATCCCATAGCCCCCGTCGAAGTCGCCCGCGTGGTCGGCAACGGCGAGGTCCTGCAGCTCGGCGACATGGAATTCACCGCCCATGCCACGCCGGGTCACACACCCGGCGCGCTCAGTTGGACCTGGACCGCTTGCAGCAATCCGGGCGAGCCGCCGATTTGCCGCCGCATCGCCTATGTCGACAGCCTCTCTCCCATTGCGGCGGACGGCTACCGGTTCAGCGATCATCCGGCTTATGTCGGCGCGTTCCGTACGAGCATCGACCGCGTGCGCGCCCTGCCCTGCGACGAACTCTACACGCCCCACCCTTCGGCCAGCGGGATGATAGGGAACATGCGCACGGGGAAAATCGCGTCCTGCACCGATTACGCGGCTGCCCTGACCCGCAAGCTCGATGAGCGCCTTGCGAAAGAAGCTGCGCAATGAGCGCGTGGAAACTTTCCGGCGAAGCCGACAAGAAGACCGTGCAGGCCGCCCTGCTCGCGCATGACGAGGCTTGGGATTTTCCCGAGGAGCTGGTCGTCTCAGGCCGCGAGATTGCGGAAGACAAGCCCGACGACTGGATCCTCGAAGTCTGGCTCGACCACAAGCCGACCGCGGCTGACAGGAGAGCCGTCGCGGGGTTGTTTGCCGATGGCGCGCCCGATCTCTCGGCGGAGAAACTGCCCGAACAGGACTGGGTGACGCTCAGCCAGCAGGGTGTCGAACCGATCCGCGCGGGCTGCTTCCATGTCCGCACGCCCGACTATCCGGCCGACGACACGCTGGTCGATTTCATCATCCCCGCCAGCCAGGCCTTCGGGACCGGTCAGCACGAGACCACCGCCGCCTGCCTCGCCATGCTCGATCTGATGAAGCGCGAGGGGCTGGTGGTGAAGAACCACGCCGACATTGGCACGGGCACGGGCCTGCTCGCCTTTGCCGCCATGCACCTGTGGCCGCACGCCAAGGCGATCGCTTCGGATATCGACTATGTCTGTGCCGGCGTGGTCGCGGATAATTGCGCCGCCAACGCGGTGGCCATGGGGTCAGGCCCCGGCGAGCTCACCATGGTCATCGCGCCGGGCACGGACGATCCACTGATAGAAGCCCGCGCGCCCTACGACCTGCTGATCGCCAATATCCTCGCCGGGCCACTGGTGGAGCTTGCCCCCGACTTCGCCGCAGTCGTGACGCCGGGCGGCAGCCTGCTCCTGGCCGGCTTGCTTCAGACGCAGGAGGCCGAGGTGCGCGCGGCCTACCGCAGGCAGGGCTTTCGCCTCGCCCGGCGCGTCACCAATGGCGACTGGTCGATCCTCTGGCTGCGCAAGAGCCGCGTGCGGTGACACGCAAGCGAGCGGTTCGCATTGCGGCGTGGGCTTTCGGCGTGCCCATCCTCGCCATGCTGCTGTTCCTTTTGTCCGCATGGATAGGCAGCTCGATCCCGCGCAATTCCGACTGGAGCGAGCCGGAAATCGGCATCGAGATCATGGTCGGCGACAACGGCATCCACACCGAAATCGTCATGCCGCTGGTCAGCAATGTGAAGGACTGGCGCGAGACCTTCCCGGCAAGCGACCTTCCCAAGCCCTACCGCCCATACACCCATGTCGCGGTAAGCTGGGGCGAACGCGAAGTGTTTCTCAACACACCGACCTGGGCGGATCTTAGCATCCCCACCGCTGTCAACGCAGCGACGGGCGGCGACGGTCTGGTCCACGCGGCGCATTACGTCCGCCCTGCCCCCAGCACAACCAACCGCCCCCTCCGCCTGACCGAGGGGCAGTACAGGCGGCTGGTGGAAGCGATCGAAGCGCAGGTGCCCTCGCCCGGCAACCGCGAAGTCTATCCGGGCTATGCGAGCTACGACGTGTTTTACGACGCGCCCGGCACCTATCACCTCGGCAACACCTGCAACCAGTGGACGGGCGACACGCTGGCCCATGCCGGTGTGAAGATAGGACACTGGACGCCGCTGCCCGGCGGCGTGATGAAGTGGATATCCGATCCGGAGGCGAATTAGGCCTCGACGTTGCTCTCGCGCGCCTCGTGGTAGCGGACCACTCTCCGGGTAACATCCTGCATCATCTCCATCCGCGCAGCATAGGACGCGCGCGTCTGGCCGATCAGCACCACCAGCGCATAGCGCGTGCCGTCGGGGGCGGTGAGGATGCCGACATCGTTATAGCCGGACTGTACGCCGTCAAAGAACTGGCCGGTCCCGGTCTTGTGACCGAACTCCCATCCGGCAGGCACACCGCCCTTGAGGCGTCGCGGACCCGATTTCGTGCGCGACATAGTTTCCAGCAGAAGCTGGGTCGATTCTTCCGATAGTAGGTCCCCTCGTGCCAGCCTTGCCAACGCACGTGCTAGACCTTCTGCGGTTGCACCATCCATCGGGTTGTCGAGATAGTCCTCGAACGCCGCACGGCGATCCGCCTCCGGCACCTCGTCACGCGCGTCGTAGAAAGTGTTGCCTTGCGAATAGGACTGACGCCATTCGAGCCCGGCGATGCGGCTTTGCTTGGTCCGCTCATCCGTCCCGAATTGCACGCCCTCAATGGCGTTGCGGCGCAGGAAGCCCTCGACCGCCTGCACCCCACCGACATGGCGCAGGAGGCGGTCGTTGGCGGTGTTGTCGCTCTGCGTGATCGCGCGATCAATCAGGTCGCCATAATCCGTGGTGAACGATCCGCGCGCCTTCACGATATTGCGGATCGGCTGGTAGAAAACGGTCAGGTCCTCGCGCCCGATGGTGACCCGTTCGGACAAGTCCAGCGCGCCTTCGTCCACCCGGTCGAGCGCGGTCATCGTCACCCATAGCTTGCTGACGCTCTGCTGCGGCATGGGCGCCGTGCCGTTGTAGGACATGGTGGCAAGGCTGTCCGCCTCGGTGATCGCAATGCCCACCACTCCGGCGAAACCTTCACCGATCTCCTGCAATTCGGCCTGCAGGGCCGTTTGTGCTTCGGTCAATTCGGGATCGGGCGGAGCGTCCACTTCCTCCTGCGAGATGGTGATGCGCTTTTCGAACTCGGCCGCGCTTTCGCCCGGCGTGCTGACCGAGGTGGCAAGGACAAGGAAGGCGCCGACGCCGGCGACGGTCAGGAACAGGACAGGGGAACGACTCACATCACCCTAACGAGAGGTAAGCCGATGGTTTCCGAACAATTTCCTCAGCTTCAATCCTCGCGTCCCTCGGAGGTATCCGGCGCTCTCTCATCCTGCTCGTCTTCCTCCCGAAAAGCAGCGGTGAAGGCGACCGCGAAGCATAGGCCGATGGCGAGGCCGACCGCGATATTGTCCAGCGTGACGGCGAACATGACGCCGAAGACCCCTCCCAGGGCGAGACCGCGCGTGTCCATGGTTCAGCCCGCCTCCGCCACGATTTTCGCCCAGCCCGCCTCGTCGATCACCTCGATCCCGAGGTCGGCGGCCTTCTTGAGCTTGCTGCCCGCGCCCGGCCCGGCGACGAGCAGGTCGGTCTTGGCGCTGACCGATCCGCTGGCCTTCGCGCCGAGGCGTTCGGCCTGCGCCTTGGCCTCGTCGCGGCTCATGGTTTCCAGCTTGCCGGTGAAGACCACCGTCTTGCCGCTTACCGGGCTTTCCTTCGTTTCCACGATGTAGGGCGGAGGCGAGACTTCGGAGAGGATGTCGTCCCACACGGCCTTGTTGTGGTCCTCGTGGAAGAAATCACCCAGCGCCTCCACAACCGCGCCGCCGATCCCGTCGATCGAGGTCAGCGAAGCGGCCGCCTCCTCGACCCCGGCACGCGCGGCTTCGGCCGCTTGGCGCAACGCGGGAAGCTCGTGGAAATGCTTCATCAAATCGCGTGCCGTCACGGCGCCGACATGGCGGATGCCGAGACCGAACAGCAGGCGCGCGGCATCGGGGGCCCGGCGCGCCTCGATGCTGTCCACAAGCTTATCCACAGACCGCTCCTGCCATCCTTCGAGCGCGAGGATGGCGTCGCGACGCTGGTGCAGTCGGAAGATATCGGCGGGGCTTTCGAGCCATCCCAGCGCGAAAAACTGGTCGATGGTCTTTTCGCCCAGCCCGTCGATATCGAGCGCGCCGCGGCTGACGAAATGCTTCAATCTTTCCGTGCGTTGCGCGGGACATATGAGCCCGCCTGTGCAGCGCACATCGACCTCGCCCTCCTCCGCCACGGCTTCGCTGCCGCATTCGGGGCAGTGATCGGGGAAGGCGAAGGGTTCGCGCTCCGCCTCGCGGGTGAGGTTATCCACAAGCTGTGGAATAACGTCGCCCGCGCGCTGGACCACCACGCGGTCACCCGGTCGCACGCCGAGCCGCGCGATCTCGTCCCGGTTGTGGAGCGTGACATTGGTGACGGTCACCCCGCCGACCAGCACCGGGGCAAGACGCCCCACCGGGGTCAGCTTGCCCGTGCGCCCGACCTGGATGTCGATCGCCTCAAGCGTGGTCTCGGCCTGTTCAGCCGGGAACTTGTGCGCCAACGCCCAGCGCGGTGCCTTGGCGACGAAGCCAAGCCGCTGCTGATAGTCGAGCCGGTCGACCTTGTAGACCACACCGTCGATTTCATAAGGAAGGTCAGGACGTTCCTTCGCGATTTTTGCATAATGTGCGAGCATACCCTCGACGTCATGCACGCGCGTGAACAGCGGCGAAACCGGCACACCCCAGCTCTCGATCCGGCGCACGACCTCTTCCTGCGTAGCGCCCGGCACATCGGACGCCGCGCCCCAGCCGTGGGCCCAGAACTTGAGCGGACGCTTTGCCGTCACGCTGGCATCCTTCTGGCGCAGCGAACCGGCCGCTGCGTTTCGCGGGTTGGCGAAGAGCTTGCCGCCCGCTTCCTCCTGTGCCGCGTTGAGCGCGTGGAAGTCGGCCTTGGCCATATAGACCTCGCCGCGGATCTCGAAGACCTCCGGCACGTCACCGGAAAGCTGCTGCGGGATGTCGGCGATATGCGCGACATTGGGCGTGACATCCTCGCCCACCTGCCCATCCCCGCGCGTGGCGGCGCGTACCAGCCTGCCGTTCTCGTAGCGCAGCGAGCAGGAAAGACCGTCGATCTTGTCCTCGGCGGTGATAGCGACCGGCTCGCCCTCGTCCAGCGACAGGAAGCGCCGCACACGCGCCACCCATTCCGCGACTTCCTCGCCCGAAAAGGCGTTGTCGAGGCTCATCATGCGGACTTCGTGCGTGACCTTGGACAGCGGCGAGGCGGCAATCTCGTGGCCCACGACCTTGGAGGGCGAGTCCTCGCGCACCAGATGCGGGAATTGCGCCTCCAGCTCCGCATTGCGCCGCACTAGCGCATCGAACTCCTGATCGGTGATCTCCGGCGCGTCCTCGGCGTGATAGAGCTTGTTATGCTTCGCAATCGCCCGCGCGAGACGCATCAATTCGTTGGCGGCTTCGGCTTCGGTCATGTCCACAGGCTTGCTCGCCGGCATTTGGTCGATTCCCTTCCCCTTCGCTATGCATGAGCCGAGCGGACGGGAAAAGTGCCGCGCACGGGTCGCGGTTCAACTCTTGGGGGAAACCATGACCGATCGCATCCTGAAAGCTGCAATAACCGCGAGCGTCGCCCTGATGGCGCTGCTGTATGTCGCGCACAACATCGCGAATCTGCAGCAGGCCTACGACTTTTTCGTCTACACCACGAGCCATGCCGACCAAGAGGCCTATCCGGTAACCCTGCTCCCGGTCCCGCCCGCATTTCTTATCGTCATAGCCATGGTGCTGGTGTTCTCGCTGGAATTGCTGGCCGGGCTTGGCGGACTGTATGGTGCGTGGAAGCTGTTCTCGCTTCGCCGCGCAAGTCCCGATGCATTCGAAGCCGGAAAGCGCTGGGCGAAAATCGCCATGGCTGCTGCGGTGGTCAATTGGTGGGGACTGTTCCAGGGGGTCGCGGTCGCCGGTTACCAAATGTGGCAGATGCCACTCGGCCAAGGTCCTTTCGACGGGTCATGGGTGTACGGCGGAATGGCGATGATGACGCTGATCTATCTCAGCATCGTCGAGCGTGGGGTCGACTAGACCCCCTCCAGCAGCCTGTCCGCCTGTGCCCGAGCCTCGGGCGTGACTTCCGCACCCGAGAGCATTCGCGCGATCTCTTCCTGGCGCCCTGCCTCGTCGAGCAGCGCCACGCTGGTGCGGGTCACCGTGCCGTCGCTGCTCTTGGCGATCATGTAATGCGTTCGCCCGCGTGCGGCGACTTGCGGGCTGTGCGTGACGGCGAGCAATTGCCCGTCCGCCGCCAGCCGCGCGAGGCGTTCGCCGATAGCGCTCGCCACCGCGCCGCCCACGCCGCGGTCGATCTCGTCGAAGATCACGGTTGCCGCCCCGCCCTGTTCGGCCAGAGCGACCTTCAATCCGAGGATGAAGCGCGACAATTCGCCGCCGCTGGCGATCTTGTTGAGCGGAGCGAAGTCCGCGCCCGGATTGGTCGCGATGAGAAATTCGACGCTGTCCATGCCCTGCGGCCCCCAGCGTTCTTCGGGCAGATCCGCCACCGCTGTGTGGAAGCGCGCAGCGTCAAGCTTGAGCGGCGCCAGTTCGCGCGCCACCGCTTCGTCGAGCCGCATGGCGGACGCGACGCGCGTGGCGTGAAGCGCCTCGGCCTCGGCGCGATAGCGATTGCCCGCCTCCTCGGCCGCCGCTTCCAGCGCGTCGAGTTCCGCCTCGCCGCCCTCGATCGAATCGAGCTGGCTGCGCATGGCGCGCATGACTTCGGGCAGTTCGTCGACCTCACAGCGGTGCTTGCGAGCCAGCGCGCGCAATTCGAACAGGCGGGTCTCGGCGGCTTCCAGCGCGGCGGGATCGTGCTCCAGCGCACCGGCGGCGGCTTCCAGCTTTTCCTCCGCCTCGCCCGCCTCGATCACGGCGCGGTCGAGCGCGGCCAGCGCTTCGGCCAGCAACGGATGTTCGGGCGCGATCCGATCGAGCTTACGCGCCGCAACACGCAGGGATGCGAGCGGCGAGTCCGAACCTTCCCAAAGATGCCGCAATTCCTCGAGATCGCCCGACAGGCGCTCCCCCTTCTGCATGTCGGCGCGCGTTTCGGCGAGGCGCGCTTCTTCGCCCGCCTGCGGTTCGAGCGCGGTCAGTTCGGCGAGATGCGCCAGCAGCAGGTCCTGATCGAGCTTGGCCTGCTCCAGCGCGTCGCGCGCTTCGGCCAGCCGGTCCTCGGTGGCGCGCCACTTCGTCCACGCCTGCTCCACCTTGGCGGTGCCCGCCCCGGCAAAACGGTCGAGCAATGCGCGGTGGCCACGCGGGTTCACAAGACCGCGATCGTCATGCTGGCCGTGGAGTTCGACCAGCGCACCGGCAATCTCTCGCAGCAGCGCCACGCCGACGGGCTGGTCGTTGATGAAGGCCTTGCTGCCCCCGTCCGCCTTCAGCTGGCGCCGGATGATAAGCGGCTCGCCATCCTCGATTTCGATATCGGCATCGTCGAGCGCGGTGGCGATCGCATCCGGCAGTGTGGCGAACTCGAAGCTGGCGGAGACGCTGGCCTTCGGCTCGCCCGCACGGACGAGGCCGCTGTCGGCGCGATTGCCCAGCACGAGGCCGAGCGAATCGAGCAGGATCGACTTGCCCGCCCCCGTCTCGCCCGTCAGCACGCCCAGCCCGCGCCCGAAGTCGAGATCGAGCGCTTCGATCAGCACGATGTTGCGGATGGCGAGGCGGGTCAGCATTTCAGCGCTGTCTAGCCGAGCCGCGCGCGCCCGTCATCCTTTCGCGTGCAGTTTCAAACAGGCGGGCGCGAGGCACCCTCCGCGGGTTCGGCGGGCCAATCCTGCTCTTCCTCCCCG
This sequence comes from Qipengyuania aurantiaca, assembly GCF_019711375.1. Lineage (NCBI taxonomy): Bacteria > Pseudomonadati > Pseudomonadota > Alphaproteobacteria > Sphingomonadales > Erythrobacteraceae > Qipengyuania > Qipengyuania aurantiaca. Next base: position 2,710,027 of record NZ_CP081295.1, read on the forward strand.
CGCGTCTTCCACAGGGAGTAGAGGACGCCCGCGGCGATCAGGCCGAAGGTCACGCCGAGGCTGATCCACGCCGGCATCTTGCCCCCGCCAAGCAGGAAGTCGGTTACGAAGATCTTGCTTCCGATGAACACCAGCACGGCGGCCAGCGCATACTTCAGGTAATGGAAGCGGTGCACCATCGCCGCGAGCGCGAAATAGAGCGCGCGCAGGCCAAGGATGGCAAAGATGTTCGAGGTGTAGACGATGAAGGTGTCCGTGGTGATCGCAAAGATCGCCGGTACGCTGTCGAGCGCGAAAACGAGGTCGGCAAGGTTGATCACCACCAGCGCGAGGAAGAGCGGGGTCGCCGCGGTCACCAGCTTTCCGGTCTTGCTGTCCGGGACCTTCACGAAGAAATGTTGCGCGTGCAGTTCCTTGGTCACGCGCATATGGGTGCTGATCCAGCGGATCACCGGGTTCTTGCCTACGTCCATCGGCTCGTCGCCGGCGAAGAACATCTTGATCCCGGTGACGATCAGGAAGGCGGCGAAGATGTAGAGGACCCAATAGGCCTCCGCCAGCAGCGCCGCCCCGCCTGCGATCATCAGGCCGCGCAGGACGATCACCGCCATGATGCCCCACAGCAGCGCGCGATACTGGTATTTGGGCGGGATGGCGAAATAGGTGAAGATCAGGCTGATCACGAAGACGTTGTCGATCGACAGCGCCTTTTCGATGAAGAAGCCGGTGTAATATTCTATCCCCGCGGTTGCGCCGCGTTCGAGCCAGACCCAGGCGCCGAAAAGCAGCGCTACGCCGATGTAGAAGGCGGAAAGCTTCAGGCTCTCGCCGATCCCAAGCTCCTTGTCTTCCTTGTGCAGGACGCCGAGGTCGAAAGCGGTGAGGACGATGACGATGGCGAGAAAGGCGCCCCAGAACCACACAGGGGTGCCGAGCCAGTCGGTGAAGAGCAAATCCATCAGTCGAGGCTTTCAGCGGCCGTTTCGCGCGGAAGCGAGCGGTTGAGGAGGAGATATCCGGCGACGGCCGCGACCGTCGATCCGGCGAGGACGCCGATCTTTACCGCGTCGATTTGGGCAGGGTCGGCGAAGGCGAGATTGCCGATGAAGAGGCTCATGGTGAAACCGATGGCCGCGAGCAGGCTCATAGCGTGAAGTTGCGCCCAGCTGACTCTGGGTGGCAGCGACGCGAGACCCAGTTTCACGGCGGCAAAGGCGAAGCCGAAGATGCCGATCTGCTTGCCGACAAGCAGGCCAAGCGCGATACCGAGCGGGAGCGGACCGATCAGATCGGCGGGTGACAGGCCGAACAGGGTAACGCCCGCATTGGCGAAGCCGAAGATCGGGATGACGAGGAAGGCGACCCAGGGATGGAGCGCGTGCTCCATCGTCTCCAGCGGGCCATGGTCGCTCTTGGCGTCGAGCGGCACGGTCATGGCGGCAGCCACACCGGCCAGCGTCGCGTGAACCCCCGATTTGAGCACGAAGGCCCACATCAGGATCGCCAGCAGGACATAGGGAATGGTCGATTGTACGCGCGCCCTGCCCACGGCCAGCATGACCACGAAAACGATGCCCGCCGCACCCAGCATGCCGGTGTCGAGCTCGCCCGAATAGAACAGGGCGATGATGGCGATGGCGCCGATGTCGTCTATCACGGCGATGGCGAGCAAAAGCGCCTTCAAGGCCACCGGCACGCGCGGACCGAGCAGCGAGAGAATTCCGAGAGCAAAGGCGATGTCGGTCGCAGCAGGGATCGCCCAGCCGTTGATCGTGTCGGGTGATCCGGCGTTGAGCGAAAGGAAAATCAGCGCCGGGATAGCCATGCCGCCCACGGCCGCGATCAGCGGGAGGGAGGCCTTGTCCCAGCTCGACAGCTGGCCTTCCAGCACCTCGCGCTTCACCTCCAGCCCGACGAGGAAGAAAAACACCGCCATCAAGCCGTCGTTGATCCACAGCAGCAGTGGCTTGTCGATCACGAAGCTGCCGATGCCGACCACCACGCCGGTATCGAGCAGGTCCTGGTACCCCGCCAGCAGCGGCGAATTGGCGACGGCAAGCGCCAGCAGCGCGGCGAAAATGAGGACGATACCGCCGGCGGATTCCTTCTGCAGGAAGTCCTTCAGCAGCGGTGTAATGGCCTGGACCACGGTTCTCTCCGGTGTCTGTCTGGAAAAGGCGGGCAGCCGCCGCCGGCGCGATGGAGAAACGCCAGCGACGGCCCCCTATGGCCTGCCGTCAGGCAGGGTTCGGGCGGGCGAAGAGGCGGTTCAACGCACGCTTCGCGCGCAGCTTCATCGTCTCCAGGCGGGAGATTTCAGCCGGGTCGGGCCTGCGTTTGCGCAATTCCAGACGCAGCCGCTCGTCGATCCGCTGGTGGATCTGGGTCAGGGTAAATGTGCGGGCCTTCATATTCGGTCTCCGAGATCGAGATGAATTCGATCGGACAGCCGATGGGCCGGAGGCAGGGAGGGAGGGAAGTAGGGGCCCGCCAGCACGCATCGGTTGTCCGATGCGGTCCGACATCACGTGGGCTGGAAAAGCGCACGCCAGAGGGGCCCGGTCCGCATGGAATAAATGCGCCGGAAGCGATCCGGTTTCAAGTCCGGAGTATAAAATTTTTCGGAAAAAAGCGCCCGGCGGCGATCAGCTCGCCGAAACACCCTCGGCATGGTCTTCGATCAGCTCGTAGGCCTTCTCGTACCATTCGTTGCCGGGATAGTTGGCGCCAAGGACAGCGGCATATTTCACCGCTTCGGGCTTGATGCCCAGCGCCAGGCTGCTTTCCACGAGGCGGTAGAGCGCTTCGGGAGCGTGGCTGGTGGTCTGGTAGGTATCGACCACGTTCTGGAAACGGATCTGCGCGGCGATCCACTTGCCGGACCTCTGGTAATAACGACCGATCTCCATTTCCTTGCCGGCCAAGTGGTCCTGCACAAGGTCGATCTTCAACCGCGCATCGGCTGCGTACTGCGTCTGCGGGAAACGGCGATTCACTTCGCGCAGCGCGGTCAGCGCCTGCTCAGTCACCTTCTGGTCGCGCTGAACGTCGCTGATCTGCTCGTAATAGCTGAGCGCAATCAGGTAATAGGCGTAGGGCGCGTCTTTATTACCGGGATGGATCGACAGGAAACGCTGCGCCGAAGCCGTGGTCTTATTGTAATCGCCCGCGACATAATAGCTGAAAGCGCTCATGAGCTGCGCGCGGCGGGCCCAGGGCGAATAGGGATGCTGGCGCTCGACCTCGTCGAACAGCGCGGCGGCCAGTTTCGGCTTCCCGCTGTCCAGTTCTTCCTTGGCCTGCGCGTAAAGCGTTTCGACATCGCGCGCGACATAGGCGGTATCCGCCGGCCGGTTGCTGCCCCCACCACAAGCGGCGGTGAGGGCGGTGGCTACGGCGAGAGCGCCGACGGCAAGGATACGGCTGGTGCGCGATTTGGTCGTCATAGGGCCGAGCCTATAGCCAGCACCCCGCTGAACGCCAAGTGAAGTTCGCGCAGATTTCCCCGCGCGATGTTACCCCTCGCCGATACCCTCGGGCGCATCCCACAACAGATGCCGCGTTTCCAGCATCACGAGGTTGTTGCTGCGAACGATCTCGCCGCGTGTCTTGTAGCCGAGAAGCTGCTCCGCATCGGTATCGGGATTATGCGTCATCACGCGGATTTCCTCCGAGGTAAAATCGGAAAGGCCGCGCGCGCGCTCGATACCCTTGCTGTCGTAGATGTGCAGCACGTCCCCGCGCGTGAAGTCGCCGTCCATCGAGACGATATCCGCCCGCCGGATGGGCCGGTCGCTGTTTGCCAGCGCGTCGGCCACGGCTTCGGTCACAACAAGACTGCCTGCCATCTGCAGCCGGTTGGCGATCCAGCTGTCCCACCCCGAGAGCGGATTGGGATGCGGAAGGATCTTGGTGGCGCGGCGGCTGCCGTCGAGAACGGTGGTGAGCGGCCGGTCGACCTCCCCTTGCGCGATCCAGGTCGTGACGCCGGCTTCCTGCGCCATATTGGCGGCCTGGAGCTTGGTTTCCATTCCCCCGGTACCCAGCGTGCTCTTGCCCTTGGTCGCGTCCATGTAAGGACCGACATCGGTGACCTCGGGAATGAAGACAGCGTCGGGATCGTCGGGATTGCGGTCGTAGAGACCGTCCACCCCGGTGAGGATGATGAAATCGGTCGCTCCGACCATTTGCGAGACTTTGGCAGCCAGGCGGTCGTTGTCGCCGACGCGGATTTCCTCGGTGGTGATCGTGTCGTTCTCGTTCACGATCGGCATGACGCCTGCCTCCAGCAGCCTTGCAACCGTGTTGCGGGTGTTGAGAAAGCGGCGGTGGTCCTCGAAATCGCCGAGCGTCAGCAGGACCTGCGCGATCTCGAAACCGAATTCGTGGCCAACCTGCTTATAGGCGTTGAGGAGCAACGGCATACCGCAGGCGGCGGCCGCCTGTTTGTCCGAAATGCCCGCGCTTTCGGGCGTCTCACCGATAATGCGAAGGCCGAGCGCAACCGAGCCGGAAGAGCAGAGGATGACGTTGTGCCCTTCTGCGCGAAGGGTGGCCACATCCTCCAGCAGACGCTGCAGGAAACCATAGCGGGGGGTCAGCAGTTCCTGATTTGCGAGGAGCGCCGAGCCAATCTTGACAACAATATTACGTTTCTGGGTCATATATTAAAAATGTATCTACCTTGAAATTTCTAGGATTCAATATAGATAGGGATGGTGCAGTGCACAACCGCCTTTTCTGAAATATCGAATGCGCAAGAAATAGTAAGTAAACAACTCCGAATATCTTAAGACTTGTTCAAACTCTATTTCGATTTTGCCTAAGTCGAAGAATTACACAGAGCGCGACCAGCGCGGAAACGGAATTCTAAAATTATCAATTCTATTCTTATTGTCGGATGCGGAAAAATGGGTTCCGCTTTACTTTCCCAGTGGGTCTCCGGCCCCGAGGCAATCACCGTGGTCGACCCCATGGCCAGTGACCTGCCTGAAAAAGTCACACTGGTCCGCGATGGTTCCGAAATTGCAGGCCAGCGCTTCGATTGCATCGTCGCGGCCGTGAAGCCGCAGATGTTCGACGACGTGATGCCCGGATATGCCGACAGCCTTGCCGAGGGCGGATATGTCATCTCGATTGCCGCCGGATACTCCGCCGCGCGCCTGTCGAAACTGATGGGCGATAAGCCTGTCGTTCGCGTGATGCCGAACCTCCCCGCCGCAGTCGGCCGCGGAGTAAGCGGCGTTGTTGCCGGTCCACATGCCAGTGACGCCCACATGGCACACGCGGTCGAATTCATGGAGCGCGCAGGCACGGTCGTCACCGTTGATAGCGAGGAGAAGCTGGACCGCGTGACCGCAGTTGCAGGCTCCGGTCCAGGCTATGTTTTCGAAATCGCCCGTGCCTATGCCGAAGCGGCGATGGCGCAAGGATTTAGCGAGCAAGAGGCGCGCGAAATGGTGCTCGGCACCATCGGCGGTGCCATCGCCATGGCCAGCGAGCCGGGTGCCCCCAGCCTCGAGGAACTTCGCAATTCCGTAACCAGCAAGGGCGGCACCACCGCCGCCGGCCTCAACGCGCTGAACGGCGACAATGGCCTTACCGATCGCATGCGTGCTACACTGCAGGCCTGCTACGACCGGGCGGTAGAGCTGCGCTGAAACAACAGCGCCTCCCACCCGTATTCACATTCAGAGAGACATTATGACCGACCAGACTTTAGACCCGCAGATCCACATCACCACCCTCGGCCAGAACGCCCGCAAGGCCGCGCAAGGCCTGCTTTCCGCCAGCACCGATGCCAAGAACACGGCCTTGCGCGAAGCTGCCAAGGCGCTGCGTGATGCGACGCCCGAACTGCTCGAAGCGAATGCGGAAGACGTGAAAAGCGTTGAAGGCAAAAAGCCCGACAGCTTCATCGACCGCCTGCGTCTTAACGAAGACCGCATCGAAGGCATGGCGGGCGCGCTGGAAGAAATCGCCGAACTGCCCGATCCCGTGGGCCGCAGCCTCGCGAGCTTCGACCGCCCCAACGGCCTCAAGATCGAGCGCGTCGCCGTGCCCATTGGCGTAATCGGCATGATCTACGAAAGCCGCCCCAATGTCGGCGCCGACGCCAGCGCGCTGTGCCTCAAGAGCGGTAACGCCGTTATCCTTCGCGGCGGCAGCGAAAGCCGCCATTCGACCCGCGTGATCGTGGAGTGCATGCGCAAGGGTCTCACTGCAGCCGGTCTGCCCGAAGACGCCGTCCAGACCGTCGGCACGACCGACCGCGCTGCCGTTGCCGCGCTGCTCAAGGCTGACGAATATGTCGACCTCGTCATCCCGCGCGGTGGCCGCGGCCTCGTCGAGCTAGTCCGCGACCAGGCGAGCGTCCCCACTCTTCTCCACCTCGACGGCAACTGCCACAGCTACGTCCACGAGGCGGCCGATCTCGACAAGGCGGCCGAAGTCATCCGCAACGCCAAGCTGCGCCGCACCGGCGTCTGCGGCGCGACCGAAAGCATCGTGGTCGACCGCGCAGTGGCGAAGGACTTCGTCCCCCGCCTCACCGCCATCATGGGCGGCGATTGCGAATTGCGCGGCGACGAGGAAGCCGTCGCCATCGACAGCAGCATCACGCCTGCCACCGAGGCCGACTGGAACACCGAGTATCTCGACCCCATCGCATCGGTGAAGGTCGTCGATGGCCTCGACCAGGCGATCGAGTGGGTGAGCGAGCACTCCTCGCACCATACCGACGCGATCATGACCGAAGACGACGACGCCGCCCGTCGCTTCATGACCTCGATCGATAGCGCCATCGTCATGCGCAACGCCAGCACGCAGTTCGCGGATGGCGGCGAGTTCGGCATGGGCGCGGAAATCGGCATCGCCACCGGTAAGATGCACGCCCGCGGCCCCGTCGGCCTCGAACAGCTGTGCAGCTTCAAATACCTCGTCCACGGCAATGGACAGACTAGGCCGTAAAATAAGCGCCAGAACCGGGCCGGCGGAGGCCCGGCAAGGGCGACCGCCCGCCCGCAGCGGGTGCGGCTTGCCGCACGTCTAGCGAGGACGCGCCCGCGGATGCGGGTGCGGAAACAAAGAGCGCGTCTCCTATTCCGCTTTCCTACCGCAACAGGGTCGGGGCATTGTCCCGGCCCTTTTTGCATGGGGAGAGCCCGCATGACCCGCCGTACCGACAACCGCGAAACCCGCCTGCCCGTCCCTGCAGGCGAGCTACCCGCCTTCACCCCCGTCCCGCGCCAGTGCAACCGCCACGACGGCTGGACCGAGGACCGCCAGCTCCGCTTCATCGAGGCGCTCGCCGATACCGGCAGCGTCGAGGCCGCCTGCCGCGCGGTCAACATGAGCACCGTGGGCGCCTACTACCTGCGCCGCCAGAAAGGCGCGGAAAGCTTCCGCAAGGCATGGGCCGCCGCGCTCGACCTCGGCGTGCAGCGGATCGAAGACGTGGCGATGGACCGCGCGCTGAACGGCGTGGATGTGCCCGTCTATTCCTACGGCCAGCTCGTCGGCACGCGCACCGCCTATAACGACCGCCTGCTCATGTTCATGCTGAGAAATCGCGCGCCCGAACGGTTTGCCGATGGCCGCGCCAAAGGCCTGAACGCCATCGGCAAGATGGATCTGGAGCGCGAGAAGAAGAAGTGGCGCAAGGAGTGGGAGGCCGAACGCGCCGCCAGCGCGGGCAAGGACGAGCAACAGGTCCTCGCCAGCCTCAACGCCAAGCTTGGCCAGATGCACGAACGCTGGTGGACCCAGCTCAGCCCCCGCACCCGCGCCGCCTTCGAGGAATACAAACGCTTGGAACGCGAGGACGAGGAAGCCGGCTATCGCTGCTGGGACGACCCGGAGCACGAGGCCTATGTCGACCCCGACGCCGACTATGCGGACGAAGCCGAGGACGAGCCGATCCCCCTACCCCCGCCCGGCTGGGGCGAGCGCGAGGTGGAGGAGACCGAGGAAGAGAACCCGCGCTGGCGGTCGATCAAGGATGAGGGGTGGGGATAATCAGTCCATAGAAATTAGACCTGCTTTTATAGCTGGTTCAATAATTTTGCTCGGGCCACGAGCCTGCTCCCCTAGAAACTCAACTCGATACTTGGCCCGGCTGACAGCCACATAAAGTCTGTTATGCGATACGTAGGTCAGGAAGTTCTTACTACTCAGGTCGTTAGCGTGATCAACGGGCGGGACTCGTCCGTCGTCAACTCCGACTAAGATTACGGCAGCGAATTCTAAACCACCTACATAATCAGCATGGCCGATTACCAAGCGACCCGTAGCCCTAGCTGTCTCTATCAGCTTTTGGTCACCACGCCTTTCAAGGAGGACATATGGCTTATTCGAATCGGCTGCTTTGTCACTAAGCTCTTTGACGAGATTTCCGTCTAGTGAGACAATAAGAATATCACTTCTAGGGCATCCTAGTTCTTTGTGCAAAATTTCGGCACGCTCGAAGGCGGCATCAATTAGTGCCCCCTCATTTGGCACCTCAATATATGCGGGATCGCGGGCAAGCCTTTCTTCCTCCTCAGTGAAGCCTGATGCAGCATTCACTAGTGGATTGTCGAAATTGGTGAAAAGCGTTGCACCAGAGCTGACGATAGAAAAGGCAAGGTTCACAATTTCTGGTGAAGATCGGAATACAGTTTCAATCCGGGCACTGTAGGTTCCAGCCGATGAATCTGCAGGTGAAATCGAATAGTCAATTTCCTTAGTATTCCAACCGCGATCGCCAACTGCCTGCGATCGGTCGACCGAATAAGCGATGGGATAAGGACCTTCTTCGCGAGTAAAATAGTGAAACATATGTAGTTCATTGATATTGAACAAATGAGTCTCATCGATCAACACGGCATCATACCCATCTCGCAAACGACGTCGCCGCCAAATAGGTGTATCGAGTTGCCCAATAGCTGATAACACAACATCGTCTGTGTCAAATTGACCAGCATCTCTAAGGAATTCTTGATACTTGCGAAAAACGGTGAAAACGAAACCTTTGTCGGCGTCATTTTTCTGATCAAGACCATACGACAGAGAGGGAAGCTTCTTGTAAGTATCCAAATTCTCGCCCGCTCGCCCCTTTATGAGAACGGATATTTCATGCTGCAGCATTTCAACCGTTTTCCATGCATCGCGGTCCTTAAGGCCTTTTGCAAAGTCTTGGCTTAAAAACCGAGAATGACTATCAAAGGAATCTCGCATGACAGCGTCAAACGCTTCACTGATATAAAGCAGTTGTGTCTCTTTGGACTCCATTGCATCCCGGTCAATAAGTTCACTTTCCGATATGCTAGTTCGCAAAACGGTATTGCATAGCTCACTTAGCGTACAAATTTTCAAACTTTGTTGGTCTACTGCACGATCCCGTGAGCTAAAACCGTCCTTGTCGACTACAGAAGCGACTTCTTCGATCGCCAAGCGAGTAGCATCTGAATGTGTTACAAAAACCGCATGGAATTCGCGCTTTGCGGCATCAGCAGCTCTGAGGGCATGAATAACTTTTAGAATGAGACTGAGCGTTTTCCCCGTACCTGCGGCACCTTCAATACGTGCGGGTTGATCGAACGGTGTAGAAACAAATTCCGATTGTTTGGCCGTTAGAAGAGGTATCCAATCTTCATACCGTCGGTGCAGGCTTCCCTGAAATTGGCCACGATCTTCTAGGTTAAGAATAGCCATCCCTGAGGACGACTTAGGCCTACCAGTTTGCAGAGAGACAATTTCAAGAAACTCTCTTTTTGCAAACGAAATATTCTCAAAGGCCTTTCTAAAATTAGTCAGTTCAGCCTCTTCGCGATTTGCATCTCCACTCTCGTGGCCAGCCTTGTAAGCTAGTAACCAATTACCACCTTGCTCCCGCTTTAGGAGGCGATCTGACCAAGGTTCGCGCTCAATCACGATCCGATAAGGTTGCGGCTTGTACCGATATGGGAACAGGATCGCCTTACTAGACCCTGGAATCATGCGTTCTGAATAGGTCAAACTAAGACCACTCCAAAGCTTTTTAGCGAAACGCAAAAGCTTTTGAAAACTAAATAGGCTATCATTATCTGCTTGAGCCAGTATTTGAGACTGTTCTAAATCAATTACGAGAAATTTTTCGGATAGATTGCCTGCTACCGAGTCAATGAATACGCCGCCATCTTTCTCAAATATGAGATACTCAGACCCAATTTTTACGTTGCCGACCTCTCCACGGAGGAATGCCAGCAACGCCTTTCCCTCATCGAACTCGACTGATTGTGCGAATCTATCCTGAATGAAATTCTCAACTGCGTTGAGGCCTATGACAACGTACTTAACCATTTAAGCCTCCAGCAAATGTTGCTCGGGTAGTCTTGTAATGTTTTCAGGAAGATCAGGAAGCCCAATCCTACCATAAAGCAGAGAAAATGTTTGAAGTAGATGTTCGATATGCGGAGAAGCGATTTTTCTTACCGGCATAGCGAAGTCGTTCGACTGGAAAGCGATATGATGGGCGGCCTCTAAGTCGCCCTTAGCGTCATCTAAAGACAAGCCTCGGGCGATACGGCAGGCCAAACCGAATGGCATACTGCTTGGCTCTCGAAGTAAGATGACATATCCCGGGCCACCTTCTTGTTCGCTGAAATTTGGAATGAAATAATAACCGCTGAGACTGTTTTTCACCAATTCTGCAGTGATTGATTTGGTGAATTTCGGATTTTCGCGGAAGAGCCTTTTCTTATCGCGTCTTGATCCAAAGTCGCCATCCAACAGGGTGGAAAGTTCTCCAATTTTTTCCAAATTTTGAATTTGTTTCTTTTTGACTTTATCATCTCGAGCCAAATTGCGTATTAGCTCCGGAAGCCCAATCGCTTGGACCATCTCTTCACTGACATGCAAGGTTTTCAAAGCTGAAGCCAGCTTGCCGTCTGTGTCTTTTCGTAGCCTATCTCGAATTATGTCAAATCCGTCGATGCAAACCCAATCGTCGAAAGATACGACAGGCAAATAGTTGATCACCCTGACCTTTTTCTGCTCAATATCGCATCTTGCAGTGATAACTACCCCGAACACTTCACAATTAGTGTAGGTGCTCGATCGCAGACAATTGAAGATCAATCCTTGATCTAACTTTCCTAACGTTGGCTTGGTTAGCAAAACGTCCCCCGCAGGTAGCGAACTACTCCTCCCCCATCCGTAGCGCCGCGATGAACGCCTCTTGGGGAATACTCACGTTGCCATACTCGCGCATCCTTGCCTTGCCCTTCTTCTGTTTTTCCAACAGCTTTTTCTTGCGCGTGATGTCGCCGCCGTAGCATTTGGCGGTGACGTCCTTGCGCAGGGCGGCGATGGTTTCGCGGGCGATGATCTTGCCGCCGATCGCGGCCTGGATCGGGATCTTGAACAGGTGGCGCGGGATGAGGTCTTTCAGGCGCTCGCACATGCCGCGGCCGCGCTCTTCCGCCACGCTGCGGTGGACGATCAGCGACAGCGCGTCGACCGGCTCGTTGTTGACCATAATGTTCATCTTCACGAGGTCGCCTTCGCGCAGGCCGATCTGTTCGTAATCGAAACTGGCATAGCCGCGGCTGATGCTCTTGAGGCGGTCGTAGAAGTCGAACACCACCTCGTTCAGCGGCAGCTCGTAGCTCACCTGCGCGCGGCCGCCGACATAGGTCAGGTCGGTCTGGATGCCGCGGCGGTCCTGGCACAGCTTGAGGATGGAGCCGAGGTATTCGTCGGGCGTGTAGATCACCGCCTTGATCCACGGTTCCTCGATCATGTCGATGCGGTTCACGTCCGGCCAGTCGGCGGGATTGTGGATGTCGATGACCTTGGCGTCTTCCGTCTTCGTGTGGGCGAGGTGGACGCGGTAGACCACGGATGGGGCCGTGGTGATGAGGTCGAGGTCGTATTCGCGGGAGAGGCGTTCCTGGATGATCTCCAGGTGCAGCAGGCCGAGGAAGCCGGCGCGGAAGCCGAAGCCCAGCGCGGCGGAGCTTTCCATCTCGTAGCTGAAGCTGGCATCGTTGAGGCGCAGTTTGCCGATGGATTCGCGCAGTTTCTCGAAATCGGCGGCGTCAACCGGGAAGAGGCCGCAGAAGACCACGGGCTGGACTTCCTTGTAGCCCGCCAGCGCCTTGTCCGCGCCGTTCTTGACCGTGGTGATGGTGTCGCCGACGCGGGCCTGCTCGACTTCCTTGATCTGCGCGGTGATGAAGCCGATCTCGCCGGGGCCGAGCTCGGGCAGGTCGGCGCGCTTGGGGGTGAAGCAGCCGACGCGGTCGATCAGGTGCTGGGTGCCGCCCTGCATGAACTTGACGTTGAGGCCCTTCTTGATGACCCCGTCCATCACGCGCACGAGGATGACGACGCCGAGGTAGGGGTCGTACCAAGAGTCGACGAGCATGGCCTTGAGCGGCGCCTCGCGATCGCCCGTGGGGGCGGGAATGCGGGCGACGAGGGCTTCCAAGGTGTCCTCGATGCCGATGCCGGATTTGGCGCTGGTGAGGACGGCGTCCGATGCGTCGAGGCCGATGATGTCCTCGATCTCCGCCTTCACCTTGTCGGGCTCGGCGGCGGGGAGGTCGATCTTGTTGATGACGGGGACGATCTCGTGGTCGTGCTCGATCGACTGGTAGACATTGGCGAGGGTCTGGGCTTCCACCCCCTGCGCCGCGTCCACCACCAGCAGCGCGCCTTCGCAGGCGGCGAGGCTGCGCGAGACTTCATAGGCAAAGTCGACATGGCCGGGCGTGTCCATGAGGTTGAGCTCATAGGTCTCGCCATCCTTGGCGGTGTAGTTGAGGCGCACGGTCTGCGCCTTGATCGTGATCCCGCGCTCCTTCTCGATGTCCATGTTATCAAGGACTTGCTCGGACATCTCTCGGTCGGTCAGCCCGCCGCAGAACTGGATCAACCGGTCGGCCAGCGTGGACTTGCCGTGGTCGATATGCGCGATAATCGAAAAATTGCGGATCTTGGAAAGGTCGGTCATCGCCCGCGCAATTAGCGGCGAACGACGACCGTGTCAGCAGCTATGCGTGTAGGAAAGCTCTTTTTGCCTCAGCGTAGCGCGGCTGCACCGAAGAAGACGCCGAAGGCGTGGCACCAGATGACGACCGACTGGGCTTTTGCGAGGTCGTGATCGGCGGGGAGGCGGTAGATCTGCTCGCCGCTCGAAGACCGGAGACGGCCGACGTCGATATGCTCGGCTGCACGGACCGCACGACCACCTGTCGGTGATTTGGATTCGCTGACCCAGACGCGAAGATCGGGGCCGCCACGCACCTTGAAGTCATCATGCAATTTGATGCCGAAGCCGCCGCCTTTCAGCTGCACGACACTCGCTTTACCCTGGGCGGGATGGGCGCGGTCGCCGACGAAAGCGCCCTTCGAATGAAGCTGGGCGGCGGCAGCGGGCTGCGCGATAACGACACCGGCGGTGAGAACGGTGGTGGTGGTAGCGATCGCCAGAGCGAGCGGGGCAAGGGCCTTGATGGAGAACATGATCGAAATTCCTGGATGTTGACGTGAGTAACATCCGGCTTTTCGCGTACCGTGCGGCAGCCGTTACGCTTCGCAAGCCAAACGCGTCGCGGAAAATTCGATAAGTGAAATCGACCTTGGAGAGATCAGCTTTCCTGCGGTCCGCCGCCCTGTTTCGGAGCGTTCGCGGAGAGCTTGAACTGCGCGAAGCTGCCCGGGGCGGCCTGTGGAGCCTGGCTGTATTTGCCCGGTGGAAGCGCCGTGAGCGGAGCGCCTGCGGCGGCAAGCGCATAGGGGTTAACACGGTGACGGGTGCACAGCCCTCCTGCCCCGTCGTCAACCAGTTCCTGCTCGAACTCCACGCCCTGCGTGTCATCCATCGAACGGCGCACGGTGCAGACGGCGAGCTGGCCCTGCCCGAAGTCGAGCACGAATTGCGTGCCGACGGGCACGTCTTCCAGCCCCTGGATCATGGCGCCGGAGCGCGACATGTTGCGCAGGGTGACGTCGTAATAGTGGTCTTCGTGGATGAGGCCGATCTTTCGGAAGACGGTGCGGCGGCTGGCGCGCTGGCTGCCCGCGTCGGTCGGCTCGAGCATCCAATCGCCTTGCGCGATTTCCTCCAGCACCGCCTTCTGGCTTACCGCTTCGGAGAAAACGAAGCCCTGCACGTGGCTGACGCCGATCTTTCTGAGCTCGCCCATGAGGTCCATGGCGTGGACGCCGGTGGCGACTGTTTCCATACCCATCGCACCTGCCAGCGCGACGACAGCGCGGACGAGTTCCATGTCGCCCAAGTCGTTGCCCATGACGGGCTCGAAGAAGTTGGCGCCGATCTTGAGCGCGTTGAAGGGCGCGCGCCGCAGGTAGCTGAGCGAGGAAAGGCCGGTGCCGAACTGGTCGAGTGTCAAGCGCACGCCCAGCTTGAACAGCGCACCGAGCGCGGCATCCACCTTGCTCGCATCGCCGAGCAGCACCGATTCCGCCAATTCGAGATCGAGGCGCGCCGGATCGAGACCGGTCTCATCGAGGATCTTGGCGACCATGTCGACGAAACCGTTGGCTTCGAACTGGACCGGCGAGATATTGATCGAAAGGCGCAAGCTTTCGGGCCATTCGTGCGCTTCTTCGCACGCCTTGCGCAATGCCCATTCCCCGATCGGGATGATCAGGCGGCTGCCCTCGGCGACGGGGATGAAGGTTTCCTGGCTGACCCGGCCGCGGTCCTCGTCCTCCCAGCAGTACTGCGCTTCGAGAGCGACCACCTTGTTGCTGCCGAGTTCGACGCAGGGCTGGTATTCGAGAGTGAAATTGCCCGCCTCGATGGCTTCGGCAAGATCGTCTTCCATGCGCTTGCGCAGGTTCGCCTCGTGCTCGAGATCGGCAGCGTAGAAACGGAACTGGCCGCGCCCGCCGTTCTTGGAGGCGTAGAGCGCAAGGTCCGCCGCGCGGGTGAGTTCGTCGCGCTCGACGCCGTCGTAAGGCGCGATAGCGATACCGACGGAACAACCGATGGTGCAGCGGCCTTCCTCGACCGAATAGGGCTGCGAAAGGATCTGGATGATCTTCTTGGCGATTTCGCCCAGCTCGCCGCGATCGTCCATGTCGGGAATCAGGATCTGGAACTCGTCGCCGCCAAGACGACCGATCTCGCCGCGGCCCGAAATGACCTGGTTCAGACGCTCGGCAACCTGCTGCAGAAGCTGGTCGCCCGCTGCGTGGCCCAGCGTATCGTTGACCTGTTTGAAGCGGTCGAGATCGAGCATCAGCAGCGCAGCGGCGCGCTTGGCGCTGCGGAAGGTCTGCAGCGTGGAATCGATCCGGTGTTCCATCCGGTGGCGGTTGGCGAGGCCGGTGAGCGAATCGAACTTGGCGAGGCGGCTCGCCTCTTCTTCGCTGCGGAATTCCTCGGTGATGTCGGTGGCGGTGCCACGGAAGCCCACGAATTCGTCGTTATTGTCGTAGAGCGGGCGGCCCGACATCCGCAGGACTAGGTCCGCTTGCGGATCACCTGTTTCCACCGTCAGCCCGGCAAAGCTCTTGCGGGTGCCGAGCTTCAGGCCGAGCGAACGGGCATCGCCGTCGCCCGGCACAGGCTCGAGAATATGCTGGAGCGGCTGGTCGAAGGCCTTGTCGGCCTTGCGCCCGAGGCGCTGGTAGATGGCAGGGCTGAGATAGGAGAGCACACCGCGTGCGTCGGTCGCCCAGAAACAGGCGACGCCGGAATTTTCCAGCTGTTCGACAATGGCCAGCTTGTCCGACCCGGAAAACTCCGGTGCGGGCGGAATGTACCGGCCTTCCTCCTCGGAAGCTTCGGTACCTTTGCGGCCCTTGAAGAAATCGGTGAAGGGCATCGCCCCCATACTCTCTCAACCTCGTCGAAGCCTTGTTTGGTTCATCCCGGATAGAGAGGAATGGTTAGTATAAGCCTAACGCGAGGCCGCTTCGAACGATTTCGGAAATCCCGTGAAGCCGGGGTGTCAGCCCTCGACTTCGGCGAACCGCGGGACGCTGAGAATGCGACCATTCCTGTCGCCCGCCAGCATTCCATAGGCATCTTTTGGCAGCGCTGCCAAGGGCCTTCCGGCGGCCTCGATCTCATACGGCGAAACGCGGTGGCGGGTGCACAGTCCGTCGGCGCCGTCGCTGATGAGCGGGGTCTCGAATTCGAGGCCAATGACATGTTTTCTGGAACGGCGCACAGTCGCAACGGCGAGCTGCCCGTCGCCAAGATCGAGGACGAAAGCGGTGCCAACCGGGACATCGAGCAGGCCTTCCACCCGCGCACCGGTCTTGGAAATGTTGCGCAAGGTCACCTGATAGCGGTGGTCGTCGTGGATGATCCCGATCTTGCGCAGCACGGTCTTGCGCTCTGCGCGATATTTTTCGGGGCCTCGCGGCTCGTAGACCAGCTCGCCCTTATCGAGCCGTTCCAGCGCCTCCTCATGCGTGATGGGACGCGAGAATATGTAGCCCTGAATGTGGCTGGCGCCGCGCTTGATGACGAGTTCGAGCTCGTCCTTCGTCTCGGTTCCCTCGGCCACCGTCTCCATCTTGAGCGCGCGCGCGAGGCTGACGATGGCGCTGATGATCGCCGAGTTGTTGTTCCCTTCCTCGGTCGAACCGCGCACGAAGCTCTGGTCGATCTTGATCTTGTCGAACGGCGCGTGACGCAGATAGCTCATCGAGCTGTAGCCGGTCCCGAAATCGTCCAGCGCCAGCCGCACGCCAAGGTCTTTCAGCGCATGGAATATCTTGAGCGTCTGCTCCTCGTCGCCGGCAAAGACGCTCTCGGTGATTTCCAGCTCGAGGCGATTCGGGGCGAGGCCAGAACTCTGCAGCGCGCGCTGGACCACCGCGACGAAATCGTCATTGGCGAATTGAGTCGGCGAGACGTTGACGGCGACGCGTAGTTCGACCGGCCATTGCTGCGCCTGTTCGCACACCTTGCGCAGCGCCCACTCGCCGATCTCCGAGATCATGCCGATATCCTCGGCGCAGGAGATGAAGACATCGGGCGGCACGAAACCGCGTTCCGGATGGTCCCAGCGGATCAGCGCCTCGAAGCCGGAAAGCTTGTAATCCTTTGCCTTCACGATTGGCTGGTAATGCATGACCAGCTCGTCCTTGTGGAGCGCGTCGCGCAAGTCCTCTTCGAGCATCCGGCGGAACTTGGCCCCGTCTTTCAGCTCGCTGGAATAGAAGCGGTACTGGCCCCTGCCCCCGCCCTTCGCGGCGTAAAGCGCAAGGTCGGCTGCCTTGATCAGCTCCTCAGCGTCGAGCCCGTCATAGGGCGCAATCGCCACGCCGAGCGACACGCCGATAATCGCGCGCGAGCCGTTGATCGAATAGGGCTGCGCAATCATCTGGATGACGCGCGCGGCGAGATCGCCCAGCTCGCCGCGGTCGTCGACATCGGGCAGCATGATGAGGAACTCGTCGCCGCCCAAACGCCCGATCTCGCCCCGGTGGCCGAAAATCTGTCCCAGCCGCGCCGCCACCTGCTTTAGCAATTCGTCGCCCGCCGGGTGGCCCAGCGTGTCGTTAACCTGCTTGAAACGGTCGAGATCGACCATCATCAGCGCGCAGACGCGCTTGTCATTACGGAAGTGCTTCAGCTTGGCATCGAGCTGCTTGTGCATCCGGTGCCGATTGGCGAGGCCGGTGAGGGAATCGTATTGCGAAAGCCGCTCCGCATCGCGCTGGGTCTCGCGCTGCGCCGTCACGTCCTTGGCACTACCGCGATAGCCCGAAAACCGGTTGCTGCGATCGAAGAGGGGTTTTCCGGCAAGTTCGATGTAACGATCCTCGCCGCGTATCGGCATCTTCACGCGCAGGTTGGAAATCGAGTTGCGGGCGCTGAGATAATAGGCGAGCGGGCGCACTTCGCGCTCGGCATCCTCTTCGCGGTCGCCCTTGTCGACATGGAACAGGTCGGTGACCGGCGTGCCGTAGAGCTCGTCCTCGGTCGACTGCAGCAGTTCGATGGCGCCTTGCGAGAGATAGATCAGCCGTCCCTGCGCATCGCTGGCCCAGAACCAGCCGAGGCCCGACTTTTCGAAGCTTTCGAGAAGTTCGATGCGGCGCGCGTGGTCGTTCAGCGCGATCGGCTCGCACTGGCCGTGGTCGTCTCCTGACCGCACAGCTTTCGCAGTTCTCGAAAAGAAGCCTGCCATTCGACCCCGTTACCGACCCCATGCTTCGCCCGCTTGCACGGGCATCCTTATGAGGTCCTCCACTACGCAAAATTCCTTACCAATTGCATAACCATAGGATCGCCGAGAAGCCGCGGCTTCACCGGCAACGCTTGCCTCGGCCCGCCTTGCGCGGCAAGGTGCCGCCAAGTCGCTGGGAGACGATCGTCAATGCGCCATATCGCCATCGTGGGTTCGGGTCCGGCCGGCTATTACACGGCTGAAGCGGCGGGCAAGCAATGGGGCGAGGATGTGCGGGTCGATGTCTTCGACAGCCTGCCGGTTCCCTATGGCCTCATCCGCACCGGTGTCGCACCCGATCACCAGTCGATCAAGAAAGTGGCCATGCGGTACGAGAAGACCGCGCTGACCGACAACGTGCGCTTCGTCGGCAATGTATCGGTCGGCAAGGACGTCTCCATTGGCGAATTACAAGACCTCTACGACGCGGTCATCCTCGCCACCGGTGCGCCGCACGATCGCACGCTCGGCCTCGATGGCGAGGATCTGGGCAATGTCTTCGGCAGCGCCGCCTTCGTGGGCTGGTACAACGGCCATCCGCAGTTTGCGCAGCTCAATCCCGACCTGTCGGGCCGGCACGCGGTCGTCATCGGCATGGGCAATGTCGCGCTGGACGTGGCACGCATCCTCTCCAAGACCGACAGCGAGTTCGAAGGCTCCGATATCGTCACCCATGCGCTCGAGGCCTTGGCCGGATCGAACCTTGAGACGATCACCATCCTCGGACGACGCGGGCCGCACCAGATCATGATGACACCCAAGGAATTGGGCGAGCTCATGCACCTCGAACGCGCCAGCCCCTTCGTAGCCGAGGCCGACCTGCCGGCAGAAGGCGACGACGCGATCCTCGAACCGGGCCTGCGCAAATCGGTCACGCTGCTGCGTGAATTCGCCGCCATTCCCCAGAGTATCTATGGCGAAAAGCCCATCACCATCGAGTTCGACTTCTTCGCCAATCCGAAGGCAATTGTCGGTTCTTCGGGCAAGGTGACAGGTGTCGAGGTCGAGCGCACCACTATCGAGAAAGGCCGCGCGGTCGGCACGGGCGACACCTACATCGTGCCCGCCGATCTGGTCGTGACCTGCATCGGCTACCGTTCTTCGCCCATCGAAGGCGTGCCCTTCGACGAGCGCGCCGGACGCTTCGCCAACGATGAGGGCCGCATCCTTCCGGGCCTCTATTGCGTCGGCTGGGCCAAGCGCGGTCCCACCGGGACCATCGGCACCAACCGCCCCGACGGGTATGGCGTCATCGAACTCGTCGCCGAAGACATCGGCATGGGGGCGCGCAAGCGTGGCCGCGACGGTTTCGACGCGCTGGCCGAGGACCGCGGTCTCGACATTGTCACCTTCCGCGACTGGCAGCGGATCGAAGAGGCCGAGAACGCGGCTGCCCGAACCGGCTCGCCGCGCGAGAAATTCGTCGATATCGAAAGCATGATTGCCGCGCTAAGGTAACGCATTCGGAACGGCAGGGTCGCACCACTCGTTCAGCTTGAAACGCCATAAAAGAGGATAGACCCGCCCATGCCTAGGCTCGAAGACGAAGCTGCCCAGCACACCAGCGCCCTCGGCCCGCTAATCGGCCTCACGCGCGAGGATATTTTTGGCGCGGTCGCCGTGATGCTGCGCGAAACGGCTTCCGATCCGCAGCGGCTGATGAAACACAGCCAGGCGATGGGCGAGGACATGATCAAGATCATGACTGGAAAGAGCGACCTCGCCCCCGATCCCAAGGATCGCCGGTTCCAGGATCCGACCTGGCAGTACAACCCCTTCATGCGCGCCGGGATGCAGTATTACCTAGCGGTCCAGAAGGGCGCTTCCCGGTGGCTTGAGGACCTGGAGCTCGACGAGCTGGAAAAGGACCGCGCGCGCTTCATCTCCAACATCATCATCGACAGTCTTGCCCCCACCAACACGCTGATCGGCAACCCCAGCGCACAGAAGATGGCGATCACCAGTGGCGGCCTCTCTCTCGTGAAGGGCCTTAAGAACGCCTACGACGACATGGTCCACAACAAGGGCATGGTCAGCCAGGTCGACAAGAAGCCATTCAAGCTGGGCGAGAATATCGCGACCTCTAAGGGCGACGTCGTCTTGCGCACCGAGATGATGGAGCTGGTGCATTACGCGCCGACGACGGACGAGGTCTACGAGATCCCGCAGCTCACCATCCCGCCGCAGATCAACAAGATGTACATCAACGACCTGTCCCCTGAAAAATCGGTGGTGAAATACCAGGTCGACAACGGCATCCAGACATTCGTCATCAGCTGGAAGAACCCCACCCCCGAACAGGGCGAGTGGGATATGGCCGATTACGTCCGCTCCTGCCGCGAGGCGATGGAGGCGGTCTCCAAGATCACCGGTTCGAAGAAGGTCAATGTCTCGGCCGGCTGTTCGGGCGGGCAAACCGCCGCAATGCTGGCCAGCAAGATGGCCGCCGACGAGGACGATCTGCTCGGCGCGCTGACGCTGATGGTCTGCGTCCTCCATCCCAAGCAGAACGATATCGAGGCTGGCTCGCTGGTGAGCGAGAACGGCCTCGCCCTCGCCCGCCGTCGCGCTTCCAAGAAGGGCGTGATCAAGGGCGACGATCTTGCACGCGGTTTCGCCTGGTTGAGGCCCAACGACCTCATCTGGAACTACGTCATCAACAACTACCTGCTCGGGCAGGACCCACCGGCGTTCGACGTGCTTTTCTGGAACGCCGACGCGACCAATCTTTCGGGCGCGCTGATGGGCGATTTCCTGACCGTGTTCGAAACGCTCGCCTTCACCAAGCAAGGCGAGGTCGAGATGGTCGACCACAAGATCGACCTTTCCAAGGTCACCAGCGACCTCTTCATCCTCGGCGGCGTGACCGATCACATCACCCCGTGGAAAGCCACCTATCGCTCCACCCGCCTGTTCGGTTCGAAGGACATTACCTACGTTCTGTCGCATTCCGGGCACATGCAGGCGATTCTGAACCCGCCGGGTAACCCCAAGGCAAGGTACTACATCCAGAAGGATGCGAAGAAGAAACTGCCCGAGACGGCGGACCAGTGGCTGGAAGGTTCGGAAGAGGTCGCCGGTTCGTGGTGGCCCTACTGGATGAACTGGCTGCAGACCCGCGCTGGCGAGAAGAAGAAGGCTCCGGCGAAAACGGGGAACAAGGAGTTCAAGCCACTGGACCCCGCCCCCGGACTCTACGTTATGGAAGCCTGCTAGGTTGAAAAAGGATTGCGTGTGACCGCTTCGAAGGACGAACCCATGACCGCGAAGATCGAGATGATCGAGGCAGGCGGTCGCACCTTGCGGGTAGCGCATTGGCGTCTGGACAAGCCTTCGGACCACGCGCCGATCCTGTTTTTCAACGGCATCGGCGCCAATATCGAAGCCGTCGCCCCGCTGGCCGAGCGGCTGACCGAGCGCGCCTTCATCATGTTCGACATGCCGGGCACGGGCGAAAGCCCCGACCCGACCGTTCCCTACAATCCCTTCACCATGAGCTGGACGGCGACGCAGATCCTAGACCAGCTCGGCGTCGAGGAGGTGGACGTCATGGGCGTGAGCTGGGGCGGTGCGATGGCGCAGCACTTTGCGCTCCAGCATCCGGGCCGCACGCGCCGTCTCGTGCTGGTGGCGACCACGGCCGGCATGCTGATGGTGCCGGGCAATCCGGCCGCGCTCAGCAAGATGGCCAACCCCCGCCGCTACGTGGATCCGAAGTTCATGAACGAGCATTTCATGACGCTTTACGGCGGCATGACCAAGCGGCCGGGCAGCAAGGAAGACCATATCGGTCGCCTCAAGCCGCCCTCCCCGCGCGGCTATCTCTACCAGCTCGTCGCCATGCTCGGCTGGACCAGCCTTCCCGCCCTGCCCTTCATGGACAAGGAAGTGCTGATCATGATGGGCGACGAGGACCAGATCGTGCCGCTCGTGAACGGCAAGATCCTCAACACCATGATCCGCAACTCGCGCCTCGAAGTGTTTGAAGGCGGCGGCCACCTGTTCCTGCTCACCCATGCCGACGAAAGCGTGGCGAGCCTGCGCGCCTTCCTCGACGCGCCCTCGACCGAAGCGGAAAGCCGCCGCGCCGCGTAACCGGGTGGCCTGACGGCCTCTTGCCAGACCAGTTGCAATGTGGAACCTTCCCTCGCGAGAGAGAGGAGCATTCACCATGCCAGCATTCGACCTGATCATCCGCGGCGGAACCATCGTCGACGGAACCGGAGAGGCGCGCTTTACCGGCGATGTCGCGGTAAAAGACGGCCTGATTGCGCAGGTCGGCGAGGTGTCGGGCGATGCGGCGGAGGAAATCGACGCATCGGGCATGCTGGTAACCCCCGGCTTCGTCGACATTCACACGCATTACGATGGTCAGGCGACCTGGGACCAGGAGATGGCCCCCAGCAGCTGGCACGGCGTGACCACGGTCGTGATGGGCAATTGCGGCGTAGGCTTTGCGCCGGCCAAGCCCGACAAACACGAATGGCTGATCGGCCTGATGGAGGGCGTGGAGGATATTCCCGGCACCGCTCTGGCCGAGGGGATGAGCTGGGACTGGGAGACCTTCCCCGAATATCTCGACGCGCTCGAGAAGCTGCCGCGCACGGTCGATGTCGGCACCCATGTCCCGCACGGCTCGGTCCGCGCCTATGTGCTGGGCGAGCGCGAGCGTCCCGGTGCGGTCCCAACCGAGGACGATATCCGGCAGATGGCGACTATCGTCGAGGAAGGCGTGCGCGCCGGGGCTTTGGGCTTCTCCACCTCGCGCACCGTCCTCCACCGCGATGTCGATGGCGAGGTCGTCCCCGGCACCACGGCGACCAAGGAAGAGCTCATCGAAATCGGTCGCGCGATGGGCCGCGCGGGCCACGGCGTCTTCGAAATGGCCAGCGACATGATGCGCGACTGGGACGAGTTCGGCTGGATGGGCGCGCTGAGCCGCGAAACCGGCCTGCCCTGCACCTATGCCGCGCTGCAATCGATCGCGAAGGAAATGCCGCTCGACGAGCAAATTTCGTCCATGCGCGCGGAGAACGACAACGGCGCCAATATCGTCGCGCAGATCGCCCTGCGCGGAAACGGCATCGTCATGGCTTGGCGCGGCACGGTGCATCCCTTCCGCCTCAAGCCGAGCTGGAAGGAGATCGAGGACCTGCCGTGGGAGAAGCAGAAGGCGAAGCTGTTCGATCCCGAATTCAAGGCCCGGATGTTGGCCGAGCAGCACGACTTTTCCGAGGTCAATCAGGATATCATCGGCCTGATCATGGTGGTCTGCGGCGGCTGGAACATGCAGTTCGAGATGGACCCCGACTTCAACTACGAACCGACCGCGGCGGAAAGCATCCTCGAACGCGCGAAGGCGGCGGGCAAGTCGGGCGACGAATACGCCTATGACCTGCTCTGCAGCGACGATGGCAAGGGCTTCATCTACCTACCCATCCTCAATTATGCCGACGGCAATCTCGATTTTCTTCACGATCTGCAGCATGCCGACGACACGGTGAATTCCCTCTCCGACGGCGGCGCGCATTGCGGCACGATCTGCGACGCGGCCTCGCCCACCTTCATGCTGCAACACTGGGTGCGCGATCGTTCGCGCGGGACCATCAGCCTGGAGAACGCCATCAAGCGGCAATGCGCCGATACCGCGCGGCTCTATGGGCTGGAGGATCGCGGCGTGCTGGCACCCGGGTATCTCGCCGATGTCAACGTGATCGACATGGAGCGCCTCAAGCTCGGCAAACCGTGGCTCGCTTTCGACCTACCGGCGGGCGGCAAACGCTTGCTGCAGAAGGCGGAAGGCTATGTCGCCACGATCAAGAACGGGACAGTGACTTTCCGCGAAGGCGAATGGACCGGCGAGACGCCCGGCGGCCTGATCCGCGGGCCGCAGCGCGCCGAACTAGCGGAGGCGGCCGAATGAAAGCGATTCGTACCGGCGCCACGCCCTCCACCCTCGACGCGCTTGCCTGGGTCGATATCGAAGACCCTGCTGCTCCCGGACCGGGAGAAATCTCGGTCGAGCTGAAGGCGAGCTCGCTCAACTATCACGACTACGCCGTGGTCAAGGGCATGATCCCGACGACCGAGGGCCGCATCCCCATGTCGGACGGCGCGGGCGTGGTCACCGCGGTCGGCGACGGCGTCACCGAGTTCGCCACGGGCGATCACGTGGTCAGCACCTTCTTTCCCGAGTGGCTGGACGGTGGGCCGCCGCAAACGGCCTTCACCCGCGTGCCGGGTGACGGGATCGATGGCTATGCGCGGCAGGCGATCACCGCGCCCACACACTGGTTCACCCGCGCACCCAAGGCCTTCAGCCATGTCGAGGCGGCGACGCTGACCTGCGCCGGGCTGACCGCATGGCGCGCGCTCTTCGTCGATTACAAGCTCAAGCCCGGCGACACCGTCTTGGTGCAGGGCACGGGCGGTGTGTCGATCTTCGCGCTGCAGTTCGCCAAGGCCGCCGGAGCGACGGTGATTGCGACAAGTTCCTCCGACGAGAAGCTGGAACAGGTGAAGGCGCTCGGGGCCGATCACCTGATCAATTACAAGGAGGTCGAGGCCTGGGGGCCCAAGGCGCTCGAACTCACCGGCGGACGCGGCGTGGATTGCGTGGTCGAGATCGGCGGCGCCGGGACGCTCGACCAGTCGATGCTGGCCACCCGCGTCGGCGGCCATGTCGCGCTGATTGGAGTGCTGGCCGGCATAGCGGGGCCGGTGCAGACCGCACTGCTGTTCTCCAAGAACCTAATTGTGCAGGGCCTCACCGTCGGCAGCCGCGCTATGCAGCAGGACATGATCGCGGCCATCGAGGCCAACGGGATCAAGCCACAGGTGAGCGATATTTTCGCGCTTGAGGACCTTGCCGATGCTTTCCGCCACCAGGAAAGCGGCAGTCACTTCGGCAAGATCGGGATCGAGATCTAGGGTTCGATCACGATCCCCTTGGCGGGATCGACGCTGCCGCCCACCATCTCGACGAAGGTGTCGCGCGCGGCTTCGAGGCCGCTGCGGCGCTCGATTGCGATGGAGCCGCCGGCATCTTCGAGAAAGCCGCGCCAGCTCTCGGCCACCATGGCACCCGCCTTTTCGTACCCCTGCTCCTTGAACAGCGCCACCGCATGGTCGGGCGCGAAGAACAAGGTCGGAGTCGGCCCGGGCAGATCGCCGCCTGCGCCCATTCCGCCGCCGCGCTCCTCGATATGAGTCGCGCCGACGAGGCAGGAGTACTTGAGATCGTCCCCGAAATGGTGGTGGAGTGCGCCAAGAAGTTTGGCGTTACCCGCGAAATCGACCGTGACGCTGGGCACGGCAGCGAGGTTTCCTACGGCGTCATAAGCAAGCACGTCGTCGTAAAGCCCGCTGGCCTTCACGAATTCCACATTGCCCGGTGAGGTCAGCCCCACCCGTTTCACATTCGGCGACCGCCGCTTGGCCACGCTCGCGAGGCCCATCGCGGTCTTGGACGAGGCGCTGGTCAGGATCATCTGCTGCGCCCCGAACCAGTCCTCGGCGCGCATGAAATATTCGATCAGGAAGCCGGTCCTGAACAGCGGGCCGAAGAGCATCCGCTCGCCCTCGCGGTCCGGGTCGTGTTCCGGGTCGGCGGCAAGGCGCGAATACTGGTTGTAGATCGGGCTCATCGGCTGGCGATGCTCGGCCATGTCGACGAAACCGCCCGCGCTGACCTTGCCCGGCACGACATCGAGATGGCTCGCCATCGGCAGATAGCCATAGACCCGCTCGCCCTCGGCAAATTCGGGATGGTTGCTCTGGATTACCCGCGCGTGCCCCCACATGGGGACGATGCCCCTGCCCTCCGGCGCGGGGAAGAAGTTCCAGTAGCCGAAGCCGTCACCCACCACGGCGTAGGTCACGTTGTTAGCCGTGACCGAAAAGCTTTCGATGGCAAGCCGCACCGCGCCCTCGGCAAGAGCTCCGTCGTCCCGTTCGACCACATCGGCCTTGGTCAGATCGGACTTCTGGACATGAACCTGCTGCATCGCGTCTCTCCCACTTTTGAGGAGGACGCTAGCGGCAGGTCACGGCAATTGCGAGGGGTCTCAGACCCGCATCGGCATGAGGACGTAAAGCGCGGGGCTGTCGTCGTTCTTGCGGATCAGCGTCGGCGCACCGGCATCGGCGAGGTGGATTTCCACCTGGTCGCTGTCGATCTGACTGAGGATGTCCTTCAGGTAACCGGCGTTAAAGCCGATCTCGAAGCCGTCCGAGCCGTATTCGGCCGCCAGCTCTTCCGAAGCCGTGCCGTTGTCGGGCGAGGTGACAGTCAGCGTCACGCGGTCCTTGTCGAGGCCCATCTTGACGGCGCGGGTCTTCTCGGTGGCAATGGTCGCCACGCGGTCTACACCGGCGAAGAAGCTCTTCGGGTCGATCTTGAGCAGCTTGTCGTTGCCCGTCGGGATGACACGCGAGTAGTCGGGGAAGGTGCCGTCGATCAGCTTGCTGGTCAGCACCACGCCGCCCTCGCCGCCGAGGGTGAAGCGGATCTTGCTGGCCGAGAGGTCGATCTTGACGTCGCCATCCATCTTCTCGTCGAGCAGCTTTCGCAGTTCGGCCACGGCTTTGCGCGGAACGATCACGTCGGGCATGCCTTCGGCGCCTTCCGGGCGGGTCAGCGTGAAGCGCGCGAGGCGGTGGCCGTCGGTTGCCGCGGCCTTGAGGACCGGCTGGTCTTCGTCCGATACGTGCAGGAAGATGCCGTTGAGGTAGTACCGGGTTTCCTCGGTCGAGATGGCGAAGCGCGTGCGGTCGATCATTTCGGCCAGCGTCTTGGCGGGCAGCGAGAAGCTGGTCGGCAGATCGCCTTCCACGATCACGGGGAAATCGTCGCGCGGCAGGGTCGGCAGCTTGAAGCGGCTGCGACCGGCCTTCACGTCCATTCGGTTTTCCGCGGTTTCGAGGCTCACCTGGCTGCCTTCGGGCAGTTTGCGGGCGATGTCGAACAGGAGGTGGGCCGAAACCGTGATCGCGCCGTCGCTTTCGACGCTGGCGGCTTCGATATGTTCGACCACCTGCAAGTCGAGGTCGGTCGCCATGACGCGCAGGCCATTGCCTTCCGCCTCGATCAACACGTTCGAGAGGATCGGGATGGTGTTGCGGCGTTCGACCACGGACTGGACGTGGGAGAGACAGCGCAGCAGCGTCGCGCGTTCGATTGTGGCCTTCATGGTCCTTCTTTCGTCCCTTTTGGGCGCGGTGAAGGCCGGAATCGCTCCACCAGCGCCGGAATACGGATATTGACCTTAGCCATGCTGGCATGGCTCGCAAGCTTCCCGCGCTAACGAGCGGTTTTCCCTTGGGGATAAGTGGAATTACCCCT
The DNA here is from genome assembly GCF_019711375.1 of Qipengyuania aurantiaca. Lineage (NCBI taxonomy): Bacteria > Pseudomonadati > Pseudomonadota > Alphaproteobacteria > Sphingomonadales > Erythrobacteraceae > Qipengyuania > Qipengyuania aurantiaca. The sequence goes on from NZ_CP081295.1 coordinate 2,737,552, forward strand.
GCATCGCCATGCCGCCGTTGACGTGGATCGTCTGGCCCGTGACGTAAGCGGCTTCGTCGCTGGCGAGATAGGCGACTGCTGCGCCGATCTCGTCGCCCTCGCCCATGCGGCCCATTGGGATGCGGCCGTTGATGGCGGCCTTCTGATCGTCGTTCAGTGCATCGGTCATCGCGGTGCGGATGAAACCGGGGGCAACGCAATTGACGGTGATGTTGCGGCTGGCGAGTTCCTGCGCGAGGCTTTTGCTCATGCCGGTCAGGCCTGCCTTGGCGGCGACGTAGTTCATCTGACCGGGGTTGCCGGTGTGGCCGACGACGCTGGTGATCGAAATGATGCGGCCACCCTTGGCCTTCATCATCGGGCGCGCGCTGGCGCGCATCAGGCGGAAGCTCGCTTCGAGGTTGATGCGGATCACCTCGTCCCATTCCTCGTCCTTCATCCGCATTGCGAGATTGTCGCGCGTGATGCCGGCGTTGTTGACGAGAATATTCATGCTGCCGAGCGTGTCGACGGTAGCCGGAATCAGTTCCTCGACCTGCGTCGTGTCGGACAAATTGCAAGTGATTTCGACATGGTCGCCGCCAGTGTCCGCGTTGAGCTGTTCGCGAAAGGCGCGCAGCTTGTCGCCGTTCGAGCCAGAGAGCGCGAGCCGCGCGCCCTGGCGGGCGAGCGCATAGGCGATTGAACTGCCGATGCCGCCGCTGGCACCGGTGACGAGGGCGGTCTTGCCTTCGAGATTGAACATCAGCCGTTCTCCTTCGCGAAATTCTCAAGGTCTTCCATGGTGACGAGGCTGACCGTGGTCGCCTCCTTTGCAATGCGGCCAACCATCGGGCCGAGCACCTTGCCGCCCAGCTCGACGAAACGCTCCACGCCCGCCTCCTGCATGGCAAGCACGCTTTCGCGCCAGCGCACTCGGCCGGTGACCTGGTCGACCAGCAGCGCCTGTTCTTCCGCCGGGTCGGTGACGCGGGCGGCGGTGACATTGGCGTAGAGCGGCACGGTGAAGGCGACGGGCGCCGTATCGGCGAGCGCGATCTTCATGCGCTGGGCCGCCGGTTCCATCAGCGAGCAGTGGAACGGCGCGGAGACGGGCAGCTTGATGCCGCGCTTGATGCCGTGTTCCTTGGCCATTTCGATAGCGCGGTCGATCGCTTCGGCGTGGCCCGAGATCACGACCTGCGTGGGGTCGTTATCGTTGGCGACCTCGCACACCTGACCCTCGGCCGCCGCTTCGGCAAGCGTGGTGGCTTTCTCGATATCGGCGCCGAGCAGCGCGGCCATTGCGCCGACGCCAATCGGCACGGCGTCCTGCATGGCGATGCCGCGCAGGCGCAGCAGCTTGGCAGTCTCGGACAGGCCAAAGGCGCCGGCAGCGCAAAGCGCCGAATATTCGCCGAGCGAGTGACCCGCGACGCAGGTCGCCTTGTCGGCCAGCACCACGCCGAATTCCTTTTCGAGCACCCGCAGAGTGGCGATCGAATTCGCCATGATCGCGGGCTGCGCGTTGCTGGTCAGCGTGAGTTCGCTTTCCGGACCGTCCTTCATCAGCGCAGAAAGTTTCTGATTCAGCGCGTCGTCGACTTCCTCGAACACCTCGCGAGCGTGCGCGCTGGCTTCGGCGAGCTCGACGCCCATGCCGACTTTCTGGCTCCCCTGACCGGGGAAGATGAATGCAGTCATGAATCTCTCCTTGTGCGGGGCCGCTTAGGCGCGTGCGCCGCAAGCCTCAAGGCCGAAGGGGACGATCCTGTTGGCAGAGGTGTGACCGATCGCCGCGCGCCCGAGGTATTCGATGCCGTAGCGTTCGCACCATCCGCGCACGATCTCTTCAGGGTTAGCGCCGAAGGGCCGGTCGTTCTCGGGCACGGCGGTGACTTCGCCGAGCCGTATGCCCGCGACGCCGTGCAAATGCTCGACCAGATGGAACATCAGCCGGTCGATGGCATATTCGTATTCGCCCACCTCCTCGATCAGCACCTCGTGCCCTTCGAGCGACGGCGTGAATTGCGTGCCGACCAGCATCGCGAGCGTGTAGAGATTGAAAGCCGTTACCGGCCTGCCGGACAGCGAGGGCTCCAGCCCGGCATCCTCGCCCGCCATCCAGCCGAGCGCGCGGCGGATCGCTTCTTCCCCGCCCTCGCGTTTTATATCCACCGGCATCGGCGCGTGTATCGGTTGTCCGATACCGGCACGGTAGAGCGCGCCTAGAAGGAAACCCATGTCCGAATAACCAAGGAACGCCTTCTCGCGCGCGGTGGGCTGGACCTGGCCGATGAAGTCCGCGGCAACGCGGTTGGACCCATACCCCCCCTTGGCAAACCACACGGCGTCGAAAACAGGGTCGTTCGCGCATTCGAGCAAGGCGGCGAGCCGCACCGCGTCTGCCCCGGCGAAATGCCCTTCTTCGACGAAGCATTGCTCGTGGAAATGAAGCGCGATGTCCGGAAACTCCTCCGCTGCCAGCGCCAAAACGGCCTCGGCGTATTTGCGTTTGAGCGGTGTCGCGGGGGCGCAGATCGCCACTTTTCGGATCGGTCGGTGCACGGGTGCGACCATGCCTGCTTGTCATTGCGCTTACAACTGCATAGCGAAGCCGCAATGACCGACTTCCCCAGCCCAGATGAGCTTTTCGCGCGCCCCTTCTTCTTCGTCGGCATCGGCGGATCGGGTATGCTGCCCCTGGCGCAGATCCTCAAGGGCCGCGGATGCGAAGTCGGCGGCTCCGACCGCAGCTTCGACCAAGGGCGCACGCCGGAGAAATTCGCCGCGCTCGAACGGCAGGGTTTCCAGCTTCACCCGCAGGACGGCAGCGGCATCGTTTCGGCCGAGCAGATTGTGGTCGCCTCCGCCGCGATCGAGGACAGCGTGCCGGAAATCGGCCGCGCCAACGAACTTGGCTGCCTGCGCCTGACCCGCGCCGAGCTCAATTCCATCCTCTTCAACACGAGCGGGGCGGGAATTGCGGTCGCCGGGACCAGCGGCAAGTCGACCGTGACGGGGATGCTGGGCTGGATTCTCGAGGCGACCGGCCGCGCGCCGACGATCATGAACGGCGCGGTGATGAAGAACTTCGTCTCGCCCGAACGCCCCTTTGCCAGTGCCGTGGTGGGTAGCCAGAGCATCTATGCAAGCGAGGTCGACGAAAGCGACGGCTCGATCGCCCTTTACCGCCCTGCCGTAGGCGTGCTGCTCAACGTCAGCCTCGACCACAAGAGCATGGAGGAATTGCGCCAGCTGTTCGGCGATTATCTCTCGCGTAGCCGTATTTCGGTGATCAACGCCGACGACGAGGAGGCGCTGGCCCTGCTCCCGCAGGCGAAGGACGTGATTACCTTCGGGATCGAGCAGGACAAGGCGCAGATCGGCATCGTGCCGGACAGCATTGCGGAAGGTCCGGTGCGGCAGGCGGCGATGGTGATTGACCGCCACGACAAGTCCGAACACGCGCTGCGCCTCAACATGCCGGGGCGTCACAACCTTTCCAACGCGCTGGCGGCCATAGCGGGCGCGGCGGCGGCAGGCGTACCCGTCGCTGCCTCGGTCGAGGCGCTGGCCGGGTTTGACGGTCTTGCGCGCCGGTTCGACATCGTGGGCACGAACCACGCGGCCATCACGGTGATCGACGATTTCGGACACAACCCGGAAAAATGCGCGGCCACCCTGCGCACCCTTCGCGCGCATCCGGGCCGTGTCCTCGCCTTCTTCCAGCCGCATGGGTACGGCCCCTTGCGCCAGATGGGCGAAGAACTCGCGCAGGTCTTTGCCGATGAACTGGCAGAGGACGACCGCGTGCTCATGTGCGACCCGGTCTACTTCGGCGGCACGGTCGACCGCAGCGAAGGCAGCGAACGGATCGTCAGGCTGGTGGAAGAGGCTGGTGGTCGGGCCGAATACATCCCCACGCGCAAGTCGGTGGAGGACCGGCTGGTCAACCTCTCTCGCCCCGGTGACCGCATCGTGGTCATGGGCGCGCGCGACGATACCCTGTCCGAATTTGCCCGCAGACTGCTTCAGCGGCTGGACTAGGCCAACCTGTCCGTTTTGGCTGCGCGAGCGCGGTCATTAGCCGCAGGCTTGTGCGCGGCGCTCTTCGCCACATAGCGTGCTCGCACCGCGTTGCGCCCCGAATTCTTCGCTTCGTACAGGGCCGCATCGGCAAGTTTGACCGCTTCGACGAGGCGCATATCGGAGCCCCCTGCCGCCCCGATGCTGGCGGTGACGGCGGGAATTTCTCCGGAGTTCTCCCGCGGCCCCGCCTCAATCCGCCCTCTCAGGCATTCTGCGGCGGCGAGCAGGTCCTCGCGCGATGCGGCGCGCAGGACGATGGCAAACTCTTCCCCGCCGATGCGGAACGCGCGCGCCTCGTATTTGTCGCGTTCGAAACACGTCTGCATTGCGCGCGCTGCGAAGATGAGCACCTTGTCGCCCGCAAGGTGACCATGATCGTCGTTCACTGCCTTGAAGTGGTCGATGTCGATCAACAGCAGGCCCTCGCCGCGCCGCAGCCCCATGACCCGATCGAAGGCGCGGCGGTTGCCGAGGCCCGTCAGCGGATCGGTAAAGGCCATGCGCCCCATCTGCAGCGCCTCGATCCGCGCACGGTCGCGCTGGACGCGCAGGTTCAGCGTGCGCCGCGCGACCGCTGCGGCCGTGCCAAGCGCCAAGAGCGCAGCCGAGAGGACCATGGCATCGTCGACCAGATTGTCCTGCCGCAGCAGGTCGAAATCGGAGGCCATGCGGACTAGGCCGGCGACGATCATTCCGGACCACGCGATGGTCAAATGCGGCCAGATGCTGCTCCGCCGGACGATGGCGAGGTAGAGGATCGCTAGCGTTATGGCGGTAACTGGAAGCAGCGACAGCAAACTCACGGTGTGCGCGTAATCCCGGACCAATTCGGCGTCCAGGAGGCAAAACAGCTTGGCGACAACCGGCAGCGCCGCGGCAATCCACGCCGCCTTTCGCATACGGCGCGACACCACGCGCAGTTCGAGAACGGTGAGCAGGAATCCCACCCCTGCCACGCTGACAAGCGCCACGCTGAAGGTGTTGAGAAAGTAGCGCGCCTTGGCCGAGATCGCCGGCACGACCTCGATGACAAAACCCGAATTGGCCAGCACATAGAGCAGCAGCGCGGCGGTCAGGCCGATGTGCCAAGACAGGAATCGCGCGCGGATCAATCGAAAATAGAACAGGTCGAACAGCAGCGTGGCAAGAAGCAGGCCGCATATCAGGGCGGCGAATTGCGCGCGGCTGCTGTGCTGCGCCTGCGCCGCGGCTGCTTCGATCACGCGCATATTGGTAAGCGTGGCTTTCGCCCAGGGACGCACAACCAGCGCATCGACACGGGCAAGCGGAGCGCCGGTCTCGGGGACTGGCACACTGAAACGCGTGCCGCTGTACCAGCTCTCCACCGTGTCGGTCGGAGTCACCTTTACGGTCCGCGTCTGGCCGTCCGCATAGAAGAATGCCAGATCGATACGTTCGAACAGGGCGGAATCGGTCTGCCACAGGAGCGGGCCGTCGAGCGCGCGCAACGATCGCTCCACATTGGCGACGATGCGAAAGACATCCGCTTCGCCTCCGTATCGGTCCGCACTGCAATCGAGTGCGCCGGGGTCGGCCTCGCGCGCCTGCTGCACCGTGTCATAGCCGCGCAGGCAGTTGGCCTCGTAAAGCGGCACGGCGGACGCGTGGGCCGGTCCGGCCATGACGGCAAGCGAAAGCGCCCAAAGCGCAGCCAGGAACCGGATCGTTAAGCGCAAAACCCCTTATCCGCAGGCAACGGCCCACGCTCTCCAGCGCGTGCCAAAGTAACGTTGCTTTGCGAGCCCGTTTGCCCTGGGGTCTGCGCCCCCCTATTTTCCGGTTTGCCCCCGGATCAGTGCTCAGTGTGACCGATTTTCAGGACTTTGTGTAGCAGAAAGACGATCACGAAGCCGAGCAGGAGCCCGATGATCGCCGAAACGGCGGCATAGGTCAGCCAGCCGAACAGGCCCGAAAGCGCCCCCGTCGCGGCCTTGACGGCGTACTCTGCGCCATGCGCCAGATCATAAAGCAGGTCGAAGCCCAGCTCGTGCGTTCCGTGAACAATAATGCCGCCGCCGACCCACAGCATGGCGATGGTGCCAATGAAGGAGAGCGCCGTGAGCAGCCACGGCATGGCCTTGAGCAGGAAATGCCCGAAATTCTGCGCGGCCTGCGAAGGCTTTTTGGTAAGGTGAAGGCCGAGGTCGTCCATCTTCACGATCAGCGCGACCGCGCCATATACAACCACCGTCACCGCGATCGCCACCACGGCCAGCGCCAGCCCGCGACCGATGAAAGAGTCGGCTATAGGGTCGTTGGAGAGTTCGTTGAGGACGATTGCCATGATCTCTGCGGACAGGATCAGGTCAGTACGGATCGCGCCCGCGACACGCTCCTTCTCGAAAGCAACCGGGTCCTCGATCACGTCGTCAACGGTCTTGCCGTGCTTGGCGCCGCCCAGCTTTTCCATCACCTTTTCGGCACCCTCATAGGAGAGAAATGCGCCGCCCAGCATCAGGATCAGGATGATCGCCCCGGGCAGGAACTGGCTCAGCAGAAGCGCGCCGGGAAGCAGGATCAGCAGCTTGTTCTTGAAGCTGCCCTTGGTGATCGCCCAGATGATCGGCAGCTCGCGCGCGGGCGACAGGCCGGTGACATAGCTCGGGGTGACCGCCGCATCGTCGATCACCACCCCAGCGGTCTTGGATCCGGCGCGCCCGGCAGCGGCCGCCACATCGTCGATCGATGCAGCTGCGGTACGGGCGATGATGGAAACGTCGTCGAGCAGCGCTACGAGGCCGGATGGCATTTTGGTCTTTCCCCTTGGATTACCGAAGCAATGCGCCCCTGCCCCGCCCGTTCCGGCTCGGCAAGCCAGTTGATCGCTTGCATTATCGGCAAATCCCGCTATGTGCGCGCATCCCTTGCATCCGGGCAGACCGGATTGGGGATACCCAAGAAAGCCGGAGGGGCCCCGCAATCCCGCGGACAAGCCAGCGATCGGCCATAGTGTGAAAGGAACAGGGCATGGCTCTTTACGAGCATGTTTTCCTGGCGCGACAGGACCTGAGCCAGGCTCAGGTAGACCAGCTCGCCGCCACGGCGACTGAAATCGTCGAAGCTAACGACGGCAAGGTCACCAAGACCGAGACCTGGGGTCTCAAGAACCTCGCCTACAAGATCGACCGTAACCGCAAAGCTCACTTCGTGATGCTCAACATCGAAGGCCCCGGTGCCGTCGTTGCCGAGCTCGAGCGCCAGACGCGCATCAACGAAGACGTCATCCGCTACATGACCATCCGTGTCGACGAACACGAAGAAGGCCCCAGCGTGATGATGCGCAAGAACGAGCGCGATTCCAAGAAGCGCAAGGACCGCGAGGAGCGTAACTGATGGCCCGTCCGTTTTTCCGCCGCCGCAAGACCTGCCCGTTCTCCGCGAAGAACGCGCCGGCTATCGATTACAAGGACGTTCGTCTGCTCCAGGGCTTCATGTCCGAGCGTGGCAAGATCGTCCCCAGCCGCATCACCGCCGTCAGCGCGAAGAAGCAGCGTGAACTGGCCAAGGCCATCAAGCGCGCTCGCCACATCGGCCTGCTGCCCTACATCGTGAAGTAAGGAGAAGACCTCATGGATATCATTCTCCTCCAGCGTATCGAAAAGCTCGGCACGATCGGTGACGTCGTCACCGTGAAGGACGGCTACGCACGCAACTTCCTGCTCCCGCAGAAGAAGGCCCTGCGCGCCAACGAAGCCAACAAGAAGGTCTTCGAAGCCAATCGCGAGCGTCTCGAGAAGGAAAACGCCGAGCGTCGTACCGAAGCTGAAAAGTCCGGCGAAAAGGTCGACGGCGTCGAGATCATCCTGATCCGTGCCGCGTCGAACACCGGCCAGCTTTACGGTTCGGTCAACGTCCGCGACATCGTCAACGGCCTCGCCGACAAGGGTCACGAGATCGATAAGAAGCAGGTCATCATGGGCAACCCGATCAAGACGATCGGCATGCATGACGTGCGCGTCGACCTCCACCCGGAAGTCTCGGTCACGATCAAGGCCAATGTCGCCCGTTCGGACGACGAAGCCGAACTGCAGACGCAGGGCGTCGACGTTCTCGCACAGATGTTCGAAGAAGAGCAGCGCGAGATCGAGGAAATGGCTGCGGCCAACACCACCGATCCCACGCTCGAGCCGGGTGAAATCCCCGCCGACATGCTCGAAGGCGGCGACGACGCCGACGATTCGGACAGCGAAGAGAACGCCGAAGGCTGATCTTACGCGATACGCGAATAATCAGGGCGCGGCGGCTCCGGCTTCCGCGCCCTTTTTGTAACAAGCGGATTCCTGTGGCAGACGGGGTCACGAAAACGAAAAGAGCCAGGAGAAAAAGGCCCCTATGGATTCGATCGAACAGATTCTCGATAAGCTTCAGACGGTTTACGATGCCGCGACCGCGCGCCTGCGCGACGATGTCATCGCATTCGGCCGCGAGCGCGAAATTCCGCCCGCTGAACGCCGTAAGGACGGCAGTTATGCCTATCCCGAACTGCGCATCCTGTTCCGTGGAGGAGAACTCCCGGAAGGCGCAAGCCGCGCTTTCGGCCGCCTCAACACGCCGGGCCTCTATGCGACGACGGTGACCAAGCCGAGCCTGTTCCGCGAATATCTGCGCGAGCAGATCGAACTGATCGAAAGCAATTACGAGGTCGAGGTCGAAGTCGGCTCCTCGCGCCAGGAAATCCCCTTCCCCTATGTCCTCGACGGGCAGGCCGGCGCCGAACTGGCCGGCATCGATCCCAACGAGATCGCGCGCCACTTCCCCTCGACCGATCTTGCCGACATCGGTGACGAACTGGCGGATGGCATCGAACTCGACAATCCGAACGACCCCATCCCGCTGTCGCTGTTCGATGGCCTGCGCACCGACTTCAGCCTGGCGCGCCTCGCCCACTACACGGGTACGGACGTCCAGCACTTCCAGCGCTTCATCCTGTTCACCAACTACCACCGTTATGTCGACGAGTTCGTCGACTGGGCGGGGTCGCAGCTCGGCAAGAACGGCTACACCGCGCTGGCCGGTGCCGGCGGTCTTTTGCTGACCGAGCAGACCGACAACGCGCGCGCGCAGCTTTCCGACACGGCGTGGCGGCGGCACCAGATGCCCGCCTATCATCTCGTCGGCGAAGGGCGCGGCGGGATCACGCTGGTCAACATCGGCGTCGGCCCCTCCAACGCCAAGACCATTTGCGACCACCTCGCGGTGCTGCGTCCCGAAGCGTGGCTGATGATCGGCCACTGCGGCGGCCTTCGTCCGAGCCAGAAGATCGGCGACTACGTGCTCGCCCACGCCTACCTGCGCGATGATCACGTCCTCGACCCGGTTCTCCCGCCCGAAATACCCCTCCCCGCCATTGCCGAAGTCCAGCAGGCCTTGGCAGGCGCCGCCGAACACGTCTCGGGCGAACACGGCAGCGACCTGAAAAAGCGCATGCGCACCGGAACCGTCGTCACCACCGACGATCGCAACTGGGAGCTGCGCTACACTCAGTCGGCCAAGCGCCTGTCACTCAGCCGCGCGGTAGGCATCGACATGGAAAGCGCCACCATCGCGGCGCAAGGCTATCGCTTCCGCGTGCCCTACGGCACGCTGCTATGCGTCTCGGACAAACCTCTTCACGGCGAGATCAAGCTGCCGGGTCAGGCCAACAAGTTCTACGAGGAAGCCATCGCGGCCCACTTGCAGATCGGCGTCACCGCCTGCGACCTGCTCCGCCAGGAAGGCCCGAAGCTGCACAGCCGCAAGCTGCGCGCCTTCAACGAGCCGCCGTTCAGGTAGGGCCAAGCACCGCCTGCTGCGTTTCCCGTAATTTTTGCTGCATGAACGCCGCATCGTAGTTGCGCCAGTAACGCTCAGCAATATCGGCGAAGTTCTGTCGGAATTGTGCGGTCAGTATCTCGTCTGCGTCATACGGTCCTCCGCATGCGCTTCCGATATCGTCGATTATTCGTGTCACTCCAGCAACCAACCATGCCTGCTGACGGTCCTCGGACATCTGAAAAAAGTTGGGGTCTTCCAGGCGAAATCCACTGAGGATTGATGTCTCGTGCAAGACGCAGGTTCTTGATTGGGCGGACACACTGACATTGAAGCCAAGATCGACCGATTCGACGTAAAGAAGAACGCGCAGTTTTTCGTTAGAACTACATGAGATCGACTCGGCCCACCATTTATTGCCGACCCAATGCAAACGGTCACATGGCAAACTGGAAAGCTCCGATGGATATCGCTCCGAGCCAACCCAAGGCACTTCATGCTCCCGTCCGAAGATTTCGGCCCGAGGGGTGATGCCTACATCGGATTGAGGATCTGCGCTTTGCTCTTCGCAAGCCGAGCTGACAGCCATAGCTGTCAAGACGATCGCCCACGACGCTTTGAGGTTAAGCATCACCCTCGGTCTCGAGATGCGGCAGGACTTTCTGCAGCGTCTCGTAAACCTTCTTGCTGCTCACCGGCTTCTCCAGAACCTCGTCCGAGCTGGTGCGGAAGGTGATCTGGTCGGGGGTGTAGGCGGTCACGAACACGAAGGGCACGCCGCGCTCGCGCAGAATCATCGCGGTCGGCTCGCTGGTCTTGCCGCCGCCCAGGTTCACATCGAGGAAGGCCGCGTCGATTTCCGCCGTACGCGCAAGCTTCTGCGCATCTTCGGCGTTGAGCGCCGGCCCGACGACTTCGAAGCCCAGTTCTTCGAGCATGTCGTTCATTTCATAAGCGACGAAGACCTCGTCCTCGACCACGAAAACGCGGGTGATCTCGTTATCGGGCATCGCAACGTTCTCGCTGGTGAGGGGCATCTCGAATGTCCATTCAAACCCGGATGAGCCATAGGAACGCCGGACTTCTCCCCCGGTTTCCGCCATCAGGGCGCGGCCGGTCACGAACGTTCCAAAGCCTTCCGCGGAAGGTTCGGATACGGGCGGACCGCCGCTTTCGATCCAGCGTACATGAAGCTGCGGCTGGTCGCCACTGCGGTCGACGCGCCAGGACAGGTTCACGCGGCCCTCTTCCTCGGACAGGCTACCATATTTCATGGCGTTGCTGGCGAGTTCGTAGAACGCCATGGAAAATGGCAAGGCGCGGCGGGTGGCGAAAATCACCTCCTCGCCCTCGATTGCGATCCGTTCGTCATCGATGCGCGAGAGGACGGCCCGGGCAATTTCGGCCAATGCTGACTTCGTGTAATCGTTGCCCACCAGCATGGAATGCGCCGCGGCATAGGCGTTGAGGCGGGAATCGATCTCGTCGCGCAACTCGCCGGCAACCCCGCTCTTGCGCAAGGAGCGCCCAACGATGGCGTTGGTGACGCTGAAGGCGTTTTTCACACGGTGGTTGAGCTCGGCGATCAGCACGTCCTGCGATTCGCGCAGGCGATGCTCCTCGTCGACATCGACACAGGCCACCGCCGCGCCGAGAAGATTGCCCTGATCGTCGCGGATAGCCTTGCCGATAATGCGCATCCAGAAGCGGCTGCCGTCACCGCGCTGGTAATGGACCGTGAGCTCGGAGTGGTCGGCCTCTTCGCGGATGACCTTGGCGAGCGGATATTCGAGCGATTCGACGCGCCGCCCATCCTCGTGGAAGGACACCCATTCGCCATAGGCCTCCGCATCCTTGGAATGAAAGATCGGGTGGCGCACCATCTCTTCGAGGATGCTGTTGCCGCGCAGGATTTGCCCATCCGCATCGGTAACGACCACGCCGACGGGTACGGTCTCCATCATTGCTTCGAACAGCTTGAGCTGCTCGGCCAACTCGTCCCTGTCTCCTGGTATCGATTCAACCACGCCGACGCCTCACAATTCGTTTAGTAATCAGAGACCTAGGCCACCCAATGACAGCTGTCGAGGGATCAGCCCTGCCCCTTGGTCTTGGTCTTACCGACCTTGGCGTTGGCAGCCATGTAGTCGATGATCATTCCGGCGATGTCCTTGCCCGTCGCGTTCTCGATCCCTTCGAGGCCGGGAGAGGAATTGACCTCCATGATGACCGGACCATGGTTGGACCGCAGCATGTCGACGCCGCATACATTGAGGCCCATGCGCTTGGCCGCGCTGACTGCCGTCGAGCGTTCGGCAGGGGTGATCTTGATGAGTTCAGCACTGCCGCCGCGGTGGAGGTTGCTGCGGAAATCGTCGGCGGCACCGGTGCGCTTCATCGTGGCGACGACCTTGCCGCCGACCACCAGGGCGCGAATGTCCGTGCCGCCTGCTTCCTTGATGAATTCCTGCACCAGGATGTTGACGTTGGCACCGCGGAACGCCTCGATCACCGATTTGGCCGAAGACATCGTTTCCGCAAGCACCACGCCGATGCCCTGCGTCCCTTCGAGCAATTTGATGACCACCGGCGGGCCGTTCACCGCCTTGATGATTTGCTCGGCCTGCTTGGGGTCGTTCGCATAGGCCGTCAGCGGCAGGCCGAGGCCGTGCTTGGCGAGGATCTGCATGCTGCGCAGCTTGTCACGGCTGCGCCCGATGGCGACGCTTTCGTTCAGGGGCCAGCAGCCGCGCATTTCGAACTGGCGCAGGATCGAGAGGCCGTATTGCGTGATCGAGGCCCCGATGCGGGGGATGACCGCATCATAGCCAAGGCATGGCTTTCCCTCGTAATAGACTTCGGGTCGGTGACTGGCGATATGCACCGTGCAGCGCGTGGTATTCAGGATATCGAGCTCGTGCCCGCGCTCTTCCGCCGCCTCTTTCAAGCGCTTGTGCGAATAGAGGTTCGGGTTGCGAGCAAGCATCGCAATTTTCATGGTTTATGGCCTTTCTGGACCTTCATTTCCGGCGTCTGCAACCAGCTGTATCCGGAGTCCACTACAAATCGGCGGCGCAGCGACGAACGGCCGATCAGCATTGGGAATTTCATGTCCGCGCGGTTGGCGAGGCTGATCTCGGCGCGAAATTCGACATCGCCGATCTTGAGCGGTGTCTTGATGACGTAGCGATATTGCGTCTCGCCGTTTGAACTGGTGATGCCGCGCACATCGACATGGACCGCCTCGCAGACCTGGCGGACGTGCTGCTGTTCGAAATCGACGGCGAAACGGACCATCTTTTGTCCGTCACGCTCGAATTCCTCCAGCACCGTGCCGTGCAGCGAGGACGTGCGCGCGCCGGTATCGATCTTGGCGGGCACGGCGTGGAGGCCCAGGTCGGGCAGGTGGACCAGCTCGCGCCAGCCGACGGCGGGTAGAGGTTTGCGGGTCGTCATTCGGTAATCGCTATCCCGTCGCCGCCGCCCTCGCCCGGCAGGCGGCGCAGCACCTCTCCGCTGGCGAAATCGACTTCGGCAATCGTGTTGGCCATGGTTTCAGCGACGTAGATGCGCTCGCCATCGGGCGAGAAGAGGATCGTAACCTGAGTCTTGGCTTCGGCTTCCTCGCGGCTGGAGACGGCCATGCTGCGCACCTTCGCGCCTGTCGCCGTGTCGATGACCGACAACGCGCCGTCCGCGAGGTCCGAGGTCACCGCGTAATCGCCTTGGGGCCGGATCACGATCCGCAAGGGGAAGTCACCGACCGGAACGTCCTTCACACGCTCCAGGCTCTGCGGATCGAGCGCGTAGGCCATGTCCGATCCGCGCGCGGACACCCAAAGCGTCTCGCCATCGGGAGACAGCGCGATGCCTTCCGGTTCCTCGCCCACCGAGACCGATAGCGGCGCACGGCGGGTCACGAGGTCCAGCCGGGTGACAGTACGCGAGCCGAGATCGGTGGTCCAGGCGTGCATGGCGTCGGGAGACACGGCGAGCATGTGGCTGCCTTCCCTGCCCGTGCCGTATTCGAAGGTCCGCGTCTCGCCCAGGGGATCGCGGATCACGACGACCGACTTGCGGCCCTCGGCCGTGGCGTAGAGGTGCCCGTTGGCGTGCCACACAATGCCGTGCGGCCGAGCGTTCTCGCCAAGCTCGATGCTTTTCACGCGTGCCAAATTGTCGGTGCGGAAAATGTCGACGCTCGTCCCGCCATAGCAGGCAAGCGCGACGTGCTGGTCATCGGGAGAGGTGGCCAGCTCATGCGGATTGGCGCAGCTGGCGACCTGCGCGGTCGTCTCGCCGCTGGCCAGATCGACCTTTGACAAGGTGTTTCCGAACTTGCCCGCCACGAATAGCGCGCCGCTTATCGCGGGATCGCTCGCCGCTGCCGGCGCCGCTTCGGACGTCGGCGCGCAGGCGGACGCCAGCAGCGTGGCCGCGACACCTGCGAGGGCACCCCGCACTCTCACGATTTGCGGAACGCCTTTACGAACATTTCCTGCGGCTTCTTGCGGCACCGTTCGACGGCCTTGTCCCACCTGCGATCGAAGCCGGACATCATCGATTTGAACGCCTCGACATTGACTGTGCCGCCGAGGCTCCCGATGACGTTGAGGCCGAGAAAGAACTTGCGAAAATTATAGTCGTCCGGCTCCGCCCCGGGATTGACGCTCCGCCACCAGTCGTATTCCGCCACGAAGGCGCTGCACGTATAGTCGCGCAGGCCGGCCGACATGCTGCCGGTGCCACCCGTCACTTGTGAGAGCGGGAAGGAGTAGCTGTTCTCGATGGTGTGCGGCTCCCCGTCGAGCCTGACCGGTGGGTCGAAACGCCAGCCGGCAACGGCGGCGAGCACTGCCGCGTCGATGATATCGGATTTGCTGCTTTCGAGCAGTTCGACATCGACGAAGCTTCCGTCGGGCGCCACAGTCCCCTTGATCCGTGTGGTGCCATTATGGCCCAGCGCCTTGGCTTCTTCGGGCAGTTCAGGGACTTCGCCCTCCACGCGCTGGGGCCAGTAGCCGATCCAGGGGGTAACGCGGATCTTGGCGTAGACCGGCTCGCCATCGAGCCGCGCGGGATTGAGTTTCCACCCGGAAAGCCGCTCCAGTGCGGCGGCGTCGATCTTTTCCACCCCGGTCGGCTCTTCCAGCTCGATCCGGGTCAGGCTGCCGTCCTTGAGGAGGATCGCCGAAGCCACCAGCCTCTGGCCGCGCTTCTCTTCTTCGAAGCGGGCTTGTCCGGGCAGGTCTTCAAGCGTGTCGCCCGAACGCCAGCGAGGCGCCACGTCGAGTTCCTCGAACTTCTCGTAGACGGGCTCGCCCTCGTACATCAGCGGAGCGTCCGCCTCTGCGACCTCGGCCGCCATCTTTTCGCCCCTAGGCGCGTCAGCCCCGCCCTCGGCATCCTGAGCGATGACGGGAGCAGCGACAAGCGCCGCCGCTCCTGCCAGCAATGTCCAGCGGTTTACCACCCTTGCGCCATCCCTTCGTTCTGCTCGTCGAGCCAGGCCTTGAGCGGGGCGAAATACTCGTTCAGCGCTTCGCCGCTCATCCGGCGTTCGCCGGTGAAGGCTTCGAGCGCATCGGGCCAGGGCTTGCTGGCGCCCATTTCGAGCATCGCGCCGAGGTTCTTGCCGACCTCTTCGTTGCCGTAGAACGAACAACGATGCAGCGGGCCTTCCCAGCCGGCCTGGTCGCAGGCGGCCTTGTAGAACTGGAACTGCAGGATGTGGGCGAGGAAGTAGCGCGTGTACGGCACGTTGCCGGGGATGTGGTACTTCGCGCCGGCATCGAACTGGCTCTCGTCACGCGCGACGGGCGGCGTGATGCCCTGGTATTCGAGGCGCAGGTCGTTCCAGCCCGCGTTGAGGCTGTTGGCGGGAATCGTCCCGTCGAACAGGCTCCAGCGATACCGGTCGACCATCAGGCCGAAGGGCAGGAAGGCGATCTTGTCCATTGCCTGGCGTAGCAGCAGGCCGATGTCCTTGTCGGCGCTGGGCACGTCGGCGGGATCGAGCATGTCGATCTGGACGAGGTATTCGGGCGTGATCGACAGCGCGATCATGTCGCCGATGGCCTCGTGGAAACCATCGTTCGCGCCGTTGAGGTGGAGATAGTCCTGCTCGTTATAGGCGCGCTGGTAGTAGTTGTGGCCAAGCTCGTGGTGGATGACGATGAAGTCTTCCGCGTTGCGCTTGATGCACATCTTGATGCGCAGGTCGTCGACATTGTCCACGTCCCAGGCGCTGGCGTGGCAGACCACTTCGCGATCGGCGGGCTTGGTGAACTGGCTGCGTTCCCAGAAGGTTTCCGGCAGGGGTTCGAAGCCGAGCGAGGAGAAGAAGTCCTCGCCCACGCGGACCATCTGCTTTTCGTCGTAGCCCTTGTCCTCGATCAGGCTGGTGAGATCGTAGCCGACATCGCCCGCCCCTTCGGGCGCGACCATCGGGTAGATGTTGCCCCAGGACTGGCCCCACATATTGCCGAGCAGGTCGGCGCGGATCGGGCCGGTGGCGGGCTGGACCGCGTCGCCGTATTTCTCGTTGAGCTTGCCGCGGACATAGGTGTGCAGCGCCATGTAGAGCGGCTTCACCTCCTGCCACATCCGCTCGGTCTCGGCAGCGAAGGCATCGGGGTCCATATCGTAATTGGAACGCCACATGGCGCCCAGATCGTCGAAGCCCAGTTCCTGCGCGCCTTCGTTGGCGATGGCGATCATGCGCTGGTAATCGGTGCGCATCGGGGCGCCGACGTTGTTGTGCCAGCTTTCCCACATCTCGGCCTTTTGCGCCGGGGTCAGGTCGAGGTCGCCCATCGCGGCCTCGATGTCCGAGCCGTTAATCTCCTCGCCGTCGAGCGTGCCCTTGCCCTTGCCGTACATCGAGCCGAGTGCGGTCGAGATGCTCGCCAGTTCGGCAGCCGCGCCGTCGCGCACGGGCGCAGGCATCACGATGCTGTTGCGCAGGATGTCGAGCTTGCGCGCGACTTCGGGATCGAGCCCGGCAACGCGCGCGTATTCGGCGGCCTTGTTGGCGTAAGCGACCTGTTTCTCGGTCGATTCCGCGCCGTATTTCGCCGCCAGCATATCGCTGTCGTGGGTGATGTAGGTCGAGTTGATCCACAGCACGCGGCCGTATTCGACGGAGAAATCGTAAAGGTCCTTCTCGACCATGGCGACCCAGTCGGCCGCGCCCTGCGGCGTCATCGGATAGGGATCGGCCGCGGCGACAGGCGCAACGGCGACCGGTTCGGCGTTGGCGGTGCTGCAGGCGGCCAGCGAAATGGCGAGCGCCGAAAGCGCGACGGGGGCAAATTTCATGATACTTCCTCTTCCCATGCCGGGGTTGTCTATTGATGGCGGGGAATTGCACGTGCGCGCTTGCTGAATCAAGCGCGGCGCGCAATCTCAAGGCGAAACCACGCAAGCGCCGCCACCAAGGATGGAAAACCGACGAAGAAGGCGACCATCTTCGGGGGCTGCGCCATGGCGGCGATGCCCGCCAAGGCATTGTTCCCGCCTGTTGCGAAACCTTGAATGGCCTGGCACAGGGTTTCGGTCATATCGAGAATACCGAACGCCGTGTAGGCGAGGATCGCGAGGGCCGCCAAAGCCTTGAGCCAAGCGGAGCGCGTGCCGCGCCGGACCAGCATGCCCCCGATCACGCCGCCCGTGCTGTAAAGGACGATAAAAAGAAGGTCGAACACAATGGCGACCCGGAAGAATTGCATCGCCCCAGCTGCGCGCCAGCTATTGTGAATATCCTCGACCCGTTTGGCGGTCGCAGCGACTTGATGATCCACCATGCCCTGCGGCGCGATATCGGTTACCAGCAGATCGTTCTGGCTGATGAGGACGACGATGATCGCGATCCCAGTCAGCCAGAGCACCCAGAAGGTGCGCCAGTTCAAGAATGCCTTCGTCATTCCGGACTGCCCAGCCAGTCGGCCATCGCCTGCCCGAGGTCGGGCTTCGTGACGCTGCCCATGTGGGTGCCGGGCACTTCGGCGTAAGTGGCGTTCGGCAGGAGCGTGGCCAGTTCCTCGGCCGAGCCATTGTCCCGGTCCTCGTCGCCGCAGACGACCAGCGTGGGCATGGTGACATTGGACAGCAGGGCAAGGTCGAGATCGGGCATGGTGTCGAGCAACAGCTGCGCCGCCACGCGGTTCACGCCCTGGGATTTCAGGAACTGCATCGAGAAATAGGCCGGATCGCCGCGCGGGATCGTGTCGAACTCGTCAATCACGCGCTTGAAGAAGGCGCTGCGCTTGGCCCATTCTCCAAGCCCTGCCGTCCCCATGCCGCCGACGATCAGCCGGGCGGGTTCGAGCACGCCGTGTGCCACTGCGTGGAGCGAAGTGCGCGCGCCAAGCGAGAAGCCGCCGAGGTCGTAATCCTCCAGCGCAAGATGTTCGACCAGAGCTGCCACATCACGCACCAGCACGTTCTCAGGATAAGCCGCCGGATCTTCGGGCGCATCGCTTTCGCCATGGACGCGGAAATCGAGCATGAAGACCTCGTAGCCGCGCTCGGCCAAAAGCTGCGCATGGCCCCATTTGATCCAGTTCATCTCCGCGCTGGAGAAGAGCCCGTGCAGGAGCACCAGCGGCCTGCCCTCGCCCGCCCGGTGCAGCGCCAGTCTCGTTCCATCGAAGCTCTCGAACACTTCCATTTTCATCGCTTCGTCAGCCCCTGCTCTTCCATGCGCCATTGCACCATCTCGATACGGTCCTGCCCGAAGAAGGGCTCGCCGTCGAAGACCAAAGTGGGCACGCCCCAGTGGCCCGCGGCTTCGAGCGCGTCCTGGTTGGCGGCAATCTCGGCGTCGAGCCGCTCGGCATCGCCCTCGACCTCGGCGATGATCTCCTCGACGCCGAGGCCTGCGGCTTCCAGCGCGCGGTCGAGATGGCCGCCCTCGTGCCAGCCTTCCTGTCCGCCCCAGATCATCTTGCCCGCTTCGGCTGCGAAAACGAGGCCTGCCCCGCGCCGGGCGGCGGCCTGCCCCATGCGGGTGACGCGGCGGATATAGGGCTGGTCCTCGGCAATCTTGCGCGTCGCCATGTCCTGGATGATCGGATCGGGCCGAGGCACGCCGAAGGGGATGCCATGAAACTGCGCCACGCGGATCATGTCGCGCATGGTGTAGCCCAGCCAATTCGGGTGGTTGCGTTCGAAGAAATCGGGCTGGCGGACGGCCAACGGATAGACCGGTTTCAGCGCGATCTTGAGATCGTATTGTTCGGTCATCGCGCGATAGCGCCCGACCGAGAGATAGCTGTAAGGCGAACGGAAGCTGAAATAGAGCTCTGCGGTCAGTGTCATGCGCGCCTTATACAGGCGCGCGTGCCTAGCGGAAGAAGCAGTTCACGCCAGCGTGGAGCGAGACGATCCGGCCATCTTCGGCAAATCCGCCGATCGTGCCGTAGTCTGCGCTGGTGTAGTGAAACTCGCCCGGCAGCGTCGATTCCATCTCGCGCACCGTGCGTTCTTCCTTGAGCAGGGCGTAGGGTGTCGTTCCGGGCCGCACGCCATCGCTGGTCGCCATGCCCTCGCCGGCCTGCAGGTTCCAGCCGACGAGCCGGTCATCCTGGTAGTTTACCTGGAGCGGGCCGTAGGTGGAAAACTCCATCGGACCCGCGCCGCACTCCCCGTTTGCCGATTGCTCGCCCTGTTCCCCGAAAGCCTCAACCAGGCTCGCGTCGACTTCGCTTCGCGCCGAGCCGAACCGCAAGGTTTCCTCCCCCTTGGCGCCCACGCCATTGGCATCGACCACGATTTTCGTGTCGCCGAATTCCTCGACCGTGGGATTGGCGGGCGGAAGCTCGGTTTCGGCGACATCCGTTTGCGGAGCGGGCGACTGATCTTCCGGCTCGCTGCCACAGGCCGCGAGCGCGAAAGGAAGGGCGAGGAGGAAGGCTGTGCGCATCATCCCTTCTTAAGGCATTCGCGCCCGAGGAGTTCCGCGATCTGCACCGCGTTGAGAGCCGCACCCTTGCGAAGGTTGTCCGACACGCACCACAGGGCAATGCCGTTGTCGACCGTCGGATCGTCGCGCACGCGGCTGATGTAGGTGGCGCTGTCACCGGCGCTTTCTACGGGCGTGACGTATCCCTCGTCCTCGCGCTTGTCGATCAGCATGATGCCGGGCGCCTCACGCAGGATTTCCTGAGCCTGCTCCGCCGAAAGCTCGTTCTCGAACTCGATGTTCACACTTTCCGAATGGCCGACAAAGACCGGCACGCGCACGCAGGTGGCGTTGAGCTTGATCTTGGGGTCGAGGATCTTCTTGGTCTCGACCACCATCTTCCACTCTTCCTTGGTCGAGCCGTCGTCCATGAAGACATCGATGTGCGGAATGACGTTGAAAGCGATCTGCTTGGTGAACTTCACCGGCTCGATCGGGTCGCCCACGAAGATCGCGCGGCTCTGCTGGAACAGCTCGTCCATGCCCGCCTTGCCCGCGCCGGAAACCGACTGGTAGGTCGAGACGACGACACGCTTGATGGTAGCCGCATCGTGAAGCGGCTTCAGCGCCACCACCAGCTGCGCGGTCGAGCAGTTGGGGTTCGCGATGATGTTGCGCTTCTTGTAATCGTGAATCGCATCCGGGTTCACCTCGGGCACGATCAGCGGCACATCGGGGTCCATGCGGTAAAGCGAGCTGTTGTCGATCACCACGCAGCCGGCGGCTGCCGCCTTGGGCGCGTATTCCTTGGCCGGGCCGCTACCGGCCGCGAACAGCGCGATGTCCCAGCCCGACCAGTCGAAATGCTCGATGTTCTTGCACTTGAGCATCTTGCCCGTGTCGCCGAACTCGACCTCGGTGCCGTGGCTGCGTGAACTGGCGACCGCAGCCACCTCGTCGCAGGGGAACTCGCGCTCGGCGAGGACCTGCATCATTTCGCGTCCGACATTCCCGGTCGCGCCGACTACGGCAACACGATAACCCACTGCACTTCTCCAATCACTATTCGCCGCCGAGATAGCGATTGCCGCCGCGCCCGCAAGCGCACATTCGATTGCGGGCGCTAAAGCTTCATTCCGGCGCAGTCACGCCGTGGTGCTCGAGGAAGCGGAAGACGGTGTTGTAACGGTGCGGACTGATCTGCTCGCCCGAGACGCGGTGCGTGTAGCCGGGATAGAGCATCATATGGAATGGCACATTCGCTTCCTGCATGGCCGAGATCACCTCGGTCGCGTTCTCGAACACGACGTTGTCGTCGGCCATGCCGTGGATCAGCAGGAGCGGATCGGTGATCTTGGTGGCGTTCGGGATGGCGGACGCGGCCTTGTAGGCCTCGGAATCGTCTTGCGGCGTGCCCATGTAGCGTTCGGTGTAGTGGGTGTCGTAAAGCTCCCACCGCGTGACCGGCGCACCCGAAATACCGGCGGCGTAGAGCCCCGGATCGGCCTGCAACTGCTTCAGCGTCATATAGCCGCCATAGGACCAACCATCGATGGCGATCTTGTCCGGATCGACGAAATCGAGCGTCTTGAGGTATTCGGCGCCCGCCTTCTGGTCGCGCACCTCGACCCCGCCCATGGCGCGGTAAATCGGCTGTTCGAAAGCGACCCCGCGATTGGCGCTGCCGCGGTTGTCGAGCGCGAACCAGATATAGCCCTTGTCGACGATTGCCTGACGCAAGGCGCCGTTCCAGCCCTTGTTGACGATCTGCGGCCCCGGCCCGCTGTAGTGGTAGTAGTAGACCGGATACTTCTTCCCCGGCTCCATCTCGGGCGTGACCATTTCCCAATACAGCGGCGTGCCGTCCTCGGCGGGAATGGTCCCGTATTGCGTCGGGCGATGGCTTGCGAGGAAGGGCGCGTAGGGATGGTCGGCATCCAGCGCGTTTTCCTCGATCCAAGCAAGCCGCTTGCCGGTCGCATCGGCGATATAGCTTTGCGGCGGCGTATCGTCGTTCGAACGGCTGATGAGCAGCGTCTGGCCCTTCCCGTCCATGCTGGCCGAATGGGTGTAGCCAAGCTCGGTCAGGCGCGTGATTGCGCCCGGATTGGCGAGGTCGACCGAATACACGTGCTGCTCGAGCACACCGTCCTTCGTGCCTTGGAAGAACACGCGGCCTGCCTGCTGGTCCACGCCGACCAGCTTGGTGACGACCCATTCGCCGCTGGTGAGTTGGGTCCAGCCGGTCTTTCCTTCCTCATTGAGCAGGTAGAGGTGGCCATAGCCATCGCGCTCGGACCACCAGATGAGGTTGCCGTTACCGAGCCACTTGTAGTCGCTGCCAAGGTTGATCCAATAATCCTCTACCGCCGCCTTCTCGGTGAACAGCACCTGGCTTTCACCGGTCGCGGGATCGACGCGCAGGATATCCATCACCGTCTGCTCGCGGTTCTGGCGGGTGACGTAGAGATCCTTGCCCGCCCAATCGACACGGGCGAGGTAGATGTCGGCATTGTCGCCGAGGTCCACCTTCACGCGGTTCTGGCCACCGGGGTCCATCACGTAGAGTTCGACCACGGCGTTGTCGCTGCCCGCCACCGGATAGCGCTGGTCGAATACCTTGGTCCCCGTCGCCCCGATGGCGGCGCGGGTGACGATGCCGACGCCGCTTTCGTCAAAGCGTTCGACCGCGATGCGGTTTTCGTCCGGGCTCCACCAGTATCCGTCGATGCGCGCCATTTCCTCCTGCGCGACGAACTCGGCTTCGCCCCAGCGGATGTCGGCGCCTTCTTTGGGCGTGATCGGCGCGGCCTCGCCCATAACTTCGCCGACCCACAGCTGGCGATCGCGCACGAAGCTGATGTAATTGCCATGCGGGCTTAGCGCGGGGTTGAGCTCGCTTTCCTCGGTATCGGTGACCTGCACCACCTGCCCGTCGAGGCTGGCGAGATAAAGGTCGCCGTCGAGCGGCACGAGGATGGCCTTGCCGTTCGAGGTCCATTCGTAGCTGATTATCCCCGAGAGATTGCCGACACGCGCACGTTCGCGCTGCATCTTCTCGTCTTCCGACAATTCGCGGCCCGAGCCGACCTTCTCGCTGTCGACCAGCATGGACCATTCGCTCGTCTCGCGGTCAAAGGCCCACAGGTCGTAGCGCGCCAGGTCATCCTCGCGGTTGCGCAGCACGGTGAGATAGCGGCCATCGGGCGAAAGCTTGGCCTGGCGCGGGCTCGGCCCGTCGAGGCTGGGCGAGGCGAAGACGCGCTCGAAGGTAAGGTCCATGGCGGCGTTCTCCTGCGCAGGGGCATGGTGGTCGGCATAGGCCGGGGCGCTGAGGCACGTGCCCAGGGCAAGGGCGGCGGCGAGGCTGAGCGACTTCATGTTCTCTCCCGAATTCAACTGCCCAGGCTCCTCGCAAGCCGGAAGCCCGATTGCAAGCGCGCTGCGCGGCTGCGCTTTTTTATGCTTAAATTCGAGTTAAGCGCGTCTCCTTAAATCTCCTTAAGGTGCGGCTGCCAGAACCTGTTGTGTCGACGGGGCGGCCACTCCGGCTCACAGGCTTCCCCTCGACATCATACCGGGCCGTTTTCGGCTCATCATGATCCCCACGTGACAAGGGCGGCGCTTTCAGGAGCGTCGCCCTTATTTCTTGTGCGAAGTACGAACGGCGATCGCGCAAACGAAAAGGGCGGCCCCTGCGGACCGCCCTTCCCTTGTTCGCTTGAATGCGAGCCTTACGCCTTGGGCGCGTTGTCGCGGCGTTCCGCGATACGCGCGCGCTTGCCGGTGCGGCCGCGCAGGTAGTAAAGCTTCGCACGACGCACGATACCGCGGCGAACCACGGTGATGCTGTCGACGATCGGCGAATACAGCGGGAACACGCGTTCCACGCCTTCACCGAACGAAAGCTTGCGGACGGTGAAGTTGCTGCCCATGCCGCGGTTCGAGCGGGCAATGACAACGCCTTCGAAATTCTGGACACGCTCGCGGGTGCCTTCGACAACCTTCACGCCGACGCGGACGGTGTCGCCTGCGCGGAATTCGGGAATGTCCTTGCCGAGGTTTTCAATAGCTTCGGCTTCGAGCTGCTGGATCAGGTTCATTTGCCTGGTCTTCCTACTTCTTTTGCCGCGCATCAGAGGCAGACTGGTCCCGATCGCCACTGTAGCGATCCCAAAGGTCCGGCCTGCGTAACCGTGTGTCTTCCTCGCTCCTTGCCTTGCGCCAAGCAGCGATCTTCGCATGATCCCCCGATCGCAGCACTTCAGGGATCGTGCGCCCTTCCCATTCCTGAGGTCGGGTGTATTGCGGATATTCGATGAGCCCGTTCTCGTAGGACTCCTCGACTCCGCTATCGGGCGCGCCCATTACTCCGGGAAGCAGCCGAATGCAAGCGTCGAGAATCGCGATGGCGGCGGTCTCTCCACCCGACAGGACGATATCGGCAAGGCTGACCTGTTCTATCTGCGGATAATGGTCGAATATCCGCTCGTCGAAGCCTTCGAAGCGCCCGCAAAGGATAGCGACGCCGGGGCCTGCCGCAATCTCGCGAATACGCGCCTGCGTGATAGGTTTCCCGCGCGGCGTCATGGCGAGGATGGGGCGAATAACGGCCCCCTCTTCTTTAGAGGAGGGGGTTTGGGGGTGGTGGCGGGCTGGCAGGGCATTCCCGGCATCCCCCACCCCATCCGGGCCTGCGGCGCTCCTCCCCCTCCCCTGAAGGAGAGGGGGCGTTTGCAAACTTTCCAAAGCCCGCCCCAGCACATCAGCCTTCAGCACCATGCCCGCTCCGCCACCAGCAGGCGTATCGTCGACCGTGCGATGCTTGTCGGTAGCGAAATCGCGGATCTGGACCGTCTCGCACGACCAGTCCCCCCGCTCGAGCGCCTTGCCCGCAAGCGACACGCCCAGCGGCCCGGGAAACATCTCGGGATAGAGGGTGAGGATGGTGGCGGCGAAGGTCATTCCCCATTGATCCCCTTACGGCCATTGTTTCGTCGGTCCGAGAGCCACAAAGTAAGAAACGCCAAGGGAATTCCAATCCCGAACTGAAAAATCGCAGCTTTGAGGACGTATGGCGAAAGCTCGTCAAACGGGACGTCCGCCATCAAGGCTGAAAAATAATGCACTGGGGCCCAAAGCAGAGCAGGCAGCACGCCGGCTATTAAGATCAAAGATAGTCGCCCAACGCGTGAAGTCGCCTTACTTGCGGAGAATCCAAGAACCATGGGAGGCATACAGAATAGGATAGCGAGCAAAATGAACCCGAGAGCTACTCCCATCGCACACCACCCTTAGTTTGCGCATTGACGCGGAGCTCAAAGACATCGGGCCGCGAGTAGTGACCGTCCGTGTCTAGGCTCGTCAGCCCCCGACCGATCTCACCTAGATCAAGCTCCGCAACCAGCGTCTCGTCACCATCCCCCGCCTGCGCCACGATCTGCGCATCGGGCGCGATGATCATCGAGCCGCCGCGATTGAGCGCATAGCCCTCGATCGCCTCGAACAGCTCTCTCGCCGCAGCATCGCCGCCTGCACGCTCAAGTCCGTCGAGCAGGTCGTCCCTCTCCTGCACCAGCCCCGCCGCCAGCACGAAGCAGCGGCCCTCCATCGCATAGTGCCGCGAGGCGAGTGCGTATTCCTCGCGCACGGTGGGCCATGCCGCCACATGCACGCTCTCGCCGAGGTTGTGCATCGCAGCGCGGGCGAGAGGCATCCAGTGCTCCCAGCAGATCAGCGAGCCGACCTTGCCCCACTCCGCCTGATGGACGCCCAGCGTCGAGCCGTCGCAGCGCATCCAGATGAGGCGTTCGCCATGGGTGGGGACCAGCTTGCGGTGGTCGAGCACCGGCAGGCCGGGCCGGAAGGTCATCTGGTTGTTGTAAAGGCTCTGCCGCACCCGCTCATGCGCGCCGATGCTGATCACCGCGCCGGTTTCGTCGCACAGCTCCTGCAAAGGCAGAAGCCGCTCGTCATTCGCGACCACCGCCTGTTCGAGCATGATGCGATGCAGCGCCTTGGTGCCGGGATGATCCCAGAGCGCCGCGCCGGGCGCTTCGTCCAGCCACAGCGGATAGCCGCCGAGGAAGGTCTCGCCGAAAGCAACCAGTTGCGCCCCGCCCTCCACCGCCTCGCGCGCCAGACGCACGGCCTTTTCAATCCCGTCGCCGATGGCGAGAGGAATGGGCGCGACCTGGACGATGGCAACGTTCAGCGTGGTCATGCACGGGCGGTTAGCGCGGGCAGGACCGATTGACCATCCCGCGCGCGTATCGGCGCGTCAACGCGAGGAGAGGCGTTCCTGCTCCTTGCCTCGTACTGGCACAAACTTCCCGACCACATTCGAGGTCACGACACCAAGGATTACGAGCCCACCGGCTCCGAAAAGTTCCATGCTATCGAGGGTCGTACTGGGCGCTCCTTCAAGCCGCACGGCGAGCACGGCAGCGAGCGGCGATGCGCCCGCGAAAATGTGGCGCAGCTTGGGCCCGATGGACGGCGACAGTTTGGCTACCGCCACACTCATCCCTGCGCTCATCGCTGCGTAAGTCCCCATCAGAAAAGCGGCGCTCTCGATCATCTCTCGGTCCCTTGCGATCTGTTTTCAATCCGGCCTTCAATGTCCTGACATCGGGGCTCTGGCAAGAGCTGTTCTATGCAAGCAACACAGCTATCGACGAGGGGCTTAGGCACGCATTGCGGCAACGAGCGTATGGTGGGCATGGACTTGGACGATTGCATCATCATCGGCGCCGGGCCCGCGGGCCTGACCGCGGCGATATACCTCGCCCGCTATCATCTCGACATCCGCCTGTTCGATTGCGGCACCAGCCGCGCGAGCTGGATTC
Source organism: Qipengyuania aurantiaca (assembly GCF_019711375.1). Taxonomy (NCBI): domain Bacteria; kingdom Pseudomonadati; phylum Pseudomonadota; class Alphaproteobacteria; order Sphingomonadales; family Erythrobacteraceae; genus Qipengyuania; species Qipengyuania aurantiaca. The sequence continues at coordinate 2,764,147 of NZ_CP081295.1, forward strand.
CGACCAGCCACAACCACGCCGGCTTTCCCGACGGCATCAACGGCGAGGAACTGCTTGAGCGGATGCGCGAGCAGGCGGCGAAATACGGCGCCCTACGCGAACCGAAGCGCGTGACCGATCTCATCAAGCCGGACGAATGCTTCACCGTCACCTGCGACGACGAAATCTATCGCGCGCGCACTGTCCTGCTTGCCACCGGCGTGGTGAACAACCGCCCCGAAGGGATCGACGACCAACTGCATGACGAGGCCCTCTCGCGCGGACTGATCCGCTATTGTCCGGTCTGCGACGGCTACGAGGTGACCGACAAGAAGGTCGCGGTCATCGGCACGGGCGACCACGGGACCGCCGAGGCGCAGTTCATCCGCACTTACACCAGCGACATCACGCTGGTATCGCCCGACGGCGATCACGATCTGTCGGATGCCTGCAGCGAGGCGCTGGACGAGGCGGGCATAAGGCGCGTCGCGGGCCCTTGCGGCGGTTTCGCGATGGAGAACGGCGCGATCGCCTTCGACACCGCCGAAGGGCGCATGCAGTTCGATTCGATGTATCCCGCGCTCGGTTCGGTCGTGCGGTCGGGCCTCGCACGGTCCTGCGGCGCCGAGGTGAGCGAGGACGACTGCGTGCTGGTGGACGATCACCTTGAGACGAGCATCTCCGGCCTCTTTGCCGCGGGGGACGTGGTCCTCGGGCTGGACCAGATCAGCCACGCCATGGGGCAGGCGGGCGTCGCATCGACCGCGATCCGCAACCGCCTCGCCGAGAAAATGCCGCTCAGGCGCTAGCCGCCGCAGCCCCCGCATCCGCCGCCACAACCGCTTCCGCCATCGCTGCCTCCGTCGCTGCCGCCATCGGCGTAATAGCCGCCCGATCCATCGGAGATGGCCGAGCGATGCATGGCGTGAAGCTGCGAATAGGGCGTGCCGACAAGGATGGCGGTACCGAACAGCGCAACGCCATAACCCAGTTCCGGCGGCGTGGGCGCGCTCTGCAGGCGGACATGGGTGACCCGCGCCTCGTCGAGCGCCTCCTGCCCGGCGCGGGTGCGCGGATCGTGCTTGGCGAAGCGCACCACCCCCAGCACGAAGGTCAGCACCATCAGCGCGGTCAGGAAACCCACCGGCTCCCCTTCCGCCACGCCGGCCGAGCGGCGGTAGAAGCCCACGCCCAGCACCACGAGATAAGGCACGGTGGACATGAACCGCATCTGCCAGCGCGATCCCTTGTCCTGCAGCAGGCCCTTGCGCACGAGGTCCTCGTCCACATCGGCAGCGTAGGGCTTGATGGCGTTGTGCGCCTCGGTCAGGCCGAAATCGCCCTGCTTGCGCAGCAGTGCTTGCTCGGCCCGGTCCTCGCCCGCCGAGGGAGTGGCGGCGCGCAGCTTGTTCTTCGCGCCTTCGACCAGCGCATCAACGCCGAGCAGCCGAGCGATCACGCTCTCGGTCATGCGCCCTGCCCCACCTGCGAGATAGGCCAGTTCGTGCCGGTCGGTCACGGGACCGCGCTGGCCGTCGGGCCGCAGGAAGCCGGGGATCCAGAAACCTGCCACTACGGCAGCCGCCAGCAAGGCGGCGTAGAACAGCAGGAACTCCCCGCCCAAATAGGTCGAAAAACTCGTTTCCATCAGCTCAGTTGCCCTCCCAGCCAACTTGCCGCCAGCGCCAGCGCAGCCAGGAGGACGAGCGCGGGCAGCAGGCGACGCGGGATCACGATAGCATCGGACGGCTTCACGCGAAACGCTTTCGGGTCCTCGACAAAACGCTGTCGGGAATCCGGCCAGACATCGGCTGGCGGCGGTGTGCCGAACGCCTCTTCATAGGATTTGAGCGTCGCGGCGTACTGGTCGTAATAGCGGGATCGCTCGGCCTGCCCGCCGGCGGTCGGGCCATGGTGCAACTCGGCCCCGAGGACTTCGGGACAGAAAACCTGCCAATAGTCGCGGCTGTAGGTGAGGTGGAGGTGCCAGGCCTGGTCCACCGCATCGGAGGGCGTGACCTCGTGCCCGGCGGTCTTCGCAAGGTAGCAGAAGCGCTTGTATTCGAGGACAACCCGCTCGGCGAAATCCTCGTTCCAGCGGTTTTCGCGGGCGAGCCGGGCGATGAAGGACAGCACTGCGTCGCGCGGACCGATGTCGTGGGCGGCAAGGCGTTGCCAGAGATCGGATGCGATGGCGCTCATCGCGCTCACCTATCCCAGAAACCCTCCGCAATGGTCAATTCCTGCGCGGTCCAGCAGGGGACGGCCTGCTCGGTCAGGGGGACCATGAATTTCTTGCCGTCGGGCTTTTCGATCTCGACGATCTCGGTCGCGCCGAAATTCTCGACCGCGCAAACATGGCCGACCGCCTCGCCCGTGTCGGTGACGACCGCGAGGCCAAGCAGGTCGGAATAATAGAATTCACCCTCTTCCAGCGTGGGCAAGGCATCACGCGGAACGGTGAGGACGGTGCCGCGCAGTTTCTCGGCGGCGGTGCGGTCCGCGACTTCGGCAAAACGCGCGATGGCGCCGCCCTTGTTGTCGCTGCGGACCTTGGAGAGGGTCAGCGCCCCCTCATTGAAACTCTTGTGCGGTTTGAGGCCTTCCAGCCCTTCCCCGAACAGCTTCAGACGGACTTCGCCCGCCACGCCATGCGCACCGGTGACGGCTGCCAGCGTGACGGGCTTGTCCTGCATGGGCGCGATTACTCGCCCTTGTCTTCGGTAGCTTCTTCGGCAGCAGCCTCTTCGGCCGGTGCTTCTTCAGCAGCAGCTTCTTCAGCCGGAGCTTCGGCAGCAGCCTTGGCTTCTTCTTCAGCAGCCTTGGCAGCTTCAGCGGCTTCGGCTTCCTTGGCGGCCTTTTCTTCGGCGCGTTCCTTGGCGGCTTCGCCCGGCTCACCCTTCTTGGGGTTGTTCTTCGGCGCACGCTCGAGGATGCCGGCGGCGTCGAGGAAGCGGTGGACGCGGTCCGACGGCTTGGCGCCGACCGAGAGCCAGTGACGCGCACGGTCTTCGTCGAGCTTCACGCGCTCGCCCGAATCCTTCGGCAGCATCGGGTTGTAGGTGCCGATCTGCTCCAGGTACTTGCCGTCGCGCGGGCTGCGCGAGTCCGACACGACGATGCGGTAGTAGGGACGCTTCTTCGCGCCACCGCGCGACAGACGAATTGCAACTGCCATTTTACTTCACCTTTCGAATGTAAATATCGATAATTTCGTTTATTTCTTGTTCAACATGTCACGCAGATCGGCGGGCAGCGTGTCGGGATCGACCGAGGGGCCCTTGCCGCCCCCACCGAGACCCGGCAGCCCTGCGCCCGGTCCGCCGAGGCCCGGCATGGCAGCGCCCATGCCACCCTTGCCGAACAGCGCGCCGAGACCCTTGAGCCCGCCCATCTTCTTGATCTGCTTCATGGCCTTGGCCATTTCCTGGTGCATCTTGAGCACCTTGTTCACGTCCTGGACCTGCGTGCCCGAACCAGCCGCCACGCGCTTCTTGCGCTTGGCGTTGAGCAGCTTGGGCAGCTTGCGCTCCTTCGGCGTCATCGAGCCGATGATCGCGTCCATGTGGACGAGGACCTTGTCGTCCATGCCCGACTGCTGCATCGCCTGCTTGGCCTTCTTCATGCCCGGCATCATGCCCGCAAGCGCGCCGAGGCCGCCCATGTTCTGCATCTGGCGAAGCTGCATGCGCAGGTCGTCGAGGTCGAATTCGCCCTTCGCCATCTTCTTGGCAAGCGCTTCCGCCTCTTCTTCCTTGATCGCCGTCGCCGCCTTTTCGACGAGGCTGACGACATCGCCCATGCCGAGGATGCGGCTGGCGACGCGCTTGGGATCGAAGGCTTCGATCGCGTCGAGCTTTTCGCCCGTACCGGCAAACTTGACCGGCTTGCCCGTGACATAGCGCATCGAGAGCGCCGCACCGCCGCGCGCATCCCCGTCCATGCGGGTCAGCACCACGCCGGTCAGCCGCACTTCGCCGGTAAAGCTCTGCGCGACGTTGACCGCGTCCTGGCCCGTCAGGCTGTCGACGACGAGGAGAACCTCGGTCGGTGCCGACACGGTCGAGATGGCCTTCATCTCGGCCATCAGCGCTTCGTCGACGTGGAGGCGGCCTGCCGTATCGAGCAGCAGCACGTCGGCTGCGGCCAGCTTGGCGGCTTCCATTGCGCGCCGCGCGATATCGACCGGCTGCTGGCCGGGCACGATCGGCAGCGTCGCGACATCGACCTGCTCGCCGAGAATCTTGAGCTGTTCCTGCGCTGCCGGACGGTTGACGTCGAGCGAGGCCATCATCGACTTCTTGCCGTGCTTTTCGCGCAGCAGCTTGCCGAGCTTGGCGGTCGTGGTCGTCTTACCCGAGCCCTGCAGGCCGACCATCATAATGACGACCGGGGGCTTGGCGTTGAGGTTCAGATCGCGTGGTTCGGCATCGTCGCCGTCGCCGCCGAGCATTTCGACCAGCTCGTCGTTGACGATCTTGACGACCTGCTGGCCGGGCGTGACCGATTTGAGGACTTCCGAACCGATCGCCTTTTCGGTGACCGCGTCGATGAAGCGGCGCACAACGGGCAGCGCGACATCGGCTTCGAGCAGCGCGATGCGCACTTCGCGCATGGCTTCGCGCACATCGCCTTCGGACAGCGAACCGCGACCCTTGAGCTTGTCAAAGACATTCCCGAGCCGGTCGGACAAATTGTCGAACATCGCTGCTCTACTCCTCTCGAACCATCGCTGGCCCGATAAACGCGAAAAACGCCGGCGGACGAGAACTCGTCGGCCAGCGTGGGGTCAGACCCCTATGAAACCCAAACGTGTGCCCGGGTGTGGTGGAAGCAAGCCGCAGCCGTCGCCACGGCCTGCTACCATCATACCCAAGTAGTGGCCGAGCCATTTCATCGGATTTCGGTTCAGGGTGGAAGCAAAAATGGTGGAGTGCGAGAACCGGAGCGGAGCGGACATCAAGTCCGTGAGCACCGGAAGCGCAGCAATCCGCCATTTGCAGCCCGCCCTGGGCCGAAAGACGATGAAATGGTGGAGCCTAGCGGGATCGAACCGCTGACCTCTACAATGCCATTGTAGCGCTCTCCCAGCTGAGCTAAGGCCCCGAGCCATTTTTCGCTGACGCATCCTGGGAGGTGCGTCACCCTTGCGGGAGGCGCCCAATATAAGGGGTACTCCCGCAATGCAACAGCTATTTTAAGCTAAATCAGCTTTCATCCGCGTCGTCGTCGTCGCCCTTCGACTTCGTCTCGACGCCAAGGTCGTCATCGCCGCCGAGATCGACCTCGTTGTCGGGCGAATCGTCGTCTTCGTCGATGTCGATATCCAGATCGTCATCGTCGTCGCCGGACAGGTCGGAATCGGCTTCGCCCTTCTTGTCCTTCTTCTCTTCCTCGGCGAGAATCGGCTGCTTGGACTTGAGCACGGGCTCGGGCGTCCACTCTTCACCGCATTCGATGCAGGTGACGGGATCTTCCTTGTTCAGATCGTAGAAGCGGGTGCCGCAGTTCGGGCAGGTCCGCTTGGTGCCCCATTCAGGTTTGACCATGTGTAATCCTTGGATACTGGCCCCGCCGCGAGGACGAGACGAAAAATTCTTGGCTAAAGGTGGGCTCCATCGCCCTAAAGTAAAGGGGGAGGAACCTGCAGCGCGCGCGCCTTGCCAGAACCCGTGTGCGCTGTCAAAGCGCCGCGTTCATATGGATACGCTTTCGTGACCTCGCACCGCTTTTCGCCACAGGGCCCGCTGACCGGACGCATCCGCGTGCCGGGCGACAAGTCGATCAGCCACCGCGCGCTGATGTTCGGTGCGCTGGCCGTGGGGCGCAGCCGTATCTCGGGCCTGCTCGAAGGCGAGGACGTGCTCGCCACCGCCGCTGCCCTGCGCGCGATGGGCGCGGTGATTGAAAAGGATGGCGAGGATTGGGTTGTCGACGGCGTGGGCGTCGGCACGCTGCTCCAGCCGGAACAAGCGCTCGACATGGGCAATTCGGGCACGTCGACGCGGCTCCTCATGGGCCTCGTCGCCAGCCACGGCATCACCGCCGCCTTCACCGGCGATGCGAGCCTGTCCAAGCGCCCGATGGGCCGCGTGATCGACCCGCTTTCCACCATGGGTGCCAGCTTCACGCCCTCCCCCGGTGGCACGCTGCCGCTGGTGATGGAAGGGATGCAGCCGGCCGTGCCGATCCGCTATCGCCTGCCTGTCGCGAGCGCGCAGGTGAAAAGCGCAGTGCTGCTCGCCGGTCTCAACACGCCCGGCACGACTACGGTGATCGAGCCCGTTCCCACCCGCGACCACACCGAGCGCATGCTGCGCGGCTTAGGTGTCGAGGTGCAGGTCGAGGAGAAGGACGGCGAGCGCGTGATCTCGCTCACCGGCCCATGCGACCTTGCGCCCTGCGACATCACCGTTCCGGGCGACCCTTCTTCTGCCGCGTTCTTCGCAGTCGCCGCCAGCGTGGTGCCCGGCAGCGACCTCGTAATCGAGAATGTCGGCCTCAACCCCACCCGCAATGGGATCTACCGCGTGCTCAAACAGATGGGCGCGAGCATCGACTATCTCGACGAGCGTGAAGTCGGCGGCGAGCCGGTGGCGGACCTGCACGTGCGCCACGCTCAGCTCAGGGGCATCGAGGTCGATCCCGCCATCGCGCCCAGCATGATCGACGAGTTTCCCGTTCTCTTCGTCGCCGCCTCTCTTGCCGAGGGCACGACCGTCACCAGCGGCCTCGAAGAATTGCGCGTCAAGGAAAGCGATCGCCTCTCCGCCATGGCCGCCGCCTTGCAACTTGCAGGCGGCACGGTAGAGGAGCGCGACGACGGCCTGGTCATCCATGGCAGCGGCGGCAAGCCGCTTGCAGGGGGCGGCCCCGTTACTACCCATCTCGACCACCGCATCGCCATGAGCATGGCGGTTGCGGGCCTGGCCAGCGAGAACGGCGTCAGCGTGGACAGCGCCGAGCCTATCGCGACCAGCTTTCCCAATTTCATCGCCTTGCTCGACAAGGCCGGAGCCCCGTAAATGCCCGGTATTTCCTCCTTCGCCGCCGACATCATCGGCTTTGTCGGCAGCTTTTGTATCGTTGCTGCATTCGCCTATTCGAACATGACGAAGCAGATGAACCTGCTTTTGTTCAACGCGGTCAACTTCATCGGCGCGGCGTTGCTCGCGATCTCGCTGACGGTGAATTACAACCTGCCCACCATGGTCCTCGAGATCGTCTGGATGGGCATCGCCCTTTTCGGCATCTTCAAGGCGCTGCGCACGGATCGGACGACAACCACGTGACCGTGTTTTTCCGCCGGATGCTTACAGGCTTCGCCGCCATCGTAGTGGTCTTCGGCGGAATCGAATTTGCGCGGGCGGATTTCACCTGGTCGAAACTCAGGCACGAGCACATGGACACCATCGCAGGATGGATACTTGGCTTTGGTGTGCTGTTTGGCTGGGCTTATGCCATGCACGCGCGCAAATACGATTGAGGGAAGCAGGATGATCATCGCCGTCGACGGACCGACCGCATCGGGCAAGGGCACGATTGCCAAGGCGCTGGCCGCGCATTTCGGCCTGCCGCATCTTGATACGGGCCTGCTCTATCGCGCGGTGGGGCGACAGGTTTTCCTCGACGGTGGCGATCCGGACGACGGCGGAGACGCGCTGGCGGCAACCAGCTTTCCCGATAGTCTGCTGGATGATCCTCACCTGCGGAACGAGGAAACGGGCGGTTTGGCAAGCCGCGTCTCCGTCCACCCCGCCGTGCGTCAAGCCCTGTTCGATCGTCAGCGCAGCTTTGCAACGCAGCCCGGCGGTGCCGTACTCGACGGGCGCGACATCGGCACGGTGATCGCGCCCGAAGCCGAGGCCAAGCTCTTCATCACCGCCAGCGTCGAGGCGCGGGCCCAGCGTCGTTTCCTCGAAATGCAGGACCGCGGTGTCGAAGTGACGCTGGAAGCCATCCAGGACGATCTGCGCGCCCGCGACGAGCGCGACCGAAACCGCGATGTAGCCCCGCTGGCCCCCGCGGCCGATGCCATGGTGATCGACACCAGCGCGCTCGGCAAGGAAGAGGCGATTGCCGCCGCGATCGACGCGGTCCGGCAGGTCGTTCAGGAATAGCCGCTTTCCTACAGGCGGCGCGCTGTGGCAGCCATGTGGGCATGGACCGCACAACCCTTCCCCAACCGCAGAATTCCGGCACTTGCAGGCAGCTAAGCGGGCTCGTCTCAAATTCTCCCAGGACCGTGCTCCACCCGCTCCATCCTGTAGGGCGCGAAGCGGCATTTCCCTTGCTTTTGCGCCCGTTTCGGCCTAGGCGCGCGCCCGTTCACCAAATCCCCCGGATTCGATGGACCTTCGCGGCGGCATCCGGCCTCGCGGAGAACACGGCCCTCTTGCCCCGTTAGCCACCGCGATAGTGCGGCGGAGACGGGTAAAGACCCCGGAAAACCGGTGGCCGGTAGCAAACGTTAGTTAGGACTACACAACTCATGGCAACTTCAGCCAATCCGAGCCGCGACGATTTCGCGGCAATGCTCGACGAGCAGCTCGGCGGCGCAGATGATGGCGGCTTCGAAGGCCGCGTCGTCAAGGGCACCGTCACCTCCATCGAAAACGGCATGGCCCACATCGATGTCGGCCTGAAGAGCGAAGGCCGCGTCGACCTCAAGGAATTCATGCGCGGCGAAGACGAGCACGGCCTCGAAGTCGGCTCGGAAGTCGAAGTCTTCGTCGACCGCATCGAGAACGCCGACGGCGAAGCCATGCTGTCGCGCGACCGTGCACGCCGCGAAGCCGCCTGGGACAAGCTTGAAAGCGAGTTCGGCGAAGGCAAGCGCGTCGAAGGCCGCATCTTCGGCCGCGTCAAGGGCGGCTTCACCGTCGACCTCGACGGCGCCGTGGCCTTCCTGCCCGGCAGCCAGGTCGACATCCGCCCCGTGCGCGACGTCACCCCGCTGATGGACATGGCCCAGCCCTTCCAGATCCTCAAGATGGACCGCCGCCGCGGTAACATCGTCGTCTCGCGCCGCGCGGTCCTCGAAGAGACCCGTGCAGAACAGCGCAGCGAACTCATCGACAAGCTGGCCGAAGGCCAGGTCATCGACGGCGTGGTCAAGAACATCACCGACTACGGTGCCTTCGTCGACCTCGGCGGAATCGACGGCCTGCTCCATGTCACCGACATGAGCTACAAGCGCGTCAACCATCCCAGCGAAATGATCGAGATCGGCCAGACCGTGACCGTCCAGATCATCCGCATCAACGAAGACACCCAGCGCATCAGCCTCGGCATGAAGCAGCTGGAATCGGATCCGTGGGATGGCGTTTCGGCGAAGTACCCGGTCGGCATGAAGCTGACGGGCACCGTCACCAACATCACCGAATACGGCGCATTCGTCGAAATCGAGCCAGGCATCGAAGGCCTGGTCCACGTTTCGGAAATGAGCTGGACCAAGAAGAACGTCCACCCGGGCAAGATCGTCTCGACCAGCCAAGAAGTCGAAGTCATGGTCCTCGAAGTGGACAGCGAGAAGCGCCGCATTTCGCTCGGCCTCAAGCAGGCCCAGCGCAATCCGTGGGAAGAATTCGCCGAAGCGCACCCCGTTGGCGCCAAGGTCACCGGCGAAGTCAAGAACGCCACCGAATTCGGTCTGTTCATCGGCCTTCCGGGCGACGTCGACGGTATGGTCCACATGTCGGACATCGCATGGGGCATCTCGGGTGAAGACGCCCTCGCCCTGCACCGCAAGGGTGAGGAAGTCGAAGCCGTCGTTCTCGATGTCGACATCGAGAAGGAACGCATCAGCCTCGGCATGAAGCAGCTCGAAAAGGGTGCTCCGACCGAAGCCGGCGCCCAGAGCGACCTGCGCAAGAACCAAGTCGTCACCGTCACCGTGCTCGAAGTCCGCGATGGCGGTCTCGAAGTCCAGGTCGGCGAAGACGGCGCAACCGGCTTCATCAAGCGTTCGGACCTCGGCCGCGACCGCGACGAACAGCGTTCGGATCGCTTCCAGCCGGGTGCCAAGGTCGATGCCATGGTCACCGGTTTCGACCGTTCGAAGAAGCCGACCTTCTCGATCAAGGCGCGTCAGATCGCCGAAGAGAAGGAAGCGGTTGCACAGTTCGGTTCGTCGGATTCGGGTGCCTCGCTCGGCGACATCCTCGGCGAAGCGCTGAAGAAGAAGGAAGACTGATCTTCTGGTAGCCCTCAGACGCCGGGCGCACGCCGTCCGGCGTGCTTGGCTTCGCCGCAGGAGCGGCGGCGAGCGGTCGCTCGCTGACTGCCGTGACCAAGACGCGAGGCGAAGCCGAGTGCAAGGCCGACCGGCCGCCCGCAGCGACGCGACCGCAAGGTCGTGAGAGCGAGGAAAGCCTAAGGCTGCGGACGCAGCCGCCGGCGCGTGAGGCTAAACAAAAGAAAGGCCCGTCGCTCACACGAGCGGCGGGCCTTTCCTACATGGGGCAAGCGGGATAGGCTGTCCTACATGCTAGAGATTCACCAGTTCCCCTGCCTGTCCGACAATTACGGTTTCCTCCTCCACGATCCCGATACCGGCGAGACGGCGGCGATCGATACGCCCGATGGCGCGGAATACCTGCGCCAGGCCGAGGCCAAGGGCTGGACGATCACGCAGGTCTGGAACACGCACTGGCATCCCGATCATGCAGGCGGAAACAAGGCCATCGTCGAGGCTACGGGCGCGAAGGTGGTCGCACCGCATGAGGTCGAGAAGTTGAGCCCGATCGACGAGGTGGTCGGCAATGGCGACACGGTCTCTCTGGGGGACTGGAAGGCGCGCGTGATCGATGTCTCCGGCCACACCAACGGCCACATCGCCTACCATATTGCGGAAGCGGACACGGCTTTCGTCGGGGACAGCGTCTTTGCGCTGGGCTGCGGCCGCATGTTCGAGGGCGAGCCCGAGCAGTTCTGGCACAGCCTCGAGCGCATTCGCCAGCTGCCCGACAACACCTTGCTCTATTGCGCGCATGAATACACCGAGGCGAACGCCAAGTTTGCCCTGCACGCCGACCCGGACAACGCCGAACTGCGCCTTTACGCCGGGAGGATCGAGGAAAAGCGCGCCAAGGGAGAACCTACGGTCCCCACCCTCCTCTCGCGCGAGTTGATCACCAACCCCTTCCTGCGCGCCGATGACGCCGATATCCGGAACCGCTGGGGTGGAACTACGCCGGCCGAGACCTTCGCCGCGCTGCGTGCCGCCAAGGACAATTTCTGAGCGCATGAAGGCTCTCGTCGTCGAAGAGCTGAGCCGCAACCTATCCGGCATGGGCTTGCGCGAGGTCGATGCGCCGCGGCGCAGGACGGGCGAAGTGCTCGTGGAGGTGCGCGCTGCCTCGCTCAACTATCCCGACCTCCTGATGACGCGGGGGGACTACCAGTTCAAACCGGAGCTGCCCTTCGTATCCGGGCTGGAGATGGCGGGCGAAGTGATCGAAGCCGATCCCGGGTGCGGGTTCGAAGTCGGCGACCGGGTCATGGGCGGTGCCAAAACTGGCGCTTTTGCCGGGCAAATCACCCTTCCGACAACGGCCCTGCGCGACATTCCCGAAGGCCTCGATTTCGCCCAGGCGGCGGCGATGGGCGCGGCCTATCACACCGCCTATGTCGGACTGGTCGAACTGGGCGGGTTGGAGGCCGGGCAGACAGTCCTGGTCCATGGCGCGAGCGGCGGCGTGGGTCTTGCGGCCTGCGATCTTGCCAAGGCGCTCGGAGCCAGGGTTATCGCGGCGACGCATTCCGAAGCCAAGCTCGAGGCCCTTCGGCGCGCGGGAGCTGCGCATTCGGTGATTCTCAACGAGGGCCGTTTCCGCGAAGAAGTCTCCGTCCTCACCGATGGCGCCTTGTGCGATCTGGTGTTCGACCCTGTCGGCGGCGACGTGTTCGACGAGAGCACCCGCTGCGTGACCTTCGGCGGCAAGCTTCTAGTCGTCGGTTTCGTAGCGGGTCGTATTCCCGAGATCGCGGTCAACATTCCCCTCATCAAGGGCTTCAGCGTAGTCGGTGTGCGCGCTGGCGAATATGCGCGCCGCTTCCCCGACCGCGGCCAGCGGATTGCGAAGGTCATCGACAGGCTGGCAAGCGAGAAGCGCATCACCCCGCATATCGACCGCATCCTCCCGCTCGACCAATGGCGCGAGGGCTTCGAAGCCATGGATCGCGGAGAAATCGTGGGCAAGGTCGTCTTCGTGCCCTGAAACGCAAAAGGGCGACCCGTTCGGGGCCGCCCTTTCGAAATTAGCGTAGCGCGGGAAGATCAGATCCCGGCGATAACCTTGTCGGCCAGAGCGCGATCGGCTTCGGCGTCGTGCTTTTCGGCAATCAGCTTGCGGCTCGCACCCGTCGCGGCCGAAACGGCGCGGTTGCGCACGTCTTCGACGGCTTCACGTTCGGCAGCGGCGATCTTGTCTTCCGCCATGCGCTTGCGACGCTCGACCATGGCCTTGCTGTCGGCTTCGGCCTTCTCGAGGATCGCGTCGGCTTCGGTCTGCGCGTTGACGAGCATCGCTTCGGCGTCCTTTTCGGCGCTGGCGATCTTGTCGGCGTATTCCTTGCGCAGGGCTTCCGCCTCGGCGCGAAGCTGCTTGGCTTCTTCGAGCTGTTCCTTGATCGCGGCGATCTTGTTGTCGAGGCCGCCGGCGATGGTCTTGTGGACCTTGGCGCCGAAGAACGCGAAAAGGAGCAGGACCAGCATCGCAATCGAGACGATCTGGAAGGGGGCGAGGCCGAAAAGTTCGGGCTCGTTGTGCTTGCCGGCGCCAGCGTCGATTTCGGTCGTCGCTTGCGGCGTTTCGGTCGCGAAGACTTCCGGCAGTTCGCTGGGAGTGGTGTTAGCCATGAGCCATCTGCTCCTTCACGGCCTTGGTGGCGACAGGCTTGGTCACCTTCACACCGGCGAGCGTCTTGACGATGTCTTGCGCAGCTTCGACGGCCACGGCTTCGACTTCGGCAAGCGCAGCGGTGCGCGCTTCGGCGATCCGTGCTTCGGCATCGGCAAGTTTCTTGTCGATACGGGTCTGGGCCGCCTTGAGCTTGGTCTCGCTCTTCTTGGCGCCTTCTTCCTTGGCCTTGGCAACGATCGCCTGCGCCGCGGCGCGGTTCTCGTTTTCCTTCACCCGCCAGGCTTCTTCCTGCTCGTCGGCGGCATCGCGCGCGGCCTTGGCAGCGGCGAGGTCGGCGGCGATCTGGCCGTCACGGCTGGCGACGGTGTCCATCACCTTGGGCACCATGCCCTTGCCGATGACGAAGAAGGTTATGCCGAAAAAGACCAGCAGCCAGAAGACCTGGCTGGACCATGTATCGGCAAGCTGTGCTATCTGGGGCATTGCAGCTCTCGAAAAGCGTGAAGCAGGAAATTGCGGGGCCGGTCAGGCGAACCCGACCGGCTCCAAATCGGATATTCGTCGATTAGGCGACGAAGATCAGGATCATGGCAACAACGAACGCCAGCAGGCCGAGAAGTTCGGCAGCGGCGAAGCCGATGAACAGGCGGCCCTGCTGGCCGTCTGCTGCGCCCGGGTTGCGCAGGGCGCTTTCGAGGAACGAACCGAAGACGTTACCCACGCCGATTGCAGCCATACCGGCGCCGATTGCAGCGAGGCCAGCACCGATGAGCTTTGCAGCTTCCATTTCCATGACAAACTCCTTTGGAAAAACGTGTAAATTGAAGACTTAGTGAAGGTTCTCGGCGTCGTTGATGTACAGCGACGTCAGAAGAGCGAAAACGTAGGCCTGGATGCCGGCGACCAGCAGCTCCAGCGCACAGATGCCGATCATCAGCAAGAAGCTCGGCAAGCCAACCAGGAGGCCGAAACCGGCGCCGGCATTGGTACCGTCGATCACGAAGCTCGACAGCACTTCGAGCAGCACGTGACCGGCCATCATGGCCACGAAGAGACGCAGGCCGAGGCTGAAGGGACGGACCATGAAGGAGATAAATTCGATCGGCGCGATCACGGGCACCATGGGCAGCGGCGTACCGTGCGGCACGAACAGGCTGAAGAAGTGCAGGCCGTGGCGCCAGAAGCCCACGATGAGAACGATCGAGAAGCTGATGATCGCGAGGATGCCGGTCACGGTGAAATGGCTGGTAAAGGTGAACGGGTGGACCCCGATCACGCCCAGCGGCAACAGGCCAAGCAGGTTCGCGAAGAGAATGAACATGAAGAGACTGAAGACGTAAGGCACATACTTTCGCCCGGCCTTGCCGATGTTCGCTTCGAGCATGTTGTCGATGAAGCCGGTGAAACTTTCCACCATCATCTGCCAGCGGCCGGGAACGAGCTCGCGCTTCATCCCGCCGAGCACGAAGAGGAAGAGCACCACGGTGGTGATCAGCATCCACAGCGCGCTGTTGGTGAAGGCGATGTTGTAGCCGGCCAGTTCCCAATTATCCGAGCCGCCAAGCGCCTGGATGGTGAACTGGTACATCGGATCGACTTTGGCCTGTTCGGCTGCCACGTCTGAAATTCCCTAAATCCTGTAACGAAAGCCCCGCAAAGCCCCTTTCGGGGTCACTCGCCGGGCTTCTGATTTGCCGCGCGGATAATATTCCTGAAGGCGACCACTATTCCGAGGAACAGCCCCACCAGCAGACCCCAAGGATTGGTATCGGTGAGATAGCCAATGGCGTAACCGATCACCGAACCTCCCAGAAGCCCCCCGAGCAAGTCAGCCAGAACGCGGTTGCCGCTGCGATAGTTCGCATCGGCCCCGGAACCGGTCTTGCGGTTGCGCTGTTCTTCGCGCTGCTGGGCGGCACTTAACCGCTTTTCCAGCGCGTCGATCCGCGCATCCTCCTCGATGGGTTTCCGTGCGGGTTCGTCGTCGCTCATGCCTTGCTCCTTCATGGGGTTGCGCGGCACGCGCAGGGACTTGCCCGCCAAGGGCGCGGCCCCCTTAGATGGGGGGCATGGACGAGTCAACACGGAGAGCTGCGCATTTGCGCATCACCGGTTGCAAAAAAGCCTCCCTCCGGCGTCGCACCGGCGGGAGGCTCTCGAAAGCTAGCGCGCGCCCTTTCTTACGGGCAGCGCGAATCGCGCATGGGCTTGGCACTGGTGCGCGTCTGCCAGCTGCCGTCGGGCGCCTGGTATTTCTCGCCCGGCGAGGTCGCGAGGATGGCCTGGCACCCCGCCGTCAGCGCGTATTCTTCGAGCGTGGCGTTGTTGGCCTGCGCGCGCTCGGAATAAACCGCGCGGCGTTTGATGTTGATGTCGTTGACGAGACGGCGAAGCTCGGCCGTTTCTTCCCCGACGATGCCGAGGTAGCCGTCCATCTTCTCGCCCACCTGGCCTGCGGCGCGCGCAGCGGCATAGGCCGGATCGCGCTGGGCAAAGGCCGGCGCGGCGATACCGCCGAGAGCCGTCGCGAGTGCGGCGCCCGAAAGGACAGCCTTGGTAAGTCGCTTGGTCATAAGTTCACCCATCAGAAAATATCCGCATTGTTCTCGATCGTGTCGCCCGCATCATCGGCGAGGCGATAAATCACTTCCTGGCGGATGTTGACGTTAAGCTCGATCACGATGGGTTCCGTCGGCGCTTCCACCGTGACGCAACCTGCCAGCGCGAGCGAGGCCATGCCGACCGCCGCCGAAATCTTCAGACCCTTCATGTCCGCCTTCCCCTGCATGGTGCAGGTTCTCGCAGGGCCACGAGGGTCAGTCAATTCACGGGATTTCATAGCGCTTACTCGCTTTCCTGGTCCTGAATGGTGGGTTCATCCGGAATGACGTCTTCCGGATCGATATCGGGTTCGGCCTCTTCGCCGGTGATGGAGCGGCGCAGCCTCGTGCCGTCGTCGTCGAGCAAGCCCAATTCTCGCGGATCGCGAACGGAGGCAGGGTCGTACATCGCCTTGAGGCTGGTGATCAGCTGGTAGAACTGTGCCTTGATGTTGATACGGAACTGCAGCGGCAGGTTGGCGATCTGGCGCGTGATGAAATTGGTCTCGGCCCCCTCGCCCTGCCGCACGCCGTCGAAGCGCACTTGCGTGACGATTTCCCCGGTAAGCGGGCCGTTCATGATGACGCGCATTTGCGAATAGTCGAGGCTGCGCAGCGCATCGAAGGCGAAATTGGCGATGGCCGAGAGGTCTTCGTAGGTCAGTTCGCCGACATAGGAGATATTGCCGCCCGGAGACCGCGAGATAAGGATACCGTCTTCGATCCGGCCATTGCCGTCCACATCGAAGATGATCGGGATCGTACCGTCGAAAATGCCGGTCGCCGAGATATTCTCCAGCTCCATCTGCGCGACGAATTGCGCCGCATCGAGGCCGACGATCTCGAAGATATAGGCCCGCTCCTCGCTCACGCCCAAATTGAGGTCGACCTCGCGCAGGATCAACGTCCCGCCCATGAAAGGCCAGCTGCCGCCGCTCACTGCCAGGAGCTCGCCGTTCTGCAGGCTGAACTCGATTTCGCCGTCGAGCACCTCGATGCCCGGATTAACCGAGGCCACCCGGATCTTCTGGTTCGGCGCGGTGGTCAGGTTGAGGAGGTCGGTGAACTCCACCGTTCCGCTCGCCCCCTTCACCGGCCCGAAGGCGGCGGCAAAATCGAGGTCTTCGGACGAGAACGATCCCGTGCTGGTCACCTCTCCGGATGGCGACCAGTCGATCCGGCCCTCTCCGGTGATTACGCCATCCGCATTAGCGATCACACCCTTCGCCAATTCGCTCAGATCCTCTGGCTGGAGAGCTTCGTCGAAGCGCAGCCCCTCTACATCGAGATTGGCGTAGCCGCCGCCGGTCGACAGGTCGTGGCGGATATCCACCAGCGTCACCACCCGGTCCGTCTGCGGGTTACGGAGCGCCGCCTCGGCGTTGATGATGTTGTCGACGAGCGAAAGCGAGGCATCGCGCGCGACCAGCGGCTTGAAGCGATCATCGGGCGCGCGGTCAATCAGCCGGAACGCCGCGTTGTCGATTGTCAGTCGCCCATCGTCATAGGCCCATTCGCCCGAAGTGTTCACCAGCGTCATCGGCAAAGCCGCGAGCGCGATCTCGGCATCGTCGAACGTGCCGGCGACGGTGTCGCCCAGCTGGGCGTTGAGGTCCGAGATCACGAAGCGGCTCGCCGTATCCACGGGACCCAGCGAGATATCGAGGTTCTGCGCGCGCACGGTGCCGGGATAGGCGAAACCGACCGGGCCGCTGGCAATGCGGATGGGCGTGTCACCCAGAGAACCGGTAAGGTCGAGATTGCTCGCTCCGGCTGCAAATTGCACCCCGTCCGCGCCATAGCGGAGCATGGGCTTGCCGGGCGGCGGGCACAGGGTGAGCCCCGGCCCCGCTAGGTTGAGATCGGCGAAGGCAAGCCTGCGGAAGGCGACCTGGGTGCACTCGCGCCAGAGCACGAGATCGCCGCCCGCTTCCCACCGCCCGCTAACCGGAAGTGACAGCTGGTCCACAGCGCCGCCGGGCAAGGGACCGGTTGCCTCGACCCGACCCGAAAATCCGAGCGCCCCGCTCTGGCCCTGCGCCACGGTCATGCCGGGAATGGCAATCTCGGCCCCACCCGCTGAATAGGGTGCCATGCTGAGGCGGAAGACCGCGTCGCCATCGCCTGCGCGCTCCATGCGGCCTGAAATGCGCGGGATGCCGGGGCCGCCAGTCGCGATATTACCGCCGATCCGCGCCGGCGCGTCCCGGAGGGCCGCGACTTCGAAGCGCGAAAGCGAGAGGATACGCGCGCCGCTGCCACCCGTCATCTGCGCTTGCGGCACGGTCAGCGAATACCCTTGGGGGCCGCTGCGATAGAGGACGCTGGCGTCCAGCGCACTTCCGCGCGTTTCCGCCTGCAGGGCCGCACCAATCCGGCGCGCGATAGGTTCAAGCAGCGTCCCCTCGCCCGAGCTGGAAAGCCCCTCCACCATGGCGATGGTGCTGCGACCGAGCCTCAGGCCATTGCCCTCCACCGCGCTTTCGATCTCGAGGCGCGCAAAATCGTCGCGCGCGCGCATCGTGCCTTCCGCGGTGAGCAGGGCAGCAAGCGCCTGCGGCGTTTCGACACCGCGCGCTGCAAGGGTGTAGCGCGAGGTCATCGCGCTGTCCTTCATCTGAGCGCGGAGCGTCCCGGCGAGCGATTGTGCGGAATTCTCGGCGTAGCGCGCGTTGTCGGTCGCGATACGGGCGGTCAGGCTAGGATCGGCGAATTGGCCATTCGCGGTCGCGTCGAGTACGACCACTACATCTTCGACCGCGAGCTGCATTTCCTCGCAAGCGAGCGCAGCCATCCGCAAGGGGCCTGCAAACTGCGGCTCACCTGCCGAGGTCGATACCGTCCCATAAAGTGTCGTGCCGGCCATTGCGCAACTGTCCAACTGCAATTCCGGCGCGGTGGCAGCAAGAATGCCTTCGAAGCCGCTCGCCAGATTGCCCTCGCCCGCAAGCTTCAGGCCGATAGGTCCGTAATCGGTTTCGATCAGGCCGCGCCCGTCGCGGATGGCGAGCTCAAGGTTCGGCAGCCCCGAACTGGGTTCGCCATCATCTTCGAACAGAAGGCTGTCGAGCGAACCGAAACTCAGCTCGCCATCGATATACCGGCCATAAAGCCGCGGATTGACCAGAGTGATACTGCCCACTTCCGGCAGGCCGAAGCGGTGGCGCAGCCGGACGATAACGCGGTCGGCGGTCAGATCGGGCGCATCGGGGTCGCCGATGACTAGGTCGGAGATGATCTGCGTGCGTCCACCGATTCGCTCGACCGTGTAGGTGGC
Source organism: Qipengyuania aurantiaca (assembly GCF_019711375.1). Classification (NCBI taxonomy): domain Bacteria; kingdom Pseudomonadati; phylum Pseudomonadota; class Alphaproteobacteria; order Sphingomonadales; family Erythrobacteraceae; genus Qipengyuania; species Qipengyuania aurantiaca. Next base: position 2,782,869 of record NZ_CP081295.1, read on the forward strand.
CGGTAGGTCGTTCGCCTGCAGCTGGTCCTTTATGAAATCATCGGCCAGCGAAACGCGGTTGAACCAGCCGAACGCGATGATAACGACCAGCGCGAGGATGACGAGCGCAGGCACCGCCCAGCGCTTCTTGCGCCAGCGGGGCCGCTCACTCACATACTGGCCTTCTGACCCGTCCATCTGTCCCCGCACTTGCGCGCATCGCGGCATAAAGGCAATGCAAGGCATTGAAACGCCTAGGGGAGGAAAAAGGTGCCGGGGGCGGCCAAAAAAGCATCCAGCCATGCCGGGACCGGCCACCGCGAACGTCTGCGCCAACGCCTGCTGACGGGCGGTGCGGAGGCGCTGGCCGATTACGAATTGCTCGAATTCCTGCTGTTTTCCGCAATCCGGCAGGGTGACACCAAGCCGCTGGCGAAGCGGCTGATCGACCATTTCGGCTCTTTCTCGGCCGTGCTCAACGCTTCACCCGGCGCGCTGACCCAGGTCGGCGGCATGGGCGAAGCAAGCGCGGCCTCGCTCCACGCGGTGTCGCTGGCGGCTCGGCGAATGGCGCGCGGAGCTGTGCGGGAGCAGCCTGTGCTGGGAAGCTGGCAGGCGCTGCTCGACTACCTCGCCATCGACATGGGCGAACTGAAACACGAGCGGGTGCGCGTCCTTTATCTCGACACGCGCAACCGGCTGATCGACGATCACCTGGCTGCCGAAGGTTCGATCGACGAGGCGGCGATCCACCCGCGCGAAGTTATCCGGCGGGCCTTCGACGTGGGCGCAAGCGCGCTCATCCTCGTGCACAACCACCCCAGCGGCGATCCCGAACCGAGCCGCGCCGACATCCAGATCACCGCACGCATTGCCGAGGCCGGGCGGCTGCTCAACATCACCGTCCACGACCACGTGATCGTGGGACGCGGCAGCCATGTCTCGCTCCGCGCCAAGGGTCTGATCTAGAGCGCCTTCAGTCCTTCGGGGCAACGCCGTGCATGGCATAGCGGCGCGCAAGATACGGCTCCATCCTGAGCGCGGTAGCGATATCCTCGCGCCCGCCCGCATCGCCCTGCTCCAGCCGTACGATGCCGCGCAGGTACAGCGAAGCAGAAAGGCCCGGCACGAGTTCCAACGCGCTGTCGAGGTCCTTCAAAGCTGCATCGTAGTCGCCCATACGGTAGCTCACCATAGCGCGGCTATCGAGCATGGGCGCGCTGTCGGTCGCCCGCTCGATTGCCTTGGTGCAGGTCGCCATCGCCGAATCGACGCCGATGTTGAACAGGCCGCGGAACCAGCAATCGGCGTTCAGCACGGACGCGTTGAGCGGCTTGTCGGCCACCTCGTCGCCAAGCAGTTCGAGCGCTGCATCGGTCTTGCCTGCAAGCCCTGCCACGGTGGCATAGGTGCTGGCGTAATTGCCGCTCTCTTCTTCCGATACTGGCACCTGCTCGAGCAGTTCGAGCGCTTCGTCGCGCTTGCCGTCATAGGCGAGCAGTTCGGCGAGGAAGAAGGCGTTGCTGCTGTTCGGGTCGAGCTCATAGGCCCGCCGCGCATCGGCAATGGCTTCGGCATCGCGGCCAAGCGCGCCGAGAACCGATGCGCGCCATGTCAGGACATTGGCGGACGTGTCCTTCTCCACCAGCAGGTCGAGGTCTTCCAGCGCGCCTTCCCAGTCATAAATTTGCGTGCGGAAATTGGCGCGCTGCGCATGAACGGAGTAATCGTCCTCCGCGCTGAATTCGACCGCCGCGTCATAGGCTTCGATGAGGGGCTTCACACGGCGTGCGATTTCCGAAGGATCGCGTTGCCAGCGCCAAGTAACGTCCTCGGGCGCGATGAGTTCGACTTCCATGGCGTTGATCTGGCGCACCGCGCGCTTGTTGGCGCTGATTTCGGCGGGAGCAATCTCACCCAGCGTCTGGATCACGTCGACCGAGGAGACGATGCGGTTGCCGCTCGTATCGGTCCGGCCCGCGATTCGCGTGTTCGCGAAAGATTCGTCGAAAATCGCAGGTCCTGTCTGGGTGAAAGCGCTGGCATCGCCCGGCAGGATCACCACCGCTTCCACACGGTTGCGCGAAGGCCCCGGCGTCTGCACCGGGATGTCCCGCCATTCGGGACGCGCGCGGTCGGGGTTGAAGACGAAGTTCTGGTCGTCGCCCGATTCCATGCGCAAGCGGCCATCGCTCCACGCAAAGGCGCTCGGCATGACGCCGACGAGCTTCATCACGCCAACGGCCGCTTCCTCGTCATAAGTCACGGTGACATCGGACACCGCGGCCCCGGCGCCAGCGGAATTTGCGAACCCGGTAGCGATCTGGCGCAAGGTATCCTCGTCCTGTTCATCCGCCATTGCTCGCAAACGCGCACCCTGCGGTCCGGAGAAAGTCATGCTCATTTCGAACAGCGAGGGAAGGTCGATCCCGGCCGAATAATCGGTCGAAAGCGCCATGATCATGTCGGGCGTTGCCGGCTCGCGCTGGTCCATCGTAACGAGATCGGCGCCCTGTTCGGTGAGCGGCAGGGCATGGAAGAACGCGGGCACATTGCCGATATTGGAAAGACGGGTGGCCGCACTCGTCCCGTCGAGCCAGTAATCGGTGCCATCGATCGTGGCGCGCACGATCATGTGGTCGAAATTGCCCGGAATAGGCAGAAGCTCGGGAATGGCGTCACCGCCGCTCGTCGACACGAGCACCGGCACGGCCTCTATCCCCATCTGGCTGAGCAGCGAGAATAGCAGCACCGACTTGGCCTTGCAGTCGCCGTAACGCTTTTCCCAGGTTTCGGCGGCGGTCTGGGGCATGTAATTGCCGCCATCGAGACCGTTCAGCAGGTAGCTGACGTCGTCCTGCACCGTGCGCACCGCCATGGCCGCACGGGTCAGCGGATCGCTGGTTGCGCCCATGATCCGCCTGGCCTCGGCAGCGACATCGCCGTCATCGGCGATGCGGGCCGCTTCGACGTAATGCGGCGCAAAAACCCGCGAAAGATCCTGCCAGTCGGCGAAAGTGCCCACGCGCAGCATGGCCCCACGGGTAAAGCGCGAGGGGGCATCGCCGGGCATATCCGGCAGCTTGGCGATTGGCAGGGTTACGTCGATCGTGCGGTAACCGTTCTCCAGTTCAGGCGCTTCGACACCGGCCACATCTTCGGCGCGCCAATAGACGTCTGCTCCCTCGGGCCAGCTAACACGGGCGCGCGAGAAGCCGACCTTCCACGGATCGGCGTAGAGCCATTGCGAGGCCTGCATCTCCTCGCCAAGCGCCTGGTCGTCGGTGGTCACCGAATGGGTGACGCGCAGGATATCGCCCACCTTGAGGCCCGGCACGGCCAGCGTCGCGGTCAGTTCCCCGTCGAGCAGGCGCTGCTCCAGCCCCTGTTCGCGGCGGATGACTTCGAACTGGGAGCCGGTGCCGATCAGATCGATGCTCTCGTCCCCACGCAGGATCTCGACCCGGTGAACGGTGAGGTCTCCCTTGTCCGGCATCCACGCGAGAGAGATCGTGCCCTGCTGCATCAGCATATCGGGATTGTCGATCCGGAAGGCGGTGTCGGTATAGCTGGTTACTACGCCGCCCTCGAGCCGGTGCTGCCAGTCGTAAATCAGTGTCGAGGGGCCTTTCTCCACGTCGACCCAAGCCAATTCGGCAGGCTCGATCCAATCCGGCGCATCGGCATAAACGACATCTTCTCCTGCCAGCGCCGGCGAAGAAAACACCAGCGCAATACTTGCGCTTGCGAAAAGGAAGCTGCGGCTCGTGCGGAGATTCATTTTGTCGTTCATGCTGCACATCCTATCGCAATGCGAGCCAAGCGCAATCGAACTGCGACGAATGGGTAAAGCCTGCATAAACCATGCATCGGCGCACGAACCGCTGCCATGCCCTTGCCAGCACGCGCGCGCCTCTCTAGCGGGGCGCGGCATATCCCAGCCATTCACGGAGTCGACCCATGGTCCCCCGCTACGCCCGCCCCGCCATGACCGCCATCTGGGAGCCGGAGGCGAAATACCGCATCTGGTTCGAGATCGAAGCATACGCGACCGAAAAGCTGGGCGAGTTGGGCGTGGTCCCCAAGAGCGCGGCCAAGGCGCTGTGGGACTGGTGGGCGACCGAGCCCAAGATCGACGTCGAAGCCATCGACGCCATCGAGGCTGTGACCAAGCATGACGTGATCGCCTTCCTCACCTGGGTGGCCGAAAATGTCGGCGAGGAAGCGCGCTTCATGCACCAGGGCATGACCAGTTCCGACGTGCTGGACACCACGCTGGCGGTGCAGCTGGCGCGCTCGACCGACCTTCTGCTCGAAGACCTCGACCAGCTGCTCGCCGCGATCAAGCGCCGCGCCGAGGAGCACAAGTACACGCCGACGATCGGCCGCAGCCACGGGATCCACGCCGAGCCGGTCACCTTCGGCCTGAAGCTCGCGCAGGCCTATGCCGAATTCGACCGCTGCAAGACGCGCCTCCTGGCCGCGCGCGAGGAAATCGCGACCTGCGCGATCTCGGGTGCCGTCGGCACCTTCGCCAATATCGATCCGAGCGTCGAGGAATATGTCGCCGAAAAGCTGGGCCTGAAGCCCGAGCCGGTGTCGACGCAGGTCATCCCGCGCGACCGCCACGCGATGTACTTCGCGACCCTCGCGGTGATCGCCGGTTCGATTGAGCGCCTCGCCGTCGAAGTCCGCCACCTTCAGCGCACCGAAGTGCTGGAAGCTGAAGAGTTCTTCTCCAAGGGCCAGAAGGGCTCCTCGGCCATGCCGCACAAGCGCAACCCGATCCTGACCGAGAACCTCACCGGGCAGGCACGCATGATCCGCGCCTATGCCCTCCCCGCGCTTGAGAACGTGGCGCTTTGGCACGAACGCGATATCTCGCATTCCTCGGTCGAACGCTTCATCGGCCCGGATGCGACCATCACGCTCGACTTCGCGCTGGCCCGCCTCACGGGCGTGGTCGACAAGCTGCTGGTTTATCCGGAGCGTATGCAGGCCAATATGGATCGCATGGGCGGCCTCATCCATTCGCAGCGCGTGTTGCTCGCCCTTACACAGAACGGTGTGAGCCGTGAGGACGCCTATCGCCTCGTCCAGCGCAACGCGATGAAGGTGTGGGAATCGGACGGCAGGCTGATGCTGCTCGACCTGCTCAAGCAGGACGAGGAAGTGACCGCGGCTCTGACCGAGGAACAGCTCGAGGAGCGGTTCGACCTCGACTATCACTTCAAGCAGGTCGACGTGATCTTCGACCGCGTCTTCGGCTAAACAAGTGATGCAGCGGCTGGACGCCGGGGTTTCCCGCGCCTAGCATCCTTGCCCAAACAGGATTGGGGAGCCTTGAACCGATGCAAATCGTGCGAACGATACTCTGGGTGCTGCTGCTGGTGGGCGTGATCGCCTTTTCCTTCGGCAATTGGGACCGCCAGATCGATGTCCGCATCTGGCCCGGCATTGTCTGGGACACGCGCGTTCCCGCGCTGGTGATCGTCTCCTTCCTCCTCGGGCTCATACCGATGTGGCTTTATCATCGCGGCGCAATGTGGCGGCAGTCGCGGCGCATCACTGCGCTCGAGACCGCGACGCAGAAGATGGCCGCGCCCAAGCTGGACAATCCTGCGCCCACCCGTCCCGAACCCGCGCCGTCCACCCGGCCTGCCGAGCCTTCCAATCCCGTCGATCCGGAGCCGACGACAAAGCCATGAGCAACCCGATCTACCTCGCTCTCGACGTTCCGCGCCTGCGCGATGCGGTGGCGCTGGCCGAAAAGGTCAAGGCGCATGTCGGCGGCGTGAAGCTGGGGCTGGAATTTTTCAACGCCCACGGCGCGCATGGCGTGCATATGCTCTCGCAGATCGGTCTGCCGATCTTCCTCGACCTGAAGCTGCACGACATCCCGAACACCGTCGCCGGGGCGATGCAGGCAATCCATGTTCTGGAGCCGGCCATCGTGACAATCCACGCATGCGGCGGAATTGCGATGATGGAAGACGCGAAAGCGGCGGCGGGCGAGAAAACCAAGGTCGTGGGCGTCACCATGCTTACCAGTCTGGATGAGCAGGATCTTGGACGGATGGGCTTTCCCGGAACGCCGCACGATTACGTGATGCGCCTCACGGAAGCGGCGCACAAAGCGGGCTTGGACGGGGTCGTCTGCTCCGGACAGGAGATCAAGGCGGTCCATGACCAGTGGAAGGACGGCTTCTTCGTCGTCCCCGGACTGCGCCCCGAAGGCGGGGACATTGGCGACCAGAAACGCGTCGTCACACCCCGCCAGGCGCGCGATGACGGGGCCAGCGTGCTCGTAATCGGCCGCCCGATCAGCCGCGCCGAAGACCCCGAAGCCGCCGCCCGCGCGATCGAGGCGACGCTGTAGGGCGCCTTGAAGACCGCCATAAAAATCTGCGGTATCTCGACCCTCGAGGCGCTCGACGCCGCTATCGAGGCGCGGGCCGATTTCATCGGGCTGGTATTCTTTCCGCCCTCCCCCCGTCATGTCGATGGCCACGCGGCCAGCGCGCTCGCCATGCGGGCGGCTGATCGCATTGGGCGGGTTGGTCTGTTCGTCGATGCCGATGACGCGCTTATTGCCGAGGGCATCAAGGCCGGTCGGCTCGAGGCTCTGCAACTGCATGGCGAGGAAACGCCTGCGAGGGTCGCGCAGGTGAAAGAGCGCTTCCAGCTGCCCGTCTGGAAAGCGGTCTCGGTGGCCACGTCCGAGGATGTCACTCGCGCCGAAAGCTATCGCGACGCCGCCGACCTCATCCTGTTCGATGCCAAGACCCCGAAAGACGCGGCGCTGCCGGGTGGCATGGGCCTCAGCTTCGACTGGTCGCTCCTGGATGGGTGGAAAGGCCGCCCCGGATGGGGTCTGGCCGGAGGGCTGAGAGTGGATAATGTCGCCGAAGCTATCGTCCGCACCGCTGCCCCGCTCGTCGATACGTCATCGGGCGTGGAAAGCGCGCCGGGCGTCAAGGATGCAGGGCTCATCTCGCAGTTTTGCCGCGTTGCGCGCGCAGCCTGACGAAACCGGCCCCAAAAAAAAATGGCGAGGCCGCCGAAGCTGCCCCGCCATCCCTGACTTATCGCTCTGCGAAGGACCTTAGAAGGTCGCGCCGACCGACAGGTAGGCCGCGTCGTAGTCGATGAAGTCGCTGAAGAAGTGACGGTAGTTGCCGCCGACATAGATGCTGTCGCTCAGCTTGTGCTCGTAGCCGGCGCCGAGAACGACCGAGTCGTAGAAGGCGTCGTTTTCGAAGGTGTAACCGAGCGCGCCGTACAGCTTGCCCGCGTCGCCGGTCTTCACGCCGAGACGTGCGGTGGTTCCGAACACCATATCGGCGCCTTCGGCGAGGATCTTGTCGCCCGAAACTTCCACGCCAGCGAAAGCGGTTTCGCCGAGATCGAAGTCATAACCGAGTGCCGCACCGAGGGTGCCTTCGCTGTCGCCTTCGGCCCAGACGATACCGCCACGAGCTTCCGCACGGACTTCGCCCTGGGCGGCGGCGGGGGTGGCGATGGTGGCAACCGCGAGAGCGGCGACTGCTGCGAATTTACGCATTGTATTTCCTTTTTCGTTGTTCTCCCCGCCCCGGTCGGAGCGTGGGGAGCGCGCCTATCGTCGCGCGCCTCTTGTCCTTCAAGCCTCGATTGACGCGCCCGAGATGAGAAGTTGAATATGTGGCTTGCACGCAACATTAATGTGCAGATTTGCATCAATTGTTAAGCTGGGCTGCCCCTGTGTAATACGTGAAACCCAGCGAATCTGGGCTTTCGAGGCTTGACGCGCTGCACAATCCTGCTATTCGCGCGCCTCGCTAATTGGCCCCGCACCCCGGTGAAGCGGTGGCCGCGCCCGGACCCTCAGGTTCAGGTGGTGCGATGCCGGGTTGGATGGCTGCGAATGGCGCAGCTCAGCAAATTGAAGGAAAGACTTATGTCGAAGCGCAAGAGCGCCAAGTACAAACTCGACCGCCGGATGGGTGAAAACATCTGGGGTCGTCCTAATTCCCCGGTCAACAAGCGTTCCTACGGTCCCGGCCAGCACGGCCAGCGCCGCAAGGGCAAGATGAGCGACTTCGGCCTGCAGCTCCGTGCCAAGCAGAAGCTCAAGGGCTACTACGGCGACGTTACCGAGAAGCAGTTCAAGCGCACCTACCAGGAAGCGTCGCGCATGAAGGGCGACACAGGTCAGAACCTGATCGGCCTGCTCGAACAGCGCCTCGACATGGTCGTCTACCGCGCCAAGTTCGCGCCGACCATCTTCGCTGCCCGCCAGCTGGTTAGCCACGGCCACATCTTCCTCAACGGTGTGAAGACCAACATCGCCTCGGCCCGCGTGCGCGTCGGCGACGTCGTGAGCCTCGGCAGCAAGGCCAAGGAAATGGCGCTGGTCATCGAAGCCCAGAGCCTGCCCGAGCGTGAAATTCCCGACTACGTCGCTCCCGACGGCAACGACAAGGTGACCTACACCCGCGTGCCGAAGCTCGACGAAGTGCCCTACCCGGTCACGATGGAACCGAACCTCGTCGTCGAGTTCTACTCGCGCTAAGAGGTCCGGCGACGGAACAGCAAAGGGCGGTCCTGCGGGGCCGCCCTTTTCGTTTGTACGGTCAAAATTAACGCACTTCGGTTCGTCGCATTTTCAACGGCTTGGCGGAACCCGGGCGGGCGCGCCGGCGTTTCGATGATACTATGACACAATATCGTTTCGTGACCCGCGCACGCGCCGGGAAATGGTATGCGAGCCTCGCAGAAGCGCAGCGACAGGCGAACCGGATCGGTGCCGGTTTCACCGATGCGCTGGGTCACTTCATTGCCTATCGCGGGACTGTGCTGGAGATGCGGGACAACTCCGCAAGCTGATCGCCTAGCGGCGGTGCGCGCGTCTCAGGGCGAAGAAGATCATGGCGCAAATGATAGCCGTGATCAGGCCGCCCCAGAACCAGTACGGCAGGAATAGCGCCTCGGCGATGTGCTGCGTGTCCGACGCTTGTGCCCGTCCCTCCATGTAGCCGCCTTGGCTGAACAGATAGCCGAAGTCGCGGTAGATCGAGATGCAGCCCTGCACGCCGAGGAACTGGACGGCGAAGCGGCGGTGCTGCTCGCGGCCATAGAAGGCGAGCGCGAGGCAGAGTGCGCCCATGGCGGGCAGGATGGCCCATCCTGTTATCGATCTCACCCAGATCAGCGTCGAACCGAGCAGCGCAGCGCCGAGCAGGATGAGCGCAGCCTTGGTGGCGCGGTGGGTCCGCGAGGCGAGGATAAGCGCGGTGCCGGCGGCTGTCGGTCCCAAAAGGCCGGCCGCCGCGATGGAGGCCTGCGCGAGGCGCGAGGGCTCTCCCGTGGCAAGGTGCAGCGCGTAGCCGGAGCCGTCGGGGAAGATGACGAGCCGCTCGAAATCATGGCCGAAGCCCATCGCGGCCACGCCGTGGCCCATCTCGTGGAACCAGGTCGCAAGGATGCTGAAAGGATAGAGCAGATAGCCGCCATAGGGCGAATGCCAGAGGATGATCGAGATTACGCCCAGCAGCACCAGCAGGGTGATCTCCTGCTTGCCCGCAGTGCTGGAATAAGAAGGAGGGCGATAGGTCACGGTGCGATCTCCTTCCCGTCCCACGCGAAACAGCGCCCGCTTTGCTTCGGCCCCAGCGAGGCCAGCACTTCGAGCAGGCGCTCGGCGGAGTAGTCGGGTGTGAAGAGTTTCCCCTCAGGCACATTGCGCTGGAAGGGTTCGCTCAGCGCCGTGTCCACCGTGCCGGGGTGGAGCGTCACGCAGAAAGCCTCGGGCCGCTTGCGCGCCAGTTCGACCGAGAAGGTGCGGATCAGCTGGTTCAGAGCCGCCTTGCTCGCGCGGTAGGAATACCACCCGCCGAGCCGGTTGTCCGAGATGCTTCCCACCCGCGCGGAAAAGGCGGCGAAACCAGGGCGGGTCTTTTCGGACAGCAGCGGGAGGAAATGTTTGGCGACAAGCGCGGGACCGGTCGCGTTGATCGCAAAGTTGCGCGCCAGTTCATCGGCGTCCAAATGCCGCCAGTCTTTCTCCGGCCCTTCCCCATCTTGGTGCAGATAGCCGGTTGCGACGAGAACCAGATCGAGCGGCCCCTTGGCCTTCAACCTCTCGGCTCCCTCGGCAATCGTGGCTTCGTCGGTGAGGTCGATATGCGCCTCGCCCGCAAAGCTGCGCGCAAGTCGGAAAACCTTGGTCCCTTGCGCTTCGAGCCGGTCCGCCAGCGCTCCGCCGATCCCGCCCGAGGCGCCGATCACCGCTGCGCGGGCCCATTCCATCAGTCGCGCGATCCGAGGTAGTCGCGCCGGAAATCGGCTGCAAACGCCGCAAAGCGCCCTTCCCCGATGGCATCGCGCATGGCCTGCATCAGCTGCTGGTAGAAGGCGATGTTGTGCTCAGTCATCAGCATGGCGCCGAGGATCTCCTGCGACTTCACGAGATGATGGAGATAGGCGCGGCTGTAGGTCCCGCAAGTATCGCACTTGCACCGTTCGTCGAGCGGCGCCTGGTCCTCTGCAAACCGCGCGTTGCGAAGATTGAGCGGGCCATTCCAGGTGAAGGCCTGCCCGTTGCGTCCCGAGCGGCTGGGCAGCACGCAATCGAACATATCGACGCCGCGCTCGACCGCGCCGACCAGATCGTCGGGCTTGCCCACACCCATCAAATAGCGCGGGCGATCCTCGGGCAGCTGGCCGGGCGCAAAGTCGAGCGTGGCGAACATCGCTTCCTGCCCCTCACCCACCGCAAGGCCGCCGATGGCGTAGCCGTCGAAGCCGATTTCGGTCAGCTTCTCTGCGCTGACCTTGCGCAGTTCCTCGTCGAGCGCGCCCTGCTGGATGCCGAACAGCGCCGAACGTTCCGCATGCACCCCATCCGCATCGAAACCGTCGCGGCTGCGCTTGGCCCAGCGCATCGACATTTCCATGCTGGCGGCAATCTCGTCGCGTGGCCGATCGGCACGCGGACATTCGTCGAAGGCCATCACGATATCGCTGCCGAGCAGGCGCTGGATTTCCATGCTGCGTTCTGGCGTGAGCATATGCTTCGAGCCGTCGATATGGCTGCGGAACTCGACTCCCTTTTCGGTGAGCTTGCGCAGGTCTGACAGGCTCATGACCTGGTAGCCGCCGCTGTCGGTCAGGATCGGGCGCTTCCAGTTCATGAACGGGTGCAGCCCGCCCAGCTTGGCCACCCGCTCCGCGCCGGGGCGCAGCATGAGGTGGTAGGTGTTGCCGAGAATGATGTCGGCGCCGGTCTTGCGCACGGTTTCGGGCTTCATCGCCTTGACCGTGGCCGCCGTGCCTACTGGCATGAAGGCCGGGGTGCGAATATCGCCGCGCAGCATGCGGATGGTGCCGGTACGCGCCTTGCCGTCGCGGGCATGGATATCGAAGGCGAAACGGGTGCTCATGAAACCTAGAAACCGTAGATGATGGTGAAGCGCGTCAGCGTGTCGGTCGACACTGCGCCTTCGGGAGGATTGCTGTCGTAGTCGACGGCATAAGAGAGTCGCGAGCGCAGCTTTTCCGAGATGCGGAAGTCGAGGCCGCTGACGAGGTTGATCGAGGTGTTGCTGCCATCGACCAGTACCTGCACCTCGCCCCCGCCCTCTGCCAGCGCGTTGGCATCTTGCGTGAAGGTGAGGCCCTTGACGATCTCCCAGTCAAAATCGGCGCCGAACAGGCCGGCGATGCGGCTGGCGCTGGTGCCGTCGGTGTAGTCGGTGACGCGCCAGGCGGGGCCTGCCTTGACCGACAGGTTCAGACCCTCACGGTCGAAGACCTTGTAGCCCAGCCCGCCGCTGGCGGCGTAGCGGCGGGTGACGCCTTGCAGCCGGTCCCGCTCGATCTGGGCGAGGCCGTAGACGAACAGATCCTCGCTGAACTGCCAGCGCGGTTCGTAGGCGGCGAGGAGTTGTTCGCGCTTGGTCTGGCCGTCCTGCCGCTGGTAATCGACGCGGCCCAAGAGGCGGTGGCTCCAGCGCAGCCCCTCGCGCTTGGCCTTTACCGACGCGGCGATTCCAAGGCTGTCGGTGTTGCCGGTCGACTGGAACGCGCCGATCTCGCCCTCGCCGGTCCATAACTCGAGCATTCCAGCGGTGCGGATGGTTTCTTCCTTCGCGGCCTTGGCCCCGGCGAGTTTCACAGCCTGGTCGGCCTTCCATTGCGCCTCGATGGCGTCGAGCACGACCGCTTCGCCAGGGTTGGTCGCGCGAGCCAGTTCAAGCACCGTCTCGACCTTCTTTGCATCGCCCGTGGCGATGGCCGCATCGATCATCGCGCGCACGCCTTCGGGCAGCTCGGCAGCGGCCGGGGCAGCGGTGGCGAGGAGGACGGCGGTGAGCAGGGAGCGGCGCAGGATGGACATGGCGCGCCTGCTAGCGTGTGGAAGGCGATATCGCCACCCCGCAAAGCAAAGGGGCGGACTTCTCGCGAAGCCCGCCCCCGAATGCGTTCGAATGCTCGGTCAGAACTTGAAACCGACACCTGCCGTCGCGCGGACGGTGTCGAAGCCGACCGTATCAAGGTTGACGCGCACCAGCGAGCCGCCGAGCGGGAAATCTGCACCGAGGCCGAGGATGTAGTCGCCGTCGCTATCGTCGACGCCATCGAAAAAGCTCTCGTCATCGATGTCGAAGATTTCCGACAGGTCGAAATCGACCTGCTGGTAACCGCCGCGCGCATAAAGCTTGGCACCGCCGGGAAGGCGCGTGCCGAGGCGGCCGGCAATACCGTATTCGTTGTCGATCGCGCCGAAACCGAAGGTGTAGTTTGCCTCGGCGCCGACAAAGGCACCCGGGCCGAGCGGCATGTCGTAACCGGCAAAGACACCGGCGATGGTGCTGCCGCTGTTGAGGTCGATGGCGAAGTCGTCTTCGATATCGCCGACATCGAGATCGTGGACACCGGCCTGCACGCCGACGAAACCTTCACCCGGAAGGACGTCCTGCGCTTGCGCGGCGGTGGGAAGAGCGAAGGCTGCGCCAGCGGTCGTCGCGGCGAGCAGGATTGCTTTCTTGTTCATAAATTCCCTCATTGTCCGGCCCGCTCCTGAATGCGGGCCGAGGGATGCATGCCGCCTTACTGATTTCCGGATTCTGAACGAAAATTGCTTAACCGTGCGGTCATGCTTTTCGCGGTCAGGGGCGCAATCGCCATCCGGTGCGGAAAATATAGGCGATCACGGCGACACAGGCGGCGAGGAAGGCGAGCGTTATGCCGAAGCTGATCCAGATGTTCACGTCGCTGCTTCCGTAGAAGGTCCAGCGCAGGCCGCTGACGAGGTAAACGATCGGGTTGGCCAGCGCGATGGTGTCCCACGGCTCGGGCAGCATATCGATGGAATAGAAAGTGCCGCCGAGGAAGGTCAGCGGCGTCAGGAACAGCATGGGAATGATGCCGAGCTTCTCGAAATTGTCCGCCCAGATGCCGAGGATGAATCCGAACAGGCTGAAGGCCGCGGCCACCAGCATGATGTAGAGCACTGCCAGCAGCGGATGCGCGATGGAATAGTCCACGAACAAGCGCGCAGTGAGCAGGATGATCGCGGCGAGGATCAGGCTCTTGGTCATGGCCGCCCCGACGAAACCGATCAGCGTTTCCGCCACACCGACGGGCGCGCTCAGCAGTTCGTAGATCGTACCGGTGAAACGCGGCATGTAGATGCCGAAACTCGAATTGCTGGTCGTCTCCCCGAGCAGGGTGAGCATCAGCAGGCCCGGAATGATGAAAGCGCCGTAATCCACTCCGCCGAGGTCGGGCATCCGCCCCCCGATGGCCGCGCCGAAGACGATGAAATAGAGCGAGGTGGTCAACACGGGCGCCAGCACCGACTGGAAGGCCGTGCGCAGGAAGCGCATCAGTTCGCGCGTGTAGATGGACCAGGTGGAACGCCAGCCGATCATGCCGCCTGCTCCTCTCCGAGCAGGGAGACGAAGATGTCTTCAAGGCTGCTCTCGCGAATGTCGATGCCTGTGTAGTCGATCCCGCTGGCGATCAGCGCCTTGGTCACATCGGCCACCTCTTCCTTGCCGCGCCCGGTGCCATCCCCGCCGCGATAGCAGAGCGATGTGCCGCCCTCCTCGATCTCGATTGGGTAGCCTGCCAGCGCAGGCGGCAGTTCGGCCATCGGCTGGGCGAGCGCGATATGCGCTTCCGTCCGGCCAAGCCGCGCCATCATGGCGTCCTTCTCGTCGACCATGATGATCTGGCCCTTGCGGATGATGCCGACGCGGTCGGCCATTTCCTCCGCCTCCTCGATGTAGTGGGTGGTGAGGATGACCGTCACGCCGCGGTCACGCATCTGGTCGATGATCGCCCACATACCCTTGCGCAGTTCGACATCGACACCCGCGGTGGGTTCGTCGAGGAAGAGGAGGTCGGGTTCGTGCGCCAGCGCCTTGGCGATCAGCACGCGCCGCTTCATACCGCCCGAAAGCGCCATGATCCGCGTGTCGCGTTTGTCCCAGAGGCTCAGCGAACGCAGGATCTCCTCGATCCGCGCCGGATCGGGCGCGAGGCCGAACAGGCCGCGCGAATAGGCGACCGCGCGCTGGACCGGCTCGAACATGTCGGTGGAGAGTTCCTGCGGCACCAGCCCGATCCGCGCGCGCGCCTTGCGCCAATCGCTGGCCATGTCGTGGCCGAACGCCCGGATCGTGCCGCTTGTCGGCCTGACCAGTCCGCAGACCGCCCCGATCAGCGTCGTCTTGCCCGCGCCATTGGGTCCCAGCAGAGCGAAAATCTCGCCCTTGCGGATCGTCAGGTCGACATTGTCGAGGGCCTTGAGCCCGCCGGGATAGACCTTGGAAAGGCCGTCAAGCTCGAGGATCGGTTCGTTCATTGGGCCGGCCTAAGGCAGGAGCAGCGAGGAGTCACCATAGGAATAGAAACGGTATTCGCTGGCAATCGCATGGGCATAGGCCGCCTGCATCCGCTCGCGACCCATCAGCGCGCTGACCAGCATGAACAGCGTCGACTTGGGCAGATGGAAATTGGTCATCAACCCGTCGATGGCGCGGAAGGAATAGCCGGGCGTAATGAAGATATCGGTATCGCCTGCGAAGGGGCGGATCACCTTGTCCTCACCCGTGGCGCTTTCGAGTAGGCGGAGACTGGTGGTACCCACGGCAATGACGCGGTTTCCGCGTGCGCGCGCCGCATTCAGCCGGTCCGCCGTGTCCTGTTCGATGCGGCCCCATTCGGCGTGCATCTGGTGGTCTTCGGTGTCATCCGCCTTGACCGGCAGGAAGGTGCCCGCCCCGACATGGAGCGTCAGCGTCTCGGTCCCGATCCCGCGCTCGGCAAGCGCGCCCATGAGGCGATCGGTGAAATGCAGGGCCGCGGTTGGGGCGGCGACGGCGCCGTCCTCTTTCGCGAACATGGTCTGATAATCTTCACGGTCCTGCGCATCGGTGGCGCGCTTGCCCGCGATATAGGGCGGCAGCGGCATGGTGCCGGCGCGTTCGAGCAACACCTCGACCGGTTCGTCGCCCTCGAAGAACAAGATGAAACTGCCGTCGGCGAGCCGTTCTTCGGCCAGCGCGGTCACGCCGCCGCCGAAGGTCGCGATTTCACCCACGCGCAGGCGTTTGGCGTTACGGATGAAGGCCTGCCAGCGGCGCAGGTCCACTCGCTTGTGCAGCGTCGCACCGATCTTCGCCTCGCCCCGGCGGCCTTCCAATTGCGCGGGAATGACGCGCGTATCGTTGAAAACCAGCACATCGCCCGGATCGAGCATGGATGGCAGGTCGAGCACGGTGCGGTCGGCAAAGGGCTTTGCCCCGCGCACGACGAGCATACGCGCCGCATCGCGCGGCCGCGCGGGCCGCAGCGCTATACGTTCCTTGGGAAGCTCGAAATCGAAGAGGTCGACGCGCATGGCAGCGCCCCTAGACGCTCCTCAGCGTGAAGAGAACCGGAATTCAGCTCGACGCGTTCAGATCGTCCAGCGTGACCTCTTCTTCCATCAGCGCGGGCGCAGCAGCGGGCATCGGAGCCGGAACCGGCTTGTTGTCCGATGCAAGCGAGGCCTGCAGGATGCGGGTCGGGTTCGCGGGCGGTTCGCCGCGGTTGATGGCATCGACGGCGCCCATGTTCGAAATCACGCGGCCGAAATTGGTATACTTCTTGTCCAGGCTGAAGCGCGGATAGAAGACGATGAAGAACTGGCTGTTCGCGCTGTCTTCGCTGGCGGCGCGCGCCATCGACAGCGTGCCGCGGATATGCGGCATCGGATTGAATTCTTCCTCGAGGTCGGGAAGATGGCTGCCGCCCTGCCCCGTGCCGGTCGGGTCACCGGTCTGCGCCATGAAGCCTTCGATCACGCGGTGGAAGATCACGCCGTCGTAAAAGCCCTGCCGGGTGAGCGTCTTGATGCGCTCGACATGGCTGGGTGCCCATGCCGGCATGAGGCGGATGCCGACGCGCTCGCCATTCGACAGATCGAGGAACAGGACGTTCTCACGATCATCGTTCAGATTGTAATTGATCGGCTCGTATTTGAAGCTCGAGGCGGGTTTCGCCTCGGCCTCGGCGTCCTGCGCCAGGGCAGCAACCGGAGCGATCGCCGTCAGAGCGGCAGCAGCGAGGGCAAGCGAAGACTTCAGCATCTAAATTTCCGTCGAATTGTCCTGTATGTGCCACGCCCTAGCGGCGCGGCGCTGTCCGTTCAATGAATGGTTTGCGAAGCTCGCTCAGTAATCCCCGAGCTGTCCGCGCTCCTTGACGCGGGCGACCACATCCTCGCACACGTCCTTGCTGACGAAGGGCGTGATGTCGCCGCCGAACAGCGCGATTTCCTTCACCAGGCGCGAGGCGATCGGCTGCAGCGAAACATCGGCCATGAGGAACACCGTCTCGATATCATCGTCGAGCTGCTGGTTCATGCCCGCCATCTGGTACTCGTATTCGAAATCCGCCACAGCGCGCAGCCCGCGGATGAGAACGCTGGCGCCCATTTTCTGCGCGAATTTCACCAGCAGCGCGTTGAAACCCACCACCTCGACATTCTCAAGGCCCATCGCCGCGATCTCGCGCTCGACCATGGCAAAGCGCTCCTCGGTCGAAAACATGGGGTTTTTGGACGGATTGGTCGTCACACCGATGATAAGCCGGTCGACGAGCTTGCTGCCGCGCCGGATGATATCCGCATGCCCCAGCGTGATGGGGTCGAACGTGCCGGGGTAAATACCAATGCGTTCAGCCATCAATGATCCCTCTTTACCACGAACCGCGCCAGTTCCACCAGCACGCGTGCGTCCTCGCCATAGCTGGCGAGGTGCTGCCCGGCCTGTTCGACCAGCATTTCCGCCTGCGCGCGGGCGGCGTCGCGGCCCATGAGGGTGACGAAGGTCTGCTTGCCCTGGCCTTCGTCCTTGCGCAGCGCCTTGCCGGCCTTGGTCTCGTCGCCTTCCACGTCGAGCAGATCGTCGGCGATCTGGAATGCGAGGCCGATGTCGCGGGCATAAGCGCGCAAATGGGTGCGGCCTTCGGGAGGCAGCTTGCCCAGGATCGCGCCCATTTCCACACTGGCAGCCAGCAAGGCCCCGGTTTTCAGCTGCTGCAGGCGCGTGACCTGCCGGATGTCGTATTCCTCTTCGTCCGAGACGATGTCCATCATCTGGCCGCCCGCCATGCCTTCATGCCCACTGGCCTTGGCCAGCGTCGCCACCAGTTCGGCGCGCACGAAGGGATCGTTGCTGATGCCGGGCATGGTGAGAATGTCGAAGGCCAGCGCATGGAGGCAATCGCCCGCCAGAACCGCCGTCGCCTCGTCATAGACCTTGTGCAGCGTCGGCTTGCCGTGGCGCAGATCGTCGTCGTCCATGCAGGGAAGATCGTCGTGAATCAGCGAATAGGCGTGGATCGCCTCGACCGCGCAGCCCGCGGCCACGGCGGCATCGCGGTCGACGCCGAACAGCTTCGCCGTCGCGCAGACCAGCAGCGGGCGCACGCGCTTGCCGCCGCCGATCGCGGCATAGCGCATCGCTTCGACCAGCCGCGCGCGGGTATCCTGCGGGACCGGGAGATAGGCGTCGAACGCCGCGTCGACATCCTGCTGGACCTGGTCGAAAGCGTCGGACAGCAGGTCGGGCATCCGTGTCATGACGTTCACGCTCAGCCTTCCGCGTCGAAAGGCACGGTGCCCGAAGGCTTGCCTTCGCCGTCGATGACGATCTTGTCGATCCGCGCCTGCGCCGCGTCGAGCCGCGCCTGGCACGCTTTGCGCAGTTCCTCGCCGCGTTCGTAGAGCGCGATACTCTCGTCCAGCGGCACATCGCCGCTTTCCAGCCGGCGCACGGTGATCTCCAGCGCACGCAGAGCCTCTTCGAAGCTCATCTCGCCGATCGGTTTGTCTTGACCCTCTGCCATGGCGAGGGAGCATTGACGGGGCGCAGCCGCGCGGTCAAGAAGATGCAAAACACGGGGAGCGGATATGACGTGGATTGTCGCCTTTATCGCGGCTGCGCTGGCTTTCGGCGCACTCGATGCGCTGTGGCTCGGCTGGGCTGGTCCGAATTTCTACCGCCCGAAGTTGGGCGATTTGCTTGCCGACAGCTTCCGCATGGTCCCCGCACTGGTCTTCTATGCGGCTTATGTCGCGGCCATCGTGTGGTTCGCGGTGCGGCCCGGCCTTGCCGGAGGGCTGGGAGCCGCCGCGCTCAACGGCGCATTGCTGGGCGCGATCTGCTATGCGACCTACGACCTCACCAACCAGGCCACGCTGAAGCACTGGTCGACCACGGTCACGATTGCCGACATCTGCTGGGGCGCCTTCGCCACCGCTGCCGCCGCGACCATCGCCACCTACGCCGCCAGCAAGCTCGCCTGAGGGGACAACCGCAATGTTCATCGGACACATGGCGCCTGCCTTTGCCGCGCGCGCAATAACCAGCGAAGCGCCCCGTCTCGGCACGCTGTTCCTTGCCGCGCAGCTGGTCGACATCGCCTTTTTCGTTTTCGTGCTCGGCGGGATCGAGCATTTGCGGATGGTGCCGGGCATCACCGCGATGAACCCGCTCGACCTTTACGATTACCCCCTCACCCACAGCCTGCTGGGCACGGCGGCATGGGCCCTGGGCTTCGGCCTGCTTGTCGCCATCGTCCTGCGCAACGCGGTGGCCGCGACTTGGGCCGCGCTCGTCGTCCTGTCGCACTGGGTGCTCGACTGGGTGAGCCATCGCCCCGACCTGACGCTTGCCGGTTCGGGCGAGAAGTTCGGGCTCGGCCTGTGGAATTACCCGCTGGCGGCGATGACGGTGGAACTGGCCCTCTTCGGTCTCGCCTTCTGGTGGTGGCTGCGGCGGACGAAGGGGCCCTCACTGCCGCCGGTCATCCTCGCTGTCGTGATGGTGGCCATGCAGGCTTTCAATTGGTTCGGCCCCGAACCGCAAAGCGCGGACCCGGCCTTCCTGCTGCTCGGGCTGTTTGCCTTCGCCGTGATGATCGGGCTTGCCTATTGGGTCGGATCGACGCGCTGGCACCGCGACGAGGTGGGATTGGGTGTGGCCAGCCGGCCAATCTGACACCCAGCCATATTGCGCCTCAGCCCCGCTCCTTATAAGGGCGCGGTCCATGAGCGAAATCACCCCCGACATCGTCGCCCAGCACGGCCTCTCCGAAGAAGAATACGACCGCGTCCTGCACGCACTCGGTCGCGAGCCCAACCTTGTGGAACTGGGCATCTTTTCGGTCATGTGGAGCGAGCACTGCTCCTACAAGTCCTCGCGACTCCACTTGAAGAAGTTGCCGACCGAAGCGCCCTGGGTGATCTGCGGTCCGGGCGAGAACGCGGGCGTGATCGATATCGGTGACGGACAGGCAGCCATCTTCAAGATGGAGAGCCACAACCATCCGAGCTACATCGAGCCCTACCAGGGCGCGGCGACCGGCGTCGGTGGCATCCTGCGCGATGTCTTCACCATGGGCGCGCGGCCGGTGGCTAATGCCAACGCGCTGCGCTTCGGACGTCCCGAGCATCCGAAGATGAAGCACCTCGTG
Source organism: Qipengyuania aurantiaca (assembly GCF_019711375.1). NCBI lineage: Bacteria > Pseudomonadati > Pseudomonadota > Alphaproteobacteria > Sphingomonadales > Erythrobacteraceae > Qipengyuania > Qipengyuania aurantiaca. The sequence goes on from NZ_CP081295.1 coordinate 2,802,861, forward strand.
CAGGGCGTGGTCGCAGGCATCGGGGGCTACGGCAATTGCGTCGGCGTGCCGACCGTGTGCGGCGAGACGAACTTCAATCCCGCCTATGACGGCAACATCCTCGTCAACGCGATGACGGTGGGCGTCGCCGATGCGAATAAGATCTTCTATTCGGCCGCGACCGGCGTGGGCAATCCGATCGTCTATGTCGGTTCGAAGACCGGGCGCGACGGGATCCACGGTGCGACCATGGCAAGCGCCGATTTCGAGGAAGACGCCGACGCCAAGCGCCCCACCGTGCAGGTGGGGGACCCCTTCACCGAGAAGCTGCTCATCGAAGCCTGCCTCGAACTGATGGCCACCGATGCCATCGTCGCGATCCAGGACATGGGCGCGGCGGGCCTGACCTCCTCCAGCGTCGAAATGGCGACCAACGGCAAGGCCGGCATCCGCCTCGACATGGACAAGGTCCCCTGCCGCGAAGAGGGCATGACGCCGTACGAAATGATGCTGAGCGAAAGCCAGGAGCGCATGCTCATGGTGCTGAAGCCAGGCAAGGAAGCGATGGCGGCGGCGATCTTCGAGAAGTGGGAGCTCGATTTCGCGGTCATCGGCGAAGTCACCGACACGCAGCACATGGTGCTCGAATTTGGCGGTGAAGTGGTATGCGACATACCGCTCGGCCCGCTCGCGGCCGATGCGCCCGAATACGACCGCCCTTACCTCTCGAAGGAAGAATACACCGCGTGGGCTGGCATCAAGCCGATGACGGAGCGTCCGGACACGGACGACGTAGGCGGCGATTTGATGAAGCTGCTCGCTTCGCCCAACTTGTCGTCGCGCAAGTGGATCAGCGAACAGTACGACAGCCAGGTTGGCGCGGACACGCTCCAGACCGGCGGCGATGCCGGTGTGGTCCGCGTCCATGGCACGAAGAAGGCGCTGGCGATCAGCACCGACTGCACCCCGCGCTATGTTCATGCCGACCCCTATGAGGGCGGCAAGCAGGCGATTGCCGAAGCCTATCGCAACCTGTGTGCAGTGGGCGCGCGTCCGCTGGCAGTGACCAATTGCCTCAACTTCGCCAACCCGCAGCGTCCCGAGATCATGAGCCAGTTCGTCCACGCGCTCGAAGGCATGGGCCGTGCCTGCCGCGTGCTCGATTTCCCGATCGTGAGCGGCAATGTCAGCCTCTACAACGAGAGCAAGGCGACAGGCGGCGGCAGCGCCATCCTGCCCACCCCCGCCATCGGCGGTGTCGGCCTGATCGACGATTACGACCGCATGATGACCATGCCGTTCAAGGCCGAGGGTGAGGCGATCTACCTCATCCACGCCGAGGAATGGGCCACTGCCGATCCGGAACGTTCGCATCTCGGCAAGTCGCTGTGGCTGTCGGAAATCCATGGCCGCGACGAAGGTCGTACCCCGCCGACCGACCTCACGGTCGAGAAGAACGCGGGCAAGATCATCCTGCAGCTCATCGCCGACGGTCTCGTCAGCGCGGTCCACGATGTCTCCGACGGCGGCCTCGCCATCGCGCTTGCCGAAATGGCCATGGCCGGCGGTATCGGCGCCGATGTCGAGTGGAACGAGGAATATTCCAAGGCTGCATGGTGGTTCGGCGAGGACCAGGGCCGCTACGTCGTGACCGTCCCCGACACGCAGGCGCTCAACGAAGCGCTCGCCAAGGGCACGGAGAACGACGAGACCGCCTCCATCGGCTTCCGCCGCATCGGCAAGACTGGCGGCAACACGCTCTTCGGCAAGTCCGTCGACGAAATGCGCGCGGCACATCGCAGCTTCTTCGACGAGTGGATGGAGTCGTAAGGCGCACGACCAAAAATCCGTTCGGGCTGAGCCTGTCGAAGCCCCGTCCTCTACTTCATCCGGCGGCGCAGAAAAGAAGGGCGGCCCTTCGACAAGCTCAGGGCGAACGGAGGTGAGGTGGCGGTACTTCAGCTAGTTGTGCATTACGGCGGGCACTGGCTGGCGCCCTTCCTGCTTGCACGGCTCATCGCGGCGGAGAACTGGCTGCGCTTCGGCGCAGTCATGGCTGCGGCCAACCTCATCGATCTCGACCATTTGCTGGCCGACCCGATGTTCGACCCGAACCGCTGCAGCATCGGCTTCCATCCGCTGCACGGGGGGATCGCGGCGGCCATCTACCTCGTCCTTCTCGCCGTCCCGCGCTGGTGGGCGCGCGCCTTTGGCTTGGGGGCCTTGTGGCATCTCGCGGTCGACTATGGCGACTGCCTGATGCAAGGATGGTGACATGACCGCAGGCTATTCCGGAACTCCGCTCGCCAAGAAGCTCAACCTACGCGACGGCCAGCGTGTGTGGTTCGACGGGATGCCCGAGAACGTGATCGACGAGATCGACGAATACGCGCTCGAACTGACCTTCGTCGAAGGCCCGGAAGACGCACCCGATGCAGCGCATATATTCGTAACCGAACGCGCTGCTCTGACGGAGAAGCTGGAAGTGCTGCGACAGAGCATCGCGCAGGACGGTCAGGTATGGGTCAGCTGGCCCAAGCAGGCCTCCGGCGTGGCGACCGAAATTGGCGCGCACGAGGTCCGCGAGGCGGGTCTGGCGCTCGGCTTCGTCGATACGAAGAAATGCGCGGTGGACGAGGTCTGGTCGGGTCTCAAATTCGCGATACGCAAGGAACTGCGCTCATGAAGGATCACGAGAGCGTCGCCTATTCGCTCGAACGGTTTGCAGACGATGAGGCTGTCACCCGCGCCCGCGCCATGCGCGACCGGCTGAAACAGCGCCGCACCTGCCGCTATTTTTCCGACGAACCCGTCCCGCGCGAAGTGATCGAAGCGGCGATCGAAGCCGCCGGCACCGCGCCAAATGGCGCCAACCACCAGCCCTGGCACTTCGCCGTCGTCTCCTCGCCCGAGAAGAAGCGCGCGATCCGCGAGGCCGCCGAAGAGGAAGAGCGCAATTTCTACGCCGGCAAGGCGAGCGACGAATGGCTCGACGCCCTCGCCCCGCTCGGCACGGACGAGGACAAGCCCTTTCTCGAGACCGCTCCCTGGCTCATCGTGGTCTTCGCCCAGCGCAAGGGCGGGATCGAGGAGGACGGCAAGACGCAGAATTACTACGTCAACGAGAGCGTCGGCATCGCCTGCGGCATGCTGATCGCGACGCTGCACGAGGCGGGCCTCGCCACGCTGACGCACACGCCCTCACCCATGGGCTTCCTGCGCGATATCTGCGATCGCCCCGAGCATGAGAAGCCGTTGATGGTGGTCGTGGTCGGACACCCCGAAGAGGGCGCCACCGTCCCGGCGCATGCCTTGAAGAAAAAGCCGCTGACTCAGATCGCCAGCTGGCTCTGACCGCCTAAGCCGCTACCGCTTGCGGCTCGGCCGGTTCGGCGAGCAGGTCGTAGGGGTCGATGCCCTCGCGGCGCCAGATGCGGTGGCATTCCTTGTACCAGTGCGGGTCCGGAATGTTGAACTTCGCGCGGGCCTCTTCGAGGTCGGTGGCGAGAAGTTCGCGGATGGACATGCCAACAAGAGCGGGACAGGCCACACCCGTCCTGTGCGCCTGGCGGCAGGCCTTGAAGACCGGCGCTGCGCTCTTCACCGTTTTCTTGATCTGCAGCGCACCCGCATAGCCGATGAGCAAGTGCCCGTGGCTCGGGCTCTGGCCGTGGGTGAAAAGCAGGACGCATTGTTCGCCTAGTCCGTCGCGGCCGTAGCCGGTAAGGACATGCATCAAATCATGCGTGTCGCGCTGGCGGAAACCGAACCATTCGACGAGGTCGCCATACTTCGGATTGCCGAGCTTTTCTGCCTCTTCGACCAAACCGGCAGCCGACAGGCCTTCGCTTTCCATGAAGTCGCAATAGGCGTGCGCCACGCTGCCCTTGGGCAGTTTGCGCAGGGCCGCATGGTCATCGAGGATGGGCGGGAGATAGGGTTCGTCGACACGCAGCTTTTCGCCATGCTCGCTCAGCGTCAGCGCCCGTACGCGGGGCATGAAGCTTTTGCTCGGCAGCGATTCGAAAATCTTGAAGACGTGGCTGGTTTCTTCCTTGTCCTTCAGCAGGTCGCGGAAATGGCCATAGGCCTTGGGCAGCGAATACTTAGGCTCGGGGCGACGCGGGTCGCGCAGGATCGTGCCGTCGCTGGCGCATTCGATATCGGAAACGGGGTTCATCTGCTGGCTCATGGGCGTGCCTCTACTGACAAAAGTGTCAATATCAGCTTTCGGTTCCGAAACAAAACCGAAGTTAGCCCATCACCCATTCAGTCTCCGGAATGCCGAGCAGTTTCAGCACGCCTGTCAGGTCCTCGCTTACGATCCGCCCGTTGGCCGCATCGCGCGCCTTGGGCTTGGCGCGATAGGCGATGCCGTAATCTGCCGCTTCGATCATCGGGATGTCGTTGGCGCCATCTCCGGTGGCGAGCACACGCGCGCCCTCGCCCAGTTTGCCGCGCTCTTCTTCGAGCGTGGCGAGTTTGGTCGAGGCATCGCTGACCGGCCCGGCCAGCGCGCCCGTCAGTTGGCCGTTGGCCACCGCGAGCCGGTTGCCGACCACGCGTTCGAAACCGAGTTGATCGGCCACGCGATCGGCGAAATGGTGGAAGCCGCCGGTGACGAGGACCGTGCGACAGCCCTTCGACTTCAAAGTCTGCACCAGCGTGCGCGCGCCCGACACCGGGGCGATACGCTCGGCAAGGCAATTGTCGATCGCGCGTTCGCCCAGCCCTTCGAGCAGGCCCACGCGCTCGCGCAGCGCGCTTTCGAACTCGAGCTCGCCGCGCATGGCGCGCTCCGTGATCTCGGCGACCTTGTCCTTGATGCCCGCGAAATCGGCCAGTTCGTCGATGCATTCCTGTCCGATCATCGTCGAATCCATGTCCGACACGAAGAGGTGGGGGATTTCGATCGCGTGATCGGCCACCAGCAGGTCGCTCTCGCCGAAATGCTCGGTCAGGATAGCCGCGACCTGTTTCGCGTCGCCCTGCGGCAGGGAGACTTCGAGCACATCGCTGCAGAAATCGAGCATGGCGGCCGCGGCCACCGGCATACCGGCCTTGCCGAGCGCCTCGCTCGCTGCGTCGAGGCGGGTTTCCACACCCGAAGCCTCTGCTATCAGCCGTGCGATGAGCATCAATACGTCCCCTGAATTGCCACCTGTCGCGCTCATTGCAGGGCCGACCGCCAGCGGCAAGAGCGATCTCGCCGTGCGTCTGGGGCAGCGGCTTGAGGCTCAAGGGAAGAAGGCCGTGGTGCTCAACGCCGACAGTGCGCAGGTCTACGCCGATCTGCGCGTCCTTTCGGCCCGCCCGAGCCAAGAGGACATGGGCGGGATAGAGCACCGCCTGTTCGGCGCCTGGGACGGGGCGACGCCTTGCTCAGCAGCCGACTGGGCCGCGGCGGCGAAACGCGAGATCGCGAGCCTGCATGCAGAAGGCGCGGTACCGATTCTGTGCGGCGGGACGGGCCTCTACATGCGCACGCTGCTTGAAGGCATCGCCCCGGTGCCCGAGATCGATCCCGCTATCCGCGAGCAGGTGCGTGCCTTGTCGCAAGGAGAAGCGCGCGCGGCACTGGAAGCGGAGGACCCGGAGGCCGCCTCCCGCCTTGCGCCCGCCGACGCTTCGCGCACGACGCGGGCGCTGGAAGTCGTGCGCTCGACCGGACGCTCCTTGAAGGAATGGCAGGCGCAAAAGACGGGCGGGATCGGGTCCCAGATCGACCTTCACCCTCTGCTCCTCCTGCCCGCACGTGAGTGGCTTTACGAGCGGTGCGACCGGCGCTTCGTCCTGATGCTCGACGGCGGGGCCATCGGTGAGGTCGAGGCGCTGCTGGCGCGCCAGCTCGATCCCTCGCTTCCGGTCATGCGGGCCATCGGTGTGCCCGAGATCGCAGCCCTCCTCCAAGGCGATCTATCGCGGGATGAATGTATCGTCGCTGGCCAGCGCGCGACACGCCAGTACGCCAAGCGGCAATATACTTGGTTCAGGCACCAGCCGCCGGGATCGTGGCCGCGCGATGATAAGAAAACTATCGATGAATACGACATTCTTGTATCATTGTTGCGCAAAACAAGTTGACAGAACGCTGTTCGTTTCCCATACCGAAGCTCCAGTCGGCCCGGCGCTACGACCCCAGCGCCGGGCCGATTTGTGCCTAGGAATGGAGGAAACCCGTGTCGGAAGAGCGCAGCGGAGCTGCCATATTGATCGAATGCCTCAAGCGACAGGGAGTCGAATTCGTGTTCGGCTATCCCGGTGGTGCGGTGCTGCCGATCTATGACGAACTCTTTGCCGACGACGACATCCGTCATATCCTCGTCCGCCATGAAGCGGGCGCGGCGCATGCGGCGGAAGGCTATGCCCGCTCTACCGGCAAGCCCGGCGTGGTGCTCGTCACTTCCGGCCCCGGGGCCACCAATGCGGTAACCGGAATTGCCGATGCCTATATGGATTCGATCCCCATGGTGGTGATCACCGGCCAGGTGCCGACCGCCCTGATCGGGACCGACGCGTTCCAGGAAGCGGATACGGTCGGCCTCACCCGCCACTGCACCAAGCACAATTACCTCGTGAAAGACCCCGAGCGACTGCGCGCCACTATCGAGGAAGCCTTCCGCATCGCTACCACGGGACGGCCCGGCCCGGTCGTCGTGGACATCCCCAAGGACGTGCAGATCGCGCTCGCCAGCTGGAGCGAGCAGGACGAAGCCCCCCTGCCCTCGCACCGCTATCAGCCGCGCATGGTGGGCGCGGCGGACGAGATTGCCGAGGCGGTTGAGGTGCTCGCCGCTGCGGAACGTCCCGTGTTCTACACCGGTGGCGGCGTGATCAATGCAGGCCCTCGCGCCTCCGAACTCTTGCGCAAGCTCCAGCACGCAACCGGCGCGCCGGTGACCAGCACGCTGATGGGTCTCGGGGCGTTTCCGGCCGATCATCCTGACTGGCTCGGCATGCTGGGCATGCACGGCACCTACGAAGCCAACATGGCAATGAACCGCGCCGACCTGATCGTGGCCGTGGGCGCGCGCTTCGACGACCGTGTGACGGGCAGGCTCGACGCCTTCGCGCCCGAGGCCAAGAAAATCCACATCGACATCGACCGCGCGCAGATAAACAAGATTGTCCCCGTCGACCTCGGTATAGTGGGCGACTGCGGTCATGTGCTCGACCAGCTTCTCGAAGGCTGGGGCAGCCGCAAGGGCCGTGATCTTTCCGAATGGAAGGCGCGCATCCTCGGCTGGAAGGCGCGCGACTGTCTCGCCTATCCCGAGAAGTCCGAGCAGATCATGCCGCAGAAGAGCATTGAACGCCTCTTCGCGCTGACCAAGGACCGCGATCCCATCATCACCACCGAAGTCGGCCAGCACCAGATGTGGGCGGCGCAGTATTTCGGCTTCATGGGCCCGAACAAGTGGCTCACCAGCGGCGGTCTCGGTACGATGGGCTACGGCCTGCCCGCAGCCATCGGCGCGCAGCTGGGTAATCCGGGCAGCCTCGTCATCGACATTGCGGGCGAGGCGAGCATCCAGATGAACATCCAAGAGCTTGGCACGGCGAGCCAGTTCCGCCTGCCGGTGAAGGTGTTCATCCTCAACAACGAATATATGGGCATGGTCCGCCAGTGGCAGGAACTTACCTATGAAAGCCGCTATTCGAACAGCTATTCGGACAGCCTCCCCGACTTCGTGAAGCTGGCCGAGGCATACGGCTGGAAAGGCATCCGCATCGAGGACGAAAGCCAGCTCGATGCAGGCATCGAGGCGATGCTCGCGCATGACGGGCCGGTCATCGTTGATTGCCAGGTGGCCAAGGAAGCGAACTGCTTCCCGATGATCCCCAGCGGCGCGGCGCATACCGACATGCTGCTCTACGGCGACCAGGTCGGCGGCACGATGGACGACGAAGCGAAGGCACTCGTATAATGGTTATTTCCAAGGAACTCCCCGCGGCGCTCGCCGCCAAGGCGCAGCGCCGCAACTGGTACACGCGCGAGAATGCGGAGCTGCTGCTCGATTGGATTGAAGAAACCGGCCAGCGCTTCCTCGGCGTCGATGTGGCGCAGGAGCAGAAAGACGGCAGTTGGTTGCTCATCGACGAGGGGCTGGACCTCTCGCGCCAGACCGAGAATTTCGAAGCCGTGCGCCGCGGCCGCCAGTTCATTGGCGAGTATGACGGCGCTGGCCGCATGTTCGCGCCCGTGTGGCAGGACCGCGGTGCATGAAAATCGCCGAGCAATCCTCCGAGCGGCACGTGCTCAATGTCATCGTCGACAACGAGGCGGGTATCCTTGCGAAGATATCCGGCCTTTTCACCGCGCGCGGCTACAATATCGATAGCCTGACCGTGGCGGACATTTCCGAGGACCACGCGATCAGCCGCATCACCGTGGTGACGCGCGGACCCGAGCCGGTCATCGACCAGATCCGCGCCCAGCTCGAACGGCTGGTGCCTGTGCATCGGGTCATCGACCTCACCGAAAGCGGCGCGCATGTCGAGCGCGAGCTGGCGCTGGTGAAGGTGGCCGGAAAAGGGGACGCGCGCGTCGAGGCGCTGCGCATTGCCGAATTGTTCCGCGCCAATGTCGTCGACACCACCACCGAAAGCTTCGTGTTCGAGCTCACCGGCTCGCCCGACAAGGTGGATAGTTTCATCGCCCTGATGCGCGAACTCGGCCTCGTCGAGGTCGGTCGCTCGGGGATCGTAGGAATGATGCGCGGCCCTTCTGCCGAGTAGGGGCGCAAACTAGAACGAGGAATCCAATGCAAGTCTATTACGATGCCGATTGCGACCAGCAGCTGATCAAGGACAAGAAAGTCGCGATCGTCGGCTATGGCAGCCAGGGCCACGCACACGCCCAGAACCTGCGCGACAGCGGGGTCGGCGAGGTCGTCATCGCGCTGCGCGAAGGTTCGGCCACGGCGAAGAAAGCCGAAGGCGCTGGCTTCACCGTGAAGACAGTGTCCGAGGCCGCCGAATGGGCGGACGTGCTGATGATCCTCGCACCCGACGAGCATCAGGCGGCGATCTACGCCAATGAAGTCGCGGGCAAGATGCGCCCCGGCACTGCGCTCGCCTTCGCCCACGGTCTCAACATCCACTTCGGCCTGATCGACCCGCCCGCCGATGTCGATGTCATCATGATTGCGCCCAAGGGTCCGGGTCACACCGTTCGCGGCGAATATATTAAGGGCGGCGGCGTGCCCTGCCTCATCGCGGTCCATCAGGAGTCGAACCAGTCGGGCGGCAACGGCTTCGCCAAGCAGCTCGCGCTTTCCTACGCCAGCGCCGTCGGAGGCGGCCGTTCGGGCATCATCGAAACCGATTTCAAGGAAGAGTGCGAAACCGACCTCTTCGGCGAACAGGCGGTGCTGTGCGGCGGTATCACCCACCTCATCCAGGCCGGGTTCGAAACGCTGGTCGAAGCCGGATACGCGCCCGAAATGGCCTATTTCGAATGCCTCCACGAAACCAAGCTGATCGTCGACCTGCTCTACGAAGGCGGCATCGCCAACATGCGCTATTCGATCTCGAACACCGCGGAATACGGTGACATCAAGACCGGTCCGCGCATCATCACCGAAGAGACCAAGGCGGAAATGGGCCGCGTGCTCAAGGACATCCAGTCGGGCCGCTTCGTGAAGGACTTCGTGCTCGACAACCAGGCGGGCCAGCCCGAACTCAAGGCCAGCCGCAAGGCCGCCGCCGCGCATCCGATCGAAAAGACCGGCGCGCAGCTCCGCGCGATGATGCCGTGGATCGGTGCCAACAAGCTGGTCGACAAGGACAAGAATTAAACTGCCGTTCAGCCAAGGGGATGAAAGCTCGAAGTATTGAACGCGACAGGGGAGGGACTTCGATGACTTTCATTCTCGCGGCCAGGACCGCATTTCTATCGGGCAGCGCCCTGATCCTTTGCGCCTGCACCGAAACCACGCCGCCCGACGACGCGCAGCCGATGCCGGGCGAAACGCCGGTCGCCGACAGCACTGCGGAAGAGCCGAAGGTTAGTTGGCAGGCTCCCGACAGCTGCCCCCCTTGGGCATCCGACGATCGCCCGGAAGGCAGCAATTGCCATGGCATCCTGCCGGAAACTTGCGGAGCGGATCGCGCCGCGGCCTATGTCGGCAGGCTCGGCACCCCGGCCGTGCGCGCGGAACTGGAGGAGGTTGCGGTGCGCGAATTGCGTTGGCTCCCGCCCGAGACCGCTTATACCGAAGATCTTTCAAACGGGCGCCTCAACATCATCCTCGATGAAAATAACGTCATCACGAAGGTGGACTGTTACTAACGAACGAGTAAAGAACACGCGCTTTTGTTAGCGTATTAGGGCTGAGGGGAGACAGCGGGTGTCGGAAACATTGAAACTGTCCTGCGCTTGCGGAGAGGTGAAGGCCAGCGTTGAAAAGGCGACGAAGGACGAAGGTGACTTCGTTTACTGCCATTGCGAGGATTGCCAATCCGTACCCAAGTACCTCGGCAAAGAGAATCGCATTCTCGAGGCCAATGGGGGTACGGCCCTGTACCAGTCGCGCTGCGCCCGCCTTTCCTTCCAGCACGGCAAGGACAAGCTCGCCGGTCTTCACATGACCGACAAGCCGACGCTGCGCTGGTACGCCAGCTGCTGCAACACGCCGATGTTCAACACATACGCCAACGGCAAGCTGCCCTACACCACCGTGCTGTTGGCCAACGCCGATGCGGAAGGACGCGCGGCTCTGGGCGAGCCGATGGGGCATCTCCACCTCGCCGATGCGCCGGGAGATACGACCGGCCTTCAGCCGCTGTCGATGAATGCGCTCCTGCGCAGCTTCTTCAAGCGGCTGGTGAAAGACATCTTTTCCGGTGACCGTCGGCGCAATCCGTTGTTCGATCCCAAGACGCTGGAGCCGATCAGCGAACCGCACCGTCTGACGGAAACCGAACGGCAGGCCTTGCAAAGCGCGTAGGCAGCCGCTTTCACTCATTCCATGAGAATTTCCGCCGCGCACCCTGCCGTCTATGCCCTGTGCGCGGTGGCTTTTGCTGCCATCGTCTACGCGCAGCTGACCCGCGAGCGCGCGCCGGCCCGCGAACGGGTGGTGAGCACCAGCGCCCTTACCGATTACGCCCGCGCAACGCTCGCCGAAATCCAGCCGCGCTCGATTGCCAACAACCAGGAATATTGCGGCGTCATTTTCGAAGACGAGGAGGGCAATCTCCAGACCTCGAAAATCTATGCCGGCGAACGGGCGGCCTGCGCGCTCGATTGGGGTGTACCGCTGGGCTATCACGTGGTGGCGAGCTTCCATTCGCATGGCGGCTTCGACACGCAATACGCCTCGGAAATTCCCTCCAGCCTCGATCTTGCGACCGATATCGACGCGCGGATCGATGGCTTCGTCGGCACGCCGGGCGGGCGCATCTGGCACAACCGCTGGCAGGATGAGGCGACCGAACTGGCCTGCGGCGAGGCCTGCCTGCCGGTCGACCCGCGCTACGAGGCCTTCAAGCGCAGCAGCGGCCAGCGCTTCAACATCGCCCGGCGCTATTCGATGGACGAGCTCAACAGCCTGTTCGGGGTCGAAGGCGCGTGAGGCTCTCCGATTGCCATAACATCGACGATTTCCGCCGCCTCGCGAAGAAGCAGCTGCCCTGGCCGGTGTTCGACTATATCGACGGCGCGGCGGACGACGAGCTGACCAAGGCGCGCAACACCTCCGCCTTCGAAGAGGTCGACCTCGTCCCCGACGTGCTCGCCGGGGTGGAGCGGATCGACACCAGTTGCACCATCATGGGCTGCCGCAGCGAACTGCCGCTCATGCTCAGCCCCACCGCGCTCCAGCGGGCTTTCCACCGCGATGGCGAGCGGGCGGTGGCGAAGGCGGCGGAAAACTTCGGCGTGTGGTTTGGCATATCCAGCCTCGCCACCCATTCGATCGAGGAAATCGCCGCCCTCACCAGCGCGCCCAAGCTGTTCCAGCTCTATGTCCATAAGGACAAGGGGCTCAACGCCAGCATGATCGAGCGTTGCAAGGCCGCCGATTTCGATGCGCTGGCGCTGACTGTGGACACCATCGTATCCGGCAAGCGCGAACGCTGCCTGCGCTCGGGCTTCACCACCCCGCCCCGTTTTTCCGCATCCTCGCTGTGGAGCTACGCCACGCGGCCGCGTTGGACGCTGGATTATGTCTTCGGGCCGAAGTTCCGCCTGCCCAATCTCGACGGCTATGTCAGCGAGGGCAGCGGCAAGGCGGTCAGCATCCAGGAATACTTCAACACCATGCTCGACACCGGCATGGATTGGGACACCGCCGCGCGCATCCGTCAGGACTGGGGCGGGACCCTCGCATTGAAGGGCGTGATGAGCGTTGCCGATGCGCGCCGCGCGGTGGAGATCGGTGCCGACGCGATCTGGATTTCCAACCATGGCGGCCGCCAACTCGACGGCAGCCGCGCGCCTTTCGACCAGCTCAAGGAGATCGTCGATGCGGTCGGCGGCGAAATCGAGATCATCCTCGACGGCGGTGTGCGGCGCGGCACGCATGTCATGAAAAGCCTCGCCATGGGGGCGACGGCGGCCTCGGGCGGACGGCTATACCTCTACGCGCTCGCCGCGGCGGGACAGGAGGGCGTCGAGCGCGCCCTCACCATCCTCAAGGAGGAGATCGAGCGCGCGATGCGGCTCATGGGCGTCACTTCGGTGCAACAATTGAACCGCGAACGGCTGCGCTTTCGATAAATTCGCAAAGCAGAGCTTGAAAACGCGGCAAGATTGCGCAATGCAGCATGGCATGACCCGTCTCGGACTAATCCTGCGACTTACCCGCCCTTGGGCGTGATATTGGCGTGCCAGCTAGGTGCGCCGCGCACCCAAGGGACCCGCCACCAGCCGCAGTAACCGACACGAGTACCTCCCGATGCCCATGCTCAGCGACCCGAGCGTCAAATATTCGCCCTTCCCGCAGGTCCCCCTGACCGACCGGCAATGGCCCACGCGCACCATCACCGCCCCGCCCCGCTGGCTCAGCACCGACCTGCGCGACGGCAACCAGGCGATCGTCGACCCGATGGACGCGCACAAGAAGAACCGCTTCTTCGACCTGCTGGTGGAAGTCGGCGTGAAGGAAATCGAGGTCGGCTTCCCCAGCGCGGGCGCGACCGAGTTCGATTTCATCTCGGGCCTCGTGAAATCCGGCCGCATCCCCGACGACGTGATCGTGCAGGTCCTGACGCAGAGCCGCGAGGATCTGATCCGCACCAGCTTCGCCAGCCTCACCGGCGCGCGCGCGGCCATCGTCCATCTCTACAACGCCGTCAGCCCCGCCTGGCGCGAGGTGGTTTTCGGCATGACGAAGGACCAGGTGCGCGACATCGCGGTGCACGGCGCCAAGGTCATGCGCGACGAAGCGGGCAAGCAGCCCGGCACCGACTGGCACTTTCAGTACAGCCCGGAAACCTTCTCGACCGCCGAACTCGATTTCAGCCTCGAGGTTTGCGAGGCGGTGATGGAGGTCCTCGCCCCCACGCCCGAACACCCGATCATCCTCAACCTGCCCGCCACGGTGGAGGCGGCCACACCCAATATCTACGCCGACCAGGTCGAGTATTTCATCCGCAACCTGCCCAAGCGCGAGAGCGCGGTGATCAGCCTCCACACCCACAACGATCGCGGCACGGGCGTGGCGGCAGCAGAGCTGGCGCTGATGGCGGGCGCGGACCGCGTCGAGGGCTGCCTGTTCGGCAATGGCGAGCGCACCGGCAATTGCTGCCTCGTGACCATGGCCTTGAATATGTACACGCAGGGCGTCGACCCGAAGCTCGACTTCTCCGACATCGACCGCGTCATCGAGACGGTCGAGTATTGCAACGAACTGCCCGTCCACCAGCGCCACCCCTATGGCGGCGAGCTGGTCTACACGGCGTTCTCCGGCAGTCACCAGGATGCCATCAAAAAGGGCTTTGCCGCCAACGAACTGCAGAACGATCCCCATTGGCGCGTCCCCTACCTGCCCATCGACCCCGCCGATCTCGGCCGCAGCTACGAGGCGGTGATCCGCGTCAATTCGCAATCCGGCAAGGGGGGTTTCGCCTGGGTGCTCGAGCAGGACCAGGGCCTCAAGCTGCCCAAGAAAATGCAGGCCGATTTCTCTCCCCATGTTCAGCGAATGGCGGACGAACTTGGCCGCGAATTGGGCGCGCCCGACATATGGGAGGCGTTCAAGTCCGCCTACCACGTCCAAACCGAGAAGAAGCACTTCCAGCTCGTCGATTACGAAGAGCGCCGCGCGACGGACGGCACGCGCCTATTAAGCGGCACGATCGCGGTGCAGGGCCAGGAACAGAGCGTTTCAGGCCGCGGCAACGGCCTGATCTCCAGCGTCCTTTCGACGATTGAGGAAAGCTTCGGCCTTGCGCTGGAAATCGTCGATTACACCGAACACGCGCTGACCACGGGCCGCGATTCCCGCGCGGCCGCCTATCTCGAGTGCCGCACGCCGGACGGGCGCACCATCTGGGGCGTCGGCATCGACGAAGACGTCGCCACAGCCAGCGTCCGCGCCGTGCTAAGCGCGGCCAATTCGGCGGTTAGCGGCTGAACCTCAGCGACAAGGGACGAACTGGACCGGTTCGGGTTCGGACCATTTGAGGCTACCGTCGGTTTTCACCTGGATGTGACCGCCCTTCGATTTGCGCTGCTCGACCACCACGCACAGGCTGTCGCGATGGAGATAATACATCTCCCACTGCCATTCGGGCAGCGGAATGTCGGTGTTGCCGCCGACATCGAAGGGATCGATTTCCACCGAATAGCGGTCGAAGCCAAAGCTGCGGCGCGACGGCGTGCTGAAATATTCGACCGGATAAGCCGCCTGCTCCCACTTCGCGTCGGAAAAGTCGAAATGGACATGCTCGACCGCGCGCCACAGCATCATGTTGCTCCAGGCGCCGATAAACAGCGGAAAGCCGATCAGCATGCCGAGCGTGATGCGAATGCCCCGCATGCCGGGCTTGGTCAGCCAGAGATAGCCGCCGATCAGCAGCCCCAGGGCCGCGCCGGTTACGCTGGCATAGAAGCTGGCACCATCGGGCAGCGGGGTGATCATGCTGGTCCCGGCCGCCAGCGCGTCGAGCGTCAGGACCCCCAGCAGGATCGACACGCCGATGACCGCAAGGCGCATCTTGCGCGACAGGCTTTCACCGACTTCTTCGTACTCGTCGTAATCTTCGTCGGCTTCCACATGCGCCGTCCAGCGTCGCGCTGGCGCAGGATTTGCGAAACCCCCCAGCGAACCTCGGCCCGTATCCAACTCTGCGCCCTTGCGTCCGAATGTCATGACGAATCCCCCTAAACCGCAGATCCGATACCAAACAGGCGTTTACGATTTCTGACCTCTCGAAAGGCAATTCCCTTTTCTGGACTGGCGCCAAAGAAGCTTTGTCAATTCGTTGCTTTTGCGTTAACCGTGATCATATGGGCGATACTGGGGGACCCGCGCACGCTTACGTGGTGAAGGCAGAGGAACTGCCTGCGCTGTACTATCTGGACGACGCGCATCCGCGGCCCGACAGTCTCGAATGGATAAACCGCGGGACCGACCAGAAGCTGCGGCGCACCACGGTGGAAATGCTGCTGCGCACGCTCTTCGCCAAGGTGCAGACACCCAGTGTCCAGAAGCTCCATGATTCCGCCGGACTGCGCGCCAGCTTCAAGAGCGAGCGCGAGCGGGAGCGTTTCTCGAAAGCCTTCCTCCGCGCACGCGATGAAATGGCGCGCGACAGGCAGCACCTCGTCACCGCGATCTTCGACCAGCCCGAAGCCGCTACGCGCGCCGTGACGCTGCTGACGGTCGAAGGGGTGAGCGAGGACTCAATTTCAATGCTGTGGCGAGCAAGCGAATATCTCGAAGAAAAATACCAGCGCCAAAAGGGGTACAGCCCCGGCAGCGTGGCAGGCGCAATTACCGGAGCCGGTGTCGCAGGCGCCGTGCTCGGCGTGGGCGTCCTGATGATCCCCGGGCTCGGACCCGTTGCCGTGGCCGGGGCCTTGGCGAGTTCCTCGATCGCCCCCGTCGCGGCGGTCAGCTCCGTCATCGGCGCAACCGGCGGAGCGATTGCCAAGATGCTCACCGACCACGATGTCGACGGGGTTTCCGCCACTCTTTACGAACGCGAGATCAAGCGCGGCCGGATCTTCCTTTCGGTCAACACCGAGGTCGAGGAACTCGACTCTGCCGAGATCCGCCGCCTACTGGTTTCGCAAGGCGGATACATGCCGGGCGAGTGATCGGCTGCGCCGTTCAGCCAAGCCCCCTTTCCTACATTCACGCCATGCGCCAGACGGTGCTTATGGCCGCGCTCCCTCTCTCCTCAGCCCACGCATTCCTGCGGGTTTCACGCGGCCACTGGATTTTCTTACCGTACCGTGCTCCATGCGCTCCAAGCTGTAGGAATGGCCTGAGAGGAGCCGCGACATGAGCGAAGAGATCATCGATCCCGACCTGCCGATCATCGATCCGCACCACCACCTCTGGGACCTGCGCCCACTGGTCCCCGCCTTCCCCGAACCGCGCCACGACTTCATCGAAGCGATTGCAGGCGCGGCCTACTACACTTTCGACGAGCTCCAGCAGGACACGCGCGGCGGGCTGGAAGGTGGCCACAACATCGTCGGCACGGTCTTCATGGAATGCGGCGCCTTCTACGACGCAGGCCGCGACGACGCGATGAAGAGCGTGGGCGAAGTCGAGTTCGTGAACGGCGTCACCGCGCAAGGGGCCAGCGGCCTCTATGGCGATTACCGCCCTTGCGCCGGGATCGTCGGCCATGCGGACCTGACCTTGGGCGATGCGGTAAAGCCGGTGATCGAGGCGCTCATCGCGGCGGGCAACGGGCGGTTTCGGGGTATCCGTCACGCCGCCGCCTGGGATGCCGATCCCGAAGTGCTCGGCCCTCCCTTCCACGCGCCCGAGGGCCTCTACCTCTCCGACGCGTTTCGCGAAGGGTTCGCGGCCTATGCAGGCTACGGCCTCACCTTCGACGCCTGGTTGCTGGAGCCGCAGCTTGGCGACGTGCTGGACCTGGCACGCGCCTTTCCCGGCCAGACCATCGTGCTCGACCATTGCGGCACGCCGCTCAACATCGCCTGCTATCGCGGCAAGCTTCACGAGAACTTCGACCGCTGGCGCCAGTCGATCCACGCGCTGGCCGAATGCCCGAATGTGCAGGTCAAGCTCGGCGGGCTGGCGATGGCGTTCTGCGGCCTGCCCGAAGACGGCCCGATGAAGGGCCATACTTCCGAGCATCTCGCCGGGCTCTGGCGGCCCTATATCGAAACCTGCATCCATGCCTTCGGGCCTGGGCGGTGCATGTTCGAATCCAACTATCCGGTCGACCGCTGGGGCGCGAGCTACGAGGTCTTGTGGAACGCCTTCAAGCGCCTCTCCCACAGCCATTCCGAAGACGAGCGGCGCGCGCTTTTCGCCGGCACGGCGGCGAAGACCTACGGCATCGAGCACGTCCTTCCCACGAGTTGACGTTTACGTAACGTCACTCTCGACAAGCCGCGCGCATGGCCATACGCCCTGCGCCGACATCACATAAGGAGCTAGCCCCGCATGACCCTGCCCGCCCCCTTCGACAAGCTGCGTATCCCTGTCATCGGTTCGCCGCTCTTCATCGTTTCCGGGCCGGAACTGGTCATCGCGCAGTGTAAGGCCGGCATAGTCGGCAGCTTCCCGGCGCTCAACGCGCGTCCGCAAAGCGAGCTGGACGAGTGGCTCCACCGGATCACCGAGGAACTGGCCGCGCACAATCGCGACAATCCGGATCGCCCCGCGGCCCCCTTCGCGGTCAACCAGATCGTCCACCGTTCGAACGACCGGATCGAGGCGGACATGGCGACCTGCGCCAAGTGGCAGGTGCCGCTTGTCATCACCTCGCTCGGCGCGCGTGAGGAAATCTTCAACGCCGTGCGAGGCTGGGGCGGAATCACCATGCACGATGTGATCAACAACCGTTTCGCGAGGAAGGCGATCGAGAAGGGTGCGGACGGGCTCATCCCCGTGGCAGCCGGTGCGGGCGGCCATGCCGGCACGCTCAGCCCCTTCGCGCTGATGCAGGAAATCCGCGAATGGTTCGACGGGCTGGTCGCGCTCTCCGGCTCGATCGCGCATGGCCGCTCGATCCTCGCCGCGCAGGCGCTGGGCGCGGACTTCGCCTATATCGGCTCGCCCTGGATCGCGACCGAGGAAGCCAACGCGGTCGATGGCTACAAGCAGGGTATTGTCGAAGGCAGCGCCGACGGGATCGTTTATTCCAACCTCTTCACCGGCGTGCACGGCAACTATTTGCGCTCGAGCATCGAGAACGCCGGGCTCGATCCCGACGACCTCCCCACCAGCGACCCTTCGAAGATGAACTTCGGCAGCGGCGG
Organism: Qipengyuania aurantiaca; assembly: GCF_019711375.1. NCBI lineage: Bacteria > Pseudomonadati > Pseudomonadota > Alphaproteobacteria > Sphingomonadales > Erythrobacteraceae > Qipengyuania > Qipengyuania aurantiaca. The sequence continues at coordinate 2,821,258 of NZ_CP081295.1, forward strand.
CAACACCAAGGCCAAGGCCTGGAAGGACATCTGGGGTTCGGGCCAGGGCATCGGCACGGTCAAATCAGTCGGGCCTGTCGAGGATATGGTCGCGCGGCTGGAAGCGGAATACATCGCAGCCAAGGAAGCGCTCGCGGCGCGCACCGCTTAGGCGGCCGCCGCCCACAGCGCTTCGGCCATCGCGTCGAGCTCGCGAAAATCGGGCTGGCGCGACGAGGGATCGCGGCGGTTGAGCATGATCGGGCGGGACTGGTCGAAGAGGCGACGCCTCAGCGCGCCTTGCAGCAGTCCCAGCTGCATCAGCGCCTGGCCGCCCGCTTTTTGGGGATCGCAGCGACGATAGACCGCCCATGCGCTTTCGATCCGGCCTACGCGGTCGATCACCATGCCGTTATAGTCGCGATGCGGCCCGCGATGGAGTGGGAGGAGCGTGCGCCACACCGCCTCCTCGCGCGCGGGGAGCAGGACGCCGTTGGCGCGGAAATCGTCGAAGCCCATCGCCTCGACTCCCAGGGCTTCGAACATGGTCGCGAAGCAACGGCGCGAGAGAAGCTGGCGGGGCAGGAGGTGGTGCCGCTGCAGGCCCGGATCATACCCCGGTGTCCCGCGCCGATTGACGCTGCGAAACGGCAGCCTGCCGCGCGCCTTGTGTTCGATTGCGACCCCCACCGAGCGACCGTCTACATACGGGATACCTCTAGGACGGTGCCACTTTGCGAAGGCGTCAGCACAAAGGCGCTCCCATCCTCCAGCGCCAGCTGCCGGACATCCTGCACTGCCCCTTCCCCGGTCAGCCTGTGCGCCAGCCGAGCTAGGAGTTTTGCTGCCGCGATCCGGTCGTCCGAAAGCGTTGCATCGAGCAACACTTCCTGTCCGATGAGATAGTCCAGCCCCCGGCTCTGTACCCGGTTATCCTCCGCGCTTTCCGTCGCGACCAGATTGAGCGCAGGAAACGGTCCGCCCGAAAGCCAGCCTCTGACGCCGGCCAGAAACATCGAAGCGGGTGTGACCAGCCGTGCCGGACCCCAGCACACAGCCTCTACCCTGCCCAGTTTCTCCACCAGATCGCACGCCAGTTGCAGCCACGCGCGCACGATCGGGAGGCTGCTGGCATCATCAGCGATGTGCGGTCCGGGGACGAGCGCAAGCGCCTCGCCGGAATGCGGGTCGAACCCGGAATCGAAACCAATCGCCTGAGCGTCCTGCGGCAGGTTCATATAGGGTCCGGGCGCCATTCCGAGCAGGTCGAAACTAAGCCCGGCCAACAGAAATTCCAGCCAGTCGTGGTCCGCAAACTCGCGATGCGACGACGCCGCGCTGTCCGGCGAGCCTTTTGCGCGCGGATCGTGGATCACGCTGGCCAGCGGGATCTGCTCCATTGCGGCGATCACCGCGCCTCTATCCGGCCGTTGCTTCGGCTCGAAAAGCAGAAACAGCGCAGCCGTGGAGGCGTTCGGCCCAGCGCCGTCAGTGTGCCGCAAAGGCGCCAAGCCTATTTCCCCCGTTTCAATCCCTGCTGCGATTCTTGCCTGTTTCCAGCACCCTCGTCGAGTCTGGAATTGGGTGTTACCTCCGATCCGGCGCAATCTCGCCAGTCAGAAGATACCTTCCGCAATCCCCTGACCCAAGGCAGCGCCCATGTCGCGTGCTTCGTCCAAGTCATCCTGCGCTATCGCCTTGGGCGCGAGGATCTCCGCCTCCGTCTGTGCGCCCGTGTCGACGATCTTGCGCTCGGCAACGCGCTTCAACCGCCAGCCCTTGGCAATCCGGTCGATCTGCTTTTGCGCCCATTCGCCATCGGTGCCCGCCGCGATGATCGTAGCATAAGCGCGACCATTGATCTTGGAGAGCACCGGGTAATAGCAGCGGTCGAACATCTCCTTCATCTCGCCGCTCATGCTGGCGAGGTTTTCGGGACAAACGAAAAGGAAGCCGTCGGCCGCGACGAGATGCCGAGGCTGGACTTCGGCTGCGCGCATGATCCGCGCGTGGTTGCCAGCACCCTCAAAGGCCGCCTCGGCCAGCGCCTCGCAGCTTCCCGTGCGGCTGTGCCAAATGATCAGGAGATGTCGGTCGGCCATGCCCTCGTGGTCTATGCCGCTCCTGTCGATTGTCAACGCAAGCGCCTTGCTCCGGCTCGTGTGGTGGCGGTATTGGCCGAGCATGGCTTCCACCGCCCTTCCCCATATCTTCGGCGTCTCGAACTCGCTCACCGGCCGCGCCTGGCGCTGGCGTGGCGGCAACATGGATCTCGGCCAGGGGCATTTCGGTGATGCCGATGCGATCGTCCGGCAAATCTTGCTGGCGCGCGGCGTGGCGCAGGACGATCTGCAGCGCCACCTTTCGCCAACCCTGCGCGATTTCCTGCCCGACCCGTCCGAATTCAACGACATGGAGACCGCCGCCGACCGTATCGCGCAGGCGGTGCTGTCGAACGAGCGGATCACGATCTACGGCGATTACGATGTCGACGGGGCGACCAGTTCGGCGCTGCTCATCCGCCTGCTGCGCGATCTCGGCGTGGAGGCCGAATACTACATCCCCGACCGCTTGCTCGAAGGCTACGGCCCATCGGGTGAAGCTCTGGTCAAGCTCGCCGAAGCGGGTTCCAGCCTGATCGTGACCGTCGATTGCGGCGCGATGGCGCATGAGGCGCTGGCGATGGCGAGCGATGCGGGCGTCGACGTGATCGTGGTCGACCACCATAAGTGCTCGCCCGAACTGCCGCGCGCTGCTGCGCTGGTGAACCCGAACAGGCTCGACGAAAACGACCTTGCCGCGGCGCATGGGCATCTGGCCGCCGTAGGGGTTGCCTTCCTTCTCGCCATCGCACTCGTGCGGACGCTGCGCGCGCAAGGGTTCTTCGCGGAGCGCAAGGAGCCGGACCTCTTCGCCCTGCTCGACGTGGTGGCGCTCGGCACGGTGGCCGATGTCGCGGCTCTTCACGGTCTCAACCGCGCTTTCGTGGCGCAGGGTCTCAAGGTCATGGGGCGGCGCGACAATATCGGCATGGCGGCGTTGATCGACGCCAGCCGCCTCAAACGCGCACCGGCCTGCTCCGATCTCGGCTTTGCGCTCGGGCCGCGCATCAACGCCGGTGGCCGGGTGGGCGAATCGACGCTGGGCGTAAGGCTGCTGACCACGCAGGACGCCGAGGAAGCGCAGCAGATCGCCGCGCAGCTCTCCGCCCTCAACGAGGAGCGCCGCGCGATCGAAGCCGAAGTGCAGCAGGCCGCTGAAGAGCAGCTTGCCGCCCAGCACAACCGTGCCATCCATGTGGTCGCAGCGCGCGGATGGCATCCGGGCGTGATCGGCATCGTCGCCGGGCGGATCAAGGAAAAGAGCGGCAAGCCCTCGCTCGTCATCGCGCTCGACGAGAATGGCGAAGGAAAAGGTTCGGGCCGCTCAATCCCCGGCGTGGACCTCGGCGCAGCGATCATCCGGGCACGCGAGGAAGGCTTGCTGGTCAAGGGCGGCGGGCACGCCATGGCCGCCGGGCTTACGGTGGCGGAAGACAAGCTCGAAGCCTTTTCCGACTGGCTCGACGCGCATCTCGAAGGTCCCGTCTCGCGTGCGGGCGAGAATCGCGAGATGCTGCTTGACCTTGCCGTGGCGCCGGGCGGCCTTACGCCCGACCTCGTGGAAGCGCTCGATCGCGGCGGTCCCTATGGCGTCGGCTGGCCCGGCCCGCGCGTTGCGGTCGGCCCGGTACGGCTGGTCAAATGCGATATCGTCGGCACCGACCATGTGCGCCTGATCGCCAGCGGCGAGGACGGGCGCAGCTTCAAGGGAATCGCCTTCCGTGCCGCCGAAAGCGACATGGGCCAGGCCCTGCTCCACGGGTCGCGCGGACGCCGGCTGTGGCTCGCAGGCCGGGTCAAGATCGACGACTGGGGCAGCCGTCCGCAGGCCGAATTGCATCTTGAAGACGCCGCCTTTGCAGATTGATCGCGTTCTCGCCCATTTCAGGGTTGACGCTGCGAACGCTCCCGCCTAATTGCGCCGCCACGCCACCGACCCCGCTGGGGACCGTGGCCCGTTCGTCTAGCGGTTAGGACGCGGCCCTTTCACGGCTGAAACACGGGTTCGATTCCCGTACGGGTCACCATCGGTGGCGTTATTGCATTTGCAATTCGCACACAGTGCCACTTTCATGTGGCCCGTTCGTCTAGCGGTTAGGACGCGGCCCTTTCACGGCTGAAACACGGGTTCGATTCCCGTACGGGTCACCA